>JAZQOF010000029.1:0-23056 GCA_045627785.1 Bacteroidales bacterium | reverse complement strand
TACCATACCTTGGGATTATGAGCTGCATCCTGTCTATGGAGTCTTCTTCATTAATTTTCATCTTGGGAATCTGAAACCTCAGGTAAAACGAACTGTAAGATTCAGAGTTGAAGAAACAGGAGAATTGTTCAATGACAAAGTTAGAATCTATACTATCGAGCTTCCATGCTTCAAAGGGAAAACGGAAGCTGACAGTAAGACGAGAATAGACAAGTGGGTATATAATTTGTACAATATGGAGAATATGACGAAACCATTAGCTTTTCAGGACGAGATGCCAATATTCAAGCGACTTGCCACAGTTGCTGAGTATGCCAACATGACACCTGCAGAACAGGCTCGATATGACTACGAACTGAAGCAGTACAGAGATCATTACGCCCAGATGAGTTGGGCAACCAAGAAGGGACTTATGGAAGGTGAAGCCAAAGGTAGAGCTGAAGGCATCGCTGAAGCGACAATAAAGAATGCAATAGCTCTTAAGAAGCAAGGAGTTTCTTTAGAGATCATTGCTTCTGCTCTTGGCATGTCTATTGAAGAAGTTGATGCGCTGCAATAAACATACAACAATAATAAAAATAAGGAGAAAATGGGACTGCAACATAGTTACAATCCCATTTTTTATTTAATGTAAATTAATGTCTGATTAGCATTATGAACAACAAATTGTCTTACCTCAATTATTATTTCAGTTGTAAAATATAACTCATAAAATTTGGATGTGTTAAAAACTATTCTTACCTTTGCAGCGCAATATGTATAATCATATTACACTGTGTTACATAATAAAAGTATTAACAATAAAACAAAATTCACTATGTGCACCAGAGAAAGAGCTTTGGAACTCGGACAAAGCCTGGAAGTAATTGAAGCGGCTGAAAAGGAAATCGCCGCATACGAGAAGGAGCATGGCAAGCCCATGAGTAAGACAGGTAAAGCAATGAGAATGCTAAGAGGAATGGTTGAAATTTACGATAAATCCTTATTCCTATGAGACTATTATTAGATACCTGTATCGTTGCTCTCATGGTAAATCAAACTCAAGAATTGAGTAGAGACGTTTCTTCAATGCTTGACGACTATGACAACCAACTTTATGTCAGTATGGAAACGATTAGAGAATTAATCATTGCATTTCGACGAAAAGGTTTTGGACGAAAACTTTGGAAAAAGGAGGATGATATAATATCCTACATTAAAGATGAACTGAATATTGGCATCCTCCCGATTCACGAAGAACATATCCACACTTATGCTCGTCTTACCATAAATGAAGCTCAAGGCCATAATGATCCCAGTGACCACATAATAATTGCTCACGCCATTACCGAAAGACTTCCTCTTATTTCAAGCGATCATAAGTTTGACTTCTATATGAGTCAAGGACTGAATTATATCTGCAACAGCAGATAGATAATTGGTTTGTACATAAATAAAAGAGGCACCATCACGAAGATGATGCCTCTAAATACATTTAATAATGTATAGGAATTATCAGTATTAATATACCAAAAGAGAGGAAATTAATAGTTTTCAGCGCGTACCTCGAAGTATGCCTGTGGATGAGCACAAGTTGGACAGATTTCTGGAGCCTCTGTACCTACTACGATGTGACCACAATTACGGCATTCCCAAACCTTAACTTCGCTCTTCTTGAATACTTCCTGAGCCTCGATATTGCTAAGAAGTGCGCGATAACGCTCTTCGTGACACTTTTCGATAGCTGCTACGAGACGGAACTTCTCAGCGAGTTCTGCGAAACCTTCAGCTTCGGCAGTCTTTGCAAAACCTTCGTACATATCTGTCCACTCGAAGTTTTCGCCATCAGCAGCTGCTGCAAGGTTTTCTGCAGTTGAACCAATACCTGCAAGTTCCTTGAACCACATCTTCGCATGTTCCTTTTCATTGTCTGCTGTATGCTGGAAGATTGCAGCAATTTGTTCAAAACCTTCCTTCTTTGCCTTAGAAGCAAAATAAGTATATTTGTTACGTGCCTGACTTTCACCAGCGAAAGCTGCTTCAAGATTTTTTTCTGTCTGTGTTCCTGAATACTTGTTCATAGTAATTTAAATTTAAAATGTTATTTTTTGATATAAGTTTGCAACACTTGATTTAGTCTTTCGACTGTGCAAATATATCTTCTTTTTACTTCTTTAGCAAAAGAAATAAAAGAAAAGTGACGGCAATTTCGATAAAATTAACAATTACAATATTGTTTATAGGAAATACTCTATTGGTTTTCTATTTTTTTATTATATTTGCAGCATAGAAAAAAGAATAGAACAATAATACTGAAAATGAAAACGCTTAGAAGTATTCTTATCGCAATATTGATGACAATCACAGTCTCTATGCTTGCTCAGCCTGGACAATTCCAGATGCCAAAAGGGCCTGCTGCAAAAGGTGAAACGATTCTTCTCTATCCAGAAGGAGTGCCAGATGCATACGAAATGCCAGAGAACAGATTCGGGGATTATTCCATTCCAAAAGTAACAATCTACAAAGCAGAGAACCCGAATGGTGTCTGTGTCGTAGAATGTCCAGGTGGCGGATACTTTATGTTGTCAGACAGTCATGAAGGTCACTTGATGGCGGACTGGTTTGTAGAAAGAGGTTATACATTCTGTGTAGCAAGTTACCGTATGCCTTGTGGACATACCTATGCCCCACTTTCCGATGTTGAACAAGCTGTAAAGATCATACGAAGCAAAGCTGACGAACTGGGAATTGATGTCAACAAGATTGGTATCATGGGAACATCTGCCGGCGGACATCTTGCCTCAACACTCGCAACACACTACACATGCGAAGAGACCCGTCCTGCATTCCAGATTCTTTTCTATCCTGTAATCAGCATGGATCCAGCAATCACACATGCAGGGTCAAGAGAATTCCTCATCGGACGTGATGCAGATCAGGAATTGACAGATCTCTTCAGCAATCAGAAGCAGGTAAAGCCAACAACAAGCCCTGCTTTCATCATTCTTTCTGCTGACGACGCTCTTGTTCCTCCAATCAATAGCATTCTTTATTTCAATGCTTTGATGGATGCCGGAGTGAAGGGTAACCAGCTGATGATCTTCCCTACAGGCAATCACGGATGGGGTATTCTTGATATTCCGTACAAACCACAGTGGACAACTGGTCTTGAACTCTGGTTGAAGAATTTCCAATAATACCGAGATTTAGTAAAACAATATAATATACAAACGTCACAAAACATTACAATCATGATCGATTTTAATTATTATGCCCCTACACAAGTTGTATTCGGCAAAGATTCGGAAAGCAAAACTGGTGGTTTAGTTAAGCAATATGGCGGCACAAAGGTTCTTCTTCATTATGGTGGTCAAAGCGCAATCCGCTCAGGTCTTCTTGAGAGCGTAAAGATCTCATTAGAAGAAGCTGGCGTGCAATATGTTGAACTCGGCGGTGTTGTGCCAAATCCTCGTGTATCGCTCGTTCGTAAGGGTATCGAGATCTGTCGTGCAGAAGGTATCGACTTCCTCCTCGCAGTAGGTGGTGGTTCGGTAATCGACTCGGCAAAGGCAATCAGTTCTGGTATGTTCTATGACGGCGACGTTTGGGATCTCTTCACACACAAGGCAATGGCCAAAAAGTATCTTCCTGTTGCATGTGTATTGACAATCCCTGCTGCTGGCAGCGAGATGAGTAACGGTTGTGTAATCACTAACGACGAAGGTGCACTCAAGAAAGACTATTGCGTAGATGAGTTCCGTTGCAAGTTCGCAATCATGAACCCAGAGCGCACATTCACTCTTCCTGCATGGCAGACAGCTTGTGGTATCACAGATATGATGATGCACACATTCGAACGTTACTTCTCTGTTGAAGATGAAATGACTGTTACAACAGCAATTGCAGAGGCCTTGCTACGTGATATTATGTTGAATGCACATAAGGTAATGGAAAATCCATATGACTACAATGCTCGCGCTCAGATCATGTGGGCAGGAAGCTTGGCGCACAACGACTTGACTGGTTGTGGTTCGATTGGCGATTGGGCGACTCATAACCTTGAGCACGAACTCTCAGGAATGTTCGATGTTTCTCACGGTGCTGGTTTGGCTGCAATGTGGGGTAGCTGGGCTCGTTACACTTGTCCTGTAAACATTACTCGTTTTGCACAGTTTGCAGTAAATGTAATGGGTGTAACACAGAACTTCAAATCTGTAGAAGAGACAGCTGAAGCTGGTATTGAAGCATGTGAAGCATTCTTCCGCTCTATCGGTATGCCAACAAACATCCACGATTTGATCGGTCGTGAAATCACTGACGAAGAGATCGAAATCATGGCCGACAAGTGTTGTGAGTTTGGTGCTCGTACTGTAGGTGAACTCATGAAACTTGAACGTGAAGATATGGTAAACATCTATAAGATGGCTAAATAAAGACTTGCTTCAAGCTACATAAATAAGTCTGTGGAAGAGATATCATTTCCATTTGTCAAATTCGACAATAAGATGATATTTCTTCCATTTTGTTTTAATTAACCTCAACTAAACTGATAGATTGCTTTTAAAATAGCTATATTTGCATTTATTATGACAATGGCGACAATTCTCTGGTTAATGGCATTAGCCTTTGTGGGCGCACTCATACAGCGCACCATCGGCTTCGGTTTCGGCATCTTTGTGATGACGATGCTTCCATACATCATGCCATCCTACGGAGAAGCGACGACTCTTTCCGGATCACTTGCCATGATCACTTCCTTTATTCTTGTTTATCACTATTGGAAGTATATCTCATGGAAATATCTGATACCATTGTTCATTGTGTTTGTTATCACAAGCATGATAGCAATTAAGGTTGTCGTTTACCTTGACCAGAATATTCTTGAGAAGATCCTTGGCGTAACACTAATTATATCTGCGTTCTATTTCTGGTTCTTTTCAGACAAGATACACATCAAACCGAATCTTGCGACACAAACATCCCTTGGCACCCTATCGGGTTTCATGGGCGGCTTCTTTGCAATGCAAGGACCACCGGCAGTTCTTTATTTCATCGAGGTTGCCAAACGCAAGGAAGAATACATTGCACTGGCCCAAGCATATTTTGCATTTGGAAATCTTGCAATGACAATATATCGTGCGAAAGTCGGATTTGTGACTCCTGAAGTATGTACCGCTTGGTTATGGGGCGCACCTGCTGTATTGCTGGGCACATATGTCGGAAGTAAAGTGTTCAAATACATGTCACTCAACTTGATTCGCCACATTGTGTTTATTTATATAGGTATTAGTGGAGTTGTTGCACTCCTGTGAAGAAACTATGACAGATCATACAAAAGAATTTGAAAGTAAGCCTATAGCATCGTTACTTTGGCAATATGCATTACCTGCTATCATCACACAGATCATTGCCTCGGTTTATAATATATGCGACCGAATGTTTCTCGGGCAATGTGTCGGTGCACTTGCTATTGCCGGACTGACGGTTACAATGCCTGTGATGAATATCATACACGCTTTTGGTTCGCTCGTCGGAGCTGGTGCAGGAGCGCGAATGAGTATCGTCTTAGGCAAGAAAGACATACGTTGGGCAGAAAGTATTTTAGGCAATACGGTATTCCTCTCGCTTTTCTTTGGTGCGATATTTGTACCGACATGGTATATCTTCAACGACGAGATTCTCAGCATGTTCGGAGCTTCGGCTGAAACCATTGCCTATGCAAAAGAATACATGAACATCGTAATGCCTGGTATGTTCTTTACCACGCTCTCGTTCAATCTATCCGGATTGATTCGCTCTTCCGGCTATGCGCAGAAGTCGATGTGGATTATGGTAATCGGAGCAATACTGAACATTGGTCTTGATGCTATTTTTATCTATGGTCTTGATTGGGGCATTGCTGGAGCAGCATGGGCAACTACTATTTCCATGTTCATTTCTGCATGCATGTCGATATCTCATTTTGTGAGCAAGAAGTCGTTCATACGTTTCCGTCGCACATGTTGGCAACCAAAGCTTCGTATTGTCCGTAACATTCTTGCAATCGGAATAAGTCCTTTCTCCATGAATGTGGCAGGATCTGCAGTCGTGGCATTACTCAATAATCAATTACTCTTTTATGGAGGAGACAATGCAGTTGCTGCGAGTGGAATCTGTAATTCCTTTGCACCTCTTGTAATAATGCTTGTCATTGGTATTTGCCAAGGCATGCAGCCAATTGCCGGCTTCAATTATGGTGCAGGAAAATTTGAGCGCCTACGTGAAGTATATGGCTTAGCTATGAAATACAATATTGCAATTGGTGTCGTCGGAAGTCTTCTTGTCATTTTCATTCCACGATATCTTGCAATGGCTTTTACCAAAGAACCGGAGTTGCTTGACCTTTGCGAACCTGCAATGCGATTAATGTTGATAATGTCCCCACTCATCGGATATACAATCACAAACTCGCAGTTCTTCCAAAGTATCGACAAACCGTGGATTGCTATCGTGACTTCTCTTTCCCGTCAGGTTCTTTTCCTCACTCCATTGATTTATATCATCCCACCTATTTTTGAAGGATTTGGTTATAATGGATTATTCGGAGTCTTTGCCGGATGTACAGTTTCTGATGTTCTTGGAGCTATGCTTTCCGGGTATCTTTTGTACACACAGAGGCATATTTTGAATCACAAATGATTTTTTCTGTATTATTTGTATAATTCACAGACAAATATTTGCATAAAAGAAAATAATCGTTATCTTTGGAGCATCAATAAAAGTCAAGAATATGCAAAAGATTTGTTTCATCATGGCAATGCAAGCCGAAGCACAGCCTCTTATCGATCGTTACGGACTACAGAACATCGAAGGTTTCTTCGGAGAGGTTCCTACTGAATTGTATCAAGGTATCATAGCAGGAAAAGAGTTGAACATTGTGACTCTGGGACGTCAGCGTGGTGTTGATCTTGTAGGTTGCGAAGCTGCTACTTTTGCAACAACACTTGCTATCAACATGCTTCATCCTGATATGATTATCAATGCTGGAACTTGTGGGGCATTCAAAGCAAATGGTTCGGAAATCGGTGATGTCTATCTCAGCGACGGACCGGTTATGTTCCATGACAGACGAATCGATGGCGATGAACTAGCAATACAAAGTCTTGGCAACTATCCGACTTTTGATGCGCACCAGATGGCAAACGATCTAGGTCTGAAACTTGGCAAATGTACAACAGGTAGTTCTTTGGATATGCTCAAGGAAGACTATGAGATCATAAAGCGCGAAGGTGGTATGCTGAAGGATATGGAGGCTGGTGCTGTTGCATTTGTTGCTTCTATTTACAAGACTCCACTTATCTGTGTCAAGAGTGTAACAGATCTTTGCGACGGAGGTAATAAGACCATCGAAGAATTCCGTGCCAATCTTGCTATGGCAAGCAAGGCTTTAAGAGATGCTTGTACGAAGATCATTCAGTATCTGTTCGTCGACCAGCCTACTCTTTTCTAAATAAACATCAATGAAACGCATCCATAAAATCGTATTGACAGGCGGTCCTTGTGCAGGTAAAACTACTGCTTTAGCATGCATCAATGACCATTTCACCCAACTTGGCTATAAAGTTCTTTCCGTTCCAGAAGTTCCAACAATGATTACAGGTGCAGGTTGGGACTACATGACCAATAATAAGGCGTTTTATTACGAGGGAGAGAAAGTGATTCTCGAAATGCAGATCGCACTCGAAAATAAGATCATGCGCCTTGCCGAAACACTGTCAGAGCCTTGTATCTTAATATGTGACCGAGCAATTATGGATATTTCGGCATACATTGACCGTAAAATGTGGCTTGAGTTACTTGATTCCTGCAATATTACCGAAGAAGATATTGTGAAGCGTTATGATGGTGTCATACATCTTTCGACAGCAGCTCGTGGAGCAGAAAAACATTACACTACTGCCAACAATGCACAGCGTTATGAGAAAGCTGACGAAGAAGGATTAAAACTTGCATGTATGCTTGACCAGAAAGTATTTGATGCTTGGAGCATTCATCCTCGCATTAACGCAATCAGCAGTTCTGAAGATTTTGCTCCCAAGATGAAACATGTGATTGAAAAGATCGACGAATATATAAAAGAATAAGAAACATAAAGCCCAGGCAAATTGCCCGGGCTTTTTCATATCCAAATAATAAATCCGCTTATTTGTCAATCTGACGGTTAACAACGCTACCATTAGCACTATGGATATTCAATACGATACGATCTTCGTTTTCGTATTGAGCAATATCAACCTCAACCACTTTCTGATTGTCAAAAGTAACTGTTTCAAGAGTTGCTCCGCTGTAACTTACCAAGTCAACAGAAGAGATAGGTTCCAAAGAAGCAATCTTGATCTTCTTGTCAGAAGGAACCAACACTGCATCTACATGGAAAGCATCAGAAGGATCGCCAAGTTCTGTCTGAAGTTTTGCGTCAGCATCTGTTGGCAAATCATAACCCATCAACTGAAGCATCTTAACTGCATAACGACGACCTAACTTACGATAGCCAGCTGCCGAGAAATGCAAATTATCTTCAGAAGCCTCACAAGCATAAGAAGAAATAGTATATGCATTTGGCAAGAATTCATGTACACTATCAAGAGTTGGATTTGCATGCGCACAAACGCCATTCTGATCGATTCCGATTGCTTCGCCCACGAGAATAGGGAAATCTTCGCCTGTGATATTCAGATCTTCACGAATCTCATTATAGATCTTTCCGAGTTCTTTTGGCCAATACTCAGAATATGCATCTGTCTCGCCTTGATGAACGAGAAGACCTTTAACGTTCCAACCTTCTTCAATTGCCTGCTTTGCAAGGGCAATGAGTCGCTCTCTTGGGTTATGGTCATAAGATGCAATCTGACCTTCCATCCAATCTGGATGAATAGAATCGGCAAACTGATTGTTACGTTCGAACAAACGCAATGGACAACCATCGACACCAACCTGAATAATACCTACTGTTACATTTTCAGGAAGATATTCAACCATAGTGCGACCAAAATAGTCAGTTGGAGAAACCTGAAGTGGATAATGTTCGCCTGGACGACAGTTTGCCGATTGAGCCAAACGCCACTCTCCAACTTTTCGTCCGTCATCAGCATTAGTTGCCGAAAGACTGAGGAAACGAGGTTCTGGAATAGTATCTTCTGGAGCTACGATTCCTTTACCTACCATATTAGACTGTCCGATACAAAGATAGAGGTAACGCTCTGCTTTTGGTTGTGATGTACACGAAACAAGAGCTGTGCCCAATAATGCTGCCATAGCACAAGTTACTAACGATTTAAGATGTTTCATTTTGTAAAATATTAGGAAATTTTCGCAAATATAGCAATCTTTTCACATTCTTAATTCAAATATACCAAAAAATGACAGAAAATATTTATTTTTGCAAAAAAATCCGGAAAGAACAAGAACTTTCAGAACCAATCAGATATCAATCATGAAAAAAGCAGACATAACAAGTTCTCGCAGCTACGCCCTTACAAAGAGGATTACATTTGTAATGGACAGATGTCTTCTTGATCCAATACTCGGATTGATTCCTGGTCTCGACAGTTTCATTGGAATCTTCTGTGTATTAGTGTACGTTTATGTGAGTAAGACCAAAGTCAGATCCAACGCCTTGACTTTTGCCATAATATACAATTATCTGCGAGACACACTTATAGGCATCATCCCTTTCTTCATAGGAGATATTCTTGATTTCTTCAATCATTCCTATGTACGAAGTCAGGAACTCATCGATGGATATGTTGCTGGAAACAGAGAAATAATAATCAAAGTCGAGAGGCAATCCAACACATTTATAGGACTTTGTGCATTATGTATAATACTTATCTTCGCACTTTTATACATCGTTTTCAAAACAACAGCATGGCTATTCAGCTTCATTTGATTCTTTTTTTAGACAAAAAGTAATTATTTCAGGAAAAAACAGTAAATTTGCGCGACAAAAATAAAAGCAACAGAAAGGAACAAAGAAAAATTTAATAAAATCATGGATAAAGTAAGTTATGCTCTTGGCCTCAACATTGGCCAGCAACTCAAGCAGATGGGTCTCAGCGGTGTATTGAATGTTGACGATTTCGCTGCTTCTGTAAAGGATATGCTCGATGGAAATCAGCCTAAAGTATCTTTGGCTGAAGCTCAGCAGGTTTTGAACACTTTCTTCGCCGATCTCGAAGCAAAACAGCGCGCTGCTGCTGCAGAAGCAGGAAAGGCAGCTAAAGAAGAAGGTGAGAAATTCCTGGCAGAGAATGCAAAGAAAGCTGGCGTTACTGTAACAGCAAGCGGTTTGCAGTATGAGGTATTGAAGGAAGGTACAGGCAAGCAACCAACTGCCGACAATACAGTAGAATGCCACTACGAAGGAACTCTCATCAATGGTAAGGTATTCGATTCTTCTTATCGTCGTGGAGAGACAGCAACTTTCGGTCTTCGTCAGGTAATCAAGGGTTGGACAGAAGGTGTTCAGCTCATGAAGGAAGGCGCTAAGTATCGCTTCTATATTCCTTACAACCTCGCATACGGCGAGAATGGTGCAGGCGCAGATATTCCTCCATACGCAGCACTTATCTTCGACGTTGAACTCGTTAAGGTTCTGTAATCAAGGAAATCATTCTTCCAAAACAAACTGGCTGTTGAAGCCTACCATCATATATATTAATATAATGTTGAAAATGGTGACTTCGGCAGCGAGATAAAGCCAAGGAGAACCGACAAGCACTGAAACGAATAGTGTGATAGCTCGCCAGTTGTAAGTCAAGACGTTTGTCCATTTCATGAATGGGAATGTACGACGACGCATAAACTCACAGAATTCCGGCATAAGCAATTCTCGATGCTGACAGAACTTCCTGCGGAATGATGTCATCGTCGGATTGAGAGTCTCCTGAAGAATGGTGTAGTTCTTATAGAAATACATAAAGATTTTACGCATAGGTTCTTTTGCAAAAGAAATCTGTGCGTATTCTTTTTTCATGTCTGCCGAAGAATCAAGTTCGTTGCCATTGATGCCGTTTGCAAGGAACAGATGGAACTGTCGGTAATGATCGGACATACAAGCCTGAAGAGCATGACAACCACCTGCAGCAGAAGCAAGAAGCCAAATTTTCCAACCCCATTCTGGAGCATAGCGAAGAGCGATACAAACATAGATGGATATAAACCATATGTCAGAAGAAACTCCATCAAGAATACGTCCAATACGTGAATATTGCTTTGTCATTCGTGCCAATTGTCCGTCGGCACTATCACAAACATCTGCCATAACAAGTAAGCCGACGCCCATGATATTCAGCAGAAGATCAGTTGGATAAATCAATAATCCTGCTCCTATTCCAAGAAATATTCCAAAGATAGTGATTGCGTTCGGCGTCCAACCGAACTTCTCGCCCATTAGTGCCACACAAAAGCCCACAGGACGATAGAACCACAAATCTATTGTCTCTTCTGTATCAGAGTGTTTTAATGTCGCTAAGTATCGTTCGCGCAATTGATTCTGCTGCTTCATCTTGATATTTTGAATAACTTGGCCAATCGTTAATATCTATAACCCAAATCTCGCCATTCTTGTCGATAATTGCATCGAAACCGAAGAATTGCAATCCGACTGTTGTCTTTATCTTCTTTGCAATAGTCGCCAAACGAGACTGTTCGAAAGGCCAATATTTGAGAATATCATTATGTTCTTCGTGTCCGAATTTTGTATATCCGTCTTCCTGCGGATAGAACCATCGTAAGAACTCGATTTTATTTTTACTATTGACTACAGCATAGACTTTTATCAAATCTCCATGTACATGCTGCATCAATATAACTTCTCTGCTCGAATCACAGAAAGTCACATCGTCGTCCAGAACCTTATCCGCATGAAATTTCTTGATCCAAAGTGGAGTCGTAACGGCTTGAAGAATTGGAATTCTCACGCCTTTTTTCTTCAGTTGCCTGAAAACAGAATAGCGAGATCCGTAAAGCTTTCCTATTCCTTGAATATTATACGACAAAATTCTGTCTTGCGATCCGGAAATGTAATTGGAGAGCGTCTGAATCGCATTCGTACTTCTTGCCATTCCAGTAACGACAGAATATTGGGAGTTCAGATTCACGGAAATGGAATCTTCGGAAAGAATTTCTATTTCCAGATTCTTGTTTGCCACTTCAATTTTCTCCGAAACCAATTTCAAAATTCTGAAATCCTTTTCTACATTGTTTGGAGAGTATTTCGGATCTCTGGAAACAAGCAAGACGCGCTTTTTTTGCATTTTTGAAAGCTCATTTGCTTCATCAATCGTCTCCGATGAAAGAAACTTTTCTGCTTTCAGAATATCAGAGGCATGATCCACATCCATAATCTTGTCGAAAACGTGAGCTTCGATCTTCAATCCGGAATTAATGAGAGCTCTTTGAAAATTTCTCATTCGAGTTTGTCCTTCCTCGATACATTTTTCCAGAACAGAGAACGCCTTTTTGGTGTTCAAGACATAGATTCCGCCAGAAACAAGTGGGAAATCGCCTTTATCGTGAAATCCGATAATCTGAGACTTTTGCTCTTGGGGATTTTCGACTTCGACAAACAAAGGTTTCTCATCGTCGATGTAACGAGTCACTGCAAATACTCCATCGCACTTATTTCCTGTAGCTTTTCCTAAAAAATCGGTTTCAAGCAACCGTTCTGCACTATTTATAAATAATGAGAAGTCTTGCGGCGTGAAAATAGTATCAACAGTCGTGAGACAAACATGTGGAGCATCGATAGCCTTCGACAATTCGTAGAAACTGTGCATGGAACTTGGAGTGCTTTTTACCACAAGCTTAAACCTGCCAATGCCAAGCGATTTGAGATTGCTTTCAGAAGCCCAACCTCGCACGAATTTCTGAACCTCAGTCATGTCTTCATTGACGATAACTGTAATAGATTCAGCGTTGTTCCTGGCAAAGATTCCCATAAGGCGTTCGATCATTGGAACACCTTGAATCCTCACCAAAGGCTTTGGCTGCAATATGCCTTCTGATGCAAGTCTAGAGCCGTTTCCTGCTGCAATTATAGCGTAATGCATTCTATTTTCGGTTGCGAAGTTTGTGCGCAAATATATGTTATTCTTTGAGAAAATGCGGTTAAAATTGCAAAAAAGCGGCTGAAATACGCTAAATAGTAAAAAAAAACTGCGAAAACGTAAAAAAAACAAGAAGACAATACAAAAATTTGAATAAAAATAATAATATTTGCAACGTAGAAAAATTTTTATTTCACAGTGAATTACTAACAAACACTTACTTTTAACAAATCTACTATGGAAGAATTGGTTAAACAAATCGATGCTCTTTACGCTGCATTCAAGAAGGATGCTGATGCACAGGTTGAAAAGAACAACAAGGCTGCTGGTCTCCGTGCCCGTAAGGCTGCTCTTGAGATCGCTGGTCTCATGAAGGAATTCCGTAAGGTTTCTAACGAAGCTGCAAAGGCTTAATTTACCTTAAGTCACTCAAATTAGAAGCATCCATGGAAAACATCGGTGCTTCTTTTTTTGTGTGATACTTCCATTTCGAAATTACTCAATCCGCTTCATGGCAAAGAAACTATTCTATATCATATTATTATATATTGTCGCCTTACCTGTCAAGGCTCAGATTGCATTCTCCGATTCGCTTCAAATCTCGCTCGTCACTTGTTCTGAAGGACCAGATGCCTACGAACGATTCGGACACTCGGCAATACGAGTCCTGGACCTTAAGAAGAGTGACATGGATCTTGTGTTCCATTGGGGCGTATTCGACTTCAATGCTCCTTATTTCGTATGGCGTTTCGTGAAAGGCGAAACTGACTATCAGCTTGGAGCAACCTACACAGAAAATTTTGTAGGAGATTATCGACGTCGAGGACTTAGCATGACGGAACAGATCCTGAATCTTGACCAAAGCGAGATCAAGACATTGTTTGATGCAATCTGGGAGAACTATCAGCCTCAGAATCGTGTCTATCGCTACAGCTTCTTCTTCGACAATTGCGCGACCAGACCTTTCAACAGAATCAACTCTGCCACAGATAATTCCATCAAATTTGACACTACTTGGGTTAAGCCTATCACTTTGCGAGATATGCTTCAGGAGAAGACTTATACTAACAACTGGCTCGACTTCGGAATCTCACTTGCTGTAGCCAATCGTGCTGACCGACAAGCATATTTCAAAGAGCAGATGTTCCTTCCTGGATATCTTGCAGAAGCATACAATCATGCTACAATTGGCGACAAACCATTGGTAAAGGAGGAACGCACAATTCTCGAAATGTGTCCTGAGATCCGAGAGAAGATCGATGCTCAATCATTTATTACTTCTCCAAAGCTTGTATGTTGGGCAATATTCATTCTCTTCCTCATTCTTTGGAGATTCACAATACTTGGAAGAAAATGGGCATCATTCTCGATCAGATCATTCGAGTCAATATTCCTTTTCGTTTCAGGCGTTACAGGTGCAATTCTTTACTTCCTGAATTTCATTTCTCTTCATCCTGCGGTCGATCATAATGTGAATTGCCTATGGTTATTGCCTACAAATATCATTTTTGCAGTATTAATTTGGGTAAAATCGGCCGAAAAAGTCAATCGTATTTATTTTTTTATTATCTTTGCCGGAATCATTGCGTACGCGATTATTAACGCATGCGTGAGACAATATGTTAATCCAGCATTTGGACCTCTGTTGTTTACGATGATCTGCATCTGCGCACATCAAAACCAGAGGTTGTTATATTGGCGAAAGAAATAAATGAAGAAAAACTCATACAACGCAACTCTCCTTTTAGCCTCAGCATTGGTGCTCATCTCGAGCTTCAATGCTTTGTCATGTTTTGGGCAGGAGAAACGCGTTGTCAAGCAGAATCCGAAACTCATCATCGGAATTGCAGTCGATCAACTGCGTTCCGACTACATTCAGGCACTCCAGAACAAACTCGGAGAGAAAGGTCTGAAGAAGCTGATGAACGAAGGTCTGGTTTATGAGAATGTAACTTTCGACCTCGACAATATCGATGCGACGGCAGCACTTGCAGTACTTGCGACAGGCTCATATCCTTTCTACAATGGCGTGACATCTGCGTCTGTCTATAATCAGGACATGTTACGTCAGCAGTCGGTATTCTTCGACAAACAGTATATCGGCAACTCGACAGCAGGCAACTATTCGCCAAAGGCTCTCATCGGCACAAACATCGCCGACGAACTGAAGGCCGCAAGCAACAACCTTTCGAAGGTCTATTCCATTGCGCCTAATGCCGAAGAGGCAATCCTTGCGGCTGGACATACTGCCGATTGTGCCATCTGGCTCGACGACAAGACAGGCAAATGGGCTTCGACAACATACTACCGTGATTTCCCGCAGTATGTAGTGCGCCAGAACTACGATACTCCTCTCTTTGTCGATGAAAAGAAAGCAACTTGGACTCCTGTTTATTCGGGCGGACATATAGATATTATGCCTTATTGCAAGGCCGATCTATTGCCATTCTCGCATACCTTTGTCAAAGATCGCAGAATTGCCTATCCTTGGATCAAGACAAGTCCGATCATCAATAAGGCCATCGTCGAACTCTCAAAGCAGTTCATCAAACAGGGTCGACTTGGTCAGAGCGGAACGACCGATATGCTTCAGCTCACTCTCTATGCTGGAACATATCAGCATCTATCGGTCGAAGAGTCTCCTTCTGAGCTTCAGGATATCTATGTACGTCTCGACCAGAATATCGAGGAACTGCTCTCGGCTGTCGATGGTTCTGTCGGTCTGCACAATACTATTATTTATCTCACAGGCACAGGAAATACAGAGAATTGCGTCAGCGATCTCACTGAGACTGTCGCAGGCGAATTTGTAGGTTCACGTTGTACAGCGTTGCTCAACAGCTATCTCATCTCGCTTTACGGACAAGGCAGTTGGGTAGGATCGTTTGACAACAATCAAATATACCTCAACCACAAGACTATTGAACAGAAGAATCTCAGACTCGCAGATGTACGTCATTCCGCAGCAGAGTTTGTGATGATGTTCAGCGGCGTTAGCGAAGTGGTATCAGCCGACCAGATACTGCACGAAGACAGCAACGCCCGACTCACAAGATTAAGAAACAGTTATAATAAGAATTTCGGCGGTGATCTGCTTGTCGAACTCCAACCAGGTTGGCAGTTCAAGGCTGACGATGCTTCAAAACCTCAGCCTCAGACACGTCACGATGTAGCTCCAGGTCCAGCAATTATCTTTGCACCTGGACTCGTCACACCAAAGCATGTCACTACTCCTATCGATGCAACAGAAGTCTCTCCTACTGTCGCTAAGACTATCAGGATTAGAGCGCCAAGCGGATGCAAGAGAATCCCGTTGGGATTCAAAAATTAAAAAATAAAAGTTAAAAGATAAAAATGATTTGACCAAGATTATTTGGCAGATATCTGGTTTAGCAAACAATTTTTACTTTTTACATTTTAGCTTTTAATTTAATTCTTTTACAACATTGCATTATTTTCTTTTAATTCTGCATTTTCAATTTTTAATTTGAAATTTTTAAAATTTTCATCATATGAATTTCAATGACATTCTAAAAAAGCTCTTCGGAAACAAGTCTCAGCGAGACCTTAAGGAGATCCAGCCTTGGGTCGATAAGGTGAAGGCTATCTATCCGCAAGTAGAGAAAATGAGCAACGACGAACTTCGTGCTCGCACTCAGGCATTGATGCAGAGTCTTCAGGACGCTGTAGCTGACGACAGAAAGAAGATTGAAGATCTCAAAGCAAAAATCGAAACTCTCGAAGTTGAGAAGCGTCAACCACTTTGGGACGAAATCGATAAGATCAAGAAGAATATACTCGACACATTTGAGAAGGGTCTCACAGATGCTCTTCCTGAGGTATTTGCTATCATCAAGCAGACAGCTTACCGTTTTGCCAACAACGAGACAGTTGAAGTTACTGCAACTCCTATGGATCGCGACCTTGCTGCAACAAAGGATTTCGTAACAATCGAAGGCGACAAGGCAATCTACAAGACAACCTGGCTCGCAGGCGGCAACCCTGTACGTTGGGATATGGTGCACTACGATGTTCAGCTCTTCGGTGGTGTAGTTCTTCACCAAGGTAAGATCGCCGAAATGGCAACAGGTGAAGGTAAGACTCTCGTTGGTACTCTCCCAGTCTTCCTCAACGCCATGACCCACAACGGTGTGCACGTTGTAACAGTCAACGACTACCTTGCTAAGCGTGACTGCGAATGGATGGGTCCTCTCTATCAGTTCCATGGTTTAACAGTCGACTGCATCGACCGTTATCAGCCTAACAGCGACGATCGTCGTAAGGCTTACAATTGCGATATCACATTCGGTACAAACAACGAGTTCGGTTTCGACTACCTTCGCGACAATATGGCAACTCATCCAGAGGAGCTTGTTCAGCGTGAACATAATTTCGCAATCGTCGATGAGGTCGACTCGGTATTGATTGACGATGCTCGTACTCCACTCATCATCTCTGGTCCAGTTCAGCGTCAGAGCGAATACAGCGACGAGGAGCTCTATCAGGAATTCCGCCACCGCGTCGAGATAGTTGTTGGCGAACAAAAGAAACTCTTCAACACACTCCTCAACGAGGCAAAGAAGAAAGTCAACAATCCAGATAAGGAAATAAAGGATGAAGGTGCTACTCAACTTTACCGCGCATATAAGGCATGGCCAAAGAGTTCTGCTCTCATCAAATTCCTCAGTGAACCAGGTGTTAAGCAGGAATTGCTCCGTGCCGAGGCATATTACCTTCAGGACAATCAGAAGGAAATGCCTGTAGCTCTCGAACCACTTTATTTCGCTATCGACGAGAAACAGAAGTCGGTTGACCTCACAGATAAGGGTATCGACCTCCTCACAGGTAACTCAGAAGACCCAACATTCTTTGTGCTTCCTGATGTAGGTACAGAGATTGCAACTATCGAGAACAGCAACCTTACAAAGGAGGAAAAGCTTGCCAAGAAGGATGAGCTCATGAACAACTACGCTACTAAAGCTGAGCGCGTTCATGCAGTAAACCAGTTGCTCAAGGCATATACAATGTTCGACAAGGATGTTGACTATATCGTGAGCGAAGACGGCAAGATCAAGATTGTCGACGAACAGACTGGTCGTATCATGGAAGGCCGCCGTTGGAGTGATGGTCTCCATCAGGCAGTCGAAGCAAAGGAACACGTTAAGGTTGAGGCAGCAACACAGACATTCGCTACCATCACACTCCAGAACTACTTCCGTATGTACCACAAACTCTCGGGTATGACAGGTACAGCAGAAACAGAAGCTGGCGAATTCTGGGATATCTACAAACTCGATGTTGTGTCAATCCCTACTAACCGTCCTATTGCACGTAAGGATATGAACGACCGAGTTTACAAGACTCGTCGTGCAAAATACAAAGCTGTTATCGCACAGGCAATGGAATATGTCAAAGAAGGTCGTCCTGTGCTCGTTGGTACAACGTCAGTCGAGATTTCAGAGCATCTCGAAAAGATGTTCCGCATGAATGGCATCCAGCCAAACGTGCTCAACGCCAAGCTCCACAAGCGTGAGGCAGACATCGTAGCACAGGCAGGTCAGTCATCGACAGTAACTATTGCAACCAACATGGCAGGTCGTGGTACAGATATCAAGCTCTCTCAGGCAGTAAAGGATGCTGGAGGTCTTGCAATCATCGGCACAGAACGTCATGAGTCACGTCGTGTTGACCGTCAGCTTCGTGGTCGTTCAGGCCGTCAAGGTGACCCAGGTTCTTCTGTATTCTTCGTATCTCTTGAAGACAACCTCATGCGAATCTTTGGTTCTGACCGAATCTCAAAGATCATGGACAGTAAGATGTTCGGTATGCAAGAGGATGACATGATTGAACACCCATGGCTCAACAAGAGTATCGAGACTGCACAAAAGAAAGTCGAAGAGAACAACTTCGGTATCCGTAAGCGCCTCCTTGAATATGACGATGTAATGAATGCTCAGCGTGAAGTTGTTTATACACGTCGTCGTCATGCGTTGATGGGCGAACGCATCGGTGTCGATTTCATGAACATGGCATACGATGTAGCTACAAACCTTGTCAACAACTTCGAGGACTCATACGACTACGAGAACTTCCAGCTCGAAGTATTCCGAAACTTTGGTGTAGATGTACCATTCTCAGCCGACGAGGCAAAGCGCATCAAGACAGAAGATAAGGCAAATCAGATTTTTGATTTGGCAATGCAGAACTTCAATAAACGCAACGATGCCTTGGCAGAAATGATTGGCCCTCGCCTCAAAGAAATCTACGAACGCGTTAAGGATGGTGGTGTCATCAAGAATATTGTTATTCCATTCACCGACGGCAAGAAGTTCTATAATATTCCATGTAACCTCGAAGAAGCAGCTAACACTGACGGAAAGAGCGTTGCCAAGACGTTCCTCAAGGTGATCATGCTTCACACTATAGATGATGCATGGAAGGTTAACCTCCGTGACCTCGACGACTTAAAGCAGAGTGTACAAAATGCACACTACGAGCAGAAGGATCCACTTCTCATCTATAAGCTCGAGTCATACCATATCTTCGAGCAGATGGTTCAGAAGATGAACTCTAAGGCCGTGAGCATCCTCATGCGCAGCCAACTTCACATCCCAGAACAAGAAGAGATCAAGGAAGCTGCTCCTGAGAAGAAACAGGATTTCAGCCGTATGCAAGCAAGCCACGCACAGGCACAGTCTTCACTCGGCGGCGGACAGCCAGCAAGTAATGGTGCTCAGCCACAACCTGCTCAACCAGCGCCTCAACCACGTACGCCAATCGTTGCTCAGCCTCACGTAGGCCGTAACGAACCATGTCCTTGTGGCTCTGGCAAGAAGTACAAGAATTGTCACGGCAGACTTTAAGACACAATTCTGATGACAACAAAGATTGAAATATCCAATCTTAAAATACAAGCATTCCACGGTGTACTCCCACAAGAGCACATCGTGGGGAATTCTTATTCCATAGACCTTACCATAACTACGGACTTCTCTGCAGCAATGGCTTCCGACAATCTCGAAGACACGATATCATATGCAGAAGCAGCAGAAATAATCAAAACAGAGATGCTCATACCAAGCCAGTTACTCGAACATGTAGCTGGTCGTATCATCACACATTTACAGACCCGCTGGGGTAACAAGATCCAAGGTATCGACCTCAAGATCTCAAAGCTATCCCCTCCTATAGGTCTTGACATTGAGTCGTGCAGTATACACATTATTGTATAATCTAGAGAATTGTTTTCTATTGCGATAAGGTTAATAATTAATAGCTATAGCAACATTGAAATTCTATAGAAACGCAGATAGGCAGTCCTTTTAATGACTGTCTATCTGCGTTTTATTAATATAATTATAATAATAATTTAGATCTGAACAAAGGTTATAGATACTGTGCCATTTCTTCGGCAACCTTCTTAGCTTCCTGACCAGCTACCAGCGCGAAGTTTTCTGTCTTATCGGCATAGATGATAGCACGAGAGCTGTTTACAATAAGACCACACTTATCGTTCATACCATATTTCACAACTTCAGCAAGGCTACCACCCTGTGCGCCAATACCTGGAACGAGGAGGAAGCTGTCTGGAGCGATCTTTCGAACATCTTCGAATAGTTGTCCCTGAGTGGCACCAACCACGAACATCATCTGGTCGGTTGTTCCCCACGTCTGAGCAGTGCGAAGCACCTTCTCGAAGAGACGTTCTTCTGTACCATCACAAGTTGTGAGCTGGAAGTCATGGCTACCCTTATTGCTTGTAAGAGCAAGGCAGATTACCCACTTGCCTTCATATCCCAAGAAAGGCTTTACGCTATCCTCACCCATATATGGAGCAACAGTAACTGCATCGATATCAAGATGCTCAAAGAAACTACGAGCATAGAGCATACTTGTATTACCGATATCGCCACGTTTAGCGTCTGCTATGATAAACTGATTAGGATATGTCTCACGAATATACTTTACAGTCTTCTCAAAAGCTACCCATCCTTCTACTCCGAGACTCTCATAGAATGCAAGATTTGGCTTATAAGCGATACAGTATGGTTCTGTAGCATCGATGATGGCTTTATTGAAAGCAAATATTGGATCTTCTTCCTTCAAAAGATGCTCTGGGATTTTCTTGATATCAGTATCGAGACCTACGCAAAGGAATGTCTTCTTCTGCTTGATCTGCTCATAAAGTTGTTCGCGATTCATATCTATATATTATATAATGTGTATTCTTTAATTACTTGATATACTCAGCACCGAAATAAGGAACGAGAGCCTTTGGTAAACGGATGCCATCCTCTGTCTGGAAGTTCTCGAGGATAGATGCAACGATACGAGGAAGAGCGAGAGCTGAACCATTGAGAGTGTGGCAAAGTTCTGTCTTCTTTGTCTCGCTGTTGCGGTAACGACACTTAAGGCGGTTAGCCTGATATGTATCGAAGTTACTTACCGAAGAAACCTCGAGCCAACGGCACTGTGCCTCTGAGTATACTTCGAAGTCGTAGCAAATTGCAGAAGTGAAGCTCTGATCACCGCCACAGAGACGAAGGATACGATATGGGAGCTCAAGCTTCTGGAGAAGACCCTCAACATGCTCAAGCATCTCCTTGTGGCTCTCTGCTGAGTGCTCTGGAGTATCGATACGGACGATCTCAATCTTTGAGAACTCATGGAGACGGTTAAGACCACGAACATCCTTACCGTAGCTACCTGCCTCACGACGGAAACACTGAGTGTATGCACAGTTCTTGATTGGAAGCTGCTTCTCGTCGAGGATTACATCACGATATATGTTAGTTACAGGCACCTCTGCTGTTGGTATGAGATAGAAATCATCAATTTCGCAGTGATACATCTGTCCCTCCTTATCAGGAAGCTGACCTGTACCATAACCAGAAGCCTGGTTAACCACTGTTGGAGGCATGATTTCTGTATAACCAGACTTGTTAGCCTCAGCAAGGAAGAAGTTGATAAGAGCACGCTGGAGACGAGCACCCTGACCAGTGTATACAGGGAAACCTGCACCTGTAATCTTAACACCAAGGTCAAAGTCAATGAGATTATATTTCTTAGCAAGATCCCAGTGTGGGAGCTTAGCCTGATCATTCTTTGGATTGCAATCCCAATTACCTACAGTATCCTGACCAACAATACATTCCTTGAGGTTAGACTTAACAACCCAGTTGTCTTCGGCACAAGTTCCTTCTGGTACCTCATCGTATGGGATATTAGGAATCTGACAAAGCATAGTAACAATCTCAGCTTGGATTGCATCCTGCTTCTCCTGGAGATCCTTACTTGCTCCCTTAAGTTCTGCAACCTTTGCCTTTGCGTCTTCTGCTTCAGCCTTCTGTCCATTCTTCATGAATGCACCAATGCTCTTAGCGAGAGCATTAGCCTGAGCAAGGTTCTGGTCGAGAGCCTGTTGTGTTGCCTTACGTTCAGCATCCTTTGCAATTACAGCATCGATTGCCTCCTTTGCACCTTTGAAGTGCTTTTTATTCAAACCAGCAATAACACGGTCGTACTGCTCGGTGATCAATTTCAGTGTTAACATACCAATATATTATTACCTAATAAAGTAGTCTGAAATAAAAGAAAAAAGAGCAACTGACGCTGATAGATCTCAGATGTCAATTGCTCAATAATTCTGTGCTATCAGTTTAGCTTATGAAAGTGGCTCAACTGAAACATAGGACTTATTCTCACGCTTCTTTGTGAAAACGACCTTACCGTCGATAAGAGCGAAGAGTGTATCATCCTTACCAAGACCTACATTGAGACCTGGATTGTGCTTAGTACCACGCTGACGAACGAGGATGTTACCAGCCTTAACGATTTCGCCACCGAATTTCTTAACACCGAGTCGCTTTGAATGAGACTCACGGCCGTTCTTTGAACTACCTACACCTTTTTTGTGTGCCATAGTGCTTTCTTTCCTTTCTTTTAATAAGCGAAAACGCTTGGTTATGCATTAATAGACTTAACTAACA
>JAZQOF010000028.1:0-45813 GCA_045627785.1 Bacteroidales bacterium | reverse complement strand
AAAGAAATAGCTGATGCGCTTGCTAAAGAAGAAAAGGCACGAGAAGACGAGAAGATGAGGAGCTCGTATTCTTTGGCTCTTCAGATGTACAAAAATAATAATGGTTCTCGAAGCAAAATCGAATGGATGGATATATTTAGTGGCTTCGAGAGCCGCCGTAAGGAGGATGCCGATTATTATTGGTTGATGTACGAGATTACAAGTATAGAAAAATATTTGGAAAGATCAGCACAACTTGGTTATGAAAAGGCAAAGGCCATGCTTATGCCAAATAAATTCGAAGAAGTTACTATGCAGGATTTCTTATCTTTTTTCTATACATTTAAAGATTATGATCTGCAATTTAATAGTTATCTAAAAGAAGCCATCTCTTCAGCCAAAAGAATCAAAGTAAAAAAACAAAAAGACCAATCTATCAAGAATGACATTGTTAGCATACTGGAGGCTTGGAACAAATTCGATTCGTATGGACGTTATTTCAATGACAAATGGTTATCTGAAATTGAAATTTTGAAACCTGAAGCGTCATTTTTATGTGGTATTTTTGCCGAGTATTGGAGTGAGGTAGCTGCTAAATATTATATACCATATATTAATAGTTTTGCACTTTGCAAAATGCGTTTTGATTTTTTAGTAAGGCATAATAACATTTGTACGATTTGCGCACGAAGTGAATCCGGATTGAACCGATATATAAATGTTTCAAGATTAAGTGGGAAAACTGAGGTATGTTATAAAAATGTTGCCAATTTGGTTCAATTTATAATTTTGCATATTTTCGACGAATATAGTTATGAGATACGATAACCTCCAGATAGAGCTGGGCAAGATGATTGACGTGAATATGCCAATCATCGCAATACAAGACCATGACTTTGTTCGCATCGATGAGCTGATACGTAGTTCTGTAGGTGTCAATGCCAAGATAGAAGAATGGAATCCTGGTACTAAGTTCACGAACTTTAAGACAAAGCAAGCAACTGATGTTGGGAAATCGACTACTCTTTACGATTGCCTTCTGCGTCGCTACCTTTTCGAGCATGAGTATCTGCCACAGGGGACTCCTCTAAAAGAGAAATATCTTGTATTGAAGGATCTCCCTACAGAAACGCTTAACGACCCGGAGATAGTATCATTACTTCATTTGATTGCCCAGCGTCGTCTTTATGGGCCAGACTACAATACAACTATTTTCATTATCGGAGCAAGTATCTCCATTCCTCAGGAGTTAAATGATTATGTGTCATACTTAGAGGTTGGTGTAGTGGATGACGAAGAGGACATTCGTCAACTTATCGATGAACACACCGAAACCAATAAGTATCGCAATCTGACCGAGAACGAATACAAGGAACTTCTGCCTTCGCTGAAAGGCATGACCAAATTCCAGATTGACCGCATGCTGGATATGGCTATGTCGAGCAATGGTACTTTGAGCGTAGAAGATCGTGAGATGATCTTGAAGCAGAAGAAGCAGATGGTTCGCAAATCAGGATTGCTTGATCTGATTGATACCCCCACCAATATTGATAGCATTGGCGGTATGAATGCCTTGAAGTCATATCTGACAACGAAGCAGAAAGTATTCGCCAATCAAGTGCTGGCGACAGAATGCAAGCTGGCCGTTCCCAAGGGTGTTTTCATCGTTGGTATGCCAGGTTGCGGCAAATCACTTTGCGCTAAAGCAACTGCTGCTTTGTTTAATGCTCCGCTGCTTAAACTCGATATGGGCAGCATGATGGGCAAATACGTCGGACAATCGGAAGAAAATCTGCGCAAGGCCATACGTATTGCCGAAGCTGCCGCACCTTGTGTACTCTGGATTGATGAGATCGAAAAGGCTTTCTCTGGTGTTGGTGGTGGCAACAGCGAGATTCTGACTCGTATGTTCGGCTACTTCCTCTCTTGGATGCAGGAGAAGACGAGCAATGTCTATGTCATTGCAACCGCCAATAATGCTGACGGTCTGCCACCTGAGCTGAAGCGTAAAGGTCGTTTCGACGAAATCTTCTGTGTGAATCTGCCTAATGAAGAAGAAAGATTGGCAATCTTCAATGTTCATCTAAAGAAGAAAGAACAGAAAAAACTCAGCAAGCTGAGCCAAGGTCTTGCCAATGCGACCAAGGGCTTTAACGGTGCAGATATTGAAGCTGTTGTCAATGAGACCTTGGAAAAAGCATTCATCAAGTACATTGAACAAAACGAAGGGTCAGACACAAAGAATGCTTCCGTTAAGCTGAATCTGACAGAAGATCTTTTACTCGCAACCGCCAAAGAAACTGTCAGTATCTCTGCATCTTGCAAAAAGCAAATTGATGATATGCGCAAAATCTTTGAGGAATGCAGTTTTAAGAATGCCACAACTGGCGAAATGACGAAGATGAAGTAATGCAGACAACAACCCTCGAATTCCCTCATAACGCCCGTCGTACATACTTCGCTGTCCGTCATCTGTTTGAGATGAAACGCACGGAGTTCTCTGGCGTGAGCTTCAACGATGATTTGTTCATCGTTGAGGCTCGCCATGGGGCGTGGCTATCTCCTTTCTCTGAGAAAGTGAAGATGAAGGTGGTGGCTACGAGTACACAGACCTGCAAGGTGGTGATAGAGTCTTCTTCCCGCTCCATCCTCAATCTGCTGAATTTCGGAGCGAACAAGGGAAATGTCTCTGACCTCAGCGATTATATCAACAACGAAGTGTATAAGTTTTGTCAGCCCGAAGAGATTCCGATGGTGAATCAGTATGATCATTCGACTATCAGGATTGTGAAGCCGGAGATAAGATTCAAGTGATTGCCAAAAATTTCGTGATGACAATCGGATGATCATCGGATTCCACCCAAGAACAAATGTATTCTGAAGACTATCAACAACAACAATATTTATCTTAGACAACAATGAAACAACTATTTAACTTCATCCTCGACGTCATTTGCGGCATCTGCTTCATGGCAGGCTATGTGATTGAGAAAATCAAACAAGAGATTTGCTGATATGTGCTGCATAAGAAATTTTTTGCTGACTTGCTCCAAGTGTGGCAAGTAGCTGATTGAGGTGGTAATGGAGTCTTTTTTGCTATTTATGCATTGAAAAAATGCAAAAAACGACGATTTCTGCACAAAAATAATGCAGTTTCCTTGAAATTCTGCACTTTTTTTGTGCAATATTCGTAGATTTGAAGAAAATCTAACAGATAATATGGAACAGCTGTACGAAATCTTCAACCGTAAACTCAAGAAGACACCTCTGGAAATGATCCGTTACAAGTATAATGAGATTCATTGGGAAGCACCGGCATTTGGGCTTGTAGGTCCACGAGGCGTTGGTAAGTCAACGATGTTGCTACAACATATACGACAGCACTTGTCTGTGACGGATACGTTGTATGTCTCGGCTGATAATCTATACTTTGCAACTCATTCACTAGTTGAGATGGCTGATACTTTCGTAAAGATGGGAGGTCGTCACCTTTTCATTGACGAGGTTCATAAATACGAAGGATGGTCTCGTGAACTTAAACAGATCATCGACAGTTATTCGAATTTGCAAGTAATCATTTCTGGGTCTTCTATTCTTGACATTCATCGAGGGATGGCAGACCTGAGCCGACGGTTGCCCGTTTATGAGATGCAGGGACTCTCGTTTCGCGAATACCTGCAACTCTTTCATGGAATCAAGGCTCAAGCTTATTCTCTGGACCAGATACTCTGTCATGAGGTCGAGATTCCAGGAGTGGAACATCCATTACCTTTGTTTCAGGATTACCTGAAGCGAGGGTATTATCCCTTTGGCCGAGATGCAGAATTCAACCTCGAATTGATGCAAGTGGTGACTCAAACCATGGAAGTTGATATTCCACAATATGCCAATATGAATGTTTCCGTTGGACGCAAACTGAAGCAACTGATGATGGTGGTGGCTCAGAGTGTCCCATTCAAACCAGTGATGCAGAAACTGGCCGATGTAACGGGTATCAGTCGGAATTTTGTTCCTGATTATTTGCTTTATATGGAACGGGCAGGTATGATAGCACAACTAAGGGATACGACCGGAGGCATCCGAAGTCTGGGTAAGGTGGAAAAACTTTACCTCGACAATACGAATCTGATTTATACTCTCACCCCTCGTCAGGCGGAAATTGGCAATGTGCGCGAGACTTTCTTCATGAACCAAATGCGTGTACGGCAAGAAGTGCTTAGCTCAACTGCCAGTGACTTTGAGATTAGCGGCCGCACCTTCGAGATCGGCGGTCGCAAGAAGGGACAGAAACAGATCCTCTCTGTTGCGGATGGTTTTGTAGTCAAGGATGATATAGAGACTGGCTATGCCAACGTTATCCCTCTATGGACATTCGGTATGAATTACTAAAACTGAGGCGATTTACCCGATGCCGTTGACCCTTTCTATTTTGTATTTCTGCAATTCCTTCTTGGTGGTACCGATATACAGCATTAGCTCGTCGAAGGCCAGGAAGGTTTTGCTATTCATCTGCATGGTGCCGACGTTATCGTCAATTTGAATACGCTCGAAGCCATCGTATGCATTCCTGGGGACTTTGTAGTACTCACCCTCGTTTTCGGATGGTATGTAGAGATGAGTCCGGGTTACGGCATATAGATTTGGACGGAAATCATATTCAAGATGTTGGTAAGGTTTTACTATTTCGCATCCTTTGTTCAACCAACGTTCATACTGAGATATTACATTCTCATCAGTACATCTTGTGAGATGAATATCCTGTTGCCATACAGCGGAATACATAAGGCGATGTAGCGGAATTTCGTTCGGAAAATCGTCCAACCAGTCTGTCTTGTACCATACTTGATCGGCATCCTCGTAGTGTAGGCCCTTCATCCTGCGCTTGATTGCTTCTGGATGCAACATATAATAGACCAAACGGCCGTCTGCACCTTCGATAATAAACAGCGTATAACGAATGCCTGTCAAACGGTTGTCGGCATCCTTGTGCCAATGGGTCATGAAGTACGTGCCGTAGTTAATGGCATCCTCGATTTGCCAGAAATCGGTGTAGTGTAATTCTCCGCCACATTCGTTCCAATAGCCCACAATATCAAGGTTTACATGACAGGCTTTGATATCGTCTGCCGTGTCGTAGATATTGGCTGTGTCGGCATACGACTCGTATGTGTCAAGTATCTTTGAGACGTGAAATAGCAGCATCAATCGCGATTTATTGGTCTCTTCGCGGGCACGAGTGATAGTAGGCAGAACACTGAACACAGGGTCATTGCCCGTAAAGCGCTCTAATAACGCCGTGATGCGTTCAAATTGCAATGGTACGTCGTTCGCATCACCTTCCTTGGAATCGTACCCTGGTATTGATTTCATGAGCAAGAGCAATAAGAAAGGAATATTGATATTCTGCTCAATGATTTGCTGATAGATAGCAGCACGTTTGGCTCCTATGCCTTTGCGAATGAAGGGAGGGTAACAGAAAGATAGAAGTTCAATCGCAACTTGCTCTGGGTTTGTTCTTCGATAGAGGTTGTCATGAAAGAAATTCCATGCCTTCTGATAATGAAGAATCACTCTGTCGAGATTGACTATTCCATCGGTCATCAGTTCGACTTCTACTTTGAGATCTCGGTAAGCAGAACGCATCTTTTGTTGGCTTGTAAAGCAGCGCTTGATACCGTTGTTATGGATAGAATTGTTGTCCAGCATGTCCTCCAATTCATCCATTGTATTATAGATAAGACGTGTGTTGGCTATTGTTGTCAGCCATTCTTCATACTTTGTGGGTTCTTGTATCATTGCACATAAGATTTTGTTTTTGCAAAGGTATATCTTTCTATTATGAATAACGTGTATTAATAATAAATATTGTGATGCAGACTTATAATAATGCGTACTATTTGTAGTATGCTACATAATACAAACAGTTTGGTGAGTGTTGCGAGAAATATCAGCGCGATATTAAACAAGTATTTCAAAATCGTATTTACCTTTGCACCAGATTAACAAATTAGCAGGATAATATCGTATGAAAACTGGTAGATTAAGAAAAGCTACAAGCTTTTGGAAGAGTCTCTTCTTCATGGGCAACATTTGCAAAATGCGCAAAAGCATGATGAACTATTTGACAGAAGAAGGACTTAAATGTGACCTTGTGGATGGTGACATTGTCTTTGAATAAGGACAAAATGCGATTGCTTCAAGATATAAATATGGAACCAAGCGCATTCAATGGTGTAACGAAGGTTTTTCCCGCAATAACACCAAAGAGTGTAAAGGAGCCTCCAGTACCAGGTGATAAAGCCAGACAAAAAACCAGGGACGAATATCCAGAGAAGCTCAGATTATACAAAGAATACCTTAAGGTAATCGATGACGAAAAAGAATATCAGAAAATGCGATCTATGCCTATGGATTATGTGCTAAGGGATATCGAAGATATTAAGGATCTTGATCTTCATGAGCGATACATCAGCCCAAGCAAGTTGACATCTATTGATGGCGACAACAAGGCAGAACCAGTGATCATGACAGTAAGAGAAAAGGTCATCGACATCAATAATATCATTACCGATAAGGATGGCAATGAACATAGAATTCTGAGCGACAAGATTGGTACCTGCATTCATAATATCTATGCAGCTTTCGACGCTAATGCAAATGACACTGATGCCCAAAAGGAATCGGCTGAAAGAATCATAAGCAACTATGGTCTTGAGAAATATATTTCTTCACCAAATGATCTGATCGAAAGTCTCAGAGATCTCTATGACTGGCTTACCAAGAGATATGGCAAGTCGACTGAGATCAAGCACGAATATCCGTTCAACTTCCCTTTGGGCAATGGGCAAATAATGAAGGGTGAGATTGACCTTATATGGCAAACAGAAGCTGGCGATGTAGTCATAGACTTCAAGACGCATATCGGTGATCCGGAAGAACTGAATGATCCTCAAAGCCCTCATTACTTAGGTCATAAGTACATTCCTCAACTCACCGCCTACAAGCAGCGTCTTGAACAAGCAGGAAGAACGGTTATAGCACGTGTTCTCTACTACAACATTCTTGGTAAAGCAATTATAATTAATTCTTAACAGCAACTTTGATGCTGTCATCACCTACCTGCACGTCTTCCGCGCAATTACGGATGATGGCAGCAGAAATCATATTATCGTCCTGTTCAAGGAGATCCGGTGCAAGGGAAGGCAGGTGTTCGAAGAGGATTTCCACCTGTGAGGTCTGTTCTGAGTATGAGAGCGCAATTTCAGTGCCCACCTGGCTGCCAGTGAGAAGGAGGAGCTCCTCGATGATGTGGTAGATATTGCCGGAGGTCTTGCGTGCGAGGCTGTTGCGACGGCAGAAGTCCTCGAACCGACCCATCATGCCGTAGAAATCGTTGTCATCGGACAACTGGTGACGGCACTCACGAATGCGGTTGATGAAGATGCGAGTGTTCTTCTTCTCAGGGTGCTCAAAGATCTGCGCCGGGGATCCTTCCTCATAGATTACGCCCTCGTCCATAAAGAAGATGCGCGATGAGACATCCTTGGCAAAACGCATCTCATGAGTCACCACGAGCATGGTCATGCCCTTCTGTGCCAGCGAACGGATCACGGCAAGCACCTCGCTGACCATCGACGGATCGAGCGCAGATGTAGGTTCATCGAAGAGCAGGATCTCAGGTTCCATAGCCAACGAACGGGCAATGGCTACGCGCTGCTTCTGACCACCTGAGAGCTGATCAGGATACTGATTGGCCTTGCTGCGAAGACCTACCATATCGAGCAGGGAAAGTGCCTGTGTGCGGGCCTCCTCGTAACTCTTGCCGCGCAGCTTCATTGGCGCAAGCATGACATTTTCGATGATGGTCTTGCCGTTGAAGAGGTTGAACGACTGGAAGACCATACCCATCTTCTGACGGATACGAGAGAGGTCGGCATGCCTATCGAACACATTTTCGCCATCAATCTCTATCACACCAGAGGTTGGGGTCTCAAGCTGATTCAGACAGCGCAAGAAAGTGCTCTTTCCGGTGCCGGAAGGACCGATGATGCTGATGACTTCGCCACGTTTGATCTCGGCCTGCACATCGTGAAGCACCTGTAAGCCGTTGTCGTAAGTCTTTGCAAGATGACGCACTACGATCATCGGCTCAGTACTGTCGGTTCGGGCAGACGACAAGCCGGTATATGGAGTGTCTGTAGTGTTCTGAGCGACGACAGGTTCGACGTCACCGGCTACCACGGCATTCTGACGTGTGAGACGACGCAAGGCCATGCCTATCAGCCAGGCAATCAGGAAATAGATAACCGACACTATGATGAGCGGGAAGAAAGCATCGAATGTGCGCGATCGGATAATATCGCCAGCCTTGGTGAGATCGGTCACAGCCACATAGCCCACAACGGCAGTACCCTTGAGCAGAGCTACTACCTCGCCGATATAGACAGGTATGACGGCGCGTACGGCTTGCGGAAGGACAATATACCAGAAGGTCTGCAGACGGGTGAATCCCAACGCAAGACCTGCCTCGGTCTGTCCTCGGTCAATACCAGATATGGCGGTGCGGAACATCTCACAGAAATAGGCCGACGAATTGAGGGAGAAGGTCACTACGGCAACAGCTACTCCCGACAGCTTCAGCGGTACGAGGAACACATAGAACATCAGCAGGAGGAGTACCAACACAGGCATGCCTCGCATCAGCTCGATATATGCCTTGGCTAAACGCACCAGCCAGCGACGTCGGTTCATGCGCATCCAGCAGAGCAACGCGCCCAGCAGCGTGCCGAAGAGGACGGATAGCAGCGTGACAATGAGCGTAATAGACAGTCCGTCGGCAAGCATCTTGTAACGGTCTTCGACGATGAGGTTCGAGACGAACGATTCTTTGAGCGACTGCCATAGACCCACCTGAGTCTCGTCCACAGACGTTGGCGCTTCATTGGTCAGGAAGATGGGTTGAGTATGCAGGTAAGGTGTTGTGAAAAGCGCCTTCTCGGCACGCTCGGGTGTGATGGCAAGAAGCGAGGCTACAGCATCGGTCTGTCCCTGCACAAGGCTCATGATGAATGACTGCATAGGCATCATATCAAATGTCACCGGGCGATGAAGAGACGCAGCGAAATGGCGCATCATCTCCACCTCGAAGCCCAGGATCTCACCATTCTCCATGTAATTATAAGGATAGTGCGTACCAGACACGCTTACCCTGAGTGGTGCAGTCTGATAAGTGGTCGTATCTACGAACATGCCGCTTATGTCAGCCTCGGGACCGCCAAACCAGCGAGTCAGCATCTCGTTCCATGGCTCGGAATCCTTGAAGTCCTGCAAAAATGCATTGAACTGCCGGCAGAGCTCCACGCTGTCCTTATTCATACCCACGGCAATGTCACGGCTTGGCATGGAAGACCTATGGATCTCGAAGTTAGGAAATTTCCAGACAAATGCATTGGTGTCAACATCCTGCGAATAGACAGCATCGACCATGCCTGAATCAAGGGCCTTGAAGAGGTCTGGTGCCGTATTGAAGCGCATGATCTTGTCTGCATCGACGAATGTGCTGGTGAACAGGTCATGCTGGCTGCCACTCACTACACCCACACGTCTATGTGCCAGATCTTCTTCCTTCAACTCCACCTTCGGCATAGTCGGGTTTCGACGAGGATTGATAAAACAGGTCGGCTGTGAGGTGGTGTATGGTGTCGTAAATAATAGTTTTCCCTGTCGTTCCTCGGTCGTTGAAATGGCACCGCATCCGATATCTGACATGTTCTGGATGACATGCGGGACGATGGCGGCATAATCTACGATGAAATATTCCACAGGGCGATTCACACTCTGCGCAAACAGCTCAATCAGCTCTGGCTCAATGCCCGCAACCTTGCTATCGACGATGAAGGCGAAAGGGGAATAGTCTGCTGACGTAGAAACTCGGATTGGCGTGCCTGTACCATGGCTTCTGGGCATCTCGACCTGTCCAAGTACGCCTGCTCTTGACCCCCATTTGGCGAGCAGACTATCCAACTGATGATCGGCCTTGAATCCTTCAAGAAATGCGTTGAACTGGCTATATAGCTCCTGTTGGTGAACATTCACACCAAAGGCTACTTCTGTCAGTTCAGCGGTTGGGTACGTGAAGCTCTTGAAATGCGGATAATTAACCTCGATCATCGGCAGAGCCATCGACTCATCGACAACCACATCCACCTTGCCTGCCTCTAGAGCCATGAACATATCAGGACCTACGTTGAAGCGCATCAAATGGTCTTCAGGATAGATCTTGGAAACTATCAGGTCTTCCGACGTGCCAGACACTATGCCTATCATGGCGTCATCAAGGTCTTCAATACTGGTTACGACCTTGGCATCCTTATTGGCACAGGAGGTAATCAGCACGCTGAGCAGAAGTGCTGACAAGCGAGCAAGGGTATATATTTTTCTCATTGAATACAGGGAGTCTGTTATGGCATTAAACCAATGCGGCAAATGTTATCGTTTCAACCAGGTGCGACCCTGGGAATTGGAATAATAGAGACCTTTGGAGGTGGTGGCAAGGAGTGTGCTGCCCGACTCGGCAAGTCCCAGGAAGTCGAAGTTGGAATTGTTGTTGTACCGCATAGTCCAGGTGCGACCTTCGGTGTGCGAATAGTACAGTCCCTTGCTGGTTACGAGGAGCAGTTCGTCCTTGAAGTACAGAAGGTCCATGACTTTTCCGATGCCGGAATTGCTGTATCTCACCATCCATGTGCGTCCGTCGGATGTAGAGTAGTCGATGGTGTTGCGCGAAGGATTGACACAAATGAGTTCCTTACCTATTTTTACGATCTGAGGCATAATAATTATTATTTCTGAACACAAATTAGGAATAAATTGGGAACGAATTTTTACCGCACTCCCATTCCGCATCCGTGACGGCCAGGCATTTCCTTCTCCGAGACTACATAGTTGAAGCTCTGTTCGGCGTTGATCTCGCGGAGCTCCTTTATTCCGTCGATGTATGGCTGATACATCTCATCTACATCGTTGGACATGAATGACTCACAGCCCTCGTCACAGTCTTCGAGTGAGCGGCGTACGATCTCGATGCGCTCCTCGCGTGTTGTATCTTTGATTAATATGCTCATAGTGCTAATTGATAATTGATAATTGATAATTAAGAATTATGCGCAAATATACAAATTTTCCGGATTCATGACTTATGAACATCAAAATTATTGCGCGTGATATATAATAAATGAAAAAAATTGCTATATTTGCGGCAATTATGGTTAAAAGCAGAATATTACAGATACTCGTGCTCATCATCATGCCTTGCATGTCGATGGCAAGCAATTCGAGCGATACGATCAAGACATGGTTTGACACGTGGCGTGAGAACAGAAAAGTATATAATGCCTATCGCGATAGTATCTTCGCGCCGGTAGAGCGTGATGCATGGGTGAACCTGTGCATCAGACGTGCCGATGCCTACAGGAACATGTATCGCGAGAACAAGAAGATGATCGACGAGATGAAGGCTCACTTCAAGCGTCCTGACGTACCGAAAGCCGACTACGACAGTCTGTTCTCGATGTGCATGAACAACGGAAAGGGCGTGGACATCTTCATGGCAGAGGATATCATGAATATTCTGATCGGATACTATGAGAAGAACCATAAGACAGGAGATCAGCTGTACAGTTACCTGACTTGTATGTATGCACTCGGATCGTTCGAATACCAGATCGGTTCGGTCGGTGATAAACTGGGTCTTTCGCTCTCGTACAACATGCTGCACAAAGCCGTCAATCTGGGCTTCAGGAAAGGACTTAAGGTAAATACGGATATACAGCTGAGAATGGTGATGATTTGCGGTATCATGTCTCTTCTCTCGCCTATCTATGTCAATGCCGGTCTTATCTCTTATAAAGAGTGTGACGACATCATGAGAAACATCAGGAAGAACCTGAACAGCGATGGCTGGAAATGGATCAAGGAGTTTGTCAATTCGGATCACCCTGAGAAGTTCATAAACAACAGAACCGGCCAGCCTTATGACAAGGATGACCAAGGGCTGATACAAGGCAGTCTTACGCTCATCGACAACTACGAGACATACGTCTTTACCGATGCTTACTTCGAACAATGGCAGAAGAACCCATCGGAGGAGAACAGACAGCTGCTAAAGGCTGCTTCGGCAAAGGTAGATATAGAGACGCTGTTCAAAAGCAAGCCTCACCTGATTCCAGAACTGAAATGGGCTCTGGAACAGATAGACGCAGATAAGGCATACAGAAGAATTGACAGTATGACTGTGCTGGGCAAGGATTTCACTGCAAAGCAAATACTGGGTGGCGGATTGGCACATCTGCTCGATCCTATGATGTCGATGTACCACATCATGCCATTCACAAGCATGAACGACGAGGAAAAGCACAATAAGATCGAACAGTTTCATAATGAATTCACCAGGCTGTTGCGTATCTGCAAAGGTGACAATGACCTGAGAAACATTGTGGCAATCGAACACTTTGTCACCAACAAGAATGCACTGAAATACCTTTCGGTCGACGAGAAGCTGAACATGCTCAACCAGCTGATGATGTCGGCACAGATCAATACTTTTGCACACTCTTCGCACCTTGCCGACCTTGCACAGACTCTAGTCGAAGGGCTCATCAAACATGCTCCTGAACAACTCGTAGGAATCCCGGGATGCCCTACAGTCGATGATGTGAAAAACAAACGTGACTCGATATCGGAATTCGTGCGTCAGGCTGCCATGTTCCACGACTTGGGCAAGAACAGCATGGCTCCTATCATTGCCAACGACTTCCGACCAATCACCGACCACGAATACCAGCTCGTGAAGCTGCATCCGGAAAAAGGCATGCGATTCCTGAAAATCGACCCGGCATTCAGTATCTATCATGACACTACCATCGGTCACCATAAATGGTATAACGGCAAGGGTGGTTATCCGGAGAGCTTTGACAACACGAAGTCGGATATACGTGTGATAATAGACATCATCACCCTGTGCGACTGCCTTGAGGCTGCAACCGATGCCGTAAGCCGAAACTACAATCCGACAAAGGTGTTTGCCGATGTGCTCGACGAATTCGATGCTCAGGCAGGAACCCGCTACAACGGCGATATAGTGAAGGTGATCAGACAGAACCGACGCCTGTACAGCGAAATGGAACGTCTGGTGAGCCCTTGGGGCTGCTATGCCGTATATTACGATATTTATAAGGAATTCTTCAGAGAGAAGTAAAATATCGCTTTGTCACAAAGCGATATTAAATATTAAATACTAAATATTAAATAATAGCTGGCTGAAGTATTAAAATAAATATTAAAATAAATAGTAAATATATTAGCTGGCTGGAGTATTAAAGTAAATAGTAAATAAAATCTACCCCCACTACGATTGTAGTAAGGGTAGATATTTTTTTTGACAATGCAGAATTGTTTTCTTTTACATGAAAATTGCCTAACCAATAATTATCAATTATTAATTATCAATTATCAATTAAATAGTTTCTTTGCAGCTTCGAGAGCCTCAATAACCTTATCGCAGTAAGCATCGAACTCCGGATCTTCCTTCTGACATTCCGGGTGTGAAAGGATATACTGGAGAGTCTTGCGGATGCCTTGTTCGAAACGCACATTCATGCAGAGACCAGGAACGGCACGCTTGAGCTTGTCGTTGCAGAAGATCACCGTATTGGCCTTATCGCCTATCAGGCTGCCTTCGAAGTCATAGTCGCCAGTTGCTGTGAGGAAAGACGATGTGACATGATAAGCCTTGAGTTCGACGCCCAATGCCTCGGCAATGGTAGCATAGATCTGGTTCCATGTGAGTGACTCATCGTTGGTGATCTGGAATGCCTCGCCTATTGCATGAGGATTGCCCATGAGTCCGACAAAGCCCTTTGCAAAGTCACTGTTATGGGTCATTGTCCAAAGTGCAGTGCCGTCGCCGTGAATGATGACAGGCTTGCCTTCGAGCATTCGCTTGATGACCTGATAGCTTCCGTTCCTGCCATGAACACCCAGAGGCACGCTTCTCTCGTCGTAGGTATGGCTCGGACGGATGATAGTCACAGGGAAGCCTTCCTTGCGATAACAGTCGATGAGATACTCTTCGATCGCAATCTTCTTGCGAGAATAGAGCCAATAAGGATTGGACAACGGTGTGCCTTCGGTGATATATGGGCTCGACAACGGCTTCTGATAGGCAGACGCGCTGCTGATGACCATATACTGACGTGTCTTGCCCTTGAAGAGTCGTACGTCGCGTTCGGCCTGTTCCTGTTCGAAACAGATGAAGTCGCAAACTACGTCGAATGTCATGCCTTCCAATGCCTTTGCAGCAGCTTTCTCGTCGTTGATATCGGCTGTGATTGTCTTGACATTCTCTGGAAGTGCTGTGTTTCTGTTGCCTCGGTTGAGGACGTATAACTGCCATTCTGGATCGGTAGACAATAATCTTGTAATGGCCATGCTGATGGTTCCTGTACCACCAATAAATAGTGCTGTGCGTTTATTCATAACTTTTATGTTTTATAATTATATTTGTTTATTTAAGCATAACTGCTTAAGCGCCTTACTAAGCTTAACAGCTTAAGCGTTATTAAAGCTTGCCAGCTTTACCGGCCAATACTTCTTGGCTTGACCCAAGAAGTATTGAGAAGAAAGTCAAGGCTTAACCTTCTAAGCTAAAAATAAAGTAAATTTTCCTAAAGCAGCCAAACGCGCTTCGCTTGATCGGTGCCTGCTTTTACGCAAAATTTCCATTATTTTCTTCACGCTCAGAAGCTGATGCCCTTGGGCTCCGAACGCTATTTTTTGTAAACTAATATTTATTTACTATATACCTAAACTAATACAGTTAAACTTTATACTAAAAAATACTGTTAGTTATATACTAAAAGCATATACTAATAATTGTGATGCCTTTGGCTTAAGACGCAACACAAATAAAAGGGCACATATAGTACCAAAACCAGTACATTTAGTACAATACTGCGCGCGTCAGCCTAATTATCAATTATCAATTGTCAATTATCAATTATGAATTATCAATTATCAATTAAATCTTAAGATCTCCATCCTTTGACCATCCGAGACGACGGACAAAATAATGGATCAAAGGACAAAGGACGGCAGGAAGGACGAAGGAAATGAGAATGAGTCCTGTCCAGTCCATGCCAGTAACTGCATCCTTGGTTCCGGCAGCTATATCGTTCATCCAGCCTGTATAGACTCCAAGCTGACCAACAAAGCCACAGGTTCCCATGCCGGAAGATACAGGAGTACCGTTCATCTGAAGCTGGAACACACATGTAGCAAGAGGTCCGGTAATGGCAGAAGTGAGGATAGGTGCAATCCAGATACGAGGATTACGGATGATATTACCCATCTGAAGCATTGAGGTTCCGATACACTGCGAGATGAGTCCGCCAATACGATTCTCCTTATAGCTCATGACTGCGAAGCCTACCATCTGTGCACAACAACCGGCTACAGCTGCACCTCCTGCAAGACCTGTGAGACCAAAGGCAGCACAGATAGCAGCTGAGGAAATAGGCAGTGTGAGAGCAATGCCGACAAGAACAGATACGGCTACACCCATAAGGAATGGATGCAGTTCGGTAGCCCACATGATGAGATCGCCGATATGCATCGCAAGCCTTCCAAGACCTGGAGCAATAAGCGCTGCAAGCGCAATGCCTATGCCGATGGTCACCAATGGAGTGACAAGGATATCGATGCGTGTCTCCTTGGAGATGGCCTTACCGCATTCGGCTGCAATGATGGCTACGAAAAGCACAGCCAACGGACCGCCTGCTCCACCTAAGGCATTTGTGGCAAAGCCAACAGAGATCAACGAGAAGAGCACTAGCGGAGGACAATGCAACGCATAACCGATAGCAACAGCCATAGCAGGTCCGCTCATTGCTGAAGCCAAGCCGCCGACAGTATAGTTGATGCCGCCAACAGTAGCAACAATGTCGGTGAGACATGAAATTTGGAACTGTGCTCCTATAGTATTGAGGATGGTGCCGATGAGCAGCGAACAGAACAGACCCTGCGCCATAGCTCCCAAAGCACCGATAAGATAACGATTGACCGAAATCTCAATGTTCTTTCTTTTCAAAAATGCCTTTATATTTTCCATTGATGTATTCAAATATATAATGTATGCGCAAATATAGACATTTTTCCGATTCGGCATCAACAATACGACCAATAATAACGGCTTAGAGGGCCTTTTTGGCACACTTTTCAGTTTTGGCACGACAATTGTATATGTAGTGGCAGAACAATAAACAAATTGATGTATGAACAACAACTATCAAAACCAAAGTCAGAAAGAGGAGAAAGCACTCGACAAGTATGCTGCTAACCTCTGTGAGAAGGCTCGCCAAGGCAAGCTGGATCCTGTGATTGGTCGTGACGAGGAGATCAGACGAGTATTACAGATCCTGTCTCGTCGTACGAAGAACAATCCAGTGTTAATAGGAGAACCAGGTACAGGTAAGACTGCCATCGCCGAAGGATTGGCACAGAGAATTGTGCGCGGTGATGTGCCGGAGAACCTGAAGTCTAAACAATTGTATTCGCTCGACATGGGTGCACTCGTCGCAGGTGCAATGTACAAGGGTGAATTTGAGGAACGACTGAAAAGCGTGATCAGCGAGGTCCAGAATTCGGACGGCGAGATCATACTCTTCATCGACGAGATACACACTCTTGTGGGCGCAGGTGGCGGACAAGGCGCTATGGATGCAGCTAACATCCTGAAGCCAGCCCTGTCGCGTGGAGAACTGCGTGCTGTGGGTGCTACGACGCTCAATGAGTATCAGAAGTACTTCGAACAGGATAAGGCTCTGGAACGCCGTTTCCAGAAGGTTATGGTCGATGAGCCGGACGAGACTGCTGCAATTGCCATACTGCGTGGTCTGAAGGAGAGATATGAGAATCATCACAAGATACGTATCAAGGATGCTGCAATCATTCAGGCTGTGCGTCTGTCAACACGTTACATCACCGACCGATTCCTTCCGGACAAGGCTATAGACCTTATAGACGAAGCTTCGGCAAAGCTGCGTATGGAACGCGACAGCGAACCACAGGAACTCGACGAGATACATCGTCAGGTGATGCAGCTCGAGATCGAACGTGAGGCTATCAAGTGGGAGAAAGACTCGGAGAAGCTTTCGGCTCTCGATGAGAAGATCAAGGAACTGAAGGCCAACGAGGACAAGCTACGCCAGAAATGGAACTCGGAGAAGACGCTGATAAACAAGATTCAGCAGAACAGAATCGATATCGAGAACCTTAAGTTCCAGGCTGAACAGGCTAAGCAGAAGGGCGATTACGGTGCTGTAGCAAAGATACAGTACGAGACTATCCCGCAGAAGGAAAAGGAGAACGAGAAAATACAGGAAGAGCTTCACAATCAGGAAGGTGAGGCATTGATAAAGGAAGAGATCGATGCGGAGGATATTGCAGAGGTTGTAAGCCACTGGACCGGCATTCCTGTAAACAAGATGATGACTTCGGAACGCGAGAAACTCGTCAATCTCGAAGAAGAGCTGCACAAGAGAGTCGTGGGCCAGAATGCTGCCATAGAGGCAGTCTCGAACGCTATCAGACGCAGCCGTGCAGGTCTCAACGACCCTAAGCGACCTATCGGTTCGTTCCTGTTCCTGGGACAGACAGGTGTGGGTAAGACCGAGCTGGCAAAGGCATTGGCAGAGTTTCTATTTGACGACGAGAAGATGATCACACGTATCGACATGTCGGAATACCAGGAGAAATTCAGCGTCACGAGAATGTTCGGTGCGCCTCCGGGCTATGTCGGATATGAAGAGGGCGGACAGCTTACAGAGGCAGTGAGAAGGAAGCCATACAGCGTAGTGCTCTTTGACGAGGTGGAGAAAGCCCATCCGGACGTATTCAACACTTTGCTGCAGGTGCTCGACGAAGGACATATGACCGACGGTAAGGGACGTAATGTGAACTTCAAGAACACGATCATCATCATGACAAGTAACCTCGCCGAAGAACAGCTCAGAAGCTGCATGAAGCAGGAATTCATAAACCGTATCGATGAGATTGTGAAGTTCACTCCGCTCAGCGAAGAGGATATCAGGGAAGTTGTGGACATCCAGCTCGCACGCTGCTGGTCGATACTCAAGGCCAACGACATCGAGCTTCGTATCACAGATGCTGCCCGCAGATTCCTTGCACGTGAAGGTTTCGATCCAGAGTTCGGTGCCCGTCCTGTGAAACGAGCTATTCAGCGATATGTGCTCGATGATCTGTCAAAGACTCTCCTATCGGGCAAGGTGGACCGTACAAAGCCTATTATCGTCGATACCGACGAGGAAGGCCTGGCTTTTCAGAATTGATAATTGATAATTATTTTGACTCGGGAAAATACATAGAAAGTCCATAACTTAATATTAAGTATTCCCATAATAATTTATCATTAGCGCGAAGCTTAATTATCAATTATGAATTATAAATTATAAATTAAAAATGGTAGAAAGATGCAGAAATAGCATTTTTCTACCATTTTATTTTGCGCAATCGTTTTTTTATCTTATTTTTGCCCATGATTACATCTATTTAACACAGACACAGAAGAAATAATGAACGAAAAGGGCAAGGTAACGATCTATGATCTTGCTGCCAGACTCAACACTACGGCATCGACTGTATCACGTGCTCTTCAGAATAGCCCACGTATCAGTCAGAAGATGCGCAAAGCCGTACATGAACTAGCAGAGAAACTACATTACATTCCAGATCCTATTGCTCATCACCTTCGCACAGGCAAGGGTAATGTCCTAGGAATCGTCGTTCCACGTATCGACCGTAATTACTTTGCTTCCATCATCAGCTCCTTCCAGAAGACTGCAATGCAGAAGAATTACAATATCATCATCGCTGCAAGCAATGAAAGCGCAGAGGATGAGCTTGCTGCAATAAAGGCTCTTCTCTCGAAGAAAGTCGATGGTATAGCCATATCGGTTGCAGCCGAGGAATCGGGCAACGACTACGAGGAGTTGTGCAAGGTACACAACACTCCTATCCTATTCTTTGACCGCGTTCCAGCTACTTGCAGCGTAGATACCGTAACCAACGACAACTACAAGATCGGCTACGATGCAGTGCTTCAGCTCAAGAAGATCGGATGCAAGAAAATCGGACATTTTGCAGGTCCTCAGCACATGAAGATGTATTCGGAGAGAATGGCTGGTTTCAAGCAGGCTCTTATCGACTGCGGTATGGAATTTAATGAAGACTTTGTGTACAACAACTGCATCACTCTCGAAAAGGGCGTTGAAGCGGCAGAGAACATCCTGGACAACAGCAAACGACCAGATGCAATCTTCTCGGCTGGTGACTTCTCGGCAATATCTGCTCTCGACACTTTCCGTCGCAAAGGCGTGAATTCGCCAAAGGATATTGCTATGATCGGCGTTGCCAACGAATCGTTGAACAGCTACCTCAGCACACCTCTCGCTTCGTTCGACCTTAATAAGGAAAAGATAGGCGAACTGGCAGCCAATATTCTGCTTGAACGCATATCGGACAAGAGCCTGAAGAAAGAGACTCAGAACGTCATCGTGGATCACACACTTGTGCTTCGCGAGTCTGCACTTTAAGCACATTTTTTGTGCAACAACTGCAAAACAATTGTAACCTATACTTTTCAAACCCTTGGCACGGCTGTTGTCAAGGGTTTCTTATTTTTAAATAAATTTAAGAATAGCGTTCGTTATACACTATTATTAGTTAAATTCGCGAGCGTAAATGATTATTCTACGGATAACATCGAATAAAAACAATTCAATTTTTAATTAATAATAATCAATTTTAATGGCAAGTTTTAAGCTCAAAAAAGGTTTGAACATCAACCTCGCTGGAGCCCCTGAAGCAAAGCTCGTAAGCGTACAGGACGACAAGACAGTCGCTCTCGTACCAGATGACTTTACAGGTGTTACTCCTAAGGTTGTTGTCAAAGTGGGTGATGCTGTTAAGGCGGGAACAGTGCTTTTCGTCGACAAGAATCATCCTGAGATTAAGTTCGTGAGCCCAGTTAGCGGTACAGTAGAAGCCGTTAATCGTGGTGATCGCCGCAAAGTGCTTAGCGTCGTTGTTGCAAAGGACGGTAAGGGCACAAGTGAGGAACTTACTGCTGTTAACCCTGCTACTGCAACTGCAGAGGAAATCAAGACTGCTATCTTGAATGCCGGCGTTTGGCCATTCATCAAGCAGCGTCCTTACAATGTCGTTGCAAACCCAGAGGTTACTCCACGCGACATCTTTGTCAGCGCTTGGGACAGTGCTCCACTTGCACCTGACTTCTCGTTTGTAGTTAAGGGCGAAGAAGCAAACGTACAGACTGCAGTCTCTGCTCTCGCAAAGCTTACTTCTGGTAAGGTTTACGTAGGCGTTAAGAAGGGCGCTGGTATCTCTCTCAGCAACTGCGAGGTTGTTGAGTTCGAAGGTCCTCACCCAGCAGGTCTCGTTGGTGTTCAGATCAACAAGATCAAGCCTATCAACAAGGGCGAACAGGTTTGGACAGTAAGCGCTTTCGATCTCATCGTTATGGGTCGTGCTCTCAATGGTAAGGTTGATTTCAGCCGTATCATCACTGTTGCAGGTTCTGAGATCGTTGCTCCTGCTTATGCTAAGGTTCTTCCTGGTTCAACAATCGCTTCGGTTGTTGCAGGCAAGGTAAAGGGCGCAGACTATGAGCAGCGTTACATCGCTGGTAACGTTCTTACTGGTCAGAATGCAGGTAAGGATGGCGTTGTAGGTTTCTATGACAATACAGTAACTGTAATTCCTGATGGTGGCAAGACTGACGAAATGTTCGGTTGGATCACTCCAGGCCTTAACCGTTACTCTACAAGCCCTTCTGGTCTCTCAGGTCTCTTCGGTCTCTTCAAGTCTAAGACTTGGACTCTCGATGCTCGTCTTAAGGGTGGTCCTCGTGCACTTATCGTAAGCGGTGAGTGGGAGAACGTATTCCCTATGGATATCTATCCTGAGGAACTCTATAAGGCAGTTCTTACATTCAACATCGACAAGATGGAAGAACTCGGCATCTATGAGGTAGCTCCTGAAGACTTCGCTCTCTGTGAGTTTGTTGACGTATCTAAGACACCTATTCAGAAGGTGATCGCAGATGGATTGGTTAAACTCCGTAAAGAAATGGAATAAGTCATGAGTAAGCTAAACGATTTTATTGAAGAAAAGATTGCCCCTAACTTTGAGAAGGGTGGCAAGTATGAGAAATTCTGGTCTATCTACGACTCATTCCATACATTCCTTTTCGTGCCTCGTACTACTGCTCCAAAGCACGGTGTACAGGTACATGACTCTGTAGACTCAAAGCGTGTCATCTCGATGGTGATCCTCGCATTGATGCCTGCACTTCTCTTCGGTCTCTGGAACGTTGGTTACCAGCACGACCTCGCACTCGGCATCAACGATGGTTGGTTCATGCAGTTCCTCTATGGTTTGGTTTGCTTCATTCCTAAGGTTGCTGTGAGCTACATCGTAGGTCTCGGTATCGAAATGGCAGTTGCCGCTTACAAGCGCGAAGAGGTTGCTGAAGGTTTCCTTGCTTCAGGTCTCTTGATCCCTATGATCGTTCCTGTCAACACTCCACTTTGGATGATCGCAGTTGCAACAGCATTCTCTGTAATCTTTGCAAAGGAAATCTTCGGTGGTACTGGTATGAATATCTTCAACCCAGCACTCATCACTCGTGCTTTCCTCTTCTTCGCATATCCAAAGGCAATGTCTGGTGATGCAGTGTTCGTACGCACAGGTTCTGCTCTCTGCAACTCTCCTATCGAGGGTACTGCAGTAGCTGATGGTTTCTCTGGCGCTACTCCACTTGCTTCAGTTGCAGACGGTAGCTTCGATCCAAACACATTCTCGACACTCGATGCATTCATCGGTACTATTCCTGGTTCTATTGCTGAGACATCAACTCTCGCAATCCTTATCGGTGCAGTAGTGCTCCTCGCTACACGCGTTGCAAGCTGGCGTATCATGCTCAGCGTATTCGTCGGTGGCGCTGCAATGAGTGCAATCATCTCGGCTTGTTCAGAGTCAGCTCCTACAGTTGCTCAGCAGATCTGCCTCGGTGGTTTTGCCTTCGCAGCAGTATTCATGGCTACTGACCCTGTAACTGGTTGCCGCACTAACACAGGTAAGTACATCTACGGTCTCGTGATCGGTGTCATGGCAATCATCATCCGTATGTTCAACACTGGTTATCCAGAAGGCGCAATGATGGCAGTACTCTTCGGTAATGCCGTTGCTCCTCTCATCGACTACTATGTTGTACAGGCTAATATTAACAAACGTGCAAAACGAGTAAAAGCATAAAGTTATGAATCGCAATAGTAATGTATATACAGTGATTTATGCTACAGTGCTCACAGTACTCGTAGCAGTGCTCCTCTCGGCTGCTGCTCTCGGCTTGAAGGACAAGCAGAAGGCTAACAGCGACAACGAGAAGAAGCAGCAGATCCTTTCGGCTGTTTCAAAGCAGATCGGCAAGGACGTAACATTCGAAAATGCTGCTGAGATCTGGGACGAACTCAAGATGGACGAAAACCTCTTGTGTGTCGGCAAGGACGGTATGCAGCAGGAAGGTGTTAACGTATTCGAACTCGCTCCTAAGGCACAGTTCTCTAAGGGTGCCGTAAAGGATGACGCTCAGCTTCCAGTTTATGTAGCTAACGTAAACGGTACATCATATTATATAATGTGTATGTACGGCGCAGGTCTCTGGGACGCTATCTGGGGTTATATTGCAGTTGACGCTGAAGGTAACATCGCTGGTTGTTCATTCGACCACGCTGGTGAAACTGCAGGTCTCGGTGCTAAGATCAAGGACGATCCTGCATTTGCAGAATCATTCATCGGCAAGAACATCTGGACAAACGGTGAGCTTACTTCCGTAGGTGTAACCAAGCCAGGTAAGCCATCTGTACACGGTGGTGATAAGATCGATGGTATTACAGGTGCAACCAAGACTTGTGACTGCGTTGACGAAATGATGTGGCAGTCGCTCCTCGGCTACAAGAACTTCCTCCTCGCTGGTAAGCCACAGGCTGCTGATGCCTGCTGCGAAAAGGCAGAAGGTTGCTGTGGTCAGTGTGCAGAGAAGGCTGAAGGCGAATGCTGCGGCAAGTGCGCAGAGAAGGCTGAAGGCGAATGCTGTGAGAAATGTGAAGAAAATAACAAATAACAACTATGGCAAATACTGATAAGAAACCGGGCATTTTCACAAGCCCTCTTTGGACCAACAATCCTGTTGTCGTACAGGTTTTGGGTATCTGCTCTGCCTTGGCTGTAACAACTCAGATGAAGCCAGCCTTGGTAATGGGTATCTCATTGACATGTGTACTTGCATTTGCCAATGTTATTATTTCTCTTTTGCGCAACACTATTCCTAACCGTATCCGTATCATCGTTCAGTTGGTAGTAGTTGCTGCTCTCGTAATCGTGGTTAACCAGATCCTTAAGGCTTTCGCATTCGATGTGAGCAAGCAGCTCTCGGTTTACGTAGGTCTTATCATCACAAACTGTATCCTCATGGGTCGTCTTGAAGCTTTCGCTCTCGGTAACAAGCCTTGGCCAGCTCTCCTCGACGGTCTCGGAAACGGTCTTGGTTACGCAATCATCCTCCTCGTAGTGGCTACATTCCGTGAGTTCTTCGGTGCTGGCACACTCTTCGGATTCGATGTTATTGCACGCTTTGTAAACGAAGCTGGTTACGACGGATATCAGAACTGTGGTTTCTTCGTGATGCCTTCTGCAGCCCTCATCATCCTCGGCTGTATCATCTGGTATCTCCGTTCTAAGAACCCAGAACTTCAGGATAAGTAATACCCATTAAAGTAAAGACAATATGGAATATTTAAATCTATTCATCAAGTCAATCTTTATTGACAACATGATCTTTGCACTCTTCTTGGGTATGTGTTCTTACCTTGCAGTGTCAAAGACTGTCAAGACAGCAGTTGGTCTTGGTGCAGCAGTAACATTCGTGTTGCTCGTTACACTCCCTATCAACTACTTGCTCGACAAATATGTGCTCCAGCCAAATGCACTCGTTGAAGGCGTTGACCTCAGCTACTTGAGCTTCATTATCTTCATCGCAGTCATCGCTGCTATCGTACAGATCGTAGAAATGGTTGTTGAGAAGTTCTTCCCAGCACTCTACGGTTCACTCGGTATCTTCCTTCCACTTATCGCTGTAAACTGCGCAATCCTCGGTGGTTCGCTCTTCATGCAGCAGAAGGAATTCGGCAATGTTTGTGAGCCTATCGTTTATGCTCTTGGTTCAGGTCTCGGTTGGTTGTTCGCTATCGCTTGTATCGCTGCTATCCGCGAGAAGCTTGCTTACAGCAACATCCCTGCTCCTCTCAAGGGTCTTGGTATCACATTTATCGCAACAGGCTTGATGGCTATCGCTTTCTTGAGCTTCAGCGGTATCAAACTTTAATGAAAGGAAAGCAACATGGAAATGACTTATGTATACGCAATTGCGGTTTTCCTTTTGGTAATCCTTTTGCTCGTTGCACTTCTTCTCGTCATCAAGGCTTGGCTTGTTCCTTCTGGAAACATCGTCGTTGATGTAAACGGTAAGAAGCAGATCGAAACTGGCATTGGTACTACAGCTCTCGCAGCTCTCCAGCAGGGAGGTATCTTCCTCTCAAGTGCCTGCGGTGGTGGCGGTAAGTGCGGTCAGTGTAAGTGTATCATCGAAGAAGGTGCAGGTGACATCCTTCCTACTGAGGTTGGTTTCTTCAACCGTAAGCAGATCAAGGCTAAGTATCGTCTCGCTTGTCAGTCAAAGATCAAGGAGAACGCTAAGGTTACTGTGCCAGACGACGTATTCGGCGTTAAGGAATGGGAATGTACAGTTATCGGCAACAAGAACGTGGCTACATTCATCAAGGAGTACAAGGTGGCTCTCCCTGCTGGCGAGCACATGAACTTCGAGCCTGGTTCTTATGCACAGATCAAGATTCCTGCATTCGAAATCGATTACAAGGACTTCGACCGTGATCTGATCGGTGAGACTTATCTTCCAGCTTGGGAGAAGTTCGGTCTCTTCCCACTTCACTGTTCTAACCCAGAGCCTACTGTACGTGCATACTCTATGGCTAACTACCCAGACGAGGGTGATATCATCACTTTGAACGTACGTATCGCTACTCCTCCATTCAAGCCAAAAGATCAGGGTCCTGGCTTCATGGATGTTAATCCTGGTATCGCATCTTCATACATCTTCAACCTCAAGCCAGGTGATAAGGTTATCATGTCTGGTCCTTACGGTGAGTTCCGTCCTCAGTACGGTACAGGCCGTGAGATGATTTGGGTCGGTGGTGGTGCCGGTATGGCTCCTCTCCGTGCACAGATCATGCACATGTTGAAGGGTCACGGTATCGCTCCAGAGGATCGTCAGCGTCCAATGCACTACTTCTACGGAGCTCGTGCTCTCGAAGAGATTCCATTCCTCGATGACTTCCTCCAGCTCGAGAAGGACTTCCCTAACTTCCACTTCCATCTCGCCCTCGACCGTCCAGATCCAAAGGCAGATGCAGCAGGTATCGCATACACTCCTGGCTTCGTAGCTCCTGTTATGGGTGATACTTACCTCAAGGCTCACGAGGCTCCAGAAGATTGTGAATACTATCTCTGTGGACCTCCGATGATGGCTAAGACAGTGCTCGATCTTCTCCACAGCCTCGGCGTAGAAGACGACATGATCCGTTTCGATAACTTCGGTGGATAATATGACCTAAACTGAATGGAGCTGGTCTCCAGCTCCATTCAGTTGATTTATTATTTATAATTTTCCAACACTAATTTTCAAAACTATGAAAAAATTATTAGTAATGTTCTTTGCTATGATCTCTGTATTCTCAGCAAAGGCTTTTGAATTCGATGGCATTGACCTCAATGCTAAATACTTGGATGTTACTCGTGAAGTAGCTGCTAAGGGTTATAAGTTCGACTCTACTAAGGGTTGCCTCACTGGTCTCTGCCAGGGTCAGGAAATCTTCCTTTATTTCAACTTGGAGGATGTTAAGGAAAAGAACAAGATCGGTCAGCTTATTGTTGAATTCGGTATGCCAACTGAAATCAAGGACATCATCAACATCTTCAACATCATCTACCACCAGACTGGTGCTGAAAACGGTGTAACTTCTTATCAGGTTGACAATGATGGTACTACTCTTGATGTAGCTTCTAAGGGTAACAACATCGTTCTTACTTACTCTACTCCTAACTACAAGAAGAAGTAATCTTACAAAGTAAGACACACAATAGAAAAAAGCCAAAGACAAATGTCCTTGGCTTTTCTTTTTTTGAGCGGGCAACGAGACTCGAACTCGCAACATTCAGCTTGGAAGGCTGACACTCTACCAATTGAGCTATACCCGCATTATATGCACTATCTTACGAATTGCAACGCAAAGATAGTGCAATTTTTATTAATTCCCAAATATCGGCTTAGAATTCTGCTGTCTTTGGAGTACGTGGGAAAGGAATTACGTCACGAATGTTCTGCATACCTGTCACAAAGAGGATAAGACGCTCGAAACCGAGACCGAAACCTGCGTGTGGACATGAACCGAACTTACGTGTATCGAGGTACCACCACATATCCTTCATAGGGATATTACGGGTAGTGATTTCGTTCATAAGCTTGTCGTATGACTCCTCACGAACAGAACCACCGATGATCTCACCGATCTGTGGGAAGAGAACGTCGGTACCCTGTACGGTTTCTTCCATCTCTTCACCGTTGAAGACAGGCTTCTCAGCATCGATCTTCATGTAGAACGACTTGATCTTCTTAGGATAGTTGGTCATGATAACTGGCTTCTTGAAGTATTCCTCAACGAGGAAGCGCTCATGCTCAGAAGCGAGGTCATCACCCCAATTACATGAGAATTCGAACTTCTTGCCATCCTTGATTGCCTGCTGAAGAATCTTGATACCTTCTGTATAAGGAAGATGTACGAAGCTATCCTTCAAAACGCCTTCAAGACGTTCGATGAGAGTTGGATCGATGAGCTTGTTAAGGAACTCGAGATCTTCACGACAGTTGTCAAGAGCCCAGCGTACGCAATGCTTGATGAAGTCCTCTTCAAGAGCCATAAGGTCGTCCATATCATAGAAGCAAACCTCAGGTTCAATCATCCAGAATTCTGCAAGGTGACGTGGAGTATTACTGTTCTCTGCACGGAATGTAGGACCAAATGTATAGATCTGACCAAGTGCTGTAGCACCAAGCTCACCTTCGAGCTGACCAGATACTGTAAGGGAAGTCATCTTGCCGAAGAAATCATCGTCGTAGATGATGCTTCCATTCTCGTCCTTCTTCAAATCATAGAGATTCTTTGTTGTAACCTGGAACATCTGACCAGCACCTTCACAGTCACTTGCAGTGATGAGTGGAGTATGGAAATAATAGAATCCATGCTGGTGGAAATATTCGTGGATAGCAATCGCCATGTTGTGACGTATGCGAAGGATACAACCGAAGAGGTTTGTACGAGGACGGAGATGTGCCTTTTCACGAAGGAACTCCATAGAGTGCCCCTTCTTCTGAAGTGGATACTCATCAGCTGAGCAATCACCGAGAACCTCGATATTGGTAGCCTGAATCTCACATGACTGATTACCGCCCTGGCTTGCTACAAGCTGACCTGTAACCTTAAGACAAGCACCTGTTGTAATGCGCTTGATAAGAGCCTCGTCGAACTTTGCAACATCAGCAACAATCTGGATACCACTAACGCAAGAACCATCGTTCAATGCGATGAATTTCACAACTTTGTTGCCACGCATTGATCGAACCCAACCACATACTGTAGCTTCGCGATCAAGCTTTGCCTCTGCAAGAAGGCCTTTGATTATTTCTCTGTTGAACATATAAATATATCAATTAATAATTACGAGTAAAAAACAAGATAAAATAAGAAAGCAATCTTTAATTTTTTACTATTAATTATTCAAACGCACCCATCTTGAGCATGCTAACCTCCTGCTGTGTGAGGTGACGCCAACGACCGCGTGTGAGATTTTTCTTTGTAAGACCAGCGAAGTATACTCGATCGAGTTTTACAACACGATAACCGAGGAATTCGAAAATACGACGTACGATACGATTCTTACCGCTGTGGATTTCGATACCTACCTGATCTCTGTCTGTATCGTTTGCATAAGCAATTGCATCTGCATGGATTGGACCATCTTCAAGCTCAATACCTGCAGAAATCTTTGCGAGATCCTCTGGATTAACGTCCTTGTCAAGCCATACATGATAGATCTTTTTCTTCACGAAGCTTGGGTGAGTGAGCTTACTTGCGAGATCGCCATCGTTTGTGAGAAGAAGAACACCTGTTGTATTAAGGTCGAGACGACCAACTGGATAGATACGCTCTTCGCTTGAACCACGAACGAGGTCCATAACAGTCTTACGACCCTGTGGATCATCGCTTGTTGTAACTACACCCTTTGGCTTATTAAGAAGAACATATACCTTACGCTCGAGGCTTACAGGCTGATTGTTGAACAATACCTGATCTTTACGAGTTACCTTTGTACCAAGTTCTGTTACAACATTGCCATTAACCTTGACATTACCCTGAAGGATATGCTCATCTGCCTCACGACGTGAACATACGCCTGCATTAGCAAGGTACTTGTTAAGACGCAATTCTTCGTTTGGATCAACAATTGCATCAACATATTCTACTGGACGATGTGGATCATATTTAGGACGACGCTGTGGCTGAGGACGACCATAACCACCACGCTGTGGACGACCATAACCATTCTGCTGTGGACGACCGTAGCCATTCTGCTGTGGACGACCATAGCCACCCTGCTGTGGACGACCGTAGCCGCTACGCTGTGGACGATCATATCCATTATGCTGTGTATTATATCCGCCTTCGAAATTATCCTGCTGTGGACGACTGTAGCCACCTTGCTGTGGACGACTGTAGCCACCTTGCTGTGGACGACCATAGCCACCCTGCTGTGGACGGCTGTATCCGCCTTGCTGTGGACGACCATATCCGCCTTGCTGTGGACGACCGTAACCACCACGCTGTGGACGATCATATCCGCCTTGCTGTGGACGACTATATCCGCCTTGCTGTGGACGACTGTAAGAAGGATGGTATTCTCCTTCTTCTGCTACTGGACGGCTATATGAACGTTGTGGACGCTGATAACCGTATCCTGTGTTTCCAAAATCACGTGATAAACGTTGTTCGCCAATTCTTGGACGACGCTTTGGTTGTTCTGATGCACCTCCCTCATTCTGTGGAGCAGATGCCTGTGGGTTCTGATTTTCTTCCATTTTCTAATACAAATTTACAGCCTCACGGCCTTCAATAAAGTTTAGTTAAGTTTGAATATATATTATTAAATTTATTACATTCCTGTATAATTGCTTGGAGTCAAAGCGTGAAGCTCTGCCTTTACTGCATCCGAGACATTGAGAGTATCGATAAACGCAGAGATAGTTTCAGCATTCATACCAGTGTTGACACGAGTGAGAGCCTTGAGAGTTTCATATGGCTTTGGATAACCTTCACGGCGAAGGATAGTCTGAATACCTTCTGCTACTACTGCCCACGCATTATCAAGATCCTCGGCAATTGCAGCCTCGTTGAGAAGGAGCTTGCGCAAGCCCTTGAGTGTAGAAGCAATAGCAATGAGCATATGACCGAGAGGCACACCTACGTTACGAAGTACTGTAGAGTCGGTCAAATCTCGCTGGAGACGGCTTACCGGGAGCTTAGCAGCAAGATGTTCGAGAATAGCATTTGCGATACCGAGGTTACCTTCAGAATTCTCATAATCGATAGGATTAACCTTGTGAGGCATTGCCGAGCTTCCTACTTCACCAGCCTTGATCTTCTGCTTGAAGTATTCCATAGAGATATACTGCCAGAAGTCTTTGTCGAGGTCAAGGATGATCACATTAATACGACGGAGAGCATCGAAGAGAGCTGCGAGGTTGTCGTAGTTGGAAATCTGTGTAGTCCACTCTTCGCGCTGAATTCCAAGTTTCTCTGAAAGGAACTTATTACCGAATTCACGCCAGTTACGTTCAGGATAAGCAATATGATGTGCATTGAAGTTACCTGTAGCACCTCCAAACTTACCCGAGATTGGAGTTGTCTTGAGGAGTTCAAGCTGCTGACGAAGACGATAGACAAATACCATAATCTCCTTACCGAGACGAGTTGGAGATGCAGGCTGACCATGTGTACGAGCAAGCATCGAGATATCCTTCCACTGATCAGCATAGTCAGCAAGAAGATCGATCATTTCCTGTACAGCTGGAATATAAACCTCGTCAATGCATTCCTTGATTGACATAGGAATACTTGTATTGTTGATATCCTGGCTCGTGAGACCGAAATGAATAAACTCTTTATATGCTTCGAGACCGAGGCGGTCGAATTCTTCCTTGATGAAATACTCTACAGCCTTTACATCGTGATTTGTGATACTTTCAATATCCTTGATGCGCTGAGCTTCAGCTGGAGAGAAATTCTTGTAGATATTACGGAGCTCGTCATACAACTTTGCATCAACACCACTTAACTGAGGAAGTGGGAGTTCGCAAAGAGCAATGAAATATTCGATCTCAACTCTTACACGATACTTGATCAAAGCATACTCCGAGAAGTACTCTGAAAGCTGTTCTGTCTTACTATGATAACGTCCGTCGATTGGGCTAACGGCTGTCAATGGTGAAAATTGCAATTCCATTTATATTCTTAAAATTTCAATTGTTACTATTTTAATTACTTGTGCTCAGAATAATGTCAAAATAAAATTGAGCAATTACTTTTTCCAGAAACGGTATCCGAAATTAACAGAGATGGTCTGAAGTCGGGTTTTGCAATTATGAGCGACTCCTGTATTGATACCTGGACTATACGAGATTGAAGCAGCAAGGTGTTTGTAGTCGAATCCTACACCTACGACAACACCAAGATCAAAATCATTGAACTCACTTGGAGTGTCAATAAATCTTGAGATATAAGGACCTGCATTGATAGTAATGCGCTGGTCATACGCAAGTGGTATAGAGTAGCGCAAGAGGCCTTGGATATCGATAGCCTTAAGAGTTACCGTTGAAGTCTCTTCTTCGCGAATCTGTGGACCTTGACCGAGCTGATTGTCATAATAGTAAAGATGCTGGCCACCTTTAACAGAATAGTACAAACCTGTCTGAATGCTCCATTTCTTACTATTCTTAAATCCGTAATCCCAAAGGAAACCGAAGTTGAAAGCTTCTTTTGTATTAGCAAGCTTCTCAGATTTACCGTAATTGTGAGATGTGAGGTTAATCAAGGTTGGAGACATCCACGAATGGTTATATCCGCCTGTAATTGTGAACGTATTTCCTACGAAATAATTCTTTTCGCGAGCCTCACGGCGTGCCTGTTCTCTTTTAGTGAATTTCTGAGCAAAAATTGGTGCGGTCGAAACAAATGCAAAAAGTAGAACCGTTAATATTTTCTTTGTCATGAACGACTGGTTAAATAACTTAAATCTAAATGTACACGTGTTATATTAATTACTCGCAAAGTTAATAAAAAAACTAGTATCTTCAGTTATCGTTCTTCCTTTTTCAAGTTATTTAAAACTAAATTAAGAATAATTGACTAATCAACTGTACAAAAACAATAAACCCAGAGTAAACTCTGGGCTATATTGTCATATCCGAAACCGGAATGTATGCTAAGGTTTCCTTGGATTACTTACCACCGATCTTGTCTGCAGACTTACCGCCAAGTACAACAAGAATGATACCAACGATAATTGCACCTAAAGAAACTCCGAGGATAGTGTGGTTAAGATCAGCGTCCTGCAATGTCTCATTAAAGAATGTAACAGCCAACAAAACGACTGTAAGTAAAATCAGGATAATACCTGCATACAACTTGATAGTTCTCATAATTTATTTATGTATTATTTTAAGATTGCTATTTGTTTTATATTGATTTCGGTACAAAGTAAATATTTTTTTATATATGTTGGAATAAAATAAACCTAAAATTTTACAATTTTTACGAAATTTGTATATCTTTGTACCGAATTGATAGGAATTCACCTATAAAAAATCGGTCATTCTATGAAAATAATGATATTCATATACGAGTGCATAATATTTCTTCCAATATTTGTAATCTCAACAATCGTACTTACATTGAGCTCAATTATTGGATGCAAAATCGGCAATTACGAGTTCTGGTCTCACTATCCAGGAGTCGTATGGTCGAAGCTTAGCCTTGCAGCAGCACTCTGTAGAGTAGAGGTTGAGGGACGAGAGAAAATCGATCCAAAACAATCTTATATTTTCGTAGCCAATCACCAAGGCAGTACCGACATCGTGCTGATCTTCGGATACCTCGGACAGCCATTCCGCTGGATCCTGAGAAACGGTATCAAGAAAGTTCCTGTACTCGGTTCTTTCTGCGAAAACTCAAAGCAGATATTTGTTGACGAATCGGGTGCCAACGGAATCATCCACACTGTACGACAGGCTGTCAACGTCTTGAAATCAGGTAAGTCAATTGTGATTTTCCCGGAAGGAACAAGATGCAAAGACGGACATCTTCACCAGTTCAAGAAAGGAGGTTTTGCCATTGCAGCAATGACCAAGCATCCTGTTGTTCCTGTAACCATCGTCAATTCGTACCAGACAATGCCAAAAGGCTCTTTCATCCCTGAACCTCATAAGTTGAAACTCATATTCCACGATCCATTGCCAGCTGTAACAAGAGAAGAAGGCAATGAAGCCGGAATAAAGCGTCTCTTACACGACTCACAACGAGCTATTGCTCTCGATTTGGGAGAACCTATTCAGGAATAAATAATGGATATAACTGATCGTTTAGTATTGTTTATGCAACACGAAGGTGTGACAACCTTCCAGATGAACAAAGCCGCAGGTCTCAGCCGTACTTTGCTCGCTAAAGCCATAGACAATCACCAAGGTCTCAGTTCTTCCACCATAGAGAAAATATCGCACACCTACCCTAACCTTAACATCGATTGGCTTATTACAGGACGTGGTGAAATGCTTATGACCGATGAGCCTAAAAAGAATCTCAACAAGAAAAGCGCAATACTTCCGAAAGATCTAGAAAGCAGCATCTATCGTCAGATTGTGTGGCACGTACTCCTGCAGGACTCTTACGAAGATACACACACTCGGTTGATAGAGATAATGGAGATGCTCAAGAATGCCGCAGAGAAGGCCTCTACGCTATCCGAACAACTCTCACGTATCAGACAGCTGATTGAAGCTCAATATGCAATGCAAGCTCAGGAACATGGGCTTTATGAGCTAACGCTAAAGATTGCAGCCGGTGAAGATGGTAAGTTTACTCCGGCGCAACTCAAGGAGAAAGAAGAGATAACTCAGCGCATTATAAAGTATATTCAGAAATAAGATCGCAGAGCTTCTATTACAAAAATAAAATTACCGAGAGTTCATCGGAGGTTTTTGTTAATAACACCAGCACTTTGTTTTATTCTTCGACGGTCGGCAATCGGACGTCGGGAAGTCCGGAGAACCGATCGACGGTCGGCAATCAGGCCACGGGAAGTCCGGAGAACTAATCGACGGTCGGCAATCGGACGTCGGGAAGTCCGGAGAACCGATCGACGGTCGGCAATCAGACAAACAAAAAAGGGTTGCAGAAACTGCAACCCTTCGTTTATCTCTTTGACTAAAATTAGATCTCTGAGAAGTACTTGATTGTACGAACCATCTGAGAAGTGTAAGAGTTCTCATTGTCATACCAAGAAACAACCTGTACCTGGTAAGTATCTTCGTCGATCTTAGAAACCATAGTCTGAGTAGCGTCGAAGAGTGAACCGAACTTCATACCGATGATGTCTGAAGAAACGATTTCGTCCTCAGTGTAACCGTAAGACTCAGTCTGAGCAGCCTTCATAGCAGCGTTGATACCTTCCTTAGTTACGTTCTGACCCTTAACAACAGCAACGAGGATAGTTGTAGAACCTGTTGGAGTTGGGATACGCTGTGCAGAACCGATCAACTTACCGTTGAGTTCTGGGATAACGAGACCGATAGCCTTAGCAGCACCAGTTGAGTTAGGAACGATGTTCTGAGCACCTGCACGTGAACGACGGAGATCGCCCTTACGCTGTGGACCGTCAAGGATCATCTGGTCGCCAGTGTAAGCGTGGATTGTAGACATGATACCAGAAGCGATTGGAGCGTACTCGTTAAGAGCCTTTGCCATAGGAGCAAGACAGTTAGTAGTACAAGAAGCAGCAGAGATAACCTTATCATCAGCTGTCAAAGTCTTGTGGTTAACGTTGTAAACGATTGTTGGGAGATCGTTACCAGCAGGAGCAGAGATAACAACCTTCTTAGCACCAGCTGCGAGGTGAGCTGAAGCCTTTTCCTTTGAAGTATAGAAACCTGTGCACTCGAGAACTACGTCTACATCGTTAGCAGCCCATGGGCAGTTAGCAGCATCCTTCTCAGCAGAGATCTTGATTTCCTTACCATCTACGATGATAGAGTTCTCAGTTGCCTCTACAGTGTGCTTGCCTTCACCAAACTTGCCAGCGAAACCACCCTGTGCAGTATCATACTTGAGGAGGTGTGCGAGCATCTTTGGAGATGTCAAGTCGTTGATTGCTACTACTTCATAACCCTCTGCCTCGAACATCTGACGGAATGCGAGACGGCCGATACGGCCGAAGCCGTTGATAGCTACTTTAGTCATCTTGTTTTAGTTTTTTAATTGTTAATATTTTACAATAATGTAAAGAAAAATCTGTTACTATGCAATTTTATAGCACTGCAAATATAATTAATTATGCAATAAGAGGTGTCAGTTGTACAAATATATAAAGGAAAAAACTCTATTTGTCGAAATGTTTGACAAATAGAGTTTACTATTTCTATTCTTTGATATGGTTTTTAGAATATGATTTGTACGAATTCCTTCAAGCAACGACGCCAAGTGAGCCACTCGTGATCTGTTCCCTGAGAAACATATTCTGTATGGTTGATACCAGCTTCCTTGAGGTTCTTGCAGATACCTTCTGACATCTTACCGATGAACTCTTCTGTTCCGTAGCCAAGGAAGAGTGTCTTGACCTGACCATTGAACTTCTTGGCATCCTGGAATACTCCATTGAAATTCTCTGCGAAAGGCTTCTTTGGATCTGTGAAGATAGCTCCACTGAATGCTCCGATATAAGCAAACTTATCAAGGTTTGCAAGAGTTATATCGAATGTTTCCTTACCACCCCACGAAAGACCTGCCATAGCCGTATTGTCACGACCTTTCTTCACGCGGAAGTTGTTTTCGATGAATGGCATTGCTTCCTTGAGCATAATCTCATAGAATGAAGAGCCGAACTCGTCGCGTGTCTCGTTCTTGTTTGCACCGAAACTATAGCTGCAGTTACCGTTATCCATTACAACGATCATCTCTTTAGCCTTACCTTCTGCAATGAGGTTGTCCATGATGTTTGCCATGTGGCCCTGCTTATGCCATCCTGTCTCATCTTCGCCCATACCATGCTGGAGATAAAGAACAGGATAACGCTTTGCAGGATACTTCTCATATGAAGCAGGAGTATAAACATAGATACGACGCTCACGCTGTTCGATACCTGAGTAATAGTAAAGTTCACGAACCTGTCCGTGCTGAACCTTATTATTATATGTATAATATGCAGCATCGGCTACCGGCTCCGGGATTTCAATACCGCTAGCCTGGAGTCCGCAACCGTAGAATGTGTGTACGTTAGGATCTGTGATACGAACATCATCGACAACGAGGAAATAATAGTGGAAACCTACAGGGAGACCTTCGACAGTCACTGTCCAGTCACCGTTCTTATCTTCCTTCATCTCATATTTCTTGCTACAGATGTCAACCTCAACCTTGTGAGCCTTTGGTGCATGATAACGGAATGTAGCAGCACCATTTGAATTAACCTTTGGGAATTCTGCCATAGGAACATTGTACTGAGCAGATGTACCGTATGGATCGAATGACTCATCGATATCGTCACGGAAACCACCTTCCGGAACCTGAACGCCCAATGAAGGGAGAATTGCAGCAGCATAACGACGACCGAGCTTACGATAGCCGGCAGCATCGAAATGAAGATGATCCGGGGCATTTTTACAGCCGGCAGAAGAAATCACCTTACAGTTCTTGATCACCGTAGGAAGCTTTGCAATGACAGGATTGTGTGCAGCACATACTCCACCACGATCTTCATTGACAACCTCACCTGCAAGGAATGGGATTTCTTCAGGATTCAGGCTAAGATCCTTGCATAGTTCCTCAAAGACACCCTGAACCTTGTAGATCCAGTCTTCCTGAGCTGTATTTGTTTCGCCCTGATGCATAAGGATACCCTTGATGACACCCTGCTTCTGTGCAATCTTAGCCATCTCAACGAGACGCTTGTAAGGATTATTATCATAGGCAGCGAGCATACCCACCATCCAATCAGGACAATGCTTGCAATATGAAGCAATGCTATCCTTCATGAATCCCTTGATATCAATACCACCGATTGAGACATTGATCACACCGACCTTAATGTTCTCCGGAAGATTCTCGACCAAGGCACGTCCGAAATAATCTACAGGAGTGAGACCTGTATTCTCACGGCAAAGAGGTGGAACAGCTGGATACCACTCTCCCATCTTACGTCCCATCTTTGGCATATCTACGCACGACAGCATCTGATAGCGAGGACTGATGCCGAGCTTATCCATTTCTTCGACGCGAGCGTTACCTTCCATGTTCGACTGTCCGAAAGCAAGGAAGATGTAGAAATTAGGATCTTGAGCATATGCTGTCATCGACAACATTGCAACAAGCACAAACAATAGTTTTTTCATATCAATTATCAATTATGAATTATCAATTGGCTACGCCTTTTTCTGTCTGCTGAATGAACTTAATCGAACCGTCTTCGTTGAAGAACATCTCTTCCACGCAGACGCTACGACGACCACCTGCGCCCTTATATCCATTAAGTTCTAGATTTCCGTTATGGTAGAAGAAATACCACTTATCCTTGAACTGAACTACAGCTGGATGGATAGTAAAGCTGTTTTCGGCCATACCTGTGATTTCGCCCTTAGGTTCCCAAGGACCTCTCATACTCTTTGACATTGCGTAAGAGATTGTCTCACGACCAGGACCCATAGAAACATATACGAGATAGTAATTGTCATCCTTCATGAAAAGCCATGGGCCTTCTACATATTTTGGCAATGGAATCTCCTTGATTTCTTCTGCAAGCTCAATCATATTATCCTTGAGAGGTGCCATGAAGCAATTGCCGTTGCCCCAGCAAAGCCAAGTTGTTCCATCAACATCGGTCAAGAGTGTTGGGTCGATATCGTTCCACCATCCACGAGGACCATTGTCAGTCATCTTGTCATCAACAAGAGGTTTGCCCAAAGCGTCTGCGAACGGGCCTTCCGGAGAATCGGAAACGGCTACACCAACGCATTTTCCGTTATACTCGTCCTTACCTTGACAAGTGACATAGTAATAATACTTACCACCTTTCTCGATACACTGAGAAGCCCAAGCCTCGGAATCACCCCAAGTGAAATCTGTAGGTTTTAAGATAACGCCATGTGATGTCCAAGTCTGCATGTCCTCTGTAGAATAGAGAAGCCAGTTTGTGATATTGAAGCCATACATACCTTCATATCCGACACTATCTTCAAAGCACTCGTCGTGACCAGTATAGACATACAAGCGGTCACCTACGACAAGTGTAGCAGGATCCGCCGTAAAAGCGTCACGGAACAAAGGATTGCCTTCATTCTTGAACTGTGGTAATGCTTCAGCACTATTTTCGTCTGAAGGTGCAGGTTTCTTTGTCTGGCAAGCTACTAATGCCAACAAAGACATTGATAAAAGAAAAAGTTTTTTCATAATTTCATAATTTAAAAGTAATGTAACGTAATTTCTAAGACTGGATTTATAAACAAAAGTTTAAAACCTTATGATACGATAAGGTCCGACTTTTTCTACGACTTTGCCTCGGAGCGTATCGGCGACTCCCAATTTGTCGAGTTCCTTATTGAGCTGCTCCATCTTCTGCTCTTCGATGAGCAGCAATGTATTCTGCAACTTTCCGTCTGCAATATCCTGAGGAGTTGCCTTTATCGGGTCTTCCTGCAGATAAGCATCCATTCCGTCGCACTTATGAAGCTTATACACATAATAGTGTTCCGTCTGCTGTTCTGCATGAATCTTCTTTGCCTTGCTGCACAATTCGCCGTACGAACCGGTATAAAGATTTATCCAAGGAGTTGCAAGTCCGCCGATAAAGACACACACCAGAACGATGCGGCATACCCATACCATGGTCCAATGCCATTTAACCGGCCAACGCCATAGCTTGAACTGCATCACTCCCAAATATATTATATAAGGTATGCATGGAAGCAGATAGACGTCGAGCTTGCCAGAGAAACAAGAGAACATGACAAGTGTCACAAGTATTATCAAAAGATAAAATACCTGCAAGTCTGTCTCAAGTATATGCTTCTTATACAAAGTGTAGATTACTGCAGCAATGCAAATAGGGCCGAAAGGCAATGTGTCTATCCAGATTGTCAAAAGGAAATAGTACCAAGGACGAATTGGCGCAAGCGCATTGATCGTAGTATCGGTTGTCAATCGGTCAATCACCACCTCAAGATACTCCTGTCCTGCTTCCCAGTACACGCCATAGAACCATCCGCCGAACAACAAGAAAAGCACACCCCAAACACGCCAGTTCCACACTCTCCACCATAGCTTGACATTGCCGGTTATGAGCAGGAACAATGTTGTAGAGATAAAGATGAGATAGAGTCCTGTTGCTCCTTGCGTGAAGACTGCGAGGAATGTGTATAAAGCGAAAAGCAGCTGATTGTGATGGTGATACCTTGTCGCAATAACCGGAGTAGAATAGATATCGTTTGGACCCAATGGCTTGTATAAAATCTTCCAGAAGTTGTACAATGCCAGAGTAATGGAAAGGCTGAACAGCATCTCCATGCGCAGATACACCGACATCATAAGTTCAAAACCGGCAATGGCAAGCATATACTGGGCAAGCTTTCGGCTCTGGCTTCCGTCTTTCAGGCGCATGGATGAGATTCCGAACTTTGTCACCCAACGGTTCATCACCCACAATATTCCGAGTGCTGGCAAGAGGGACAAAAGTCCGATACTCCACATATAGTGATGTCCAAAGATTGCCTTAAACAAACTTAGGAACCAGATATACAATGGCTGAACATCGGCATAAGGAATATCCTGATAAGTGAATGCAAACCAATGATTGTACTGACGTGCCTCATTGGCAATACTGATGAATCGAAGTTCATCGCTCGGAGCAAAATCACGCAATATAAGCACTGGTAGCAACGCTATCAGGAACGGCATATACTGTTTGATAAAACTCCAGAGTCTCATTTTATATAAAAATTATTTCAGGGTTGCTGATTTTCTTTTCACAAGAACCGAAGCAGCAATAGTCATCAACGGAGAAATCCAACAGAAGATGCAATAAGGCGCATAGACAAAGGTCGAGACGCCAAGCATCGTGGATTGTGTCATACCGCACGAGTTCCAAGGTATAAGCACAGAAGTAACCGTTCCTCCGTCTTCTACGGTTCGCGACAGGAGCTTGCGCTCCAGATTCTGTTGGTCGTATGCTTGTCCATACATCTTGGCAGGAAGGATGATAGCGAGACACTGATCTCCTGTTGTCGCATTAAGGAAGATGCTCGAGAGACATGTTGTCGTCACTGTCGATACACGGCCTTTCATCAGGTTCAGGAGCGAATTGGTAATGCAACTGAGCATTCCGCTTGCTTCCATCACTCCTCCGAAGCACATCGAACTGATGATGAGCCAGATGGTTTTCAGCATTCCATACATGCCTGATGTCGAAATCAGGTCATTGACCTTAGCATCACCCGTATCGTAGTTCACATCTCCGAAAGCAGCACGCATGGGAGCCTCAAGAGAAAGAAGGATACCGTCTTCGCGCTCACAGATAGCACTCAGGACCTGAGGTTGTGCGATAGGAATCAGCAAGCCTGCAATCACGGTGCCGATAAAGAGCACTATAACTGCCGGCATTCCTTTATAGATCAAATAGAAGATTAAGAGAGGCACAAAAATAAGCCAAGGCGAGATATTGAATGTCGCTGCGAGGTTTCGCTGCATCTCTTCCGTCGATTCCATTGAGACATCTGAGCTCGTACCACTTATCAAGCCGACCACAAGGAATATCACCAACGTGATCGTAATGCTTGGTACTGTCGTTTTAAGCATATTCTTGATGTGGGCAAAGAGATCGACACCCGATATTGACGATGCCAGATTGGTCGTCTCGCTCAACGGTGACATCTTATCGCCGAAATATGCGCCGGAGATAATGGCACCGGCAATCCATCCATCAGAGATTCCGAGTACCTGTCCGATACCCATCAATCCGACTCCGACCGTTGCGATTGTTGTCCATGAAGAACCGATGCACAACGACACCAAGGATGAGATTATACTTGCCGTAAACAGAAACCATCGAGGAGAAATCACTTCCAATCCGTAATAGATCATCGACGGGATAATACCTGAATGCATCCATGTCGCACACACAGCACCCACAAATAGAAGGATGAGATTGGCTGGCATGGTGTGACCTATGCACTCTACCATCGAAGCTTCCAATTCGCTCCAGCTCTTTTTGTAAACAAGCATTGCAATAGCTGCGGCTACGCCCACCACGAACATCAGCACTATCTGCGACGGACCAGTCAACATATTGTCGCCGAAGAGATAGATGCTTATCGAGAGCAGCACTATCAGCAGGACTACCGGAATCAAACTTATCGAAAGCGATGGCTTCTTCATATATAAATCTGTGATTGCTAAGATTACAATTCAAATTTTCTCGGCAAAGGTAGCTGGAACGTAAGGTTCTCTCTCGTAACCGGATTCACAAACTGAAGCAGATAGTTGTGAAGCATCATTCGTCCCCAAGGATTGCTCTGAGCTCCATATTTGCGGTCGCCGGCAATAGGACATCCGATATCGGAAAGATGCACGCGAATCTGGTTCTTGCGACCTGTAAGAATCTGGACATCGATCTGCGAATAGCCCCTGCTTGTCTTCACGACGCTGTAGCGTGTCACCGAAAGCTTACCCTTTTCCGGATTCCGTGTAGAATAGACTTTCATTGCGCTGTTCTCGGCAAGGTAGGAACTGATCTCACCTTCCGGTTCCTTTGGTTTTCCTTCGCACACTGCCATGTAACGGCGTTCCACGACATACGTGCTCCAGGAATCTCTCAGCTTCTTCTGTACAGCTGCATTCTTGGCGAAAATAAGGATTCCCGAAGTAAACTGATCAAGACGATGCACGGTATAGGCATGACTGCGTCCGTCCTGGGCATACACATAGTCATCGACAATCTGCTGAGCTGTCTTCTCTCGTGTCCGGGCACCGGCAGGAACGCTGAGCAAGCCTGATTCCTTGGCAATCACGACGAGGTTCTCATCTTCCCAGAGCAGTTTCACCATACGATGATTAAGAGTAGCATACGGACGTGTGAAATTGATTGCGACATCATCGCCCGAAGTCAAAGCTACATCAAACTGGGTGGTCGGTTCGCCGTTGACTGCGACATGCAGATGAGAGAGTATCGACTTGATGTCGGTACGCGAACGAGGAGCCAGTTTTTCGTAGAGGAAAGCTAAAAGAGTGGTATCCGTTTCCGGGTAAAATACCTGTATATTGTCCGGACGATTATTGTATCGTCCCTTGTTTCTATTGTTCATTTTATAGTTTTAAGTATGCTGCAAGGCATCTTATCGCCTTATTTACGGTGCGAATATACATATTTTTATTAAATTATTTGGATTTTTGTTTGAAAAAATTTATTTTTGCGCTGTTTTTATCTAATAAATCGTATGAAGAATAAGAAAATGCATAAAGAAGGCTGGTCAACTATTATCACGGTTTTGTCCATGCTCGTTCTTTTGACCATAATTTTATTTTTGTTCCAATTGCCTTGGTGGGTAATTGTGCTCATCCTTATTCCGGAAATCATATATTCAGCTGTAATCATCAACTTCTTCAGATATCCGAACAGAACTTATGCCGGCGATAATAATCACGATGTCGTTGCGCCAAGTGATGGTACTATCGTTGCTATCGAGGAAGTTTACGAACCTGAATATTTTGACGGCAAGTGTTTGCAGGTTTCAACCTTCATGAGTGTTACCAATGTTCATGCACAATGGTGCCCTTGCAATGGTCAGGTGCTGAAGTGCGAACACGAGGATGGTCATTTCAAGAAGGCCTATCTCCCGAAGTCAAGCAGCGAAAACGAACGTTCTACAATTATCATAAAAACCGATGCAGGTCCTAACATCATGATGCGTCAGGTTGCCGGAGCTGTTGCCCGCCGTATCGTGACATACATCAAGGCAGGCGATCGTTCAGAAGTGAATGGCGAACTTGGTTTCATCAAATTCGGATCACGCATTGACCTGTTCTTCCCTCTCGGCACTCAGCTGTGTGTAAAGATCGGAGATAAGGTTAAAGGTAATATCTCAACTATCGCAAAACTATAAAGCCATCTCGTATGGCTTTTTTCTTTTATTGTCAAATATAAGTTATGAAGCTCATTAATATCCCAAACATAATCACAAGCCTCAACCTCATTTCAGGCTGTCTGGCTATCTATTTCGGTCTCAATGGCGACATTGACCTTGCGTGCATCTACATCATCGTCGGTTCGATATTCGATTTCTTCGACGGCATGACTGCCCGTGCGCTTGGCATCAGTGGTCCTATCGGTAAGGAACTTGATTCGCTTGCCGATGTCGTATCCTTCGGTATTGCTCCGTCGGTGCTCTGCTTCAGCCTTCTGATGCAGACAATGCCTTTGATCAGCGAGAATGCCGAAGCTATTGCACTCTTCGCTTTCGTCATGGCTGCATTCTCGGCATTGCGTCTGGCTAAGTTCAACTGCGACGAACGACAGACTACTTCATTCATAGGTCTTCCTACTCCTGCCAATGCACTCTTCTGGATAGGTCTTTCAAGCCTTTCTCAGCTTCCTGCCGTAACAGGTTTCATGGCACAGAACCCGGTTCTCTGCGCAGTTACGGTTTTTGTGTTGATGTGTGCATGCTCTTACCTTCTCATCTGCGAGATCCCAATGTTCTCGTTCAAGTTCAAGAAGGGTCATACAGGATTCTCTGAGAATATTGTACGATATTCATTCCTCATCATCGCGATATTGTGCATGCCGCTCTTTGCCTATCTCGGCGAGGTTCTGGCAAGCTTCACAGCCATCATTCTTCTATACATTATTATAAGTATAGTTAAAAAGTAAATGGGTATCTTCGGGTGTCTTCCTATTTTATTTATTATTCTTCTTCTGATCGGTTTGTCCCTTGTCGGCAAGTCGATTCAGATGCTTGGTGCCACAGCAATATGGCTTTGGGAAAGTTTCCTCAATCTCTTCCGTAGCGTAAAGAAAGAGGTGCGGAACCCTTGGACAGGCATAACCAACTTTGAGAAAGAAGACATACTGCGCTACGAACGCGAACAGCAGGGTAACAAGTTCGAACAGGAACGCCAGAAGATGCAGACCAACGAAGATGGTACACGTCCGAAGCTATACGACGACTCCGACGGCGACTACATCGACTATACCGAAGTAAAATAATCTGTGTGAGACAAATATGACCATAGCAGCAATATCTACAGCAGCCGGAATAGGTGGAATAGCCGTAATACGCGTCAGCGGACCTACAGCCACCACGATCGTCGATAGTGTATTCGCTCCGTTCAAACAGGCAAATGCCATCGTCGGCCGTAAGTCTCATACATTGACCTACGGACAGATCGTTGACCCTCAAAGCAAGGAGGTTGTCGACGAGGTTGTCGTGTCGCTGTTCAAGGCTCCCCACAGCTTTACAGGCGAAGATGTCATCGAGATCTCTTGCCATGGTTCACTCTATATCCAGCAGCGCATACTTGACATCCTGCTCGACAATGGCTGCCGTCTTGCCGACCATGGCGAATTTACCCGCCGTGCCTTTGCCAATGGCCGTATGGACCTCTCTCAGGCAGAGGCTGTAGCCGACCTCATCGCATCGCAGAATGCAGCCGCCCATCGTCTCGCAATGTCCCAGATGAAGGGTAGCATCAGCCGTAAGCTCGGCGAACTGCGCGAACAGCTGCTCACGATGACGTCTCTCCTCGAACTCGAACTTGACTTCAGCGAAGAGGATGTCGAATTTGCCGACCGCGCCAAGCTCCTGTCCCTCGCTCACGACATCGATAGTGAGGTGACACATCTCGCAGCAACCTTCAGCACAGGACAAGCCATCAAGAATGGTATCCCTGTGGCAATCATTGGTGCTCCGAATGTAGGAAAGAGCACGTTGCTCAACGCTCTCCTTAAGGACGACCGCGCCATCGTCTCTCCTATCCAGGGCACAACACGCGACATCATCGAAGACACCATCACCCTCGGCGGATTCCTCTTCCGCTTCATCGATACAGCCGGCATCCGCGAGACAACCGACCATATCGAAGCAATGGGTATCGAACGCTCCCGCCGTGCTGCCGAACGTGCCCGGATCATCATCCTTCTTACCGAACCTGGCGTAGAATTCATCGAAGTGGAGACTCGTGCCGACCAAAAGGTGATTCGTGTGGTCAATAAGGCGGACAAGCTAAATAATATTTCTATCTCTGTCCCTAATACTATTTCTATCTCTGCTCTTAATAATATAGGAATAGAGGAGCTCGAACAGCAGCTCATCGCACTTGCAAAGCCATCGGAGGCCCAGGGTGACATCATCCTCACCAACCGACGTCACTACGACGCTCTCAACGACGCTCACAATTCACTTGGCAATGTTATCTTTGCTCTCGACTCGCAACTCTCCGGTGACCTTGTTGCCGAAGATCTCCGCGCCGTAATCGAGAGCCTCAACTCTGTCCTTGGTCAAAGCATCACCAGCCAGGACACCCTGAACAATATCTTCAAGAATTTCTGCATCGGCAAGTAATAAATTAGTTTTTCCTACATATTCTCTATCATCTTGTCATTAGCAAAACTAAATCCTCAATTTTACGTGAAGTAAAATCTCCAATTTACGAAAAAGCAGTAATGTAAAGTTTAACTATATTGAGATAATTAATTTACTTTTCTGACTTCAACGCCATGATGAGACGCTCCATCTCCTCCTTCTGCATCGAAGCGTAACCCACACGAAGACCGAAGCGGTCAGGATTAGAGAGTTTCTCAATTCTGGCCGCAATGCCGTATTGTGCTAGACGCTCGGTAGGATCGGTCGGGAACACCATCCATAAGGCAAGGCCGCCGTCGGGTTGACGGTAGCTGACTTTATCACCCAACTCCCCACGAATCAGCTCAGTAGCATATTGCAGGCGTTCGCGATAGACCTTAGATGCACGACGTATGTGGCGTTTTAGCTCTCCTTTCTCAATCAAGTCGAGTATTGCACGTTCCATCACATTATCGCCCTGCATATCTACGAGCTGACGATATTCACCCATCTGCCTGATAAAGGCAGGTGTAGTGACCACAAAGCCCAGTCGGAGTGCAGGGGCTAGAATTTTGCTGAACGTACCTATATAAATATAATGTTCGGGAGACAACAATACG
>JAZQOF010000027.1:0-222207 GCA_045627785.1 Bacteroidales bacterium | reverse complement strand
TCAACAATGGAAATTAAGACGTTCCAATGACCGGCAATACAATAACTATTATCACTTTAGTTGTGAAAAAGTCGTTCAAGATAGTATTTGGTTACCAATATATGATATGAATGATAGTTGTATTGGTAAATTGGTCTTTGTGAAACTGGAACCACATATAGATTCTTTGGTAGGGACAGGTTACTGTCCCACTAGACAAAACAGTGACAAATGAAGCGATTCACGATGGGGGCAGGTGTCTGTTCCTATGACCCGGACTAAAATACTAACAAAATGAATCTTGTTAAAAAATATATTTTGAGTGTACTATTCTTTGGAATTTTTCATTGTATATTAATTTATTCTTTATAATTTTGCATTAGTTAACAACATCAAGGTGTGGAGTAAGGCCGAGTTTTCATTCGTCATAAGACAGTATAAAATGTTCTGCCCCCACATCTTAACATCCGAATCCGGACAGTTCAATGGGCTTTGACCCCGCATTTGCAATGATGGCTCACAGATGTTTTCGATGTTGCATGTTTTATTAAATTAGTACTGATATGACTTACATTGGGATCGATGTTAGCAAGGACACTTTCGTTGTGGCTTATTCTTCCGATAAGAACTACAAGACGAAGACGTTCAAGAACTCCACCAAGGGGATTCATGAGTTCATCCACACCATTTCTAAGGAAGAGCACCATTGCGTCATGGAAGCAACAGGCAACTACAGTGCTCTACTTGTTTACCTCCTCTCAGAAGCTGGCATTACAACCAGCTTGGAGAACCCTCTCAAGGTAAAGAACTTCGCTCGTGTGATGCTTTCTACCATTAAGACGGATGAGGTGGATGCTCGCCTGATTGCACTCTATGGAGAGAAGATGAATCCTGCTCCTTACGTTCTCCGTAGTGATGCCATTCTCACCTTGAAGCAGAAGCGGACTGTTATCCGCCAGCTCAAGAAGCAACTCATTGCTACCAAGAATCTTAAAGGTTCTCTAGAAGTGTTACCTTTCTTCGATCCCAAGTGCAAGAAATCGGTCGAAAAGACCATTTCTTTCCTTGAGAAACAGATTAAGAACCTTGAGGAGGATCTTTCTTCCGTAGCTCATTCTGTGTACAAGAAGCAGATGGAACTTCTTACCTCTATCAAAGGCATTGGCGTAACTCTTGCTGCTGCACTCATCATGGCTACTGGTGGATTCACTTACTTCGATAATGCCAAGCAGCTCACCCGCTATCTGGGCTTGTCACCGACATATCAGCAATCCGGAACTTCAGTCAATATCAAAGGTCACATTAACCGCAACGGAGACTCTTCTTTAAGGAGCCAACTCTACGTTGCAGCATTCTCTTCGCTAAGATGCAACACTGAATGCAGAGCCTGTTACGACCGGTTGCGGTCAAATGGCAAGCCTGGAAAAGTCGCTGTCATTGCTGTTGCAAATAAGCTCATCAGACAGGCTTTTGCTGTTGTCACTCAGGAGAAACCTTATATTGACGGATTCGTCTCTACCAAGAACTCCGTTGCAACTTCCTCTATGCAGGAGTAGAGAAATCTAATACCTGAAAACACCGAGGGGTTTGGGGGCGAGAAGCCCCCATCTGGAACATAGAGTGTTAAAAACTCTTAACCAGATCTATATTTCTTATTACAGTTCATTTTATATTGTTGCTTTCAACAGATGACCTATATCGTTATTGTACTCATTTTTTCATAGAAGATGATTGCGTCAATGAAAAATTAAACAAAAGTATTTCAAATTTCGGAGATTCAATATTTTTCACACCTATAACAAAGATACGTCCGATTCAAATCAAAGATTTTAAGAACAAATATAATTTCTCACCTACAGAAAAGGATGAATCAATCTGTTTCTTTATAGACAACTATGAGATATTAGCGGAGTGTTATTCTGACGGAAAAAGAATTTATCTGCTACTGGGTGATTATCGTCTGCCAGACAGAGAATGGACACATTTTGTTGACGAAGATAATTGGAATGAATATATGTTCTTAACAGAACAGATAAGAACACGGGTTTTGGGTCAATTTGATTGTGTAAGAGGTGAGAAATGGCGTGCGATTTTTGGAATTTACGGGAATTTCTTCATGCGTAACATATTTTATTATATCACAATAATATTTATTATTTTCTTGTTCCTACTGATAATAGAAAGAAGAAAATCGGACAGAGAGATAAATGTAAAGGAGGGTCAAGGGGACAGGTCCCTGACCCACTTGACAAAACTATGACAGAAGAAGCGGTTCTCGACTGGGTCAGGTACCTGTCCCATTGACCCGAAAGATGAGAAGCCTTATTTTCTTTTCTCTGAGAAAACTCTACGGCTTATAACTCCTGCTTTCGGTTTCTCTCATCCACGCTCTACGAAGACAACTTCCGAGTCTGGGAGTTGTGATCGTAGGCCTACGACGATAACTCTTGGAAACGTGAGTAGTGATCGTGGCAAGTCGACGATTACGGCAGAAAAAGGAAGTAGTCATCGACGCGCGTCGATGACTACTTTCCTATTTGTAGAGTAATAATCTTCAACCTACGAAGAGTTCTCGGGAATTCCCGTGGACTGATTGACGACCGTCGATGACTTCTCCGGACTTCCGTTTGTCTGATCGACGCGCGTCGATCAGAGAACCAGAGATTATTAGTTGTTCACTTCGTCAGTCAATGTGATCTACAGAGTCTTGGAATTGACTTCGTGGATCTCTTCGAAGAGTTTTATGAAGTTGTTGCTGCCTTTTTGTGCCCATCGTTATGATTCAGATTTTTATAGATTACATTGGCTTGAAGAAGATAATCATCTTGGGGGTGCTGTTATTATGGATGGTTTGCAAAGTGTATTGTATAATGAGAACGATATCATATTTGTTAAGTGTGGATTTGGGGATGAATTTATTCCACGATATTATATCGTTTCATAAAATAAAAATGGCAGATATGATAATAATGTGTGGGGTCCAATAAATGAACAGGCTGGTCTGGACAGTTTGAAAAATAGGAATTTGTATATAACTATGATGAAGATAACGACCTTTAGAAATCTATTATATAAGAAATTGCTGAACAGTAAAGCGCACAGCTATGAACGTAATTTTAGGAAACATACTGACAGCAACTAAAAAAGAAGACATCTCAGGTTTGAAGTAAAATCTCTTTGGAAGGAGCCTAAGTCCAGAATTTTCTGTTAGTCAATTATCAAAACCCGTTAAAATAAGGATAAAGATATCCTTTTTGCTCTTTCGTCGATTTTTTGCAGACGTTCGTCGATTATATTTGGAACGGAAGAACCAAAAGTGTATCTTTACAAAGAAAAACTTTGAATGAATCATGAAAAAACTGCTCTTAATATATAGTTTATTATTGTGTCTCTTCCATCATCAAGAACTATTTGCTACAGCGCAATATGGCGAAATGTTGTTTATGGATGGTAGGTGGTATTCTATGTTCTCTGATCCGTTGTCGTTGTCAACAGAAAGACTTGACACACTTGTTCAGGAAAAAGTGAATATGGAAATGAGTAGTTCTGCATTGTGGCGAGGATATATAGGATATTGGAGTATTGTTGACAAGACTCTTTATCTTGATAGTATTCATATCAATCATAATTATATTGATGATACATACGAAACAATTATTGCGAAAGATAGTCCATTGTTCACCAAATACAAAGATTCGCATGGAATCAGTGCCTCTTGGATGAATGACACCATTCGTGTTATATCTGGCAAAATCGTAAAGTATGTTCACATGGGGTGGGAAAGTATCTATGAACATGAGCAGTACTTCTCTCTTGAAAACGGAGAAATCACTGGACGTACCAATTTGGAATACCGTTTGATAACAAATGGAATATATGAGGGTAAGAATGGTAAAAAGTTCACTAATTCCATTGTAAACAAGTTCAAGGATGTACAAGGTAGTATGACCGTACAATGTGATATATTGGAGTTCAGTAAAAAAGGTAAAGCCAAAAAGGTTTCCGTAGAAATATTGCATACTCAAAATACTATAGGCAAGGAAACTAAGGAACAAATAGAAAAAGCAATAGCCGATTACATGCTTTCTCATAATATAGTTCCTGTCTACCAGTGTAATGGTGTGTATCAAAGTGATAAGCAGTTTGTATGGCTGAAATTTCCTGAGATAATTAAGTAATTGACATAAACGAAACTGAGCTCTGCTGACCAACTTCAGGAAACAAAACTGAAAAACTTGTAACAATGAAGAAGACGTTTAGTATATTATTTTTATTTCTGCAGACAATAAAATTCGGATACATTTTTGCACAAACGTGTGCCGATAGGTGTGACAACTTGCCTGTAGATTCTTTAATAGATCTATATACGGTTGAATATTCGAGAGCAATGACCGAGACATGCCCAGAAGAATCGGATTTGTATGACCTCAGTGATGTCAAATTATTAATAGATAGTTGTCTTTGGCAGAAATATTATAATGGGGAAATAAAAGAAGGTCATAGTCGTATTTTGTGTTATTTTCTTTTGAATAAAAAAGGGAAGGTAGATGACGTCTATTTTTCAGAACCTTTGTCTGCCAGTGACGAGGAGTTTTATTTGCAAGTTACCTCTGCTATAAAAAAGGTTGTCGAAGATTATTCCTTCTGTCGTGAAGGAAAATGGCTAAGACATAATAAAAAAAGAACATGTTTTCCTTTTTTATATAAAATAAATCTTTATCCATAGCAGTAGTGTTCTCTTTTTTATGGTATGATATATGTCCACGGTGTGCTTACTCATTTTTTTTTGAGATTTTAACCTAATACTCGTCAAATATCGACGAAGAGAACAGAAGAATTATCGCGCACTCATCAACGACAGAAAAAAGAAAGTGTTCATCCACGCAGTTTTGTCAAAGAAATCAAATTCGCTGTTTTTTGTTGAATTAATTTGGAACGAAAGATTATCTTTTGTATCTTTGTCTCGTCTAAATCATTCACATGTTTTGTGTAATGATCAGAAACTTTGTTGTAAAACCAAATCAAAAAATATATGGCACAAGGGGAATTGTTCGAATATGAACTTTTGGAGATCTCGTATGAACTGCTTTATGACTATAATCAAGTCAATAAAACCACAATTGTAGCTGACGGAGATGTTTTAGTTAATGAAGGACAATGTATAGATTATGATGAAGACGGAATTCCAAAAGGAAACTCTATGGAGGAATTCCGAATAAGAAAGACGATAATTTTCGATTTTTATGAAAAGTGGAAAACCGAGCATCCTCATAAGTCTGTATTCAACATTAACCTAAATGTAGACATTCTTATCAGAAAAGAATCAGTAGTGGAAGCTGCTGAACATGCTGCAAAAAGGTAGGTTACGACATACCTAAGCCTGGAAATAAAAATCAATCGAAACTTGTAAAGATGTTGTTAATGGAATATGTTTGCGATGGAATAGGAAAGATAAAACTTACAGTTGGAATAAGAAAAGGTACTGGAGATAGAGTTCAATATGGTATTTCTGTTCTTCCTAATAATTCAGATAATATCAAACCGATGGTAAGTAAAAAGAAAAAAGCATCTCGAAAATGAGATGCTTATTCTTGCCCGGAAAACCGTACGATCATGTTTACTCTGTAGAGTGATGCCTCGCGGGCGGGTCTTTGCACAAACCGATTACATCATAATCAATACGACTTACTTTCTGGTTGCAAAGTTATATCATATTTCTAGTAATTCCAAATATTTTTGAATAAATATAGCCGTTTGGTGCACTTTTGTTCCTCAAACTTATATTATTTCAAAATGATATTAACTTATTCTGGATCGTTCAGTTATTCACTTCATCCGTCAATGTGATTGACAGAGTCTTGGAATTGACTTCGTGGATCTCCTCGAAGAGTTTTATGAAGTTGTTGCTGCCTTTTGTGCGAATCATGAAGTTGATTGTGGTTGCAGGGAGTGTATAGTCATATCGCACATAGGTTTCTGTGAGATGAACTCGATGTTTCTTGAACAGAGCTTTGTATGGAGTAATGTCGTCTTCCATCGATCCGAGCTTGAGACGGATGATCTTGCTTTCCCAACCTAATCCTAATATCTTCTCATATTTGTCGAGAATTATTAAGATGAAAAGAATCATCGCCGTTGCAGTTGTGGCGATGAGATACATTCCCGAACCTACAGCCAATCCGAGCATTGCTGTCATCCAGATGCCAGCAGCAGTCGTAAGACCTCGCACGCTACCTTTACTTTGGATGATTGCACCTGCACCCAAGAATCCGACACCACTCACAACCTGAGCGGCAATTCGTCCCGGGTCACCATTCTTCAGGCCCATATAAACCTGAGGAATGTATATAGATACCAACATAGCAAGAGTAGCTCCCAAAGAGATCAGCGCAAATGTGCGCATTCCTGCACGCTGTCCTTTGTGCTTTCTCTCCATTCCGATGGCAGCGCCGAGCAGAATAGAGAGAAAAAGCTTGAAAATAGCATTCGGTATATTTACTTCTGTGCTATTGATCTGGTCTATCAAAAAACTGAAGTCGAAACCTGACATATTCGTTTTATTGAATTCCTTCTTACAAGAACTTTGTATTTCTCATATCGCCGCTCTCGGCAAACTCGATGTGCATGCGGAATGCATTCTGAAGCGAGTGAGGTGTATGTAAGCCCTTGCCTTCTGAGAGACGGAGATAATCCCAAAGCAATTGCTTGTAATCTGGATGAGCACAGTTCTCGATGATGAGGCGGGCACGCTGACTTGGAGACTTACCACGAAGATCGGCAACGCCTTGCTCTGTTACGAGTACGCGAACTGAATGCTCTGAAGAATCTGTATGAGTTACCATTGGGACGATTGAAGAAATCATACCGCCCTTGGCTGTCGATGGAGTTGTGAAGATGCTGAGGAATGCGTTACGTGCAAAGTCGGCAGAACCGCCGATACCATTCATCATCTTTGTTCCGCTCACGTGAGTTGAGTTGACATTACCGAAGATATCTGCTTCAAGTGCAGTGTTGAGCGCGATGATACCAAGACGACGTATACATTCAGGATGGTTTGTGATCTCCTGTGAACGGAGCAATACACGTTTACCGAATACATCCATATTTGCATACATTGTCTCGAGGGCGTCGTCGGTCAATGAGAGTGACGAACCTGTCACGTAGTTGCAACGGCCCTTGAGCATGAGATCGATTACCGAGTTCTGGATTACCTCAGTGAACATTGAGAATGCAGGGACATCAGGATTGTCTCCAAGTGCACCGATTACGGCATTGGCGATGTTGCCCACACCACTCTGAAGTGGAAGGAACTCCTTAGGAATGCCACCACGCTTCAATTCGTTGACGAGGAAGTTCGAGACATGTGCACCGATAGCGCGAGTCTCATCGTTGAGCGGAGTAAATCCTGCCTGTTTGTCGCTCATGTTTGTCTCAACGACAGCAACGACTTTCTTAGGATCTACCTCAGCATATATTGTACCAATACGATCGCCAGGAGAAGTAATCATGAATGGCTTGCGATACGGTGGAATCTCAGGAATGTAAATATCGTGCATACCTGTGAGCTTGCCGGCATGAGCAGAGTTCAACTCGACGATAACCTTATCGGCCATCTTAAGAAGAGTAGGGCTGATACCCACAGATGTAGAAAGGATGAGATTGCCTTCTGGAGTGATCTCTGAAGCCTCGACAATTGCAACATTAAGCTTGCCGAGGAATCCGTAATGAACATCCTGACCAATCATCGAGAGGTGACAGTCGAAATACTGCACTTCACCCGAATTGATGGCTCCGCGCATATCTTTGTTGCTCTGGAATGGAGTACGGAACTTAACTGCGTGCGCCAAAGCAAGGTCTGTGTCGATCGATGGACCGGTTGCACCACCTGTTACAAGACCTACCTTAAACTCGCGTCCAGCCTCATGTTCTTCGATTGCATATTTTGCAAGTGCTGCAGGAACTGCCTTTGGAACGCCTACAGAAGAGAAACCACCGATACCTATTGTATCGTCATTCTTGATCAAACGTGCTGCCTCCTGGGCAGTCATAATTGGGTAATTCATATGTCAAATACCTTAAAATAAACTGTTTCTTAAAAAGTTACATTATGCATGTCTCCACTCTTCATAAACTCTTCGTGGAAAGAGAATGCCTTGCTGAGAGAGATCGGAGTATGTACAGCTTCGTTTTCTGTCAGTTTCAGATATTCGCGAAGCATAGGACGATAATCCGGATGTGCACAGTTCTCGATGATTGCTTCCGCACGCTGACGTGGCGATTTTCCGCGAAGGTCGGCAATACCTTGTTCAGTAATCATAATCATCACGCTGTGTTCAGAACTATCGACGTGCGATACATAAGGAACGATGGCGCTGATCTTTCCGCCTTTTGCAGTACTTGGACAGATGAATACCGAGATGTAAGCGTTGCGAGCAAAGTCAGCAGCGCCACCGACGCCATTCATCATCTTAGTTCCCATCACATGAGTTGAGTTGACATTGCCGAAAATGTCTGCTTCGAGCGCAGTGTTAATTGCAATGATGCCGAGACGACGCACAACTTCCGGATGGTTTGACAATTCATAAGGACGCAAGACAACATGGTTCTTGTAGAAGTCGATATTGTCAAGGACCTTGTCGTAAACCTCATCGCTCAAGGCAAGGCTTCCTGTCGAAGCGAATGTGCAACGACCAGCATCAATGAGTTCTATTGCCTGATCCTGCAAAACCTCAGTATATAATTTAAAAGGAGGAATCTCTGAAGCGTCTTTGAGAGAGTGGAGGATAGCATTACTGATGTTACCCACACCACTTTGAAGAGGGAGGAACTCTGCTGGAATTCTGCCGGCACGATATTCTTCGGTCAGGAATTTTACGACATTGTTTCCGAGCTGAGCTGTTGTCTCGTCAACTGGAGTGAAAGGCTTGACACCATACTTATAGTGACAATCGACAACGGCAACGACCTTCTTTGGATCAACCTTCAATACTGGACTTCCGATACGATCCGAAGGCTCATAGATTGGAATGGAACGACGATGAGGAGGTGTCGCAGGTGTGTAAATGTCGTGCAAACCTCTGATCTTGTCTGCACTATATGCACTGTTGAGTTCGACGATGATCTTGTCGCAAACCTGAGAATAGGTATCTACACAGCCGATACCGCCACTCAAAACGATTTCTCCTTCGTCGTTAATGTCAACAGCCTCAATTATACAGAAATCAACTTTGCCAAGGAATCCGTAACGAACATATTGTCCGACAACGCTGAGGTGCATATCGAAATATGATACTTCGCCAGAGTTGATTGCAGCACGCATTGCTGAAGATCCATTGAATGGCATTCGTTTGTCAACAGCGTGTGCTTTTGCCAAAGCTTCGTCAAGGGCATCATTCGTAACAGCTCCAGTGAAAAGATTTACCTTGAATGGACGACCGGCTTCATGCTCTGCTTCTGCTCGCTTTGCAAGCGCTTCTGTGACTACACGAGGAGTTCCCGCTGCAGTAAAGCCACTAAAGCTTAAAGTGTCTCCATTATTTATAAGTTTCGCTGCCTCTTCGGCAGTCATTCTTGTATATTTCATTCGATTTCTGTTATTTTACTTGCTTAGTTCGGAAAAAAATCATACTTTTGCAGCCGCAAATATAATTTTTTCTTGCGTTTTTTACAAATATTCAACGAATATTTTAAAACACTAATGGAAAATTTTATGGAAAAGACATAAAAAAAGCGACCTACTTTCACAAGCCAGTCGCCAATTATTAACCTAAACCTTAACTATGATAATTTTTATGACGCAAATATACACAAATATTTTGCGTAAATGAAATTTTTGACAGAAAAAGTTTTGTTTTTTACAATATTTAACGAATTTGATGAAAAAACTATTCATTGAAACATACGGATGCCAAATGAATGTCGCCGACAGCGAAGTTGTGGCAACAATCATGAAAATGGCTGACTATGATTTGTGCGAAAGCCTTGACGAAGCTGATGCGGTTTTTATGAATACCTGTTCGATAAGAGATAATGCCGAACAAAAGATTATCAGTCGTCTTCAGTATTTCAAGTCTTTGCATAATAAAGGGAAGAAGCTTATTGTAGGTGTGCTCGGCTGTATGGCTGAAAGAGTGAAAGAGGATCTTTTCAAACAGGGAGCAGATCTCGTAGCAGGTCCGGATTCATATTTGGATCTGCCAAATCTTATTTCTTCAGCCGAACAAGGCTTGCCAGCTGTAAATGTGAATCTTTCGACTACTGAAACATACCATAAGATTATTCCAACAAGAATCGGTAATAATCGAATCTCAGGTTTTATCTCGATAATGAGAGGATGTAATAATTTCTGCAGTTATTGCATTGTTCCTTATACTCGTGGACGAGAAAGATCTCGTGCCGTGGATAGTATTCTTGCAGAGCTTAATGATCTTAAAGCCAAAGGCTTCAAGGAAGTTACATTGCTCGGACAGAATGTCAACTCTTATCTTTGGAAAGACGGGGAAAAAGAAATTGACTTCGCCGATCTTTTGGCAATTGTGGCAGAGGCTGCTCCTGGAATGCGTGTTCGTTTCTCGACGAGCAATCCTGAGGATATGAGCGACAAGATTCTTGAGACAATGGCTGCACATGATAACATCTGCAAGCATCTGCATCTGCCTGTTCAGTCGGGTTCGAGCGCTGTCTTGAAACGTATGAACAGAAAGTACGATCGTGAATGGTATCTCGACCGTATTGCAGCAGTAAAACGAATCATTCCCGAGTGTGGAATTTCGACAGATGTGTTCTGCGGATTCAGCGGCGAGACGCTTGAGGATCAGGAGTTGACATTGAGCCTCATGCGGGAAGTGGGATATGATTCCGCCTTCATGTTCAAGTATAGCGAACGCCCTGGAACATTCGCATCACGACACTATCCTGATGATGTGCCGGAGGAAGAGAAGATCCGCCGATTGAACGAGATTATTGCACTGCAAAACCAGCTTTCGCTTGAGAGCAATAAGAAGGATGTGGGTAAGACTTTTGAAGTCTTGGTGGAAGGCTATTCAAAACGCTCCCGCAACGATCTTTGTGGACGGTCACAGCAGAACAAGATGATTGTCTTCCCTAAGGGCAACGCAAAGACTGGCGATTTTGTTAAAGTGAAGGTTTTGGAAGCCACATCTGCAACTATGCTTGGCGAAATTGTAGAATAATTACTCCGAAAAACATATTTTTGTCTAATCGAACGACATTATTTATAAATAATTCTTATATTTGCGCGCGAATTATGCGGATACACCCGTATTTTTCGCGCGCATTTTGTTTTCATGTTTGTGCAGGAAACAAAAAAAACATAAAGAGAAATTAATAATTATATCGATATAAAGACATGAATATTTCTTACAAATGGCTGAAGGATTATTTGAAGTTTGATCTTACTCCAGAACAGACTTCTGCAGCCCTTACATCAATTGGTCTTGAGACAGAAGGCGTCGAAGAGATTGAGACAATCAAAGGCGGACTCAAAGGCTTAGTTGTTGGTTATGTTTTGACTTGTGACGTTCATCCTGATTCAGATCACATGCATATCACAACAGTTGATCTCGGTGATGCTCAATGGGTGAAGGATGCGTATGGCGCAAATTGTACTATTACAGACGAAGGTCATGTCGTAGCACAGATCGTTTGCGGCGCACCTAATGTAGCAGCAGGTCAGAAGGTAATCGTGGCAACTCTCGGAACAGTACTTTACGATGGTGACCAGAGCTTTACTATCAAGAAGGCAAAACTGCGTGGCGTTAACTCTAATGGTATGATTTGCGCCGAAGACGAAATCGGTGTTGGTACAGATCATGCCGGTATCATGGTTCTTCCTGAAGATACTCCACTCGGCATGCTCGCATCTGAATATTTCCATGTTGAGAGCGACTATGTCATTGCAGTCGATATTACACCAAACCGTATCGATGCAGCATCTCATTTCGGCGTAGCTCGCGACCTCAATGCATATCTTGGTGCTCATGGCTTGTCTCACGAACTTACAAAACCTTCTGTAGCTGACTTTGACAAAGTGCTTGCTGCTGATAAGGCAGCTTCGGTAAATGAGACTCCAATCCAGATTGAAGTCGAGAATCTCGAAGCTTGTCCTCGTTATTCTGGTATCACAATCAAGGGCGTAACTGTAAAGGAATCTCCTGAATGGCTGAAGGTTCGTCTTCAGGCAGCTGGCGTTCGTCCTATCAACAATATCGTCGATATCACAAACTTCATTCTTCACGAGACTTGTGTTCCAATGCATACTTTCGATGCAGACAAGATCAAGGGTGGAAAGATCGTTGTAAAGACTTGTCCTGAAGGAACTCCATTCGTAACACTCGATGGTAACGAACATAAGCTTTCTGAGCGTGACCTTATGATCTGCAATACAGAAGATCCTATGTGTATTGCTGGTGTATTCGGCGGTCTTGAGTCTGGTACAACTGAGGAGACAAAGAATGTGTTCCTTGAGTGCGCATACTTCAATCCAACATGGGTGCGTAAGACAGCTCGTCGCCAGCAGCTCTCAACAGACGCTTCATTCCGTTACGAACGTGGTATCGACATCAACAATGTTCCTTATGCATTGCGTCGTGCAGCACTTCTCGTTAAGGAACTTGCTGGCGGTACAATCGTCGGTGATCCTGTTGAGGTTTATCCTGTAAAGACAGAGCCAGCAGTTGTTGAGTTGACTTACAAGCGTGTCAATGGTCTTAGCGGTATTAATATTCCTGCAGAGACTGTAAAGAATATTCTCGACCTTCTTGAGATGAAGATCCTCTTGGAAAATGAAGAAGGCGTAACAATCGAGATCCCAAGCTATCGCGTCGATGTTTATCGTGACTGCGACGTTATTGAAGACATCCTTCGCATCTATGGCTATGACAATGTTGAGTTCACTGACAATGTGAAGATGAACTTGGGCCAGAAGACTCCTACTGATGTAAGCAACGAGTTGATGCGCCTCATCAGCGAACAGCTCACAGGTTGCGGTTATAGCGAGATCCTTTGCAATTCGCTTACAGCTGAAGCATTCTATAATAATCTTGAGACTTATCCTGCAGCAAATCTCGTCCACATTATGAATCCGCTTTCGAGCGATCTTAATGTGATGCGTCAGACTTTGCTCTTCGGTGGTCTTCAGAGCATCATCCGAAATATCAACTATCGTACTACAGACCTCCGTTTCTATGAATTTGGTAATTGCCAGTTCTACAATAAGGAGAAGCAGGATGCCGTAAATGCAAAGGTTGCAAACGGAGAACTCACAGCCCTCCAGGTACAGCAGATGGGTATGGGTATTGCCGGCTATAGCGAAGAACAGCATCTCGGTATCTGGGTAACAGGTAATCGCGTTTCAGGAAGCTGGGCTCATCAGGATGACAAGGCAAACTTCTTCGAGTTGAAGGCTGCTGTAATCAATATCCTCAAGCGTCTTGGCCTTGCAAACAATCTCAAGCAGAAGCAGTATCAGAGCGATATCTTCGCAGCAGGTCTTGAACTCGCATCTCCTAATGGTAAGCCATTGGCAAATCTCGGTATCGTATCGAACAAGGTGCTCAAACCGTTCGACATCGAACAGGAAGTGTATTATGCCGACCTCAACTGGAAGGTGCTCATGAAGGAAGCTGCTAAGATTAAGATTCAGCAGCAGGAAATTTCCAAGTTCCCGCCTGTAAAGCGTGACCTCGCATTGCTCGTTGACAAGAGCGTGAAGTTCTCTGATATCGAGTCTGTAGCATTCGGCACAGATCGTAAGCTTCTCAAGAGTGTCAACCTCTTCGATGTATATGAGGGCAAGAACCTTCCTGAGGGTAAGAAGAGTTATGCAATCTCTCTCATCATTCAGGATACTGAGAAGACTCTTGTCGATAAGCAGATCGATGGATTGATGCAGAAGTTCATCAAGAATTTCGAAACTAAACTTGGAGCAACACTCCGTTAATTTACAAGAAAACTTTTTAATAGAAAAATATAAACAAAATAATAATACAAAACTATGGGAAGAGCTTTTGAATATCGTAAGGCGCGTATCATGGCGCGTAACAGCAAGAACAGTAAAGCATTTTCAAAATTCAGTAAGGAAATTACGATGTGCGTAAAGGCAAGCGGTCCAGATCCAGATACAAACAGCCGTTTGCGTACTCTCATCACATCTGCTAAGTCTGCAGGTATGCCTAAGGATACTATCGACCGTGCTATCAAGAAGGCTACAGATAAGGATACAAGCGATTACAAGGAGTTGACATACGAAGGATACGGCCCATTCGGTATCGCAATCTTCGTTGAGGCTGCTACAGACAACAATACTCGTACTGTTGCTAACGTTCGCTCATATTTCACTAAGTACGGTGGAACTCTCGGAACATCAGGCTCACTCTCATTCCTCTTTACTCGCAAGGCTGTATTCACAGTTAAGGCTAAAGAAGGTGTTGATATGGAAGAACTCGAGCTTGAACTTATCGACTTCGGCGTAGATGAACTCTATCTCGATGAGGAAGAGAACACAATCACAGCTTATGGCGAGCCAGATTCTTATGCTCAGCTTCAGAGCTATTTCGAGGAGAATGGCTATGAACTTGTAAGCGCAGAATTCGTTCGTATTCCAAACGACACAAAGGAGGTTACAGAGGAACAGCGCGTTACTCTCGATAAGCTTCTCGACAAGTTCGATGAGGATGAGGATGTAACAGCAGTATATCATAACATTAAAGAAACAGAAGAATAATGTCAGTTCAGCTACAAAAAATACAGGAGCTAATAAAGAATCGCGAGACTGCCCGTATGGGTGGCGGTCAGAAGCGTATCGATGCTCAGCACGAGAAGGGTAAGCAAACTGCTCGCGAACGTATCGAGATGCTCGTTGACCCGGGATCATTCGAGGAATATGATATGTTCCTTGTTCATCGTTGTACAAACTTTGGTACTGATAAGAATCATCCATTCGGTGATGGCGTCGTAACAGGTTCTGCTACAATCGGTGGTCGTCTCGTATATCTTTTCGCTCAGGACTTCACCGTAAGTGGTGGCTCACTCAGCATCACTATGGCTCAGAAGATCTGCAAGATCATGGACGAGGCAATGCGCGTCGGCGCTCCAGTAATCGGTCTTAACGATTCGGGTGGTGCGCGTATCCAAGAAGGTATTGCATCAATGGCAGGTTTCGGTGAGATCTTTGAACGTAATATCCTTGCGAGTGGCGTAATCCCACAGATCAGTGCTATTATGGGTCCTTGTGCAGGTGGTTCTGTTTATTCTCCAGCTCTCACCGACTTTGTGATGATGGTCAAGAATACATCATACATGTTCCTCACTGGTCCAAAGGTTGTGAAGGAAGTGCTTGGCGAGGTTGTTGATCAGGAATCTCTCGGTGGCGCAATGGTTCACTCAAGCAAGTCGGGTGTTGCTCATTTCGCAGCTGAGAACGAAGAGGAGGCAATCGCAATGATCCGTCAGCTCCTCAGCTATCTTCCACAGAACAACATGGAAGAGGCTCCACGCGTTGAATGCACAGATCCAATCGATCGTAAGGAAGATCTTCTCAACGAGATTATTCCAGAGAGTTCGAACCAGGCATACGATATGTATCAGGTTATCGCAACTATCGTCGATAACGGAGAGTTGTTTGAGGTTCATTCCAACTGGGCAAAGAATATCATCGTAGGTTTCGCTCGAATGAATGGTATGAGTGTCGGTGTCGTTGCAAATCAGCCAAAGGTAATGGCAGGTTGTCTCGACTCGAACGCTTCTCGTAAGGCTGCTCGTTTCGTGCGTTTTTGTGATGCTTTCAATATTCCTCTTGTTACACTTGTTGACGTACCGGGCTTCCTCCCAGGAACAGGTCAGGAATACAATGGCGTTATCGACCATGGTGCTAAGTTGCTCTATGCTTATGGCGAGAGCACAGTGCCAAAGGTAACTGTTACCCTCCGTAAGAGCTACGGCGGTAGTCATATCGTAATGAGCTGTAAGCAGCTTCGTGGTGATATCAACTACGCTTGGCCATCTGCAGAAATTGCAGTTATGGGTTCAGGCGGTGCAGTTGAGGTTCTTTATGGTAAGGAACTCAAGGCTGCTGAGACACAGGAGGCAAAGGCTGCTGTTGCGGCAGAGAAGAAGAAGGAATACGAAGATCTCTTCTGCAATCCTTATGATGCAGCTCATCAGGGATTCATCGACGATGTTATCGAGCCACGCAATACTCGTTTCCGTGTGATCCGTGCTCTCGAGAAGCTTCGCAACAAGCGTGTGGTTAATCCAGCAAAGAAGCATGACAACCTTCCTCTTTAATTGATAATTGACAATTGATATTGACAGTTAAATTGACAATTATTATTATGAAGAAGATTTCAATAATTACGGCAATGTTGGCGAGTGCGGTAACTCCAGCGCTTGCCGGCAATGCAGATCGATTCCTGGAGCATGATCCGATAGGATGGATGATGGCTTTGATCTCAATGTTGGTTGTGTTCTCTGCCTTGTTCATTCTCTTCATCTGCTTTAAGTATGGTTATGTTGCAACAGCAAAGTTGTTACATTTCATACTTATCAATCGTTTCAAGGAGATAAAGGCAAAGCGTGCTGCAGCAAAAGAGAAGAAGATGACAATCAAGGACGCTGAAACAGGTGTTGTTGTCGATGACTCTGAACTCGCTGCTGCAATCGGTATGGCTCTATTCTTGAACGAGGATGGAATGCATGATAAAGAAAGTGATGTCCTTACTCTTGCTCCGACCAATTCTTGTTGGACTGGTGTAGGACAGAACCAAAAGCCGTTACCACGCAGAGCATGGTAAGAGGTTTTTGCAAATAATAAATATTAAATTATAAATATTATTCCGACTTAACCACCTTGATAGATGGAATCGAATATAATTATTTAATATTTAGTATTTAATATTTTTTGAAAAAACAATGAAAACATATAAGATGAAAATAAACGGCAATGCATATGAAGTTGCCGTTAAGAATGTAGAAGGACCAAATGTAGAAGTTGAGGTAAACGGTAAGGCGTATAGCGTAGAGCTCGAACAGCCAGAGAAACCAGCAACTCCTGTTGTAGCTCGTCCTGTAGCACGCCCTGCTGCAGTCTCTGCTCCTGCTGCGGCTCCATCTCCACGTCCAGCTGCCGGTGCAGCAGGTTCAACACGCTCTCCACTTCCAGGTACAGTTCTTTCTATTGGTGTAGCAGTAGGACAGGCTGTTAAGGCTACTGACGTTGCTCTTGTTTTGGAAGCTATGAAGATGGAGAACAATATCAACTGTGGTAAGGATGGCGTTGTAAAGGCTATCTATGTTCAAAAGGGAGATAATGTACTCGAGGGTGCAGATTTGTTTTTGATTGAATAATGGCATTTATCTGTCGTCTTTTGTTATCTTTGTCTATTGCTCTCGCTTTTTGTGCATGTAGCAGCAATAGTAGATTACAATCGCAACCAATCAGTGGGAATCATGCTATGGTTTCACCAAAAGCTATAGTATATCGTACATCTGGTAATTATATTAATAATGTACCCGTGATTCTGGATGAGACAAAGACTTCGCTGGTTTCTTATCCGGATCCTGTAGATGTACGTAATAACCCAAAACCTACAGAACTGATCAAAGGGTATCTGCTCGATAATAGGGGGATCGGAGTGAATGTCGCTTTCACAAGCTACACTTACGAAGAGTATGCTGCAATGGAGTCTGTTCCATCCCAGGAAGAGATTATGGCGCATATCATTGACAAGGATCCTTTGGTGGAGATGTGGGTTTGTGCACCTCGTAATTCATATTCTAACTTAGTGTCAGATTTGACGCAGCTTATAGAAAAAGGCTTTAAGGGCTGTACTAAGGTTGTGTCAAAGTAAGGTGCTTTAGAAAGACCGACAAAGATATAGTGAGAATAAAGAGAATATATACATTCATGCTGCAGACGTTTCTGCCGATGTTCTGCATGACGTTCTTTATCTGCCTCTTTATCGTATTGATGCAGTTCTTGTGGCGTTATGTTGACGATCTGGTAGGAAAAGGTTTGAGTTTTGGTGTAATGGCGGAGTTGTTTTTCTATGCATCTCTTACCCTTGTACCAATGGCACTGCCTCTTGCTGTTCTGCTCGCTTCACTGATGACATTCGGAAACCTCGGAGAGAGTCTCGAATTGTTGGCAATGAAGGCATCGGGTATTTCTCTTTTGAGGATCATGCGACCTCTCATTGTATTCATCATCTTTTTGTCTATCGGGGCATTCTTTTTCCAGAATGATATTCTTCCGATAGCCAATACAAAGATGTATAGTCTTTTGATTGGTATCAAGAATAAGTCTCCGGAACTTGAGATTCCTGAAGGTGTATTCTATAAAGAAATCAATGACTATAATATCTATGTCGGTAAGAAAGACTTCGATACAGGTCTTCTGAGAGATGTCACTATTTATATCTTCGATGGAAGTAACATCGAGGATGCAACAGTGACAGTCTCGGATTCAGCCCGATTGGAAGCGACGCCCGATGGCCAGCATTTGAAATTCACTCTTTGGAATGGAGAACAAGTCGGCACTTTCAAGCAGAACGATCGCCGGGCTTCCGATAAGAACTTGAAGTATCGTCGAGAGTCTTTTGTCGAGAAGGTCGTCTATATCCCGTATAACAACGACCTTGAGCGAACTGACGAGGATATGATTTCTTCCCGTCACGTTGGAAAGAACTTTCAGGAGCTGAAAGCTTCGGTCGATTCTTTGGACAACCGAATCGACTCGATAAACACCGGATACGGAAAGCAACTTGTTGAAAGAACATATTATCGCAATATTTCAGAGAAGGCAAGAACAGACTCTGCCTTCTTCGCAGAAACAACAGGTGCCTATATTTCTGAGGCAGATCCTCGAATTAAGAATGTCGGAAAAGAGATTAAGCAATCTATGCCAATCAATCTGGATTCCATTTATGCCTCGTTGAGACCGAACCAGATGTTGGAGATATCTAGAAATGCTAAGGACCGTAGTAATTCCGTAGTTCAGACATTCGACGTTCGCAAGGAAATGCAGGCAATAGAATTCAAGAACCGCTCTTATCATATCACAGAGATGCATAAGAAGTTCGTGCTTTCTATCTGTTGTATAATATTCTTCCTGATTGGCGCTCCGTTAGGTGCAATCATCCGAAAGGGCGGACTTGGAGTGCCTATCATCACATCTGTGCTATTCTTCATTATCTATTTTGTCATTGACACAGCGGGAAATGACAGAGCGATGAACGGCACTTGGCAACCTTGGGCAGGAGTCTGGCTCAGTAGTATGGTCCTTGCCCCTGTAGGAATATTCCTCACTTGGAGAGCCATCAATGATTCGACATTGTTTGATGTCGATGCATACAAAATAGGATTTGTAAAAGCCTGGCGATTCGTCTGCCGGAAAGTGCCGGGTCTTAAGAAATATCAGAAAATCGGCAGTGGTTGGCAGAAAGCCAAGACATACGTCAAACATAAGAAAGAAATAAGAACAAACAAAATATAATTGAAACTACAATGGAACAGATTTCAGCTCGTCTTTTGGCACTTTCGCCATCAGCAACATTAGCTATGTCACAGAAGAGCCAGGAACTCAAGGCTCAGGGTCTTGATATCATCAACCTCTCTGTTGGTGAACCGGACTTCAATACACCAGATCATATCAAAGAGGCTGCCAAGCAGGCTGTCGATAATAACTTCTCGTTTTACACAGCCGTACCAGGTTATCTCTCTCTTCGTGAAGCTATCAGCAAGAAGCTTAAGGAAGAGAATGGCGTGGATTTTGCTCCGACACAGATCGTTGTTGGTAACGGCGCAAAGCAGGAGATCTGTAATGTGATTCTTTCTATTGTAGATAAGGGTGACGAAGTTATCATCCCAACTCCAGCATGGGTAAGCTACTTCGAGATGGTTAAGTTGGCAGAAGGTGTCAATGTTCCTTTCCTCTGCGGTCAGGATCAGGATTTCAAGATCACTGCTGCTCAGCTCGAAAGTCTTATTACAGAAAAGACAAAAGTTGTACTTCTCTGTTCTCCTAGCAACCCAACAGGTGCTATCTACAGCAAGGAAGAACTTGCTTCTATCGCAGCAGTTCTTGCCAAATATCCTCGTGTCGTAGTTATTGCCGACGAAATCTATGAGCACATCAGTTATTGCGGACAGCTCACATCTATAGCATCTTTCCCAGAGCTTAAGGATCGTGTTGTCATCATCAATGGTGTATCTAAGGCTTATGCAATGACAGGTTGGCGTATCGGTTTCTGTGCTGCTCCAGCTTATATCGCAAAGGCTGTGACTAAGCTTCAGGGTCAGTATTCTTCTGGTTGCTCAAGTATCGCACAGAAGGCTGCAGAAGCCGCATACAACGGAAGCCAGGAATGTGTTGAGGTAATGCGTCAGGCATTTGAGCGTCGTCGTGACCTTATCTTCGGTCTCGTTCAGGAAATCCCGGGATTCCGTCTCGACAAGAAGCCACTGGGCGCATTCTATGTATTCCCTGATGTAACAGCACTCTTCGGCAAGAAGACCGCTGATGGAAAGACAATCAACAATGCTGACGAACTCGCAATGTATCTCCTCGAAACAGGTCATGTTGCTGGTGTTACAGGTGCTGCATTCGGCGCTCCGGATTGCATCCGCTTCTCTTATGCTACAAGCGAAGAGAAGATCGTTGAGGCAATGAAGAGAGTCAAGGCTGCTGTTGAAGCATTAGTTTAATAAGTTATTTTATATAATTATAAAATGTCAAAACTTACTCGAAACGTTATAATAGCTCTTTGGGTTCTGTTCTTTGCTTTGATTGCAGGTGCAACTATTGTTTTCTCCATGATTAACAGTGGTGCAATAGGATATCTGCCTCCAATCGAGGAATTGGAAAACCCGAAGAACAAGTTTGCAACAATAGTTTATTCCTGCGATTCTGTTGAGCTTGGCCGATTCAGCCAGGCTAAGGAGAATCGTGTGTATATCAACTACAATCAGCTTTCTCCATATTTGATCAAGGCTTTGATTGCAACTGAGGATGCACGTTTCGATGAACATTCTGGTATTGATATCAAGGCTATCTTCCGAGCAATATTCAAGACTGTCATCCTTCGTCAGAGTTCTGCCGGAGGTGGTTCTACTATTACTCAGCAGTTGGCAAAGCAGCTTTATTCGCCGGATTCCAACGGTTTCTGGGATAGAGCGATGAAGAAACCTATTGAATGGGTAATTGCTGTCAAACTTGAGAAACTTTATACAAAGGAAGAGATCATTAACATGTATCTCAACAAGTTTGACTTCTGCTATAATGCAGTCGGAATCCGTTCAGCTGCACACATCTATTTCAATAAGTTGCCAAAGGATCTTAATGTTGAAGAAGCTGCAATGCTGGTTGGAATGTGCAAGAATCCTTCTCTTTACAATCCTATCAGACGTCCGGAGCAGACTAATACTCGCCGAATGGTCGTGCTTGACCAGATGGTAAAGGCTGATTTCCTTACAAAAGCCGAATACGACTCATTGAAGACGCTTCCTCTTTTGCCGCAGACCGACAAGAAAGGTCATTATTGTTTGGCAAACAGTGCTGATCATAAGGCAGGCCTTGCTCCATATCTCCGTGAGTACCTCCGTAAGATCATGCGTGCAAAAGAACCAAAGCGCAGCAACTATGCTTCTTGGCAGGAACAGCAGTATGAAGAAGATTGCCAGCGATGGAAAGAAGATCGTCTTTATGGCTGGTGCGCAAAGAACCAGAAGGTTGACGGCACAAACTATAATCTGACTACCGATGGCCTTCGCATCTATACGTCTATCGACTCACGTATGCAGAAATATGCCGAAGAAGCTGTCGTAAAGCAGTTGAAGGATTATCTGCAGCCAGAGTTCAACAAGGAAAAGAAAGGCCAGGCCAACGCTCCTTACAGCAAGAAACTTCCTGCCGATGAGGTGAAGAAGAGCCTCCAGCGAGCAATGCGTCAGAGCGAACGCTATAACACAATGCTTGGTGGCGGTTACACAAAAGAACAGATTGAAGAAGCTTTCAATACTGAGGTGCAGATGTCTCTGTTCTCTTGGGACGGCGTGATCGATACAATTATGACTCCTATGGATTCTCTGCGTTGGCAGAAGCAGTTCCTTCGTGCAGGTTTCATGTGTATGGATTCGCTCGGCTATGTCAAGGCATACGTCGGTGGACCGGATTTCTCATTCTTCCAGTACGATATGGTTACTGCAGGTCGTCGTCAGGTCGGTTCGACTATCAAACCGCTTCTTTATACATTTGCTATGGAAGAAGGTCGTACTCCTTGCGATGAAGAATTGAATACACAGCCAGTTCTTTACGATGGCAACGGTCGCGCGTGGACTCCTCGCGATGCCGGTAAGGAGAGAATAGGAGAGATGGTAACACTCCGTTGGGGTTTGATGAAGTCTAATAACTGGATATCTGCCCGCGTCATGAGCAAACTTTCGCCTGAAGCATTTGTCGAAAAACTCCATTCGTTTGGTATTAAGGCAAAGCTTGATCCGGTGCTTTCTCTTTGTCTCGGCGTGTGTGACCTTTCTGTTGAGGAAATGGTTACTGCCTATTCTTCGTTCATCGGACATGGACAGCGTTCTACACCATTGTATGTCACTTCTATTTGTGACAATAGCGGAATGGAGATCGATCATTTCGATCCTATCCAGAAGGAAGTGTTCTCAAGAGATTCTTATCTTAAGATGTTACCTATTCTCCGCGATGTAGTAGATCATGGTACAGGTGGACGTATCCGTTCCCGCTATAGCATCAAGGCACCAATGGGCGGAAAGACTGGAACAACTAATGATAACTCCGATGGTTGGTTCATGTCATTTACTCCAAGTCTGGTAGCTGGATGCTGGGTCGGCGGTGAAGAACGTAGCATCTGTTTCGACCGAATGGCTGTCGGACAAGGCGCTTCAATGGCATTGCCTATAGCTGCAATGTTCTGGCAGAAGGTGTTTGCCGATCCAAGACTCCCATATAATGAATCAGAACAGTTCTGGTATCCATCGGACTATGACCCATGCAGCAACCAGACTTATGTGGGCGATCCTGTTATGACCCATGATGAAGCCGATAATGGTTTCTTCGATTAATATTATTAATTTTAAACATTACTGATTATGAAAAAGTATTTTGCAGAGCTCGTAGGTACTTTCGTGCTTACACTCCTTGGATGCGGAACAGCAGTTAGTCTTAACTGTGGCGTTGACACAGCTTCTGTTGTCGGTACTTCTGTGGCATTCGGTCTTGCTGTAGTAGCAATGGCTTATACTATTGGTGGTATCAGTGGTTGCCACATCAATCCAGCAATCACACTTGGCTGCCTTATCTCTAAGCGTATCTCTGGTAAGGATGCAGCAATGTATATGCTCTTCCAGGTTATTGGTGCTGTACTTGCTTCTTGTGTTCTTTACGCTCTCGTAGCAACATCTCCAGAACTCGCTCAGGGTACAACTACTGGTGCTAATGCTTGCTCAGGTTCTGTAGTTAACGGCCTCATCGCAGAGATCGTTCTCACAGCTATCTTTGTTCTCGTTGTTCTTGGTACAACAGATTCAGAGAAAGGTGCTGGCAACCTCGCAGGTCTTGCAATCGGTCTTTCACTCATCCTCATCCACCTCGTAGGTATTCACTACACAGGTACTTCTGTCAACCCAGCTCGTTCTATCGGTCCAGCTCTCTTCCAGGGTGGTCAGGCTCTCGAGCAGCTTTGGGTATTCATCGTAGGTCCATTCATCGGTGCAGTTATCGCTGCTCTCATCTGGTGTGGTCTTGCTTGTGACAAGTGCTGCAAGAAGTAATTTTCTTATTACATATAACAAAAAATGTGCGTACTTTTTAGTGCGCACATTTTTTTATCTTGCTCGGCTCATTTCGCTGCAATAGCACATGCTCCTTACTTTCTCTTCGCTCATCTGCTGATACTCTTCTAGGGTTTCTGCTATTACCAATTCTGTTAATGGCGTGGTGGCAACGATGCGACCTTCTGCGTCTTGGAAGATGGCATGTTTGTAGCCACTCGGCTCGGCATCCGTATTGTCCTTCAGTAGTTTACAATATGGATTGTTGTAGCCTTTGATGTATTTCCCTTTCACTGGCACAACTCTCACCTCCCAGTCAAGATAATAGCGCTGTTTGGCAATCCAGCTATTCTCGTATTCTTTTGGCACTATGATTGTTCCGAGAGGCTTTTGGGGCTCTTTGCCTTTCTCTTCGCCGACACGTATGTAATACTCGTCATAATCGTGCGATGCGCTGAACACAAGAAAGAACTCTCGCTCCGCCTCACCGTGGTAGAAATACTTGCTCGACAAATAGTCATATTCGTTCATAAAGTCGACATGATTCATATCGACATCCTCCAGAGTGAATTTGTTCCTCTTGCAATAGGCTGATTCGCCACATAGGAAATTCATGCGGAAAGAGTCGGTAATCGATGCAGGCACTGCAGGGCTTGGTATGGCATTCTTCTCTGACATCTTCAGCAGCAGCTGATAAGAGTCTTTGGTTATCTGGTATGTCATGATAACATCCGATGCGCCAATGTGCGGCAGGTCAGAGATAGCATAAACAATAATCTGCCCTTTGTTGAACAGGAATCGCCCTACGTTAACACCGTAGGCGAGAACACCGTCATCAATCATGTCTCCAGGATATTTCTCTTCCCGAGCCACTGAGTGAGTTGCCTTTGTAATTTGAGATGATTTAGAGGCAGCATTTGATGCTGTAGCATTTGGCTTTTCTTTCTCTTTCTGTTCACGCTCATCTTTGCGACGTTTAGTTTCTTCTTCCCGATGCAGTTGATTGTTTCGTTCCCAGTTCTGGTGTCGCTTATCGTCTCGTTGGCGTCCAAGCTCTTCCGCATAATCGAAGGTGAGAGAGTCACGCCCATCATCGATGGTGCAGGCAAGGATATCGCTTAGCAGTTCACGGCCTATCATTCTGCCCGTTACGCTCTTGAATTCCTTGTCGCGCATTATCATCTTCTCTATCTGCTCAGTATAGAAGCCGTTGCGTAATGTGTGTAGCACCTTGTCGTTCTGACAGATATAGATGTCTGGTTCTCGTGGGTTTGAACTTATCTCGTACACTTGCGCTCTATAGCTGAGCACGATCTTGCCTCCTTTTATTCTTAAGTCTAAGCCAACTTCGTACATGTTGCGGTGTGTTTGATTTATGTCTTCGACGATTGACGACATCAACATTTGTAAACAGATGTTGATGTCGTAGCATTTCAACCAGTCATTCCGAAATCTGGTAATGTCATCCAACTGCTCCGACAAGTCTTCCACTTTTCGATTTACGTCTTCGTAGCCCTACGACGAGTATTTCCAGCATAAAGTTATGTCATCGTAGTGCTCCGATCGGAATTCTCTCTTATAGTTTGTTAGATCGTAGTAGTTGGATTGAATTCTCTAAAATCAAGTGTAGTAATCGCTGATCTTATTTGGTGTGGTCTTGCATATGACTATCCCTGCTACCGTTTTTCGCGCGTAGCAGGGATAAAATTTTTGTTAGCTTAATGCGCTAAGCTTTAATCCATGTGAGATTAGAGCTTGGATGCATGTTCCTTGATTACACGCACCAATTCAGGTCCAGGATTCAGATCATAGTCTTCATCCCAAAGGGTATTCTTGAATGCCCATACGATGTAGTGCATGCCAGGCTTGTTTTCTAGACTGAAAGTGTAAATCATTTCGTCATCAACACCACCAGTTACAGTAGTGTAGGTGTTGTGAAATGCCAAACCAGAAACTGTTGCATTCTCACCAGCACGTGGTGTTGCAGCGTTGCCACGGTAGTTGCCAACATTTGAACCCTTGAAAGAGTAATTAGCCTTGTTGAAATCAAGTTTACAGTTGATATTGAAGTAGTTTGCGGAAGTTACTGCTCCAAAACGCAACCAACACTTATCTGTAGCATAGTCAGTAGTGTTTGAGAGGTAGCAATAGTTCTCTGTAATATAACTGATTTCTTCGCTTCCAAACATAACAGCGTCGTTTGCTGCATCGTATGACACGTTACCAGCTACAGACTTCCAGAATTCAGCATCAGACTTTGAAGGATCCTCAATTCCATAGACATATCCGTAGTACATTCCACCAACCGGATCCAAAGGAGTTACCATATCAACATCGAAGTCGGTGCCTTCCTTGCAAGAAGAAAGGCTGAGGCTCAATGCTGCTGCTATACTCAGAAAATATGATATCTTTTTCATAATTATTCTATAATGTTTATGAGTTTATATATTTCCTGACCAATTTACTTCTGCCACCAAAGTTTCTTCAGCAGGTCGTTGCCGTTCTTGTTAACATATTCAAGTGCCGAAGTATTGTACATAGTGGTATTGGTAGGATAGAGCAGACGCATTGGATACTCACCTGGCTGCAGAGCAGTAGTAACCGGGTCAACCAGACTGCCAAGTTTGTAACCTGCTGTCAACTCATGCTCAGCTGTAGCATCCTCATAGAAGTTCTCAGGAACAACCTGGATGTTAGCCTGAACCTCAGGATAACCCAGACGGTTACGAGTCAGCCAGCCGTCGTATGCATTAGCACCAGCGTAGGTGAGCCAGTACTGACGAGCAATACACTCAATAGTACCGTCAAATGCATAAACGCCGTTTACGAAGTCTTCTGTGTTAACGTTCTTAGCAACATCGCCCCAACGGTTCAGACCAGCCTCAACTGCGAGATCATAGTATTGCTTTGCCATAGTATTGTCACCTGTGCGCAGAGCAGCCTCAGCAATCATCAACAGAGCCTCAGACTGGTTCATGAGATAAACAGGATCGTCGTATGCCTGACGTCCACGTGAACTCTTCTGGATAGGATATACAGTAGTGTTGATAGCGGAGCTACCTCCGAAAGGAATGCCATCGTATGCAGTCTGAATATTTGCTACCAAATCCTTGGCAGCAGAAGTTGTCTTAAGACCAGATGCTGCAGTCGGGTTGTAGAGCATGATGATACGAGGGTCATTGTTCTTCTTGAGGAACTCGAGCAGAGTGTGACAAGCACGAACATTCTCCTGGGTATTCAGCTGACGGATATTGTACTCATAGAATGGGTTACCATGATTCTGTGAATCCTCCCATGCAGTCCATGCGCAATCATCCTGAAGGAGCATTGCTGGTGCAGAGATAGCAGCCTTAATAGCAGAAGCATTGGTTGCTGGATCCTTAAGGTACATTTTGAGCTGAAGGCTACGTGCAAACTTACCCCACATCTCCATGTCACCACCGAAGAAGAAGTCATTATTTCCCATTGAAGGACGAGCCTTAGCTTTATCCTCGTAAGAAAGGGCATCGTCAAGCATAGCGAGGATGCCTGGGTAAACTACACTCTTGCTGTCATCGAACTTCGGACTTTTAACATCTGAGTTGAGCGCCTCTGTGAAAGGAATGTCTCCGTATGAGTCAGTAAGCATGAGGTAGTTATATGCCATCAAGATCTCTGATGCCATGTAATATTCCCAAGAACCAGTCTCGGAAGCCGACTTCATAGCCACCTTCAAATCCTCAAGGGCATTTGAATATGAGTTGATCCACAAAGAAGTACATGGAGGAGTTGAACTGCCTGTTGTAACCTGATAGATTGAAACGGTATTGTACTGGTTGGTGGAATTGCCCTGAGTATAATACTGACACCAGAAGTTTCCTGTAATCTGACCATACAAGCCAAGAACAGCCACTGTTGAAGCTTCTGCAGAAGGGAACAGGTTTTTTGCCTCAGCATTAGCCACGTAATTTGGATTGTCGTTAATATCGAGATAATCGCTGTTGGTGCAAGATGAAATCATCATTGCTGCAGCGGCAGCCATTGAAAGGCTCAATACTTTATAATTCTTCATTTTGATTTCTTCAATTTAATAGTTCAACAAATCATTAGAAGTGAAGTTTGAGATTGATACCCCAGCTGCGTGTAGAGATAGTACCGGTAGTCTCACCGAACTCAGAAGACAAATCGTTGCCAAGGTTAGAAGACTCTGGGTCGATATAGTTCTGTGACTTAGGTGTGAACAGGAATGGGTTGTGAGCTACAACACCTATAGTAGCACCAGTCAATACCTTTGTCTTAGCAATCAAAGTCTTAGGAAAATCATAGTTTACAGCGATTTCGCGAACCTTAAGGTAAGTGCGGTCAACGATGAATTCCTTAGTAACCTCTGGGCTATAAGAATAGTTACCGATGAAGTAGCAGAACTGATCGGAACGAATAGGGATATTATTCTCAACATACTCACCATTTACTACACGTACAGAGTTAGGCCATACGAAACCGTTTCGGTTGTTCTTGACTGTCTCTGTCGAATTACCGTTGAAGTGTGTGATGTATGAAGTGTTGGAAACCATGTGTCCACCCTGGTGCCAATCCAATGTCGCAGATGCGCTGAGGTTCTTCCAGCGAACCTGAGTGGTGAGACCCATTACGAAGTCTGGCTGTGAGCCACCCATATACTCGTACTTTGTTGAGTTGGTAGTTGGTGCACCGTTGTTGTTTACAATTACTGCACCGTAGTATGGGCTGCTTGGATCTTCGACAGTAGCTGTTGCAGGTACACGGAATTGTCCGATTTCTTCACCTTCTTTCATTACAAGGTAAATGCCTCGCCAGTTAGTGTAGGCATATTCATCAAGACCATCCCAGAGTTCCTTTACCTTGCTCCAGTTCTTTGAGAATGTCAAGCCAAGCGTCCATTCCCAATCGCGTGTGCGAATTGGAGTAGCATTGACAGCAAGCTCGATACCGTGGTTGTTGAGCTTACCCACGTTGCGTGTCTCAGAAGTATAACCTGTTTCAGGAGCCAAAGTAGCAGAGATGATCTGATCCTTTGTGTCACGATCGTAGTATGCGAAATCGACACCAAAACGATTGTGGAAGAAGTTGGCAGTCAAGCCGAACTCAACCTCAGTTGTGATCTCAGGTTTCAAGTCACTACTTGGCTTGCGGTTGTACTCGGTAAGACCTGACGCACCATTGATAGGGAGGTAAGTGTAGTAATAACCGCTATAAGGGATGAAGTAAGCACTGGTCATATAAACGCCAGCATCATTACCTGTCTGACCAATGGAAGCACGAACTTTTAGAAGGTCAAGCCATGAAGCTTCCTGGAGAGGTTTGATAGCACGGTTAAGAAGAACTGATGCACTGACACCTCCATAGAAGAAGCTGTTGGCATTGATAGGAAGGGTAGAAGACCAGTCGTTACGAGCATTGAGAGTCAAGAATGCCCAGTCGCTCCATCCGAACTCCAACTGACCGAGGAGACCAATATTGCGACGCTTTGAGACATAATCTTCAGCCTTTGAATAAGATGTCGTATTATCAAGAGAGTACCAGCCGTTGATGTCAAGGTCTGAGTTGGCAGCACCGACATACTCGTATGAACGCTCATTGAGGTTCCATCCCAAAGTACCATTGAAGCTGAACTGGCCCCACTTGTGATCGCCAGTCAAGAGTACGCTGGCGTCGATCTGTGAGCGGTTATAGCTGTAGTTGCTATAAGTGCCGAGCGCATCGCTGATAGTCGAACCATTACCGTTTGCCTGGTAAGAACCCTCAGAGAACTTAATCTCAGCAGTGCGATACTTTGTGTTGTAGGTGTTGACGTCTCCACCCAAACGGCCAATCAAATGAATGTCCTTTGTGATGTCGAACTTGAGCTCCAAGTTACCGTAGAAACGGTCACTGTGGTACTTGTAGTAGTTGTTGTCAACACGGAAATAAGGGTTGACAGCATAAAAAGTGAAGTAGTTGTCAAGATTGTAGCGCTCGTCGTTGTAATCCTTCATCTGAGAGAAATCAACGTCGGCAACACCCTGAAGAAGCTCCATGTATGTATCGTAAGCATCTACACGACGCTCGTCCTTGCGGACATAGTTCATTGCCATGTTGATGTGGAAACGATTGTAGTTAGCATATCCACGGAGGCTGAATGTGTTACGCTGATAGTTGTCGGCATTGTTTGGAAGGATACCGTTAGACTTCACATTACCGTAGCTGAATATAGCGCCAACTTTGTCTGTACCATAGCTTACACTGAGGTTGTTGTTGAGTTCAGTACCAGTCTTGTAGAAGTTGCGGATGTTGTCCTTGACGAAGCTGTAAGGCTTAACCATTGTTTCTGCAAGTTCGGTTGAACCCCACCAGTGATCACGGCCATCCAACAATGGACCCCATGAACCGTTTTCTTCGTTTGACCAAGAGCCCCAGCCTTCACCGAACATATTCTGTGTCATAGGTGCACGGAGGATGTTGGTAAACTGAATTGATCCATCGTAAGTTACCTGTGGCTTGGCATTTTGCTCAGGCTTCTTTGTAGTAATCATCACTACACCATTGGCAGCGCGTGAACCATAGAGAGCTGTAGCCGAAGCGCCCTTCAAAACAGTTACGCTGGCGATGTCTTCTGGGTTGATATCGCCTTCTCCTGAACCGAAGTCTGCATAGTTGTTACCAGCACGCTCACTGTTGATAGGCACACCATCAACGATGTAGAGAGGTGTGTTGCTGTTCAAAGAAGAGATACCACGGATGATAACCTTCTGTGACTGACCTGTGGAGCCACCGCCGGAAATCTGGACACCAGCCATCTTTCCCTGCAAACCGCTCATCAACGAACCAGACTTTGCCTTTGTCAAAGCCTCTTCCTTAATGGTTGTAGCAGCATAGCCAAGGGTCTTCTCGCTACGGCTCATACCCATTGCTGTAACTACTACGTCATCAAGAATCTTGTCGTCGGAAGAAAGTGTGACGGACATCTTGTCCTTGATAGCAACGTCCTTCGCCTCCATTCCCACAAAAGAGAAACGAAGAGTCTTTGCGCTCTCAGGAACATTGAGAGAGAACTTACCATCCATGTCGGTAACTGTACCGATAGTAGTTCCTGTAACAATTACAGAAGCACCGATGATTGGTTCGCCATCTTCAGCAGAAAGAACTTTACCAGTAACGGTTTTGTTCTGTGCCATCATCATTGTCATGCTCGTTATCAAGCATACAATGATTGAAAGAAGTTTTTTCATTCTTGTTACTTTTGATTAATAATTAAGATTAACTATTTATAAATACTTTTGTATTTTATTCTAAACAATACATTACGGGAAAGTAACGAGGCAAAACGACCGTATCTTTTCACCATAACATTAAATACCTCTTTTATAACGATTCCTTTTCATGTTTTATATTGCAAAGATAATAATTGAAATTTCAAAAAGAATTTTTTTTATACGTTTTGTGTTAATATTGCTACAGTTTGATGAATAAATATTTCATTTTGTAAAAAGAAGATGCAAAAAACACATCACATCAATTGAAAACTTTATTGATAGTTCTGCACATTCTATGAAATATGTAACGATAATAGAAAAGAGTTTTCCCATAAAAACAAGTATGTGAAATTAATCTTTATATAACACAAATTTCTTTTTTGTATTTCTACACATTTTAAATATATAAAAGGAATTGCCACTGTTTTGAATAATCGGTCGTTTATTTTGAACAAAAAAGACCTGTGAAAATAGAAAAAGAAGATTCAGCCTTTCTCCTTGCCAAGAGCTCGTTTGTCGTAAGGTTTAGTGCCACTGTTTGTCGCTTGAAACACGAATGTAACCGTAAATCATTTTGATATTCTAACTCGTAATTAACATCAATTTGCATTTGTTTACGCAACTCCCTTTTACAAAACAGAACTATTTTTATAAAAAAATAGCAAAAATGTTGTATAAATATTGAAAAGGGTTTCCTTTTAATAATTATTTTATTATCTTTGCAACTGAAATATATGAAAGGTAATGTTATTTTATAAGGTTTTATTAAATGTGTTATGCATGTTTTTTGAAAACGACCGATTAATTAGCCGAGGTAATCCCTTTATATATATTTAAAATGTGTAGAAATACAAAAAAGAAATTTGTGTTATATAAAGTTTAATTTTACAAACGTGTTTTTATGAAAAAATTAATGTTGATGCTTGCTGCTCTTTTCATGACAGTAGGCGTAGCAATGGCTCAGACACACGTTAAGGGTACTGTTGTTAGTGCTGAAGATGGTGAACCTATCATCGGTGCTACTATCCTTGCAAAGGGTACAACAGTAGGTATCTCTACTGACATTGACGGTAACTTCGAACTCAATGTCCCTGCAGGTGTGAAGACACTCGTTGTCAGCTTCGTGGGTATGAATACTCAGGAAGTTGCTGTTAAGCCAAATGTTTTTGTAACATTGGAATCTGACTCACAGGTACTCGACGACGTTATGGTCGTTGCCTATGGTACTGCAAAGCGTTCTGCATTTACAGGTTCTGCAGCAGAAGTTAAGTCAGAAGACATCACTTCGCACGTTGCATCTTCTGCAACAAGTGCAGTCGTAGGTAAGGTTGCCGGTGTAACCGCTACTACATCTGGTGGTCCTGGTTCTTCACCAACAATCCGTATCCGTGGTATCGGTTCTATGAACGCAAGTTCTTCTCCACTCTACATTGTGGATGGTGCTCCACTTGACGGTGCTACTACTGATATCAACCCTAACGATATCGAGTCTATCTCTGTATTGAAGGATGCTTCTGCTTCGGCTATCTATGGTGCTCGTGGTGCTAACGGTGTTGTTATCATTACTACTAAGAGCGCTAAGGCTGGTCGTGATGCTGAGGTTAATTTCGACGCTAAGTTCGGTTCTAACTCTCGTCTCGTTCCTAACTATGACGTAATTACAGAGCCAGGTGAATACTATGAGACAGCTTATAAGGCTCTCTATGGTTCACAGTACTATCATGGCGCTTCTGTTGGTGATGCTCATGCATTCGCTAACAAGAACCTCCTCAACCAGAACAATGGTGGTCTTGGTTACCTCGTTTACACTCTTCCACAGGGTGAGAACCTCGTAGGTACAAACTTCAAGCTCAACCCAAATGCTAAGCTCGGTTATTCTGATGGTCAGTATTACTATACTCCAGATAACTGGTATGATGAGGCATTCTCTAACTCATTCCGTCAGGAATACAATGTATCTGTAAAGGGTACTGAAGGCAAGCTTTCTTACTATGCAGGTCTCGGTTACTTGAAGGATGGCGGTATGGTCACTAACTCTGACTACAACCGTTACACAGCTCGTGCAAACGTGACCTACCAGGCTAAGAAGTGGATGAAGTTCTCTACTAACATGAGCTATACTCACACTGATCGTCTCAATGGTGGTGGTGTTTCTTCAAGCTATGGTTCATCTGGTAACCTCTTCTACATCGCAAACTCTATGGGTCCTATCTACCCACTCTATGTTCGTAATGCTGATGGTTCTCTCATGAAGCAGGACGGTCGTCAGATCTATGACCGTAACCAGACTAACTTCAAGCGTCCAAGTATCGTAGGTAACGCATTCGGTGACAATGAGGTTGATGTTAAGAAGTCTCTCCGTGACGTATTCATTGGCAAGGCTCAGGTAGATCTCACACCAGTTAAGGGTCTTACTCTTACTGCTGCTCTCACTGCTCAGAATACAACAGGTCGTTACAACTACCTCTACAGCCCATTCGGTAGCAATGCTGCTTATGATGGTTTCGCTTCCGTAGGTTCAGATCGTATGTTCTCTACTAATATGCAGTTCCTTGCTAACTATACTGCAACATTCGCTGAGAAGCACAATGTATCTGCTCTCGTAGGTTATGAGCAGTATAACCTTAAGGAACAGTCAATCGATGCAAGCAACTCTCGTCTCTTCAGCCCATTCATCGGTGAACTTAACAATGCACTCGGTAAGGCTGATATGGATGCAAGCTCTTATACTGATACTTACATGACAGAAGGTGTTATCGGTCGTGTTTCCTACGACTATGATGAACGCTACTTCTTGAGTGCATCTATCCGTCGCGATGCTACTTCCCGTTTGGCTCCTGGTCATCGTTGGGGTACATTCGGTTCTGTAGGTCTTGCTTGGCAAATCAACAAGGAGGCTTTCATGAAGGATATTACTTGGCTCGATCTCTTGAAGCTTAAGGCTTCTTGGGGTACTCTGGGTAACGATAATATCGGTGGTTACCATGCATATGCTGACCGTTATGCTACAGCATACAACGAAGAGACAGGTGAATATACTGTTAAGTTGTCTGCTAAGGGTAACGAAAACCTCACTTGGGAAACTAAAAAGTCTTGGAACGTAGGTTTTGACTTCTCTGCTTTGAAGTATCGTGTTAACGGTACTGTTGAATTCTATAACCTTACTACTTCTGACTTGTTGTACACTCGTCGTATTCCATTGTCTTCAGGTCTTGCAGTTTCTTCTTACCCAGTTAACGTGGGTTCTATGTTGAACCGTGGTATTGAAATCACTCTCGACGGTTCTCCAATCAGAACAAAGAACATCGACTGGAACATCAACATGAACCTCTCATTCAACCACAATGAGATCACTGAACTCGACCCTTCAGTTCCAGAGACAGGTCTTACATACTCAAGCTCAATCATCAAGGTCGGTGGATCTATCTACCAGGCTTACATGCTTAAGTATGCTGGCGTAGATCCTGAGACAGGTTTGGCTCAGTATTGGAAGGAAATTAAGGATGCTGATGGAAACGTAACTGGTCAGGAAAAGACTAAGAACTATGAAGAGGCTTCTTACTATGATTGTGGTACACACCTTCCAACTGTATCTGGTGGTTTCGGTACTACATTTACAGCTTATGGTTTCGACCTCTCTGCACAGTTCTCATTCCAGCTCGGTGGTCAGATCTATGATGGTTCTTACCAGCGTACAATGGGTTACGATCCAGGTTCTAACATGCACAAGGATCTCCGTAAGGCTTGGACAGAAGATAACCGCGATACAAACATTCCTCGCTGGAGCTCGGCTGCAGCTGACGATGGTTTCCTCGTAGGTTCACAGACTCCAATCGACTTCTTCCTCACAAGCTCGAACTACTTGTCACTCAGCAACCTCACAGTAGGTTATACAATTCCTAAGAAGTTGGCTAAGAAGATTGCTATGAGCAACCTCCGCATTTACTTCGCAGGTGAAAACCTCTTCCTCCTCACTAAGCGTAAGGGTCTCGACCCACGTTATAGCATGGGTACAGGTTCTATGACTTCTGGTTCTGGTATGTTGTCTGATGCTTATGCAGCTGGCCGCTCAATCACAGGTGGTATTTCTTTGACATTCTAATATAAGGAAAGGATAAAAAGATGAAACTAAATAAATTAACACTTTTCGCTTGTGGCGCTTTGGTTCTTGCTTCATGTAGTGATATTGACAACCAATGGCCACAGACCGGAACTTTGACAGCAGAACAGCTTCAGGAGGTTAATACAGCTAACCCAGCTCGTATTGATGCTACATTCAGCGGTATGTTCTCAATGATGGTTCAGCCTTATGCTGTATATGGTTCAGGTTCAGGTCGTGCAGATGACTTCGGTTATGGTTCTATGGCTTTGAGTCAGGATCTTGAAGGTGCTGATATGTCTATGCAGGACAACAACTACAACTGGTTCTCAGTTTGTGGTGAGATGTCTTCACGTACAGCTAACTACGCTAACCCATACATGCGTTACAAGCACCCATTTACTCAGATTGGTGTTGCTAATCAGGTTATCGCTTCTTACCCAGAAGATGTAACTGATCAGAAGGCTATCTGGAATATTGCTCAGGCTCGTGCTATCCGTGCATTCGCTTATATGCAGCTCGCTCCATATTTCGCATTCAACTACGAAAACCACAAGAGCGATCCATGTATTCCAATTCTTAAAGATGGTGTTGACTATTCAAACAACCCACGTGCTTCTGTAGAAGAAGTTTGGCAGTACATTATGGAAGATCTCAACTTCGCAGTTGAGAAGCTCGCAGGTTTCGAGCGTCCTAACAAGATGCAGATCGACCAGAAGGTAGCTTACGGTCTCCGTGCTCGTGCTAATCTTACAATGGCAAACTGGAAGGCTGCTGCTGACGATGCAAAACAGGCTATGCAGGGTTATGAACCAGCTTCTATTGAAGATGTAAGCAAGCCAGCATTCTGCAGCGTTGACGAGAAGAACTGGATGTGGGGTTACATTATGTCAGAGGCTTTGTCTAATACTGGTTCATACGCTACTGTTGCTTCTTGGGCATCTGCATTCTCTTGGAATGGTTATGCTGCTGCTACTGGTAATACTCCAGTTATCAACACAATACTCTGGAACAAGATCCCTTATTCAGACGTTCGTAAGGGTTGGTGGCTCGATGAGAATCTTGAGTCTCCATTGCTCGAAGGTCTTGAGTGGGGTACTACAGGCGTTAAGGGTCAGGAAATTGCTCTCTGGGAAGATCCAGATGGTAACAAGTTGGCTTACGAGCCTTACTCAAACGTTAAGTTCGGTATGAAGGCTGGTATCGGTGCTACAACTAACTCTAACGACTGGCCATTCATGCGTGTTGAGGAAATGAAGCTCATCGAGGTTGAAGGTCTTGCTAAGAGTGGTAACGAAGGCGAAGCTAAGACTCTCTTGGAGAACTTCGTTAAAACTTATCGCGATCCAGAGTACAACGTTACAAAGAACGGTCTCTCATTTGAGAACGAAATCTGGTTCCAGCGTCGTGTAGAGCTCTGGGGTGAAGGTTTCTTCACTGCTGATATGAAGCGTCTCGGCAAGCCACTCGTTCGTTTCCACGACGGTCAGGAGAACAATATTCCTGATGCATTCCGTTACAACATGGATGCTAACGATGGTTGGTTGAACATGCGTTTCTCTAAGTATGAGTATGAGTACAACATGGCTATCGAAGACAACAAGGGTGGTTCGCTCCCTGTTTCTGGTCAAAACGGTGGCCTTAAGGATGGTGTAACAGACTAATTGCAAACCATTAACAAATCAAGAAAATGAAAAAGTTCATTAATAAATATTTGTTCGTCGCTCTTGCTGCTGGTATGTTCGCATCTTGTAGTGATGAAGATAACTCAACTTGGGCTCCAGGCGAGCCTGATGATGCCAGCAAGGCAGGTGCTTACTTTGCAGCTTCAGGTTTTAACTTTGAGGTTGCTCCAGGTGAAGCTACATCATTCGACGTAACTATTAGCCGTTTGAACACTTCAAGTGCTGCATCAGTGCCTCTTAAGGTTTCTGTCAACCAGGACGATGTTTTCACAGTTCCAGCAACTGCAGAATTCGCAGCTGGTGCTGAGACTGCTACTTTCAAGGTAGATTTCTCTAAGGCACAGGTTGGTACAACTTATAAGTTGACAATCGACGTTCCTGCTGAGTATGTAGCAACATACAAGGCTGTTGAAGGTACTGTTTCTTATTCTGCTCAGGCAACAATCGTTAAGTGGAACTTGATCGACAAGGGTCGCTATTATACTTGGTTCTTTGAAGATTTCTATACAAACGTTGAGCTCTATCAGCGTGACGATGACAAGACTAAGTTTAAGATGACTAACTGGGGTGCTACTGAAGATATGGTTTATCCTTTCACAATGGATAAGAACGGCAATATCACAGGTCAGCAGAAGTTCTACATCGGTTATGATCACCCTTCTTACGGTGAAGTTTGGGCTTCTGAGGCTACAGGTAACAGCTATTGGGAAAATGATATCTTCTACTTCGCTATCAAGTATCATGTAGCTGCTGGTTCATTCGGCACTGGTTACGATTACTTCGTGTCAGATTCATGGGTTGCCCCTAAAGACCCTGAAGAAGAAGACCCTGCAGAAGAAGACCCATCAGAAGATTCAGATGAAGACTCAGATGAAGACTCAGGTGAAGACTCAGATGAAGACTCTGGTGAAGACTCTGGTGAAGACTCAGATGAAGAATCTGCTGAATAATTGATAATGTAGAAATACACATTATATTATGAGGAAAGCGAAATTTCGTTTTCCTCATATTTTTTATAGTGTATTGACGAAAATAGTTGCTCTGATTTGTTTTTCTATCGGAATTTCTTTATTTTTGCGCCACTATTTGAATAGCGTTATGTATAAAGGTGAAATTATATCGCTCATTGTTGCGTTAAGCTGGACAACTACGGCTATGTTTGCAGAGGTTGCAAGCAAGCGTATGGGATCGATTGTGATGAATGTTGTCCGCATGTCATTATCATTGTTTTTTCTCGGAATCACATTATGGTTCATGCTTGGAGCTCCATATCCAAAGTTCGGCAATGCTGAGACTTGGTTCTGGCTTTCGCTCTCTGGATTTGTCGGCTATGTGTTCGGCGATTATTGTCTTTTCAATTCGTATATCATAATAGGTTCGCGTTTCGGTCAGTTGTTCATGACACTTGCGCCTCCTGCTGCTGCAATCTTCGGATGGATTCTGCTTGGTGAACAAATGACTTGGCTTGCCATCCTCGGAATGATTGTCGTAATGGTTGGTATCGGAATGTCGGTTCTCAGTAAGAGCGATGACGAAGGGAACAAATCGAAGAAACTACATTTCAAGCTCCCTATAAAAGGAGTGCTTTTCGGTATCGGAGCCGGAATGGGACAGGGTATAGGTCTTGTTTTGAGTAAGGTCGGCTTGCTGCATTATGAAGATGCAATGATTGCTGGTGGTGTTGAGAATGTTGATTTCGTAATGCCGTTTGCGGCAACCTTCATGCGAGCAGTCACTGGATTAATAGGATTTACTATTGCCTTGTTTATTGCTAAGGAGCAGAATCAGTTTGTAGCCTCTCTTCACGATAAGAAAGCGATTACATTTACAACACTTGCAACAATCACTGGTCCATTTATCGGCGTAAGTCTCTCGCTTATGGCAACGCTTTACACAAGTACGGGAGTTGCGCAGACTCTTATGTCTCTCACTCCAGTCCTGATTCTCTGGCCTTCAATGATTTTCTTCAACCAGAAAGTCACGGCGCTTGAAGTCATAGGCGCTCTCATCTCTGTTGTCGGCGTCACTCTGTTCTTTATCTGATAAATCCTATATTTAAAATATAAACACCACATAGGCAAAATCTATGTGGTGTTTTTAATTTAGCTCTTACTTATTTCAAGTCCTTTGTGACTAAGAGTCATATCCACGAAACGTGCTTTGTCGTTAGGAGGATTTGATGTGAGAATCTTCTTGATACGAGAAGCTGCGTCTTCATCTTTTGCAACCATGTAAAGGTATCCTCCGCCGCCAGCACCTGGAAGCTTGTATCCAAGACAGAGATCATCGATCATATCAGTGATAGCTTTTACCGATGCTGGGTTTGTTCCCGAGTCGAGTCGCTGATTCTGGGTCCAGGTCTTTCTGATGAGACGTCCCATTGTCTGGACGTCGTTGCGCTGAATGGCATCGTGCAGGTCGAGCGCATGAGTCTTCATCTGGTCGAGAATCTCGAGATGTTCTGTCGAGTTGAGGAACATCCCACGAACAATTTCTGCAAGAATGCCCTTTGCTGTGCGAGTGATTCCTGTATAATATAGAAGATGTAGCTTCGAATATTCCGGCGCAGTGAAGAGATTGTTCGGAAGCCAGCGCACGAGAGGCTGCTGTTTCCATCCGGCTTGAGTCTGAAGAAGCTTCACTCCATGAAGCACGCCTCCGTATTGATCCTGCCATCCTCCGCCGGTAGTAAGAAGTTGTTCGAGCACGAGCGTACGGTTGCAGATATCATATCGATCCCATCCGAGACCGCAGAAATCGTTGACAGCGCCAAGTACCGTCGATGCGAGGATAGAACTTGTGCCAAGGCCAGAACCTGCTGGGATGGCACTGAGCATAGTCATTTCTATACCCGAACCGAAATCCTTGAGCTGTTCTTCGAGTGAAGCATACTTCTGTGCGCAGAATTCAGGAAGGAATCCTGCAAGCGCAAGTGCAGCCTTTGGAATAGAGAACGGAGAACCGACCTTGTTGAATTGCTTCAGTTCATCGTAGGTATTCAGTTTCTCGGCTGCCCCGAGATCTATGCTTCTGAGAGTGATACGATAGTCCTTTGATGGCTTGATATAAACCTGAAGAGGTGGCTGCCCATTGAGTTCAATTGCGATATTCACCACATTACCACCTTCCATAAGAGAGAACGGAGGAGTATCGCTCCACCCGCCTGCAAGGTCAATACGTACAGGACTACGACCCCAAACGATCTGATCGGCAAAGACCGAAAGCTTCGGTTGCTGAGGTATTCGGGTCGTTGCAGTAAGTCCTTCACGCATCAGAGCAAATGCCTCGTCTTCGTATTTCTGTTCACCTGTCAACCGGTTACGGAACATAGCATCGCTTATGCGGGTAAGACGATCGGCGGTTTCAGGCAACGGCGCTGGTGTCTCAATACCGAATTTCTTGAATTCGTCAGCGGCATTGTTCAGGTTTATCTGATAGAACACGCTGTTCTCATGATTCTTTGCCAAAAGAGGCCAGTTCAAAGCACGGAATGCTTTTCTCTGAGCTTCCAGACGACGCAGGTTGGCATAGGAAGAGATGTCTTCTGCGCTTATCTTGCGTGATTTGTCGAAGACTTCAGCACCGCGAGAGTTCTCTTTGTTGCCTGTCATCCAATCCAGAACAGCACCAAGATCATCTGTATTATCGACGATAGGGAAGAGCGGAGTCGATTGCAACTCGCCTTTGAAAGTATCATTGAAACCGTATGGACGTGCCACATATTGCTTTTCGCCAAAAGGAATGACGTCGATACATTGTTCTGGAGCAAGGGTTAATGTCCAGTCATTTTCAGGTACGCCTGTGATGATATTCTTGTTCGATATTGTCCATTTGTCACCCACGGCACTGTTCTCAATCCAGATTTCGGAATTCTCTGACGAGAACTTAACCTTAACATCGGCATTCTGTACAAATACAGCAGGATGCGCCTTGACTCCTTTCTGCATTATCTCGCGCTGATCTATCACGCTGTTCTGCACGGCAAGAGTCGAACTGATCATCTCACGGCTTGTGCCATAATGGTGGAACTCACCGCCAGGCAGAGGCAGAATCGCTACTTTCAGCGCATTGAGTTCGGGATCTTCAATCTTAGGATTGTTGCCCAAGGCAAGACCGAAGTCGGAATACAAATCGTAGTAATCCTCATGTTTCATGAGAAGCCGCAAAGCCTTGTCAGAGAGAATCCAGATACCGATATCCATGAGGAACAGATGCTTCTGCATGAGTTTCCCAAGAGTCTCTACCGACGGTTTCTGCAGCATGTGGTCGAGCTGATCCGGATTGTCGCGTCGAGACACGAACACACCGTGATTCTTTGCCAATGAAGGATCAACCCAAAGACCGTAACATACCACATCTGCCTCTGGTATCTCCTGTAGAGGTTCGTTGGCACGGATATAGACGTCTCCGCTCACAATCATTGTGGTGAGACAGAGTGGAGCCTTTTCCATTATCTGCTGATAGAGCGGCAGCTGAAGGTCGAGCAGGTTTTGTGACAGTTTCTGACCACGTTTCCATCGGAACACTGGAATAGGAGTGAGAATCTTACCCGAAGGAGCATAGCTTGGGAGACGACGGCTCTGACCTCCTGCGTGAAGGATAATACAGCGTTCGCTTTCTGCGATGAATCCGCTATTTCTTGCCTGATTGACTGCCCATGTCGTTCCGCCGCCCGATCCGAGTTTGCTGCCTATAGGATCATTTGTACAGAACCATTCTTCATGGCTGGTATTGGTTATGTCGTGAAAACATTCCACAAGATTTGGTGGAAGTGATAGCAACTTCTTCATAAATAGGTTTATTTTGGGCAAAGATAATAAATATATAATGTGTTTCGCCATAATTGCCGAAAACTTTTGTATATTTGCGTTGTAATCTTATCATTAAATTGTAAACACATGAAAAAATCTATTATCTTGTCTACAGTACTTGCTGTAGCATCGTCGATGGCTGTAGCACAGACAGGCATCACACAGGACGTGATCCAGAAACTGCAGTCATCCTACACAGAGACTGTTGCCGACAAAGCCATTCGCCGCGCATTGTCGCAGAACAGCATAGCATCGCTTACATCGAGTGCCAACGGCATCACAGAGATCGGCACTGATTTCAGCGACATAGTTCCTACCAAGGGTATTACTAACCAGCAGTCGAGCGGTCGTTGCTGGTTGTTCACAGGCTTGAATGTGTTGCGTGCAAAGGCAATCACTCGCTGGAATCTTCCTGGTCTCGAACTTTCGCAGAACTATCTATTCTTCTACGATCAGCTTGAGAAGGCTAACCTCTTCCTTCAGGGTGTTGTAGATACCCGGAAGCAGACATTTGATGATCGTATGGTAGATTGGCTTTTCCAGAACCCACTCAGCGACGGTGGAACATTCTGCGGTGTTGCAGACCTTGTGCAGAAATATGGTGTTATGCCTAAAGAAGCGTTCCCAGAGACATATCAAAGCAGCAATACCAGCGGCTTTACATCGGTAATGAAGACAAAGCTCCGCGAGATGGGTCTTGAACTTCGCACTCTTGGCGAGAACAAGAAGACTACAGAGAAGCAGCTTCAGGACAAGAAAGTCGAGATGCTTGGCACTATCTATCGCATGCTCACATTGGCTTATGGCGTGCCTCCTACGGAATTCTCATGGACACAGCGCGATGCTAAGGGTAAGGAGGTAAGCACAGAGACATATACTCCGATGTCGTTCTATCAGAAGTATTGGGATGGCGAAGATCTCTATGATAACTATATCATGGTGATGAACGATCCTTTGCGCGAATATTATAAGGTATATCAGATCGAATTTGACCGTCACACCTATGATGGACATGATTGGGTATATCTCAACCTTCCTGTTGAAGATATAAAGCCTATGGCTATTGCATCAATCAAGGATTCTACAGCGATGTACTTCTCATGCGATGTCGGTAAGTTCCTCAATCGCCAGAACGGATCGCTCACTCTTAGCAATTTCGACTACGAGTCGCTCTTTGGCATCACACTGGGCATGGACAAGAAACAGCGTGTGCAGACACATGCCAGCGGTTCAAGTCATGCAATGACAATGATTGCTGTCGATATCGATAAAGAGACTGGCAAGACAAAGAAGTGGATGGTTGAAAACAGTTGGGGTGCAACATCCGGCTATAAGGGAAATCTTGTTATGACCGACGAATGGTTCGATAATTATATGTTCCGACTCGTCATAAATAAGAAATATGCCGACAAAAAGTACCTCGAAATGCTCAATCAGAAGCCAATTTTGCTTCCAGTATGGGATCCAATGTTCATGATGGAGGAATAAAATAGTTCATTTTTGCCGCAAATTGTATTTCATTTGTCAGATATGATTTGCAGCTGTGCACGATAAAACAACCGATTGTACGATTTCTGCTCAGAAACTATGCAATCGGTTATTTTTGTCTATATCTTTGCAGTGTCTTAAGAAAAAAAGACCGGACAAAAGATTAGATTGTTGTGTTATTAAAAAGGTGTTTATTAAAGTGTTATGATTATGAAAAATTTTGGAAAGGTATTGAAAAAGGGCGTGAAACTTTATATTAATGGTTTCAATCGCACCAGCGCAATGTACGTGACAGCTCACGATCGCAATACGCGCACAATTATGTTTTAAGTCGTTAAAAGCTTAAAACTTTTATAAAGGAAAATTTTAATAAAGTATTTTATAAGTTGAAGAGTTGGTCCCGTCCGGCACCAACTCTTTTTGTGTGTAGTAGCTTGTTTATTTGAATGACACAAGACTGCGGCAGACGATTTCACCAGTGTCTTTTTTCTTTACCTCGACTGAATAAGTATTGTTGCCATTGTCATCAAGATAGTATTCGAGTGTGTCACCGTAGTGGCTTTCGTTTATGAATGCAATCTCAAAACGGTGGAGTTTTGTTTCTGTGAACTTTTCAAGAGGGAAGAGGTCAAGAATATGTTCGATGTACCTCACGCTATTGAAATGACGGTTGATGTCAATATCACTGTATTTTGCTGTCAAAGACATTGCTGGATCGGTCGCTTTGATCTTAATGCGGGAAGGACCTTCTATTGGGCAGTCCTTGCCTTCAAGAATGTATTCGGTAATGTTGCCGCCATGCATTTCAAGCAGGTCACAAGGCTTGCGTGTATTAAGATCTATCATTGCCCAGATAGAGCGGGCATAGCCTATAGGTTCGCCGTCTTTGTTCAAGATGGCGAAGTTGCGGTTTGTGAACAACTTATAGACGGATTCAACCCAAGTCTCGATGCTGAATTTCTCGTACTGATAAGGGAATTCTTCAAACTCGATGACAATACGGGAGAGTACCCACGTGCAGTTGTTGTCATTGAGTTTAGTGATACCGAATCCTCGTTGGTCGGCATGCATTCCTGCACAGTTGAGAAGATGATTGCCTATTACACTCAGAGTGAGATGTCCTGTATAATCAACATGAAACGGCTCTGCAAGAAATTCAAAAATTCCGACTTTATTTTCTTCCATTCTAAAGGATAATAAAACCGTTAGTCCTCGATGTTGATCTTGATCTCGCCATCAACCTTACCGCTCTTATAGCAACCTGGGTAAACCTGAGCTAAAATTTCTTCGCCATCAGAATTGGTGTAATTGTTAACTGTAAGGTTAATCTTTGGCTTTGTAGAAACTCCTGTCCAGAGGATACCTCCATTGCTTACAAGGTCTTCGTCACCTTCACGACCGATGCTTTCGGCTGAGACAAGGAGACCTGAACGGTTGGATCCGCCGACAATCTTCTCGGTAACCTTGAGGGTGCGAGGGAAAGTGATATCGATGTCACCCTGTGTTGTGACTGATGCTCTGTTTCCGCCCAAGAAGAACGAACCGATGGTACAATTTGTATAAGAACGGTTGAACTGGAAGTCACGAGGAAGTCCCTGCATTAACACCGCATCCATGTGCTGATCGAGAAGTGATCGTCCGTTCTCGTCGGTCTGTGCAAGTGATTTGATGTTGTTGTAGTCGAAGATATTCTTGATATATTCAGGTTTGATGTGCTGTTCTCCATTTGAACCTAAATAAAGGTTTTCGATTGTGCAGTAATCACCGATTGAAAGGAGAAAGTCTCCAGAAACAGCTTTGTGCGCATTGATTGTAGCACAGTTTCCACCACCATAGACAGCATGAGCGATATGTGCAGTCTGTCGTTTGCCGTTGAGCATGCCTCCACCAATCTCGATAAATGATTTGATGATGCTCGGACGATATTCGTTAATAGTAGCAAGTTTCTGGAAGTCGTTGGCATTTGCTCCGTATTCAGGGTTTGCCGGCACTTTGTAGTAGAACTGCTTTTTCTCTGTGTCGTATGACTCAGTTACCTTATCTACGTCTGTGCTGTACTGATAGATATACTCTCCGTTGCCGGCACCATATACTTCGTCGATTGTTCCGCCTTCGACCTGAATGCGTGTTCCGTTATAGATACGACCACATATGTCGTTACCACCGAATACACGTCCGAACTTGCCAGCCTTGATGTTGATTGTTGTTCCGTACTGGTTCTCGGCGAAGATTACAGGCTCAAGCTGACCATTGACGTTTCTGTGAGCTCTTACGTTTCCCATACGGCAGCCACCGAAGACATTATCTGCCGAAAAGCCTTCATGGTCGAGAGTGAGGGAAAGACCTGCTCGATCGCCTTTGCCTGGATTGACAAGACGGTCTTCTGCTTCATTATAATATATTACGTTTGCGAGATTACAGCCGCCATAGAGTGTGCCTACCTTTCCGCGACAGAGGTTCCACTCTGGCTGGATTGTCATGTCAGTCTGGTTGTTTCCGCCGTAGAGATACATCACATAGCCATCGAAATCCATGTGGATAGTAGAGCTCTTGCGAACCGAACTCTCGTTCGAACCACCGAATGCACGGTAGATAGAACCACCTCTGATGTCAAGATATGTAGCGTCAATGTCAGGACGTGGAAGGCTGTCGTTATAGGTGTTCTCGTAGCATCCGTTACCTCCTGCATAGAGATCTCGAATGTTAGGACGTACTTCTGGCGATTCTTCTATAAGGACATACGAACATGATTTCACATCGTTGCCATTCTCGTTAGTGAATGTGCCGTATCCCACCTCTCCGCATACATCGTTGCCACCATATACTGTATTGATGGCAATAGAACCTTGCTTCTGGTCTTTGTCGCCGACTTTTACAAAGGCACCACCATTGACGTAGGTGTTACTTGCTCCGGCAAACACACGATGTAGGACACCGTCGTAAATGTAAACGGCAGAGCCTCCTTCGACTCCGCCATTCATGCCACCCCCGTAAATGCCAATTGCTTTAGGAGAGTAATTGACATCCTCGTGGGTGATATTGCTTAATGTTACTTTTGTTTTTCCTAATACTTTTGTATTCTTGCCTTTGCCGCCACCGAATACTTCACAGCCTAAAACATTATTTCTTTTGATAAGACTGAACAGATGATCGGTAGTAGCATATTCTTCACCGACAAGATCGCTGTGCATGTTGATGCTGGTCGAACCGTTGATTACTCCGTATTCGTAGCAGCCGCCAAAGACATTCGAGCCTTTCAGAAACTTCTGGTTGTTTTCTTCGATCTGTGCCAATGGAAGGAACTTGCAGAATACGTTGAGTTGCACGCGGTCTGAGAGTTCGCTCTGAGTAGTATATGGAACAAAGCCTCCGACATACTCTCGTGTTTTTCCCTTTTCCGGACCTTCCTGCTCAACATACTTGAAGTGGGCGTTCTGGCATCCTCCGATGATGTTGCCTGTAACAGTGAGTCCTGCTGGCAATGTGTAGTTGTAAAGACTGTCGGAAGTCATAGATCCTGCAGAACCGCCACCAATGAAATTGTCGATGACGATATCTTTTGAATCAAGAGTTCCTGGGTAGTCAAGCGAACGGTCGGCGTTGAATGTGAGTGTCGGAACACAAGGCATATCGACACTCTGACAGTACTCTTTGAATGTATCGTCATTCTCAAATCCCTTAATCCAGTTGATACCATCCGTAGAGTAAGAAGGAATATTGTTCATCAACTGTGTACCGTTGGAACCCATGATAAGGTTGCTGATATATACGTTACTTCCAAGGTTGAGGCTTGCATGACCTGAGTTCGGTACAAGCTTCTCGCGGAGAATACCGTATTCAGGACGGTCATACTGGCTCTTGACAAACTGACCGATTGTTGTGCTGTTACCTCCGAGGTATAAAGAACCAAGGATCTTGGTCTTATGATCAGCATCGACACCGGATATATTAATATTGGCAGAAGCGACATGTGGATGTTCGCGACCAATAGCTGCATTATACAGATTGTCGAGTGTGACTTCTGCCTTTGTCTGGTTGTAATATTCGTACTGACCATTACCAGAACCATATACATTGCCGGTAATAGTGCCACCAAAGATATTGATGTTTGTACCGTATCTTGTATTATTGCTGCCGGCAATGGTTCCTGTTACGTCGTTACCACCATAGAGGTTTGTGATCTTAATGTTTTCGTTGGCAGCAGCATCATAAGAACCAATGTTGACGAATGTCTCGCCAGCAATATTTCCCATCAATCCGCCACCACATACCAGGAGTGCAGTGCCAGAGAGGAAATCTACAGTCGAGCTTGTCTGGTAGTTTCTTACTTCGTCGCTTTGTTCATAGATATATCCGTTAAGATATGTCTCAGAAAGACCTACAAAGCCTGAAAGACCACCACCGTAGATGTTACGAGCTTTTGTCTTGCCTTTGATTGTAACGTGAGAGCTGCCAGCAACATTGCCGAGAAGACCACCTCCGAAGACATCCAATACTTGGTCTCCATCTTTGAGGTCGATTACGACATCAGTATTACCGTCAACATCAGTGATTTCTCCGAAACCACCACCGCAGATAGTGTATTGACGATCCCAAGGCTTGCCTTCTGCTTTAGCTGCTATATTGGTATCTTCAATAAATTTAGGCGACAAAAGGCTCTTTGTTACTTCTACATAAGTATTTCCGTGGATGATACTTCCGTTTCGGCCACTGCCGTAAATGCCGTAGAAACGTATAGAGTCATATCGTGATGGTTCTGGTGTGTATTCGAATTCACCTCCAGAGATAATGACATGGGAATCTCCGTCGATGTCAGCAATGATTGAACGCTCAGGATGATACTTGTCTACTGTGCCGTGTCCACCACCGAAGATAGAATTCTTAAATTTACCGCCAGAGATATTGATGGTCGAAGAACCAGATCCAGGATGAGATGCAGACTTTAAGACATTTCCGTAGTTTCCGCCACCGAAAATGAAATCTTCGAGAACTGCTGTTCCTCCGATGTGAAGATTTGTGGTACCGATGACACTTGCCATATCAGTTGTTAAGTTGGTAGGATCTTTTTCCGAAGCAGCTCGGTAATATGATCCTTCTCCGCCGGCGAAGACAACGCCTTCAATGCGTCCGCCTGTGATATTCACGTATGTATTACCATGCACGAGTGCAAGTCTACCGAAATAGTCTTTCTTCTGTTGAACGCCGTTGATTACTGGGTAACCAGAAAGGTCGTTGTTGTCGAAATAAGCTGTTGAACCGCGTCCACCACCGTAGATATAACCATAACATTCACCGCCAGAGATATTGATATAGCTATCACCATAGAGGTTGCCAGCCTGGCTTGTTGCCATAGAAGAATGGAGCTGGTTACTGAATCCGTGTCCACCACCGTATACTGTTCCATGCATTCTGGCATAACCAGAGATATTTATTGCAACGGTTGTATGGTTGAGGTTGATTACAGAATCGGCCTTGACAAATACCTTAGGCATTCTGTTCTTTGCCTTGAAGTAATCTCCATAGACAATTTCTCCACTGCTCAAAGTGTATGGGATGTAAGAGTCGTTGGTATGATGCTGGTCGTCGTAAGCAAGACCTGTTACACCACCACCACCTGCTCCGTAGATAGTGTTACGGACGCGACCACCGCTGATATTTACTATAGACTTGCCGTAGAAATATGTCGAAACAGTGTCGTTGACCTCAATTCCAAGATTGTCAAGTTTTCCGCTACGTCCAAGGTTTGTACCATAGATCTCATTGATGTTGCCACCAGAAATGCTGATGATGCTCTGTCCGTAGAATGAATCGGTAGGAGTATTCTGTTTTGAACCGTTCTTTTTCTTGATCCAAGTCTTACGACCGTAACCAAGGTTTCCGCCTACAGCACGTCCTACGCGGGAAGATCCAGCGACTTCAAGATTTGTAACACCATAACAAGAACCATTTGTCTGACCTGTTACTGCCAACGCTACGTCGTAGGTGTTCTTATATGGATTTGTTGTATTGCAAATATCGATGATGATATTTGTGCGGATTGGATTACGAGGAGATCCTACGATGTTGCCGGTCTCTTCAACAACTTTCGAGAACTGACCTCCGGCAATGACACGTCCATAATAGCCGGAAAGCAATTTGATGGTATTCTCTTTATGAGTAGCAGCAGGATTAGAATAGTTGAGATAACCTCCGAAGATGGAAATGTTACCTGCGTGTGAACCTGTAATCAAGCCTCGTTCGCCTGTAATTGAGCTGTATTCCATAAAGTCAATGCCATATCCGAAAGTCAGGTTGTTTTCCTGAGCAAGGATCTCAAGACGGTTGAATGGGCTTGTGCCGCGATGAATTGTAAGATTATCGAAACGGGTATCAGCATCGATGACAGTCGAACATGTAGCCATCTGAAGCTTGCCGTTTGTTATGTTACCATACTGACCTGTGATTATCGCCTTCTTGTTCTTGACAAAATACTTGCGGTTAGGTGCGGTATAGTCTTCATCCTCAAACTTGTTAAACACTTCCTCGTTGTAATCACCCATGATGACGATAAGATTCTCGCCCATCTTGTCTGACTGTAAGAGGCTGTAGGCTTTCTTGAGACTGCTTACTGCCTTCTCTGGAGATTTGCCGTCGTTCATGTCATCACCCGCAGGATAGGTTGTAACGCCGTCAATTGTATATTGGCTTGCAGTCTTTTTTGTGATACCGTTAAGACAAACATAGATAGGAGTACCTAAAGAATGGTAGTTGCCGATACGGCAGAATTTCCAACGACGGTGGGTAGCTTCGAGAAGATAAGTATGACCTGGAAGAGCTCCTGTTAGTGTTGCACTGGAACCTACGACTTCCTCATTGTTGGTCATATCTTTCCATTCATAGACGAAATCGCTTGCCAATGCGTTTGAGCCTTCTCCAATGATTTTGCTTGTCAGAGTATAGTTGTTACCAACCTTGGTGGAAGATATAGTCACTGTAAGATCTGCTGGTTCTACGAGTTCTGCATCTGATCCGATAACCTTTCCGTTTGCATCGAGTGCCTCAATAGCAATAGAACGGTCTTTTACATCATGAGGTACTGTACATTCTGTTGTCTTGGATGGCTGTTCCTTTCCATCGACCAGCCAACGATAGCTTGCAGCCTTGCCTTCTTTAACTTCTGCGATGAAGTTGCGGCCATTGGCATCCGATGATTCCTCTTTGACGATAACTGTTACAGGGAAGAATGACACAATATTGTTGAGTTTGTTATGCCATTTGATTCCATTGATTGTCTGTTCCGCCTTTTGTCCCTGCTCAAGTTTCATGCGAATTTTGTCGCCTGTAGTATTGCTGAGATCAACTGATGCAAAACCGTAACAATTGATTATGTTGATATTTTCGAGATCGTTGGTGTCTTCTCCGCCAAAGTCATTCCTTTGGATGGCAACAAGACTGCCGATATTCATTTTGCCTTCTTCTGAAAGCTGTATCTTTGCGCCGCTGTCTTTAATCTTCATGCCATTGACGATACAGTTTCTGATATAAGAATTGCGGAACATTTGTCCAACAAGACCGCCAATGTTGAATTGTTTGTTGCCTTCGAAAGTCTTATTCTCAAAAGTAATGCTTAATCCATCAATCTCAAGATTCTCGATACCTGATACGAATTCCTCATCACCGCCTAATTGAGGAAATATACCGATGTTCTGTTCGAATCTCTCATCATGCACAAGGATATTGATGTTGCTGATCTTGTGTCCGTCTCCGTCGAAATGGGCACGGAAAGACTTGTTGTTGGTATGATTTGTGCCATAAGTCCAAGGACATGCAGACATATCAATGTCACATGTGAGCTTGTAGTATTTCTTGTAGCAGATACCATTGTTATAGTCATAGTTCTGCATGAGAAATGCAAATTCCTCGGCCGACTTGATAAGCATTGGGTTCTCTTGTGTGCCTGTGCCGTAATATGGACGAAGTGTGGTTCCGTTCCATGCGTCAGTATCGGCATAGATCGGAGAAAAAAGATTTGCAATACCTAAAACTGTGACAAGTATCAGTATTCGTTTCGAGAGATTAGATAAATTCATAGCGGTGAATTTGTTGTTGTATATTAATCCGCAAAGATACAATTTATTAATTGTATTTACAAAAAAACACATAAAAAAACCACGAATTGTACCAATATTCGTACAATTCGTGGAAAAATCAGCGATGTAATTAAATCGCGCTGAGTATTTTACCCAAGGAATGCAATCAAAACACCAGCTGCAACTGCTGAGCCGATAACACCAGAGATGTTGGCAGACATACAGTAGTTGAGGATGTTGTTCTTAGGATTGATCTTGGTTGCGATGTCGTTAGCAACACGTGAGGCCATTGGCACTGCGGAAAGACCGCACGCACCTACAAGCGGATTGATCTTCTTTTTTGAGAAGAGGTTGAAGAGGTAAACCAATCCAATACCACCCATGATAGATACTGCGAATGCAAGGAAACCGCCGATTACGATACCGATTGTTGTCCAGTTGAGAAACGATTCAACAGTCATTGTTGCGCCTACAGAAAGACCAAGGAAGATTGTTGCGATGTTCATCAAAGCGTTACTTGCAGTATCTGCGATACGGCTTGTGTCAGAACCGATTTCCTTGATGAGGTTACCGAACATCAACATACCGATGAGCGAAACTGCAGAAGGAACGATGATAGCAACGAGCACAGTTACGAAGATAGGGAAGATAATCTTTGCAACACGCATATTCTTGATCTGAAGTGTGTTTGGATAGAGCTTATCCTGCTCCTTCATGTTGATCTCAAGATCCTTCTTGCGGCAGATTAACTTAACTACAAACGGAATGATAACAGGGACCAAAGCCATGTAAGAGTAAGCTGCGATAGCGATAGGACCGAGGAGATGAGGAGCCAACTTGATAGTTGTGTAGATGGCTGTAGGACCATCTGCACCACCGATGATGCCAAGAGAACCTGCTTCCTGTGGAGTGAAACCGAATACGCCAATTGCAACGAGAACTACACCGAAGATACCCAACTGTGCAGCTGCGCCGAAGATAGCGAGCTTAAGGTTTCGAAGCATAGGACCGAAGTCGGTCATTGCACCAACACCCATGAAGATTACTGGTGGAATGAAGCCTGTCTTGATGAGCCAGTAATAGATCATATTCATAAGACCAAGCTCGTGAGCGATCTCAGGAAGGCCCATTTCGTATACGTGATATTCTTGTCCGTTAGCATGGACAATACCTGAGCCATCAGCTCCATAGACACCCATCTCACCGCCAGGGAAGTTGGCGAGAAGGATACCCATTGCGATAGGGATGAGCAGCAATGGCTCATAGTGTTTCGCAATTCCTAAATAAAGGAAAAGGAAACCGAGAGCATACATGATGAGGAATGCTGGCTGTTCAGCGATATTGCTGAACGCAGTCATGTCATACAAGTTGCTGAATATTGTATTTACAAAATCCATTGTTTTCTAAAGAAGGTTTGTTTTTGCTTACTTAATCTTAAAGATTGGATCATCTTCGAATACCTTGTCACCTGGGTTAGCGAGTATGGCAGTAATCTGACCGTCGCAGTCAGCTGCAACAGCGTTGTAGGTCTTCATTGCTTCGATGTAACCGATAGTCTGACCCTTCTTAACCATATCCCCAACCTTAACAGCTGTCTCAGCAGCATTCTTTACGAGGAAGAACTTACCCTCAAGTGGAGCAAGAACGTCAGCGCCTTCGCCGGCAGCAACAGGTGCAGCACCTGCAGCAGGAGCAGCAGCAACCGAACCGTCGTTAGGAGCGATGCTTACTGTATAAACCTCACCGTTAACTGTAACCTTGAGATCCTGTGCCTTGATTTCTCCCTTAGGAGCACTCTTTGCAGCCTTGCGCTTAGCGAGATCCTCTTCGAAATCAGCCTTTGCCTTTCCGCTCTTGTATGCCTCATACTGAGAAGGGTGCATAGCGTACTCAAAGAGTTCTTCGTCATCTTGACCAAGATCCCAACCATTAGCCTTCATCTTCTCACGGAATTCATCAAGACAGTCTGGAGCATAAACCTGTGGATCTTCTGTCTCGAACTTAAGACCCTTCTCTTCTGCCATCTTAACAAGTTCAGGAGCAACAGGACCAGGCAACTGACCTGACTTGCCAAGAAGCATATCCCAGTGGTTGTCTGCGATGATGCTCCAACGCTCCTTGCCCTTCTCCATTTGGAGAACATTCATGAGAGCCTGGTTCTTAACATACTGAGAGAATGGGGTTACAAGACATGGGTAACCCATCTTTGGCCATACATAAGCAACCTCGTCGAATAGCTTGATAAGAATCTCGTCTGTAGAGAGCTTTGGCTGACCGTTCTTTTCCTTCCAGCGGTTAAGTCCTTCGAGGTTTTCTTCGAGATCAGTCATGAGTGAGCCCATCATACCGCCTGGGAGACCTGGCTTAACGAGAAGAGAGTTGTTGAGATGGTTGAGAGCAGGAATATAGTATCCGAGGAAGTCGTCCATCATTTCCTGAATCTGAGTACGAACCTCCATGTATGCTGCCATGTTAACATCCTTAACCTTGAAACCAGCATCCTTGAGTGTTTCAATTACTGTGATAACATCAGCGTGACCTGTACCCCAAGAGAGTGGAGACATACCGCAGTCAATATAATCACAACCAGCTTCTGCAACAGCAAGGATAGAAGCCATGTTGAAACCAGGGCCAGCGTGTGAGTGGTACTGGATTACGATATCCTTGTAGGCCTTGATACCCTTAACAATTTCACCGAGGCTCTTTGGACGACCGATACCAGCCATATCCTTCAAGCAGATTTCGTCTGCACCAGCATCGATGAACTTCTTTGCAAGATTTACATAGTACTCAACTGTGTGGATAGGAGAGAATGTAATACAGAGAGATGCCTGAGCAATCATTCCTGCTTCCTTAGCATACTGAATGGATGGAATTACGTTACGAGCGTCATTCAAACCACAGAAGATGCGAGTGATATCTGTACCCTGAGCTTTCTTAACCTTGTAGAAGAGCTTGCGGAGATCCTTTGAACATGGGAACATGCGAAGACCATTGAGCGCGCGGTCAAGCATGTGAGTCTGGATGCCTGCCTCATGGAAAGGCTTTGTCCACTGACGTACTGAGGTGTTTGGGTTTTCACCATAGAGAAGGTTTACCTGCTCGAAACCACCACCGTTTGTTTCAACGCGGTCGAAACAACCCATTTCGATGATTTTTGGAGCAACCTTAACGAGCTGGTCAACACGAGGCTGATATTTACCAGCACTCTGCCACATATCGCGGAAGACCAAAGATAATTTTACTTCTTTTGCCATAATATGTTTTAATTTTTAACTTTTTTACTTTCCTTAAAAAATCAACCCTTTGTGATTTTTGTCACCATTGCCTTTGGTGCTACCTGTTTGATAGCTTCCTTGATGGCTGCTTCAACATTAGGAGCAATAGCTGCAGGAGCAGGTGCTGCTGCCTTTTTCGGAGCTTCTTCTGGTGCAAATTTATTGACTGCCATAATCATCAACTTCGAAAGGTTGATGATGAGGATCAAAATTACGAATACCGTACCCATACCCACAATCATGAGCAAAAGTGCGGTTTGCATAGGCGTTAGTCCTTCCATATAATATAAATTTTTATTGAACTTTTAATCATAACACAATCTTCCGGCAAAGTTACGCATTATTCTTCAATAATACAACTGTTTTGCATAAAAAATATTCGCATCAGGTGTGATTTTTACCTAATGCGAATGCATTTCGTATATTTATGTGATAATTTATTAAAAAGAAACTCTTGCAAAAACAGAGAACATGCGTCGTGTGAGGTAATTTGGCACTGCATGCTGGATATTGTCGACAGCCGAAATCCAATAATATGAATTGATGTTGTCGAAATCGAGAAGATTGAATACGTCGATGCCTAAGCTCATCTCTTTTACATTTCGCCAGTTCCCACGATTCATGAACTTGCAGTTTTGTGCGTTCCACACTCTTGATGCTCCAAGGTCTATTCGTTTATATGCAGGAGAACGGAAAATACCAGACTCACGTCCTCCTATAGGAGAATGGAATGGTAGTCCGTCGTTCATTACACCTCGCAAGAAAAACTTGTAATTGTCGTTTCCTGGCCAGAAGTCGCTGAAGAAAAGTCCGAGACTATAACGCTGCTCAGTGGGGCGAGCTGTCTGAAGCCCGTTATAGTCTTCTTTTGATTGTATCAAAGATAGGGTGATCCAAGAATCTGTGCCATCGACAAACTGCCCGAAAAGTTTCATGTCAATACCTGCACTATATGCTGAACCTGAGTTGTATCCCAGATATCTGATCTGCATATTATCGACTGTATATGGGATGTAGTCAGATATGTTTTTATAGTATAGTTCAGTTGACAATTTAAACGGACGGTTGTAAGCCATGAATGTGTAATCTGACCCTAAAATTACCTGAAATGACCGCTGAGACTTAATGTTATGGTTCATTTCGATCATTGTATTTCCGTTAGTGTCGACGTAACTCTTTCTGTACTCTTTGTAAAATGGTGTTTGAGAATATAATCCTGTTGCCAAACGGAATGAAAGGCGGGAATTTGAATCAGGTATAAATGTTATAGAAGCGCGGGGTGAGATTATGCTTTCTTTATTGAACGTCCAGTAAGAAAATCTTAATCCAGCAACGAGATGGAAACGCCCGCCCATCGCATTCCATCCGAAATTGTCCTGAAGAAAAGCTGAAAATCTGGTAGTAGTATTGTCGTACGAACTATGCATGTTCATGATCATCTGTACCTGGTCTTCAATGTGCGGCAGGGTGTAGCCGGAAGAATCTCGTCTTTCCCATTCAGATATACGGTCGATGATTTTTTCACTCTGAACGGTAACACCATATCCTATTCTATTATGTTTTACTTGAGTCGTACCTTTAATGGAAAATGCAAGCACGGATGCATTAAGATAATTCCTGGCATGTTCGTGATATGCTCCAATACCCAGAGAACTTTGTCCGCCTTCTGTAGCTTTGTCCAGCCAATATTCTCCAGAAATATCGTAAGTGACTTCTTCGTCTGTTTTGAATGCAGAAGCTAGGAATTGCAGATTTGTATTCTTTAATCCGTTGTAGTTAATTGACAATGCGCCAAAATATGTGTCGAAACGATCTTGTTCGTGTCCGTCGAAATAGACTTTGAAGTTACGAACGTCGTTGAACGTGCCATACGATGTTTCTCTTGTCTTTGGAGTGAATTTGTAATGATTTATAGCAATGTTTCCGAGTAAACTTGCTGACCAGTCTTTGTTGAAATCGTGAGTGAGATAAACTTGATAATCAAAGAATTTTGGGTCGTATTCGCCTTTTGAATCCAAAGAGGAGAGAAGTGATGAGTTGCGTTTAAAACGGGCGCCATGCAGATGAGAAAACTTGTTTGATTTTTGTCCTATGGATGCTGAAGCTCCTAATAGACTAACCTCTGCGCTTGCTTCGAATTTCTCGGGTTTGCGGTATGTGATGTCGAGGACAGACGACATCTTATCTCCATACTCAGGTGCAAAACCGCCAGTAGAGAATCCGATCGAACCGACCATGTCTGTATTAATGGCAGAGAGACCTTCTTGCTGTCCACTTGATATGAGTTGCGGACGATATATTTCTATTCCGTTGATATATACAAGATTCTCGTCAAATGAACCTCCTCTGACGGAATAGCTGGATGATAATTCGTTGTTGGATGTTACTCCTGCCATAGTACCGAGCATATCCTCGACGGCATTGCCTGAAGTGCTCTTTGTATGAGCTATGATTTTTGAATCTATTTTTTCTAAAGTATTGGTGTTGCGTTGATTGGTTGTCACTTCAACATCACTGATGACTGCTGTGTTCTGTTTCATGACAACGTCAAGTTTGATTTTGTCTGATGAGGCGTTGATGAGTCTTTCTACTCGTTTATATCCAAGGCTTGTGAAGATTACTCGAAGGCTGTCGCTTTTGGGCACTTTCAACTCGTACTCACCCTTGAAATTGGATAGTGTGCCGATGCTTCCCTTTGACAGTCGGATGTGTACGAGCTCCATAGGTTCACCGGTCTCGTCGCACACCTTGCCGTACAGTAAAACACCTTGAGCCATAACATCCGCTATGGCTATGAGTAGAATTACTGTAAAAAGGATTGCTTTTTTTATCATGACAATAGTAATAACGCACAACTTCGAGTTTTATTATCGAATGACTACAGAGTTTATTACTTCATTGCCTAATTTTTTGTTAAGACTATTCTTTATCTGTGTGCGTTTCATCATGAGTTCATTTTTCAATGCGGCAGATTTCAGTTCGATGAACAAGTATCCGCTTTGAAGGAAGATACGTTGGGTTTCCTTTGTGATTTCGTCTCCAAGAACCTCTTGCCATATTTCTGCGATTTGCTCTCCAAATGCTTGGTTTTCAAGCTGGCTGATATTAAGAAACTGATTAAGTATTTCTCCGATAGGCTGTGCGTCCTGTCTTTCCATGTTTCTGTATTATTTCTCTGAGATAATTGTGTATTTGCCTTCTTCGACTACATATAGTTTGTATGAGTCGGTTAATGCCCCAATGATTCTGTCAAGGTATTCGCGGTTTGTATCGGTAATAAAAATCTGACCGAAGCGGGACGAGGCTACAAGTTTGACAATCTCTTCGACACGATCACCGTCAAGACGGTCGAATATATCGTCAAGCAAGAGGATTGGACTTGTGTTGCCCATACGTCTCAAAAAATCGAACTGAGCCAATTTGAGTGTTACAAGCAAAGTCTTGTTCTGTCCTTGGCTACCAGTCTGCTTGATAGGATAGTCGCCGATCTGGAATAAAATGTCATCTTTATGAGATCCTCTTGTAGTGTATTCCAATGCCAGGTCTCTGTTCCTCACTTCCTCTAATTGTGGAATTAGCGATCCGTTGGCAAAGTGTGATGAATATGTGAGAGAAACCTTTTCTCGTTCGAGGGATATCGTCTGGTAAAACTCTTGAAATACAGGAGTAAATTCTTCGATGAAAGTTTTGCGTGCGTTGTAAATCTGTTGACCGTAGTAGTCCATTTGCTCTTCACAAATCATAAACAGACTGCGATCTGTGATATTGTTGTCTTGTTTCAAAAGACTGTTGCGTTGCTGGAGTGCTCCATTGTAGCGGATGAGAGCATTAAGATAGTTTTTGTCAAACTGGGCAATTACCATATCCATGAACCGGCGACGTTCCTCGCTGCTTCCTGATAATAGTACATTGTCATAAGGAGTAAGCATGACAATAGGTAATAATCCTATGTGGTCGGAGAGTCGTTTGTATTCTTTCCCGTCTCTTTTGAATGATTTCTTGGACTTGTTTCTATATCCGCATTGTATGTCTTCTGCTTGACCTGCCAATTCGTAGTTGCCACGAATCATGAAATAGTCTTCTCCGTGAAGAATTGCCTGACTGTCGTGTACATTGTTGAAACTTTTGCAAAAAGATAGATAGTAAATAGCATCGAGCAAGTTGGTTTTTCCCATGCCGTTTTTGCCTAAAAAGCAGTTGACATTGTCGGAAAATGAGAGGCTTGCTTCGTGTATGTTTTTGTAGTTAACTATTGTTAGTTGTCGAAGTTTCATTGTCAGTGCTCGTAATTATAGGTTGCAAAGTTAGGTAAAAAACGACATTATTGACTCAAAGGCATACTTTTTCGAGCAATTTTATTGGATAAATAAACAATTATTGTAAATTTGCACCGCTAATAATGATACAAATAAATAATATTTATATAAAATGGCAAATAAAAATCAGAAAAAAGTCGACACTACAGTTCAGGAAGTAGATGCCGCAATGTCAAAGACAGAACTCTGGCTCGAGAAGAATCAGAAGAACATCATGTATGCTCTTATCGCAGTTGTTGTGGTAGTTGCTGCTGTATGGGGCTACATGAAGTATAACGAATCGCAGAACAATGCTGCAGAGAACGAGATTTATGCTGCACAGTTCCTTTTTGATGAGGGCGATTACGAGCAGGCTCTCGAAGGATTTGAGGCTGTAATTGATCAGTTTGGTGGAACAAATGTAGGTAATCTTGCTAAGGCATATGCAGGTCTCTGCCAGAAGAATCTCGGCAATATCGATGCTGCAATCTCTCGTTTGGAAAGCTATTCTGGTAACGATAACGTGATTGCTCCAGCTATCCTTTGTGCTCTTGGCGATTGTTATGTTGCAGCAGATAAAAATGTAGAAGCTGCAAAGGTTTTTGAAAAGGCTGCAAAGGCTGCTAACAATGCAGAGTTTACTCCACTTTATCTCAAGAAAGCTGCTCTTGCTTATAAGGCAGCTGGTGATAACGCTTCTGCTCTTGCCGCATTCCAGAATATCCGTGACAACTGGTTTGAGACTTCACTCGGCCAGAATGCAGATAAATATATTGAGTCACTTAAATAATTTAGTATGAAATCAGATCCTGTCGCGACGGATATCCCCGCGAATAGTACAGACGCCAGCATCGGTATAGTCGTTTCAGACTGGCATAGAGAATTGACCAGCGCAATGCTTGAGAGTGCAGTGAGAACTCTTGTGCAGTGCGGAGTAATGGAAGAGGATATATACATCAGTCATGTGCCACGCACAATGGAACTTACATTTGCAGCACGACAGATGAATATAGTTCAGGAACCGAGTGCAGTGATAATGATCGGTTGTGTAGTCAAGGAAGATAATCCTCAATATGACTGCACCTGCAAAAGTGTGACTGACGGATATACCCATCTTAATTTGCACAGCGAGATTCCTTTCGTTTTTGGTGTTCTGACTTGTGACAACCTTGAAATAGCCAAGGCTTGTGCAACACAAGAGGATAACTTAGGCGCACAATGTGCAAAGGCTGCCCTCAAGATGGTGAATATGATGGCAGGATTGATCAATAGCTAAATTTTATTATAGTTTTTGGTTGTTTTTTGTTGGAATATCATTGTTCCATCCTTGGACAATAACCAAAAACTTTTATCGCGATAGTAGCTCAGTTGGTAGAGCATTGGCTTCCCAAGCCGAGGGTCGCGGGTTCGAGTCCCGTCTGTCGCTCAAATTTGTTCTTTCGCGTACATTATATATATTATTACGCGGATTATGGTTGTGTAAATTCTAAAATACTATATAAATGAAAATTCAACTTAGAAGTGCTCAGACCACAGAAGGTCGTCGTATGGCTGGTGCCCGTGCTCTTTGGGTAGCCAATGGTATGAAGCGCGAACAGTTTGGTAAACCTATTATTGCAATCGTCAATTCGTTTACGCAGTTTGTCCCAGGTCACACTCATCTTCATGAGATCGGACAGATTGTTAAGGCAGAAATTGAAAAACTCGGTTGTTATGCAGCTGAGTTCAATACAATTGCTATTGACGATGGTATTGCAATGGGTCACGATGGTATGCTTTATTCATTGCCTTCGCGTGATATTATTGCCGACTCTGTTGAATATATGTGTAATGCTCACAAGGCAGATGCAATGATTTGCATCTCTAACTGCGATAAGATTACTCCAGGTATGTTGATGGCTTCAATGCGTCTCAATATTCCAACAGTATTCGTCTCTGGTGGACCAATGGAAGCGGGTAAGTGGAATGGTGAGAATGCCGATCTTATCACAGCAATGATTAAGGGTGGTGACCCATCGGTGAGCGATGAGGAACTTGATCAGGTCGAGCATTCTGCTTGTCCAGGTTGTGGAGCATGCTCTGGTATGTTTACGGCAAACTCAATGAACTCACTTACAGAGGCAATCGGTCTTTCATTGCCGGGTAACGGTTCAATCCTTGCTACACATGTTAATCGCATCCAGCTTTTCAAGGATGCTGCAGCTTTGATTGTTAAGAATGCATTCAAATATTACGAAGATGGTGATACAAGTGTATTGCCACGATCTATAGCAACTCGTCAGGCGTTCCTCAATGCAATGACTCTCGATATTGCTATGGGTGCTTCAACAAATACAGTGCTTCACCTTCTTGCAGTTGCTCAGGAGGCAGAAGTTGATTTCAAGATGCAGGATATCGACGCTCTCTCTCGTAAGGTGCCATTCCTCTGCAAACTTTCTCCAAACTGGCAGAAATATAGCATTCAGGAAGAGAACAGAGCTGGCGGTATTCTCGGTATCATGGGAGAACTCGCTAAGGGAAATCTTCTAGATCTTTCTTGCAAGCGTGTTAATGGTGCTACTCTTGGAGAAGATATTCGGAAATATAGTATTCTTGGAGATACAATAGATCCAGAGGCTCTTCGTATCTACTCTTCTGCTCCTGCAGGAAAGTTCTCGACAAAGATGGGCTCGCAGGATTGCAAGTGGCCATCTCTTGATACAGATCGTGAGAACGGATGTATCCGTGACATTGAACATGCATACACTAAGGATGGTGGTATGGCTGTTCTTTTCGGCAACATTGCTGTAGATGGTTGTGTTGTAAAGACTGCTGGTGTTGCACCAGAGCTTTGGCACTTTGAAGGACCTGCTGTTGTATTCGATTCTCAGGACGATGCTTGCGAAGGTATTCTCGGAGGCAAGGTAAAGAAGGGCGATTGCGTAGTTATTACTCATGAAGGTCCTAAGGGCGGTCCTGGTATGCAGGAAATGCTCTATCCAACATCATATATCAAGTCAATGCATATGGGTAAGGAGTGTGCGCTTATTACGGATGGTCGTTTCTCTGGTGGTACATCAGGCCTTTCAATTGGACACATTTCTCCAGAAGCGGCTTCAGGTGGCGCGATCGGAAAGATCAAGGATGGTGATATTATTGTAATAGATATCCCATCTCGCTCAATCAATGTGAAACTTTCTGATGAAGAACTTGCAGCACGTCCTATGCAGCCACTTAAGCGCAATCGTGTTGTATCTAAGGCTCTTCAGCATTATGCAAAGAGCGTGAGCTCTGCAGATAAGGGTGGCGTTCGTTTATAATTGCATCGACAGATACTGAAAGGAGGAACAATACTAAAAATGGTAATTAGCGGTTCAGAAATATTGATGGAGTCGTTGAAGGCTCAAGGTATAAAGACTATCTTCGGTTATCCTGGCGGTAGTATTATGCCAGTCTATGACGCGCTCTATGATTATACACAAGGCGATAAGAAGGCGTTTGATCATATTCTTGTTCGTCACGAACAGGGGGCAATTCATGCTGCACAGGGTTATGCTCGTGTAAGTGGTGATGTCGGTACTGTGATTGTTACAAGTGGACCTGGTGTCGCAAATACTCTCACAGGTATTGCAGATGCAATGATTGATTCAACTCCGGTTGTTATTATTGCAGGTCAGGTTGGTGTCGGTGTACTTGGTACAGATGCTTTCCAGGAGCTTGATCTCATTACTGTTGCTCAGCCAATATGTAAATGGGTTTATCAGATACGTCGTCCAGAAGATATCTCATGGGCTGTTAGCAAGGCATATTATCTTGCAAAGTCTGGTCGTCCAGGTCCTGTAGTATTGGATTTCCCAAAGAATGCTCAGGTTACAAAGTGTGAATATGTTTCTGAGACTGTTAACTTTGTTCGTTCATATATTCCAAGTCCACGACCAAAACAGGAAAAGATTCAAAAGGCTGCAGATTTAATTAATAATGCTAAGAGACCTCTTGCTCTTGTAGGTCAAGGCGTTGAACTTGGAGGGGCTCATGAGGAGTTGAAGACATTCCTTGAGAAAGCTAACATCCCTGCAGGTCGTACTATGCTTGGACTTTCTGCACTTGCATCAAATCATCCTTTGAATGTTGGTATGCTTGGTATGCATGGAAATTATGCTCCAAATATCAAGCAGCAGGAAGCAGATGTTGTGATAGCAATTGGTATGCGATTCTCAGATCGTGTAACTGGTAATCTTGCTACTTACCTTAAACAAGCAAAAGTTATTCATCTTGATATAGATCATGCGGAGATTAACAAGAATGTACAGGTCGATGTTGCTGTTGTAGCCGACTGCAAGGAATCTCTGCCAATGCTTACAGCTTTGGTAAATGAGGCTGATCATTCTGAATGGATTGACAGTTTCAAACCTTTGCAAGAAAAAGAACAGGAAAAGGTTGTCAAGAAGGCTCTCTATCCAACAGACGGTCCTCTTCTTATGGGAGAGGTTGCAAATGCTGTAGCAGAAGCAACAAATGGAATGGGCGTAACTGTGACCGACGTAGGACAGAATCAGTTGTTCTCAACTCGTTATTCAAAATACAATACACCACGATCTATCATTACCAGTGGCGGTCTTGGAACAATGGGCTTTGGTCTTCCAGCAGCAATTGGTGCAACATTCGGAGAGAAAGAACGTCCGGTTTTCGCATTCATGGGCGATGGAGGTTTGCAGATGACGATTCAGGAACTTGGTACAATTATGGAGTATCACTGCCCTGTTAAGATCATATTGATGAACAACAATTTCCTCGGAAATGTTCGTCAGTGGCAGAATATGTTCTTCAGGAAGAGATATGCTTTTACGCATATGCTTAATCCGAATTATGAAGAGATATGTGCAGCGTACAAAATTCCGTATCTTAAGGTTAAGGATAGAAAAGACCTCAAGGCTGCTATCGATAAGGCTCTTAGCACAACAGGACCATTCTTCCTTGAGACAATCATCATGGAGGAAGACGATGTTATGCCAATGACTGCTCCAGGTGCTTCGGTTAATGATATGATGTTAGAGAAGGAGGCAAACTAATGGAAAAGAAATTATATACAATACTTATATATTCTGAGAACGTAGTAGGTGTCCTTAATCTCGTTACTGCAGTATTTACTCGCAATCAGGTTAACATTGAAAGCCTTAATGTTTCTCCTTCGGGTATTCCTAACGTTCATAAGTATACAGTTACAGTATTCTCTGATGAGTCTCAGGCAAAGAAGCTTGTCAAGCAGATTGAACGTAAGGTTGATGTAATAAAGGCAAATTTCTATGTTGAGGATGAAATTTTCGTAAGCGAAGTTGCTTTGTTTAAGATTTCTACTCCGACAATTTTGTCAAATCCAGAGATTTCTCGCTTTGTGCGACATTCCGGTGCTAAGATTCTTGAGATGAATGAGACTTATACTACAATGCAGCTTTGCGTTAAACCTGATGCTGTAACAGATCTCTACAAGAAACTTGCTAAGTTTAAGTGTGTATTGCAGTACACTCGAAGTGGCGTAGTTGCAATTACCAGAAACAAGATCGAGAAAGTCTCAGAGTTCCTGAAAGAACAGGAGAATCAACAGTTTGATTTCTTGGAGGAAGGCATCAATAGCGAAGATTGCTAAGCATAAAAAAAGACAATATAGAATTATTAATTATATAACATTTAATTTACTACAAAATGGCACAGTTAAATTTCGGTGGCGTTATTGAAAACGTCGTAATGCGTGAGGAATTCCCTCTTGAGAAAGCTCGTGAAATTTTGAAGGACGAGACTATTGCTGTTATCGGTTATGGTGTACAGGGTCCTGGTCAGTCTTTGAACCTTCGTGACAATGGTTTCAACGTAATCGTTGGTCAGCGTGCAGGTAAGACCTTTGATAAGGCTGTTAGTGATGGTTGGATTCCAGGTCAGACACTTTTCTCTATCGAAGAGGCTGCAGAGAAGGCTACTATCATCATGTGCTTGCTTTCTGACGCTGCTGTTATGAGTGTATGGCCTACTTTGAAGAACTATTTGACTCCAGGTAAGGCTCTCTATTTCTCTCATGGTTTCGCAATCACTTGGAACGATCGCACTGGTGTTGTTCCTGGCAAGGATTATGATGTAATCATGGTTGCACCTAAGGGTTCTGGTACATCACTCCGTACAATGTTCCTCGAGGGTCGTGGTCTTAACTCTTCATATGCAGTATATCAGGATGCTACTGGTAAGGCTATGGATCGTACTCTCGCTCTTGGTATCGGTATCGGTTCTGGTTATATGTTTGAGACTACATTCCAGCGTGAAGCTACTTCTGACCTCACAGGTGAGCGTGGTTCCCTCATGGGTGCTATTCAGGGTCTTCTCCTTGCTCAGTATGAAGTTCTCCGTGAGAACGGTCACTCTCCATCAGAAGCATTCAATGAGACAGTTGAAGAGCTCACTCAGTCACTCATGCCACTCTTCGCTAAGAACGGTATGGACTGGATGTACGCTAACTGTTCAACAACTGCTCAGCGTGGTGCACTTGACTGGATGGGTCCATTCCACGATGCTTGCAAGCCTGTAGTTGAGAAGCTTTACAACTCAGTTAAGACTGGTAACGAGGCTCAGATTTCTATCGATGCTAACTCTAAGCCTGATTATCGTCAGGGTCTTGAAGCTGAACTCAAGGCTCTCCGTGAGAGCGAAATGTGGCAGACAGCTGTTACTGTACGTAAGCTCCGTCCAGAGAACAACTAATTAAATACAATTTGCTTGCCTTTTATAGGTAAGTGAGTAAAACAATATTTGACGGTTTCATTTGATGCTTATTGTCGCTCAGGTGAAACCGTCTTTTTAATATCAAGTATTTATATTTGTTTGATACTTATGAAAAATCTTATATCTTTTTTTTTAGGCACAATAATTCTATTCGTTTCGTGTAGTACTCAGCCAACAGTTAAGGATTCTGAAGGTCTTGGATTTGTAAAGGTTCAGGGACATGATCTTATAAAACCAAATGGAGAGAAACTTTTCATTCAAGGAACAAATCTCGGTAACTGGCTTAACCCGGAAGGCTACATGTTTAATTTTGGTCGTACAAATAGTGCGTGGATGATCGACTTGTTGTTCCGAGAGATGGTCGGACCTGATTTTACTGACGAATTTTGGGCAGCATTCAAGGATAATTATATTACCCGTAAAGACATAGAGTTTATTAAGGCTCAAGGCGCAAATACCATTCGTCTGCCTTTTAACTATAAATTATTTACAGATGAAGACTATATGGGTATGAAAACTTCTTGCAACGGGGCAGAAGGTTTTGCTCGTATGGATAGTTGTATCACTTGGTGTCGAGACAATGATCTCTATTTAATTCTTGACATGCACGATTGCCCAGGTTCTCAGACTGGTGATAATATTGATGACGGCTATGGTTATCCTTGGTTGTTCGAAAGTGAGAAGAGCCAGCAGTTGTTCTGTGAGATTTGGAAACAAATAGCTGCTAGATATGAGAACGAACCTGTTGTCCTTGGTTATGAACTGATGAATGAGCCTATAGCGCATTATTTCGAGAACCAGGAGTTCTTTAATTCGCGTCTTGAACCACTTTATAAGAGGGCAGTTGCTGCAATCCGTGAAGTTGATGAAAATCATATTATTCTTCTTGGCGGAGGTTTTTGGAATAGTCATTTCCAGATGTTCAATGATTGGACATTCGATGATAACATCATGTATACTTGTCACCGATATGGCGGTGATCCTACAGCCGAAGCCATTGTTGACTACATAAATCATCGAGATAAGACTGGTCTTCCAATGTATATGGGTGAGTTTGGCCATAATACAATGGAATGGCAGAGTTCTATGGTTCAGGTATTGAAAGATAATAACATTGGATATACATTCTGGCCTTATAAGAAGATGGGAGATTCTTGTATGAATGGAATTACTGCACCTGAAGGATGGAATGATGTTGTTCGTACATATTCAGAAACACCAAGAGGAACTTATACAGAATTCCGCGAAGCACGTCCAGATCAGGAAATTGCTCGAAAGTTAATGCTTCAGTTAATTGAGAATATGAAGTTTGAGAATTGTGTTCCTCAAACAGATTATATAAACTCTATGGGTTTATAAAGTATAAGATATAGTGATATATAATAAAAAGGCGCCAAAGGTTTATTCCTCTGGCGTCTATATTTTTGCATACCTCCTTGAAAGAGGTCGTTAGATCTATTAAAAAGAAAACCGGCTTTAGGACGTGATGAAACTCCCAAAAAATGTAAGATTTGAGGATTGCTTCGCCTCCGTAATCTACCTCTCGACAGAAGTCTGATCTATCCCGGTGGTACCCATGCAACTCAGCAAGCTGGTCTTTACGGCGTCGCGATAGGTGGTAGCCCGCCTTTGACTAACAATTGCCCTCAGTAAAATGAAATCGTTGAGTTTCCCGATCTACATTACCGGCTTTCTATCGGCAAATATAAAACTCAATTTGTATTTTTCAAACTTTTTATATCGAAAACCTCAGTTTTTTTACTTATTAATTTTTGTAATCATAATTATTTCGTCTCCAGTTTCCATTTCACTAAACATTTGTGTTTTACTAGATCTCATTTTTGTATATTAAAATAAAGAACGCTACAATTGTATTGCAGCGTTCTTTATATATTAATAATGTGTAGTCCTATTTAGAACTTGAATCCAATCTTGATTGTAGGAGCTGAAAGGAAAGCCCAATCGTAAGCATCCGCCTGAAGAGATCGGAGCCCTTCTTGAGGTTGGTATGACGTACGATTGTATACCCAACTACAAGCATCAATCTGACCGCCGAAAAAAAGACTTGGGGTTAGGTAGTAATCAACGCCTGCAACAATTGATACGCGTCCATTCCAACTATCTGCAGCAGATTTGCCCATAGATGTATATTCGTCATACTTCACCTCGCTATATCCATGAGAAATCAATCCGCGAGCGCCAGCATACCACATAAGGTTTGTAACCTGAGTGAAGAAATATTTATCTACACCAAGAAATGCCTGATAGTTGAACGACTGAGAATGTCCAACAGCGCGGTAATTTGGAATCTCACCCATTTGATCTTCTGGTGACATGTTCGGATCATCTATTGTTCCGTCCACAGCAAGATATCCAGGTTTGCGAGTGAAGTTAAATCCACCACCAAAGGAAACCTTCCATTCTGGTGTTACGAAAACACCAGCTTCGGCGCCTACAGTGATTGCTTTCTGAGTCCAGTTGATGTCTAAGGCTGTTGCTTCATAAATCGTCTGGTAGGCAGGAAGTGGATCTATGCTTGCATAACTATTGTAACCCAACGTCATTGCAACGGTCCATTCTCCTCGATCAGGCGAGACCGATTTTTGAGCCATGGCAGATATTGCTACAATTGGCAATGCTATTAACAATATTAACCTCTTTATTTTCATGAGGATGATTTGTTTAGTTCACTTTTAATTATTCAGCTTCATCGTCTGAACTGTTGTCAGAATCTGTTCCTTCGTCACTTGTGTCAGAATCGTTGCCCTGTTCTGGGGTTGGATCAGGAGTAGGTGTTGGTGCAGGCTCTCCCTTGGTAGCGGCATCTAATTTTTCTTTTGCTTCTTTTGCCTGAGCACTCCAGAATGCAACTTCGTTTTCATACAATTTAATACGTACTTCGTATGCTGCAATCATCTCAGCCTCACTTGTGTTGGTTCCGAGAGATATCTTGAGTCTTTCAATCTGAACATTTGCATTATTGATATACGACTCGTAATTTCTGATTTGCTGTTCAAGTGACTTTATTTCATTCTCGTTTTGTTCTGCATTATAAAGCTGGTTAGAGAGTGCGTAATAGTTGGAGTTGGCTGCTTCTATAGCGTATTCCGCATCATATATTGCCTTCCATTTATTAGCAGCATCAGTATAACAACTTACAACATCGTTGTTGTATTTTGTCATTCTTGCGCTGAATTCATTTATTTTTCTTGGTAAATTAGGGAATACTGAATACAATATTTCAAGAGTTGCCAACTGATCCTCAAATTGAGCTTTCTCTTCTTCTGTAGTTGCACTTTCCTTCTGAGCTATTAATGATGCCTTTTCATCATTATATATGCTTTCCAGAACATCTGCATTGTATGTCGGACTAGTGTATCCTAAAGATAGTTTTTCTCCTTGTCTATTTGGGTCATAATACAATTTCGCATTAATGTTATGAGCATTATATGAAGCGTAGAGAGCATAATATTCGTGCTGCACATAAATTTCGGCAGTTCGTAAATAATAGCAAAGCTGCGAATTAATACTGTGCTGAACTCCATCAGCTGTGTACGAAGTATGGCTACCGTTACAGTTCTCCCACAATTGGTATGTTTTATTGCCTCTTAAATATGTGTAAGTGTCAAACTTAACATTATTATTGTAGTTCTGATCTGCCGTAGTAATAGCATTGCGATAATCTTCACCAGCTTGGTCGTATCTCTTTTGGGCATTGATTTTCTCATCTTCAGCAGCAAGAACCTTTTCTTTCAGTTCGTTGGAAGAGGTAGGGGTTACCTTCTTGATGATTTCAATCCTATTTTTTGCATAGGTGATTTCTTTATTGTAGTTATCGATATCGTTCTGGTAACTTATAATAGAACTTTGATATGCTAATGAATCAGTAATTATGCCGCCTTTATAACTAATTAACGACATTTTTGTGTTTGCAAGGTTCGCTTGTGCCGTGTAAAGGTTGTTCATTGCTGAGCGATAGTTGTCAGAAAGTCTGTACAACTCGGCACGAGCAGCCTCTTCCTTAATATTTTTGATGGTGATGTCAAATTCAGCCTGTGCTTTTTCGTATTCAAGTTTAGCCTGAAGCAACTGAGTCTTATAGTAATATTCGTTTAATTTGATTTGCTCTTCTACATTAGCTTTTCTTAATTCAGCTTCAGCCAGTGCAGCCTGAGCTTGAGCCACTCTAGCTTCAGCTTCAGCTATTTCAGCTCTATATTTTGCGAGTTCTGCCTCTTCCTTTGCATACTGCAATGCCTTCTCATATGCAATTTGGAGGGCAATGAGTTCATTCCTAAGTCTTTGTTCCTCTGCCTGAGTTGCAATTAACTCTGCATTAGCTTGTGCCAGAAGTGCTTCAGCCTGAGCCTGAGTAGCCTGAGCTTGAGCTAAAATTTTAGCTGCCTGAGCTTGAGCATCAGACAATGCGGCGAGAGCCTTGAGTTGCTCTGCCTTTGCTTCACGGATGTTTGTTACCGATTCCGACTCTTTGTTGTCGATACATGATGTCATGCTGATTGCACCAAGCAAACAAACACACAACATAACAAAAATTTTCTTGTTCATGATAAAATTTTTTGTTTTATATAGAGTTTTTTAATTGTCAAATATAGATTTATTGTGCAAAGTTATTCATTTTCTTTATTTTATAGTATTCATAAATAAAGGAATTTTTCAAAAAACTGCTAAAAAACATGTTTTTTGTATTGTTTGCGTGCTAAAAATACTAAAAAATAGTAGTTAAGTGCACGAAAAACAATAAAAATGGCATTTAGACGTTATAATAATATGAAAAAACTTGTGCGATACATATTTTTATTTTTGATGATACTCTGCTTTGGTCCATTGAGAGCCCAGGCAGATATTCAAACGAGTATGTATTGGGCGGTTCCAACCCAGTTTAATCCTTCAATGGCTGGATGTGATTCGGCTATTAATGTTATTGTATCACATAGGTTGCAATGGACTGGTTTGGATAAGGCTCCACAGCGAACATTTATTTCAGGAGATTCTCCATACCAATTTGGAAATAAAAGATTGGGCTTCGGGGTAAATCTGTTACAGGACAGAACGAAGTTTTTTGAAAGTTCTGCCACGAGCGGACAGGCTTCTTATAGTATGAAACTGTTTGGAGGACGTTTAGCTGTCGGATTGCAGTTTGGAGCAGTGAGAATGAAATTCAATGGCTCAAGAATTAGTTCTCTTGCGGATGGATTTGGAGAGAGTTCTTCTACCGAAGCCTCGGATACAATACCAAATCCTGATTATGAGACTTTACGTGATAGTTTGCCACATAGTGATGTCTCAGGAAGTGGATTTGACATTGGATTAGGTTTGTACTATGAAAGAAAAGTTCGAAACTCTGTTTTTTATGGAGGCTTTTCTGTAATGCATCTAAATGAACCGGCATTAATTACGACAACTACAGGTCAAAACGGATATCAAAAAGAGGTTTTCCGATTGCCAAGTACAATTTATTTTATTGCTGGATGCAATATATATATAAATAATGCGTTATTTGTTATACAACCATCTGTCTTAGTAAGATCAAACAGTTCAGTAACAGAAACCGATTTTACACTGAGAACAACGTTCAAGAATAGATTCTGGTGCGGTGTTTCTTATCGAACAAACGATGCTTTGATATTAATGGCAGGTGCAAACATCAAAGCTTTCCGATTGTACTATAGTTATGATATGGGCATTTCAGGAATTGCAAAGACATCTAAGGGTAGCCATGAGTTCATGGCATCCTATTCTTACAAAATGGAATTAGAAAAAAAGAAAAGACATCCGCATAAGAGCATAAGATTATTATGAAAAAAATATTATTGTTAATACTTGTTTCCATAGTACTCGCTTCGTGTTCGAAGTCGTTGAGTGGCAGTGGAGGAGAAGTGACTGGCATCAGAGGTAGAGCTATCGATGAACCTGCACCATACGGAATGGTACTCGTAAAACGAGGTTCTGTTGAGATGGGTGCACAGGAACAGGACTCGCTTTGGGGTGATCTTCCTGAGGCAAAAGGCGTTTCTGTTGATGCATTCTGGATGGATGAGAAAGAGGTTTCGAATGCGATGTATCGTCAGTTCGTGTATTATGTGCGAGATTCCATCATTCGAACTCGTCTTGCCGATCCTGCATATGGCGGTAATGAAGATTACATTATTGATACTGACAAATATGGCGAGCCGATCACACCTCGTCTCAATTGGTCGAAGCCAATTCCTTGGCGACGTCCAGATGAAGATGAAGAACGTGCCATAGAGAGCTTGTATAAAACAAATCCTGTTACTGGTGAGAAATATCTTGATTTCGAACAGCTCAATTTCCGTTATGAGACATTCGACTATAAGTCGTATGCCTTGCGCCGAAATCGTATGAACCCTGAGAGAAGAAACTATAATACAGATATTCCGACAAACTACGACGAGGAAATATTGATTACGAAAGACACTGCTTTTGTCGATGATGAAGGACATATTCAACGAGCAACAATCACCCGCCCGCTAACAAGCGAATGGGATTTCGTCAATACTTATGTAGTTAATGTATACCCTGATACAACAGTGTGGGTCAACGACTTTGCGAATTCATACACTGATCAATATACTCGCTATTATTTCTCAAGCCCAATCTATGACGATTATCCTGTTGTGGGTGTGAGCTGGGAACAGGCAAATGCTTTTTGTGCTTGGCGTACAGAATATCTAAAGCAGAGCTATGGCATGAGAGGTGTGACATTCGAGCCATTCCGTCTCCCGACGGAAGCCGAGTGGGAATATGCTGCACGTGCAGGAAACAACGATCAGACTTATTCTTGGAAGACTGATGTCCCTCACACAGAAAAAGGTTGTTACAATGGCAATTTCAAACCGGGATTCGGCGACTATACACAAGACGGATATATTATCACTTCACCTGTCGGAAGTTATGGCGCTAACGAGTTCGGTCTCTTCGATATGAGCGGAAATGTTGCAGAATGGACTTCAACGGCTTGGACAGAAGCAGGTGTCCATGCCACATCAGATATGAACCCGGATTATCAATATCGCGCAGCGAAAGAAGATCCTTATCGTATGAAACGTAAGGTGATTCGTGGCGGTTCATGGAAGGATCCACAGCATTTTGTCCGTGCAGATGTTCGAACTTGGGAATATCAGAATGAACAACGTTCTTTCGTCGGATTCCGTTGTGTGCGAACTTATTTAGGAACAAATCGCTCCGGTAAGGTTTCGAAGAACGGTAGTGTAAAGACAGCAAAGGGTTCTGCTCGTCCAAAATCGTCTGGTTCTCAGGGTAGAAGCTCGCGAGGTGCACGTTCTGGTGGGGCAAGCGCAAGAAGAAGATAATAACAATGAATATAGGCATTTTGCCACTATATCATTTATAAGATATGAGACAAAGATTATTTAATTATGTATATAGTATAGGTGCATCGATTGTAATCCTTGGTGCATTGTTCAAACTTCTTAAGTGGCCTTTTGCCGATCCAATGCTTATCATTGGTATGGTAACTGAAGCTTTGGTATTCTTCGCATCTGCATTTGATAACCCTGAGACATTTAAGGAACCTCAAATCGAAAGATTAGAGAGAATTAAGGCGGCGTCAGAGAACAGCGAAGATAATAAAGATTCGCAGATGCCACAAATAAGTGCCGTCAAAATGCCGTCACTCCCACAGTTGCCAGAGATAGATGCCGAAGAGTTTGCCAAAGCCGGAGAAGCTACGCAGGAATACATCAAGCAGTTGACAGAACTTAATGCAACTATATCAAAGTTGCAGACTTCTCTGCAGCAGAATATTCAAGGTCTTAATGCTATGTATGAGCTTCAGCTGCGTGATGCCGGATCTCAATTACAGTCGGCAGGAAAAGTGAATGAAGAGACACAACAAATGGCAAAGACAATAGCAGAACTGAATGCCAAGTATACTCGTATGCTTGAAGCAATGAAATAAGATGAATAACTCTATACAAGGCAATCCTACTCGCCAGAAGATGATCAATCTTATGTATCTTGTCTTTCTGGCAATGGTCGCTCTCAATGTAAATATTGAAGGCGATGGAGACGACGATGCTGCTGGTAAGCCAGAGGTAGATTTGCTCGCGGGTAATGATAGCATTGGAACAAAAGAAAAGAATCTTTTCGAAGATTATAAGGCTGTTGTGATTCCTACTTCTCGTAATGTGATGCGAGGTTCTCAATATGAGGCTCAGATTGTGATGGCTGCGGTTGATTCGACTCAGAACACAAGCGTATATATCGACGGCAGCCTTTACGATGCTAAGGAAAGAGGACTTTACAGCACTATAGCCACTCGTCAAGGCGTTCAGACCTTGAAAGGTTACTTGGAGATTGCCACCGAGAATGGTGAGAATCAACAATTCCCATTTGAAACATCATATTTCGTTAGTGAGCCAATGGCTACTGTGTCGAATACGATGATGAATGTGATGTATGCAGGTATTGATAATCCAATCAGTATTTCCGTTCCTGGTGTTGCTTCGTCCCAAATCTCGGCGTCTATGACAAATGGTTCTTTGGTTAGAAACGGAAACGGGTGGATTGCTAAACCATCAAAGGTGGGTCAGGATGCCGTAATCAATGTCTCGGCAACTCAAAACGGAAGATCAATGCATGTTGCACAAATGACATTCCGCGTACGCCGTTTGCCGGATCCGACACCTTATTTAATATATAGGGACGTTGCTGGAAATAGTCAGGTCTATAAGGGCGGTGAACCAATAAACAAGATGGCTCTGTTAAATGCAGGTGGAATGAGAGCCGCTATCGATGACGGATTGCTCAATGTCGAATTCCAGGTTAAATCATTCCGTATTGATATCTTTGACTCAATGGGAAATGATATTCCGGAAGATAGTCATTCAGCACAGTTCTCTGATAGACAGATTACAAAGATCCGCAATTTACAGAAGGGTAAAAAGTTCTTCATTACTCGTGTAAAGGCAATTGGACCGGATGGTATCGAAAGAACTCTTTCTCCGATTGAAGTAATAGTAAACTAATTATGTGATAGGTTATATCCTGAGCAAAATATATTTATGAAGCACATTCTTTTTTTAGTTATATTGTCATTTTCGACAACAATTTATGCACAAACCCGTTGGGAACATACAATCTATCGTGAATTGGATGTCAATGTTGATGAAAATGCAGCACTCTATTATCCACAGGAACCGGTCGATGGCTTGACTAATTTCTTCACAGTGCTGTTCAATGCTTTTGTTTCAGGTGATTTGAAAGCGTATGAATATCTCGATGGAAGAGAAGTCTTTGATGAAAAGCACCTTGTTAAAGTTGAGGATGTACTCAATACTCACGAGATCTTTTATACTAAAAAAGCGGATAAGAAAGGCAATGCAGCATATATTGTAGAACAAGGAGATATCCCTTGCCACCTTGTTACAAGCTTCTATATTAAAGAAAAGTGGGAGTTCGACCGTATTACATCACAGTTTCAGCATCATATTATTGCTATTTGTCCTGTGCTTCATAAACTGGGTGATTTTGGTTCAGAAGCACGTTATCCTCTTTTCTGGATTGATTACAGTGATCTGCGTCCGTTTATTGCCAACGAATTACTTATGACAGCTGAGATGAATACGTCGCTTCGTTATTCTATGGACGATTATTTCACTTTGTCAAAATATAAGGGAGAGATTTATAAGGTTCAGAATCCTCGTGGACTTACGCTTCAGCAACAATATCCTGATCCTGATACTTTGAAAGTGAAACGCGAGGAGATAGAGATGCGTCTTAAGACATTCGGTACATCAATTTGGATTAAGCCTGATGAGGAATCTGTAGAGGCTGTTTCTGTACACAAATCAAAAACTAAGAATAAGGACAAGACCGAGACTTCATCTAGTTCTGCGTCTAAAACATCAGAAATCAAGACAGAGACAAAAGAAGAAGCAGGAGAGCCTGCAAAAACTGAGAATACCACAACCCGAAAGTCAGTGCGAAGAAATCGAAGAACAGGAAGATAATTCTTTTTTGAGATTGTCGTCTGTTATAAAAACAAATAAAAGCCTGAGAAATGGAAATCCATTCTCAGGCTTCTTTTTTATATACGTCTATGACGTAATTGTTCTTATTTGTTCTTTAAGAGATCGCGAATCTCAGAGAGAAGTTTTTCTTCAGCCGATGGCTCTGGAGCTGGAGCTGGTTCTGCTGGAGCAGCTTCTTCTTCCTTCTTCTTAAGATCAGAAAGTTTATTGATACCTTTGATCAGGAAGAAAATTGCAAGAGCTACGAGGAGGAAATCGATAATAGTCTGGAGGAATGCACCATAGTTAAGTGTAACCTCTGGAGTTGTTACTGCACCTTCTGCATCGAGAACAGCTTCCTGCAACACATACTTCAATTCCTTGAAATCTGCACCACCGAGCAATACACCGATAGGAGGCATAATTACATCGTTAACCAATGAAGTCACGATTTTGCCGAAAGCGCCACCGATTACTACACCGACAGCCATGTCTACAACATTGCCGCGCATAGCGAACTCTTTGAATTCTTTAATCATTCCCATAATTAATAATGTTTAATGCTGCAAAGCAGCTGTTTGATATGATATTTCGAATTATTATTATCCGAGGAACGCAAGCAATACACCGGCTGCTACAGCAGAACCGATTACGCCTGCTACATTAGGCCCCATAGCATGCATCAATAAATAGTTGCTTGGATCGTATTTGAGTCCGACCTCTTGAGAAATGCGTGCAGCATCTGGTACGGCAGAAACACCAGCATTACCAATGAGAGGGTTGATTTTATTTTCAGGCTTCAAGAAGATGTTGAAGAACTTTACGAAAAGTACACCACTTGCTGTTGCAATGAGGAATGACAATGCTCCAAGTCCGAAAATCTTGAGTGAGTCCCAAGTAATAAATGTGCTTGCCTGAGTCGAACAACCAACGGTGAATCCAAGAAGAATTGTGACAATGTCGATGAGAGGACCCTTGGCTGTGTCTGCAAGACGCTTGCATACGCCACATTCCTTCAAGATGTTACCGAAGAAAAGCATACCAAGCAATGGAAGACCAGAAGGGATGATCCATGTAGTGAGCAAAAGACCCATGATAGGGAAGATGCATTTCTGCTTCTTGCTCACAGCACCTGGAGCTTTCATCTTAATACGACGTTCTTTTTCTGTTGTGAGCAATTTCATGATTGGTGGCTGGAATACAGGGATCAAAGCCATATATGAATATGCTGCTACTGCAATTGCACCCATGAGGTGTGGAGCAAGTTTGCTTGAAAGGAAGATTGCTGTAGGACCATCAGCACCACCGATGATGCCGATAGCACCAGCTTCTGAAGCCTCAAACCCCAAAGCTAAGGCAATCATATATGCTCCGAAGATGCCGAACTGAGCTGCAGCTCCGACTAAAACGAGTTTCGGATTGGCAATTAATGCCGAGAAATCGGTCATTGCTCCAATACCTAAGAAAATGAGAGGAGGATACCAACCTTGCTTTACACCGCCATAAAGAATGTTCAATACCGAACCTTCTTCATAAATACCAATACGGAGACCTGCTGTTTCAGGAAAAGGAATATTACCTACTAAAATACCAAAGCCGATAGGGATGAGGAGCATTGGCTCAAAATGCTTGGAGATTGCGAGCCAGATAAAAATACAGCCTACGACTGTCATTATAATGTTACCAACTGCTACATTGGCAAAGCCTGTATAGCTCCAAAGGTAAGTAAGATTATCAATAAAAAACTGTAAAGTATTCATATTTCATCATAAAAATCGCGCAAATATAATTATTTTTATCCAAAAAAACATTTCTTTGTGATAAAAAGTGTTGAACAAGCGAAATAAATGCCTTTTTATTTTATAATTCCATATAAAGGCGCTATCTTTGTCCGATTAAATAGGAACAGATGGCTGTGTAGCCTGTTCACAAATAATAAAAGAATGATTACAGATTTCAAGAGCATTTTTGAAAGCCGTTATACTTGGATTGAGGGTTTCATGCGTAATGTTAGACGATATTCGAAGCGTCCGGCTATGGTATATCCAGTGCAGGGCAAGATATGGAGCTATTCTCAATTGAACACTGATGTCAACCGATTTTGTAATGCACTTCTTGCCGAAGGCATACAAAAAGGTGATGTTATTATGGCACAGATGCTCAACTGTCCGGAGTTCGCATTCTCGTATGTAGCAGCGCATAAGCTTCATGCGGTTTGTTGCCCTGTCAGTTTTCGATTAAGCGCAGGAGAGTTGGCTTTCAATATCGACGATTCAAAGCCAATAGTTCTTTTGGTTTGTCCTCCTCAGCTTGAAACAGCGATTGCTGCAATTAAGATTGCCAAATTCAAACCAAAGAAGCTGATAGTCGTTGGTGGAAAATCAAGCGACGACTATGTGTCATACGGTGACTATGTAGCTTCTGCATCCAAGGAAGAACCTCCATTTACTTGCGAGTATAATATCTATGACGAGACAACACGTCTCTACACTTCTGGCACGACAGGACGTCCTAAGGCTGTGCCTTTGACAAGTATCAACGAAGTCCTTTCCGCTCACGATGTAATGATTCATTTCCCGATGAGCTATCAGGATGTTACTATCAATACAACTCCTTGGTTTCATCGAGGTGGTTTGCATTGTGCCGGCCCAGGCCCAGCTTTTTATGCAGGTGCTACAATCGTTGTAATGAGCAAGTTCGACGCCAAGACAACATTAAAATATGTTGACAAGTATGGTATAACATTTATAGTTGGTGTGCCTACTGTGCTTGAAGAACTTGCCGACGAGCAGGAAAGACATGCATACGACATCTCTTCATTGAAGGGTATCGTGACAATGGGAAGTCCTTTGACTCGAGCTGATTGTATTCGTTATCAGAAGGTGCTCACTCCGAATATCTTCAATGGCTATGGCACGACTGAGACATTCTGGAATACTTTTCTCCGTCCATTTGATCTGCCGGATAATGCTGGTACTGCAGGAGCTTCATGTATCGATGATGATGTCCGCATCGTCAAGGTATATGATGACCGTCGTGCCGAACCGGATGATCTCGTAGCTCAGGACGGAACTGAAGTAGGAGAGGTTATAATGTGCTCGCCCGCCAAATCTCCGTATACATATCATAATAATGAAGTGGAGACAGAGAAGAAATATTATAAAGGTTTTCTCTATACCAATGATCTTGCAACATGGGATGAAAATGAATTCGTTACAATCGTAGGTAGAAAGGATGATATGATCATTTCTTCTGGTGAGAATATTTACCCGACAGAAGTAGAAGCTGTGCTAAACACTCATCCAAAGGTGTCCGACTGTATCGTAACATCTGTTCCGGATAAGATGCGCGGTCAGATTGTAACAGCCTATATCGTGGTTGCAGATGATTCTCTAACAGCCGAGGATCTTGACGAGTTCTGTAAGGAAAGTCATGATATCGCAAACTTTAAACGCCCTCGTTATTATCGTTTTGTAAAGCAGATTCCTTTTAATGCAACAGGAAAGAAACTTCATGTTGTCGCTAAGGAAACAGCATTGCAGGATTATAAAAACGGATTATTATATAAAGTATAAATGCCCAGAGAATTTCATCTCTGTTTAAATTTTAACTAAATGAAATCTTCAATCTTATCCATTTTCTTCTTGAGCTTGTCGGTATTTGCGACAGCACAAACTAAAGTCACAATCTTTGGTGACAGTTATTCAACTTTTGAAGGTTATATTCCTTCTACACATGAACCTTGGTATGCTCCAGTTGGAAGTATGTTCTGCAAGGGTGACAATGATGTAAAGACTGTTGAACAGACTTGGTGGTGGCAAGTGATAGAAAAAATGGGGTGGCAACTTGAGACAAACAACTCTTGGAGCGGCTCGACTGTAGGTTATTTCGGATATCAGAACGAAAACTATCATGTCCGTTCGTTTAATACACGTGTCGCATATCTCGGAGATCCGGATATCATCTTCTGTTTTGCTGGAACTAACGACAGTTGGACAGGAGAGAATCCTGGCGAATATAAATATGCTAACTGGGATGAAAACGACATGTGGTATTTCCGTCCGGCAATGGCTCGCTTATGTAGCACAATGAAACAGAATTACCCTAATGCTAAGGTATATTTCATTTTGAATACAGAGTTGAAAGATTGGACAAATGAATCGGTTATGACAATTTGTAAGCATTATGGTATTCCTGTAATAGTGCTTAAGGATATTGATAAGCAATTGGGACATCCTTCAGAGAAAGGTATGAAGGCTATTGCAGAGCAGGTTGTAAAGTTCTGCCAAGATAACAAGTAATGGCAGTTTTTCGTATATAATAAAACCCAGAGCTTTCGGCCCTGGGTTTATTATTTGCGGTGTGTTAATAGCAATTATCTGTGCATGAAAGCCTTTGAAACAGGTGTTGTTTTTGCAGCAACCTCTGTCGAGAGTTCTGCCTTGATGTCACGGCTGTTTGCGCCAATCTTCAAAGTGTAAGTGCCGGCCTCTACAACCCAAGCATTCTCTGCTTCTACGAAGCTTGCGAGATCTGCAGTGTTGAACTTGAGAGCTACTGTAGCAGTTTCTCCTGGTTTCAAAGAAGGTGTCTTTGCAAATGCCTTGAGCTCCTGAGCTGGTTTGTCAAGTTCGCTCTTTGGAGCAACAGCATAAAGCTGAACAACTTCCTTTCCTTCAACGCTACCTGAGTTCTTAACCTCAACAGTAACCGTGATGTCTTCGCCCTGAATCTGGACAGCAGGATTGAGATATTCGAATGTAGTATAGCTCAAGCCATAGCCGAATGGATAAGATACGGCAATCTTCTGAGCGTCAAACCAACGATAACCTACATAGATGCCTTCCTCATAATTTGTATAGTCAACATCCTTCTCGCCGTCGAACTTTGCACCACCGTCGAAGTTGAATGTCAACATCTGAGAAGCCTTGTCAATAGGAAAGTTCTCAGATGACTTATGGTCAGTGAACTTAACTGGCCAAGTCATAGGAAGCTTGCCTGAAGGATTTGCCTTACCACACAAAACATCGGCAACGGAATTGCCACCTTCCTGACCAGCCTGCCAAGCCAAAAGAACTGCATCTGGAATATTCTTCCATGAAGCTGTCTCGATAACGCCACCAATGTTGAGAACGACAACGGCCTTCTTGCCCTGGGCATGGAATGCAGCAGTTACGTTCTTGATCAAGGCCTTTTCTGCAGCATTGAGTTCAAAGTCTGCAACTGGACGATCAGAACCTTCTCCGGAGATGCGGCCGATAGCAATCAGCGCAACATCCTGAGTCTTTGCCTGTTCTGCAAGAACCTTTGGATCAACTGTCATTTCTCCTGGGAGAAGAGCAGGAAGCCAAGCTTTTGCACGCTGTGCATTAGCCTCAGCATTGCGGGTATTCTCATCTTCAAACCATTTTTCATAGGTTGCCTTGAGATCTTCGTTTGCCTCATAGCCGGCATTCTTAAGACCATCGAGAAGATTTACTGTATATGCGCGGTTAACGTCACCGGAACCTGTACCACCAGCGATCCAAGTGTATGCTGTGTTACCGAATACTGCAACTTTCTTTACATCCTTCAATGGAAGAGCTCCATTATTCTCGAGCAATACCATACCTTCTGTTGCGCTCTGACGTGTAATGTCAGCATGAGCCTGGAGATCTGGCTTGTTGCTATATTTGTAGCCCTTGAAAGTAGGGCTCTTTACAACGAGCTGAAGAATACGCTTTACGTTACGGTCAACAAGAGCGATATCAAGCGACCCATTGTTAACGCCATCAACTATGTCATTATACTGACCTTGACGACCAGGCTGAAGCATATCATTGCCGGCTGCAACTTGCGCAGCTCCGTCAGCACCGCCGAACCAGTCGGTCATAACTGTTCCTTTGTAACCCCATTCGTCACGAAGAACAGCCGTCAAGAGATCTTCGCTTTCGCTAGTGTAACGGCCGTTGAAATAGTTGTAGGAAGACATTACTGTCCAAGGATCATTTTCCTTGATTGCAATCTCAAATCCCTTGAGATAGATTTCTCGGATTGCGCGTGGAGAGAGAATAGCATTGTTGCCCATGCGGTTTGTTTCCTGGTTGTTGAAAGCAAAATGCTTAACGCTTGTACCAACACCTTGAGTCTGAACACCGGCAACATATGCGCCTGCAATCTTGCCTGCTACAAGAGGATCCTCAGAATAGTACTCGAAATTACGACCACAAAGAGGATTGCGGTGAATGTTCAATGCAGGAGCCAAAAGTACGTCAGCACCATATTCGAGAACTTCTTCACCCATAGCTGCACCGACGCTCTTTACGAGATCGACATCCCATGTAGAAGCGAGGAGTGTACCGATAGGGAAGTGTGTGCAGTAATAAGTTGCCTCATCACCTTCGCGTTTAGGCTGAATGCGGAGACCTGCAGGACCATCGCAAAGTGCGATAGCTGGAATGCCGAGACGTTCGATAGCAGCAGTATATCCGGCTGCACCTGGAACCTTACCACCATCCGTGCTGCCGATAACTGGTTTGTCAACTTCAACACCTGGCATGCCCACGCCGATAATAAGCTGTGCTTTTTCTTCGAGAGTCATTGCAGCAACGATCTCGTCGATGTTGTCTTCACGAAGTTTTAGACCTTCGTTCTTTGTGCATGACGACAGGACTGTGCCTGCTACTGTCATTGCTAAAAAGATTTTCTTCATAAATTAGTTTATTGTGGTTGGATTATAAAATCGCGCAAAGATAGCAATTTAATTTCGAACAACCAAAAATAACGGATGTAAAAATGTAATATTCGGTTTGCTAATATAATACAAAAGAATTGATTAGTAACAGAATATTAATGATGTTTATATTAAAATTTGGAGATTGTCAGAAAAGCGGATATCTTTGCATCGTGTTTTTCATGGTATTAGATTTAAGGTAATGTAGCAAGCAACCGTCGTGATGATGTGTGCTTGTTTTTTTATAAATGGTGACCTCATACGGAGTCGAACCGTAATCGAAGGAACCGGAATCCTTTATTCTATCCATTGAACTATGAGGCCGAGAAAGCAAGCTGCCGTATTGTTTCGTAGGGCTTTTGTCTTTCAAGCCGCAAAGATAAGAATTTTTGACAATCTGACAAAATAAAATATAAAAAATGCAAGTAAAGATTGAGGAAAGTTGGCGTAAGGTGCTTCAGCCGCAGTTTGACAGCGTGTATTTCGAAATGCTCACTTCGTTTGTTAGGCGTGCATACCAGTTGTCTGTGGTCTATCCTGCAGGTAGTATGATTTTTGAAGCGTTCAATAGAACTCCATTTGATAAGGTGAAAGTTGTAATCTTGGGACAGGATCCGTATCATGGACCAAATCAGGCTCACGGATTATGCTTCTCTGTCCAAGACGGAATTCAACCACCACCTTCGCTTGTCAATATTTACAAGGAACTACAGAAGGAGTATGGTGTAACTATCGATATGCGAAACGGAAACCTCACTCGTTGGGCAGACCAGGGAGTGCTGTTGCTGAATGCGACGCTGACGGTACAGGCTGGTATGGCGGGATCGCATCAGGGAAAAGGTTGGGAAACTTTTACCGATGCTGTCATCAAAGCATTAAGTGATCAGCGTGAAGGAATAGTGTTTATGCTTTGGGGTAGTTACGCACAGGCAAAAGGACGGATGATAGACCGAAGCAAGCATCTTGTACTGCAGAGTTCGCACCCATCTCCTCTCTCTGTCTATCGTGGTTTTGACGGATGTGGCCATTTTATGAAAGCCAATCAATATCTGGTAAGTCATGGAATAGAACCGATTAATTGGATATAAAATATATAAACTTGCCCTGCGAATCATCTCGTAGGGCAACTTTTTTATGCAAAATTTGGAATTGTATATCTATTTTTCTAACTTTGCGCGTGACATATAATAAGGTATGGTAAGATATGAAGCGATTTTTTAAAATACTAGGAGTTAATATTCTGATCATGATAGTGGTCGTTGTTCTCATGATTGTTGGTATCAATGCATGGCTGGACAGCTACACACACCATAATGAATCGATAATCGTGCCGGAGGTAAAAGGCTTGATTGATGACGAGGCTATCTATTCGCTGGAAAGGGCAGGACTTGTCCCAATGGTAATTGATTCTCTATACGCGGATGCTACTCCTGGTTCTGTAATAGAGCAATTGCCTGAAGCAGGATTGCCGGTAAAGAAAGGTCGAATCGTATATCTCACCATTAATGCAAAAAGTGTCAGGATGATTAGCATGCCTGAGGTTGCAGACTTCTCAAGCCGTCAGGCGAAAAGTATTCTTCGTGAAGCCGGTTTTATCGTTTCCAAGGTAGAGGAAGCTGCATACGAATTCGATGATCTTGTCTTGAGGGTTAAGGTCGGTGATACTGTCATATTGCCAGGCGAAAGTCTTCCATATCATACAAATGTGACTTTGGTCGTAGGTAGCACGAGCGTGAGCACCGAAATCGAAGCGGTCAACGATGGAACAGAAGAAGCATTCTTTGAATAATGAAGGAGCTTGACGAGGAAATACAGAACGAGGTTGAGGAACTCGACGACGAAGAGCTTTTCTCTTTTACGCCTTCAGATGTAAAGAATGAAGGAGAGGGAGAACCTACTGCAGATGGTCTCTACGAGCATTTCCGCTTCGTGGCGACAGGTGGGCAGGGACAGGTTCGCGTCGATAAATTTCTCACAGACCGAATAAATGGTACTTCTCGCAACAGAGTCCAGAAAGCTGCCGATGAAGGTTGGATCCATGTCAACGGAAAACCGGAAAAGAGCAGCTACAAGGTAAAACCTGGAGATGTCGTGTGTGTGATGATGGATCGTCCACGACACGTCCTTGAGATTTTGCCGGAAGATATACCTCTCGACATTGTTTATGAAGATGACGATTTGCTGGTTGTAAATAAACCTGCAGGTTTGGTCGTACATCCAGGTTGCGGCAACTATCATGGAACTCTGGTCAATGCTCTCGCTTATCATTTCAAGGACGATCCGAAAATGCAGGCAATGACAGATCCTCGTCTAGGATTAGTGCATAGAATAGATAAGGAAACATCGGGATTGCTAGTGGTTGCCAAAAATGAAGATGCACGCACAAAGCTTGCGATGCAGTTCTTCCATAAAACTACCCGTCGTCAGTATGTGGCTCTAGTTTGGGGGCATATTGATGAGAATGATGGTCGTATCGAAGGTAATATTGGAAGAAGTCCAAAGGACCGTCTTCAGATGACCGTCTTCCCTGATGGAGAACAGGGTAAACATGCCGTTACTCACTATAAAGTGATTGAAAGACTTGGCTATGTCACTGTCGTTCAGTGTGTGCTTGAGACAGGAAGAACTCATCAGATACGTGTTCACATGAAGCATATCGGTCACATTTTGTTCAATGATTCACGTTACGGTGGCAACCAGATATTGAAAGGTACGACATTCGCACAATATACGCAGTTCGTGCATAAGTGCTTCAATACCTGTCCGCGTCAGGCTTTGCATGCACAGACCTTAGGATTCAAACATCCTCGTACGGGTGAAGAAATGGATTTCACGTCACCTATACCGCAGGACATGGTCGATCTATTCGGTCTTTGGAGAGAGTATATTTCAAACAGATAAAGTTTTTTTACTGAATATATGAAAAAGAGAATTGCAATTGTCGCAGGTGGAGACAGCAGCGAACATTCAGTGTCGCTTAGAAGTGCTCAGGGCATCTGGAGCTTCATGAACCACGACAAATATGATACATATATCATCGTGATTAAAGGCACGGATTGGAAGATGGTACAGTATGACGGTACCAACTACGACATGTCTCAGTCTTGGATTGTTGACCGGAATGACTTCTCGGTTACGAAAGATGGAGAAAAGATCACTTTCGATTTTGCCTATATCATCATACATGGCACACCGGGAGAAAATGGTATTCTTCAAGGATATTTCGATCTTATCAAGATGCCATATAGCTGTTGCGGTGTTTTGGCAGCCGCCCTCACATGCAGCAAATATACCTGTAACAAATACCTCTCGACATTGGGTATTCCTGTAGCAAAGAGTATTCTTCTGCGCAAGGGTGATAGTGTGGCTACCGAAGAAGCCGTCGCTCAATTGGGTCTTCCGATGTTTGTTAAGCCAAACGGTGGAGGTTCAAGCTTCGCGACATTTAAGATCAAGACAGCCGACGAACTCCAGCCAGCTATTGCCGAAGCATTCGGTGAAGCAACTCAGGAAGTGATAATCGAGTCGTTCATGCAGGGAACTGAAATCACTTGCGGTTGCTATATTTCGCGTGATGGTCTTCGCGCATTGCCTATTACCGAAGTCGTGCCAAAGGTTGAGTTCTTCGACTATGATGCAAAGTATAACGGTGCTGTCGAAGAGATCACACCTGCTCGTCTTTCCGACGAAATGACAAAGCAGGTTCAAGAGACAACAAAAAAGATTTATCGCTATATCGATGCAAAGGGTATCATTCGAGTTGACTACATTATCATCGATGGTGTACCTCACTTGCTCGAAGTTAATACAACTCCGGGTATGACTGCAACAAGTTTCATTCCGCAGGAGGTTCGTGCTGCAGGTCTCGATATCAGTGATGTGATGGATGATGTAATAAATGCTAAATAAAATTACTATGGAACAGACTTATGACTTTGATGAGATCCGTTGTTATAATGACTCGGAGATACCGGAAAAACTATGGACATTGGTAGATCGTCCAGAGATTGAAGCATTTGTAAAGGGCGCGTTCCCAGATATTGATATGGCACAGTTGCGCGCACAAATCAAGCAGATTACTACCATTGACGGTTTCCAGTCGGCTGTGGTGGGGCAGTTTGTTTTTGGGATGATCAAGAAGACATCTTCTTCGTTCGAGGTTTATGGCGCAGAAAAGGTTGATAAAGAAAAGGCATCTCTTTTCATTACCAATCACCGCGACATTGTTTTCGACCCATCTATTGTCTGTGCAGCATTGAAACAGAACAATCTCAAAACAGCAGAAGTCGCTATCGGTGATAATCTTTTCGCTTACGACTGGATTGAGGAACTGGTTCGTCTGAACAAGTGCTTTGTCGTAAAGAGAAATGTTCCGGTACGTCAGATGCTTGACATCTCAAAGCGTCTTTCGGCTTATATACATTATACTATTAATGAGAAAAAGACTCCTGTTTGGATTGCTCAGCGTGAAGGTCGAAGCAAGGATAGCAAGGATGATACTCAGCCTTCTGTTATCAAGATGCTTGCTCTCGGCGGTGGTACTCGTGACATTATCCAGAATATACGTCAGCTCAATGTACAACCTGCAACTCTGATTTACGAATACGATCCTTGCGATTTCCTTAAGGCTGCAGAGTTCCAGTTGAAGCGCGATAATCCGGAGTGGAAGAAGTCTAAGCAGGATGACGTAATAAGCATGAAGACTGGCCTTGTTGGAATCAAGGGCCGTGTGGCTGTTGTCTTTGGCGATCAGCTCAATCCTATTTTCGATACTTATCCTTGGATCGACGATCGTAATGCCCAGGTTAACTGCGTCTGCAAACTTGTCGATAAGATTATCCATTCCAGCTATGTGCTCTATCCAATCAACTATGTTGCGTATGATCTCAAGTACGAATGTGAGAAATATGCATCGGAATATACTGCTGAGGAAAAGGCGAAGGTGATGGAGTATCTGAATGGACAGCTCGCAAAGATCGATATTCCTAATAAGGATGAGAGTTTCCTTTGGGATAAACTCATTACGATGTATAGTAATCCTGTTGTGAATAAGGAAAACGCACAATAGTTTGATAAATGTTATAAATGATAGCAAAATATTACAAAATGTAGAAGTAAGGCTAAACAAATGACAGAATATTAATTTTTATTCTTGATTATTGGTTTAGTCTTATTTTTTTTATAACTTTGTGAAAAATTTTTAAGGATTGTATATCAGACGAATGATCTGATTATTAATTAAGGTAAAAAATGTTGAAGGAAAAAGCTGTATCGTTAGTCCTCGATGATGGACACATCTTTCGTGGCTACAGTTTTGGTTATGAGAAGCCCGTCAATGGAGAGGTAGTTTTCAATACTGCCATGATGGGTTATCCTGAGAGTCTCACTGACCCTTCTTACAGTGGTCAGATTCTTGTTATCACTTTTCCTCTTGTTGGCAATTATGGAGTCCCGGCGGCATCTGATGATGCTAACGGGCTTTCTTCTTTTTATGAGTCAGACAAGATCCATGTTCGTGCTCTTGTCGTAAGTGACTATTCAAAGGAGTACAGCCACTGGAACGCAAGCCGCTCTCTCTCTGATTGGTTGAAGGAGGAGCAGATTGTGGGAATTGAGGGAATCGATACCCGCGAGCTTACCAAGGTGCTTCGTGAAAAAGGCTCTATGAAGGGCAAGATTGTTTTTGATGGCGGTGACGATATCGAATTCGAAGATCCAAACCTCGTTAATCAGGTAGCCATTGTATCGACTAAGGAAGTTGAGCATTATGGCGAAGGAAAGAAGAAGGTCTGTCTTGTAGATATGGGCGTTAAGCAGAACATTATCCGTTGCTTGCTCCGTTATGATGTTGAGGTAACTGTTGTACCTTGGGATTATGACTTCTGCGGAACTTTGGACAATGGTGCAAAGGGATTGGACTATTTCGATGGTCTCTTTATTTCAAACGGTCCTGGCGATCCAAATCTTTGTGGCGCTACAGTTGAGCATGTCCGACAGTTCATGTCAACAGAAAAACCAATCTATGGAATCTGCATGGGTAACCAGATCCTCTCACTTGCAGCTGGCGCAAAGGTTTCCAAGTTGAAATATGGACATCGTGGACATAATCAGCCAGTTCAGCTTTATAAAGATGGTCAGCCAACAAATCAGTGCTTTATCACTTCGCAGAATCACGGTTTCGCTGTAGATAACGAGACAATCCCAGAAGGATGGGAACCTCTCTTCATTAATATGAATGATGGATCAAATGAAGGTATCCGTCACAAGTCTAAGCCTTGGTTCTCTGCACAGTTCCATCCGGAAGCATCTTCTGGACCTACTGATACTGAGTTTATCTTCGGTCAGTTCGTTTCACTTCTTTAATACGCAGCAATTATGATTAACGATAAGATAAAGAAAGTATTGCTCCTTGGAAGTGGAGCTTTGAAGATCGGTGAAGCAGGTGAGTTTGACTACTCTGGTTCTCAGGCATTGAAGGCATTGAAGGAAGAAGGAATACAAAGTGTTCTCATCAATCCGAATATCGCAACCGTACAGACATCTGAAGGAGTTGCCGATAGAGTGTATTTCCTTCCTGTTACTCCATTCTTCGTTGAGAAAGTAATTGCAAAGGAACGCCCGGACGGAATCCTGTTGAGCTTCGGTGGACAGACTGCCCTCAACTGTGGCGTCGCTCTCTATCAGAGTGGCGTTCTTGAGAAATATAATGTTCAGGTGCTTGGTACTCCAGTTCAGGCAATTATGGATACTGAAGACCGTGAACTCTTTGTCGAGAAGCTTGACGAGATCGATGTCAATACAATCAAGAGTCATGCATGTAATACTCTAGATGAGGCTAAGAAAGCTGCACAGGATCTCGGTTATCCTGTAATCATCCGTGCGGCTTATGCTCTCGGTGGTCTTGGTTCGGGTTTCTGCGACAATGAGGAACAACTTGAGACAATTGGTAATAAGGCACTCTCTTTCTCTCCGCAGATTCTTGTTGAGAAATCTCTCAAGGGCTGGAAGGAAGTGGAGTATGAGGTTGTTCGCGATAAGTATGACAACTGTATCACAGTTTGTAACATGGAGAACTTCGATCCGCTCGGAATCCATACAGGTGAGTCGATCGTCGTTGCTCCTTCTCAGACATTGAGCAATCGTGATTATCACAAGCTCCGTGAACTTTCTATCAAGATTATCCGTCATATTGGAATTGTCGGTGAATGTAATGTTCAGTATGCCTACGACCCAAATAGTGAGGATTATCGCGTAATCGAGGTGAATGCACGTCTTTCTCGTTCTTCAGCTCTCGCATCAAAGGCAACAGGTTATCCTCTTGCATTCGTTGCTGCAAAACTTGGTCTCGGCTACGGTCTCTTTGAATTGAAGAATTCTGTAACAAAGACTACAAGCGCATTCTTCGAGCCTGCACTCGACTATATCGTATGTAAGATTCCTCGTTGGGACCTCGGAAAGTTCCAGGGCGTTGATCGTGAACTTGGTTCGAGCATGAAGTCGGTCGGTGAGGTTATGGCAATCGGACGTACATTCGAAGAGGCAATTCAGAAGGGCCTTCGCATGATCGGACAAGGTATGCACGGATTCCTTGAGAATAAGATTCTTAAGGTCGATGATATTGATAAGGCTCTCCGTGAACCGACCGATAAGCGTGTCTTTGTGATTTCTAAGGCAATGAAGGCTGGTTATACTGTCGATCAGATTCACGATCTCACAAAGATTGACAAGTGGTTCCTCCAGAAACTCAAGAGTATTGTTGAGGTAGATGAAGAACTCCAGCAATATAATAATATTAAAGATGTGCCTCGTGAGTTGCTTCTCCTTGCAAAGAAGAAGGGATTCAGTGACTTCCAGATTGGTCGTGCACTTCTTAAGAGCGCAATGGTAGAGGAAGCCGAAGAGGAAATCATCAATGTGCGTAATCGCCGTAAGGAACTCGGTGTTCTTCCTGTGGTTAAGCAGATCGATACTCTTGCAGGCGAATTCCCAGCGCAGACAAACTACCTGTATCTTACATACAATGGCGAGTATCACGATATCGAATTCGCAGAGCCAAAGGCAGATGACATCTCTTCGCAGGCAGTGATCGTACTCGGTTCCGGCGCTTATCGTATCGGTAGTTCGGTTGAGTTTGACTGGTGTTCGGTCAATGCACTTCAGACAGCTCGCAATCAGGGTTATCGCTCTGTGATGATCAACTACAATCCTGAGACAGTTTCGACCGACTATGATATGTGCGACCGACTCTACTTCGACGAGTTGACATTCGAGCGCACAATGGATATCATTGATTTGGAACAGCCTCATGGCGTAATTCTCTCTGTAGGTGGACAGATTCCAAATAACCTCGCAATGCGTCTCGACGAACAGAAGGTGCCAATTCTCGGTACTCAGGCAAAATATATCGACAACGCAGAGGATCGTCAGAAGTTCTCTTCTATGTGTGACCGAATCGGTGTTGTTCAGCCAGCTTGGAAGGAGTTGACAAACATGGACGATGTCAATGCGTTCATCGATCAGGTCGGCTTCCCTGTGTTGGTTCGTCCTTCGTATGTACTTTCTGGTGCAGCAATGAATGTTTGTTCGAACCAGAGCGAGTTGGTAAGATTCCTCCAGATGGCAGCCAACGTATCTCAGAAGCATCCTGTGGTTATCTCGCGTTTCATCGAAGGCGCAAAGGAAATTGAGATGGATGCTGTTGCAGACAAGGGCGAGATTGTTGCTTATGCTATTTCGGAGCACGTTGAGTTCGCTGGTGTTCACTCAGGTGACGCTACAATCCAGTTCCCTCCACAGAAGCTCTATGTAGAGACAATGCGTCGAATCAAGAAGGTTGCTAAGAAGATTGCTGCAGAATTACATATCAGTGGTCCGTTCAACATTCAGTTCATGGCTCGTGACAACGATATCATGGTAATCGAATGCAACCTCCGTGCTTCTCGTTCGTTCCCATTCGTAAGTAAGGTTCTTAAGCTCAATCTCATCGAACTTGCTTCAAAGATTATGATGGGTGTGCCTTATGAACGTCCGACAAAGAATGAGTTCGATCTTGACTATGTAGGTATCAAGGCATCACAGTTCTCATTCAGCCGTTTGCAGAAAGCCGATCCTGTTCTTGGTGTCGATATGTCGTCAACAGGTGAGGTCGGATGTCTTGGTGACGATACCAACTGTGCAATCCTCAAGTCTATGCTTTCTGTCGGACTTCGTATTCCGGAGAAGAGCATCTTGATCTCTTCTGGTAATGCTAAGCAGAAGGCTTCATTGCTCAAGCCTTGCAAGCAGTTGGTTGATAAGGGATATAAGATCTACGCAACAGCAGGTACATATCGCTATCTTATGGAGAATGATATTCCTTGCCAGATCGTCTTCTGGCCAAGTGAGGAAGGTCAGCCTCAGGCACTTGATCTGATTCGCGATAAGAAGATTGATATGGTTGTCAATATTCCAAAGAACCTCACTTCAGGTGAGTTGACCAACGGTTACAAGGTTCGTCGTGCTGCTATCGACTTCAATGTGCCATTGCTTACCAATGATCGTCTTGCTTCGGCATTCATCAATGCTTTCACTACAATGAGTGTTGACGATATCGCAATCAAGGCGTGGGATGAATATTAATCTTTGATTAATTTGGATATATGCCAAATATTTGCTTGATATAATAGCAAAAAAGAAGGTAAAATAAATAAAAGTGCAAGATAATGATATTTTTCTTGCACTTTTTGTTTTAAATTGTCTAAATTATTATTATATTTGTGCCATCAAAATAAAACCAAAGTAATTTATAAAAAAGAAAAAGGTATGTGTGGTATTGTAGGTGTATTCAACCTCAAGCAGGGAGAGAGTGCGGAACTCCGTCCGCAGATGTTGCAAATGTCGAAAAGAATCAGACATCGTGGACCGGATTGGAGCGGAATCTACTCAGGTGAAAAAGCGATTCTTTGTCACGAACGTCTTTCTATCGTTGACCCTGAATCTGGTGGTCAGCCATTATATAATAAGGAACGCACGCACGTGCTTGCTGTCAATGGCGAAATTTACAATCACAAGCAGTTCCGCGAAGAGCTGAAAGATGAATATGAATTTCAGACAGGTTCCGACTGTGAAGTTATCCTTGCACTCTATCAGAAGTATGGCGTGAACTTCATTGACAAGCTCAATGGTATCTATGCTTTTGCTCTCTATGACATCGAAAAGGATATTTATCTTATTGCTCGCGACCATATTGGCGTTATTCCTCTATATTATGGATTTGACAGTGCACACCATCTTTATGTGGCTTCTGAATTGAAGTCGCTCGAAGGTTACTGCTCTATTATCCGTTGTTTCCCTCCAGGTCAATATATCTATAGCCCAGAAGGAAATCAACTTCAGACATGGTATCAGCGTGATTGGATGGACTTTGAGAATGTCAAGGACAATAAGACAAGCATTGAAGAATTGCGCGATGCTCTTACTCAGGCAGTCGATCGTCAGCTTATGGCCGATGTTCCTTATGGTGTTCTTCTTTCAGGCGGTTTGGATTCAAGCGTAATTTCTGCCCTTGCTCAGATCTTGAACAAGAAGAAAGTTGAGAATCACGACGCAATCGGCTGGAGTCCAAGACTTCATTCTTTTGCCGTTGGTTTGAAAGGTGCGCCAGACCTGATTGCTGCAAAGAAAGTTGCAGATTTTATTGGAACAAAACATCATGAGATCAACTATACAGTTCAGGAAGGTCTTGATGCCGTGCGCGATGTCATCTATTATCTTGAGACATACGATGTGACTACAGTTCGTGCGTCAACTCCAATGTATCTTCTTGCCCGTGTCATCAAGTCTATGGGTATCAAGATGGTACTTTCTGGTGAAGGTGCTGACGAGATTTTCGGTGGATATCTTTATTTCCACAAAGCTCCTTCAGCAGAAGAGTTCCACAAGGAGACAGTCCGAAAGCTTTCAAAACTCTATCTTTACGATTGTTTGCGCGCAAACAAGGCGCTTTCGGCTTGGGGCGTAGAAGGTCGTGTTCCATTCCTTGACAAAGAGTTTATGGATGTTGCGATGCGACTCAATCCTGCAGACAAGATTCCTGGAAAGCTTGCTGGCGGCAGAATGGAGAAGTGGGTTGTAAGAAAGGCATTCGAAGATATTATTCCTCAGGAAATTGCATGGCGTCAGAAGGAACAGTTCAGCGACGGTGTTGGTTATAGCTGGATTGATACTTTGAAGAAGATTACTTCTGAGCGCGTGACAGACCAGATGATGGAAGAAGCTGCTGACCGTTTCCCTGTTAATACTCCAATGAACAAAGAAGAGTATTACTATCGTTCGATATTCGAACAGCATTTCCCAAGCAATACGGCTGCTCGCACAGTTCCTCATGAGGCATCTGTCGCTTGTAGTACTGCTATTGCCCTCGAATGGGACGAAGCTTGGAAAAACATGAACGACCCATCAGGCCGTGCAGTTGGTGGTGTTCATGAGCAGGCATATTGATTATGGAAACGCTTAAACATGAATGTGGCGTTGCAATGATCCGATTGCTCAAGCCACTCCAATATTATAAAGATAAATACGGAACTGAGCAGTACGGCCTTAACAAGCTGTACTTGCTCATGGAAAAACAGCATAATCGTGGACAGGAAGGTGCTGGTATAGCTTGTGTCAAACTCAATGCTTCTCCTGGTGACGAATATATGTTCCGCGAGAGAGCTGCTGGAACTTCTGCAATAACAGAAGTCTTCAATAAGATTCATTCCCATAATTATACAGACGATTCGGATTCTCCAGATGGAGATTTGAGGGCATGCGAGGTATATATGGGACATCTCCGTTATTCGACTACAGGTAGAAGCGGACTTGATTTCATCCATCCTTTCCTTCGTCGTAACAACTGGCGTGTAAAGAACTTGGCGCTTTGCGGTAACTTCAACATGACCAATGTCGATGAGATCTTCCAAAGTATTGTGGTCAATGGCCAGCATCCTCGTAAATATGCCGATACTCATATCATTCTCGAACAGGTCGGACATCGTCTCGATCGTGAAGTCGAGAGAGTGTATAATGAATGTTCGGCTCAAGGATTGGAAGGCTTGGATCTGACTCATGCTATCGAAGATAAAGTCAATATCGCAAATGTGCTTCGATCATCGACAAAGATCTGGGATGGCGGATATGTGATGTGTGGAATAACAGGAAGTGGGGAAACTTTTGCTGTGCGCGATCCTTGGGGAATCCGTCCTGCATTCTGGTATAAGGATGATGAGATTGTGGTTCTCGCTTCCGAACGACCTGTTATCCAAACTGTATTGAACGTTCACGCCGAAGATATCCGCGAATTACAACCAGGTCAGGCACTTATGACTCATAAGAATGGCGAGATCCATCTCGAACAGATCAACGATCCGAAACAGAATAGTGCTTGTTCGTTTGAGCGAATCTATTTCAGCCGAGGCAGTGACAAGGATATCTATCAGGAACGAAAGGAGATGGGCAGAAAGCTTGTCGATCAGATTCTTCCTGCTATCAATTTCGATCTCGAACATACTGTTTTCTCATATATTCCAAATACTGCAGAAGTTGCATTCTATGGTCTTCTTGAAGGTCTCGATAACTATTTGAATCAACAGAAAGCTCAGGAAATTGAGGCGTTAGGACATAATCCAAGTCCTGAAGAGCTTCACAAGATACTTTCGAAGCGTGTGAGAAGCGAGAAGGTTGCGATTAAGGATATCAAGCTTCGTACTTTCATTGCCGAAGGAAACAGTCGTAACGATCTTGCGGCACACGTCTATGATATCACTTATGGTAGTCTTGTTCCCTTCGTCGATAATCTTGTTGTGATCGATGACAGCATCGTGCGAGGCACAACTCTCAAGCAGAGTATCATCAAGATCCTCAATCGTTTGCATCCTAAGAAGATTATCATCGTTTCAGCTGCGCCTCAGATTCGTTATCCGGATTATTATGGTATCGATATGTCGAGCGTCGAGCAGTTCATTGCCTTCAAGGCAGCAATCGCTTTGCTTAAGGATCGGAATATGTCCTATATTGTTGAGGATGTGTATGAGAAGGTTAAGAAACAGCTGGCGGAAGGAATCGACGAGAACTCTGAGAATTACGTGAAGCAGATCTATTCGCAGTTCACAGATCAGGAAGTCTCTAAAAAGATTGCAGAACTTCTTAAGCCATCGGAAGTTAAGACCGATGTCGAGATAATCTTCCAAACCGTTCAGGGATTGAAGGAATCTTGTCCGAATAATTCCGGCGATTGGTATTTCACAGGTAATTATCCTACAGTCGGAGGTCATCGAATGTTGAATAGAGCCTTCGTGAATTTTATGGACAAGTAATTGATTATATGTAATTTTATAAAATAGATACTTGTAATTGTTTCGTTGTCAGCGCGAAGCCAATTATCAATTATCAATTATGAATTATGAATTAAAACTATGAGCACAAAATATATTTTCGTCACAGGAGGTGTTGCTTCTTCGCTTGGAAAAGGTGTGATTGCCTCGACTCTTGGCCGATTGTTGATTAATAGAGGATTCAAGGTCAATATTCAGAAGTTCGATCCTTATATCAATGTCGATCCAGGAACATTGAATCCAAACGAACATGGCGAATGCTATGTTACTATCGATGGTTACGAATGTGACTTGGACTTAGGACATTACGAACGATTTACAGGCATTCAGACAACCCGCAATAATAGTTATACAACGGGTCGTATCTATCGGGATGTGATTGATAAGGAACGTCGTGGCGAATATGGCGGAAAGACTGTTCAGGTTGTTCCTCATATCACCAACCAGATTAAGGAATGTATGCTAGCTGGTGGAAATGGGGATTTCGTGATAACAGAGATTGGTGGAACTGTCGGCGATATTGAAGGTCTTCCATTCCTTGAGGCAATTCGTCAGTTGAAATGGGAATTGGGCGACGATGCCATTGTTGTTCACCTTGCTTATGTGCCTTATATTGCAGCAGCAGGCGAATTGAAGACAAAGCCGACTCAGCATAGTGTCAAGACTTTGCAGAGCTATGGTATTCAGCCTGATTGTATTGTTTTGCGTGCCGAGAAAGAACTCTCTGAAGGTTTGCGCAGAAAGGTTGCAAGCTTCTGTAATGTGCGTCCTGAATTCGTGCTTCATAGTCCGGATGTTCCTTCAATCTATGCTCTTCCGCTCAAGATGCACGAAGAAGGTCTTGATCAGGTAATCCTCAAACTTAGCGGATATGAGAATGTCCACAACTATCCTACAATCAGCCAGTATGACGATTGGCGTCGTTTCGTCGATTTCAGAACTGCTGCCGAAGAGGAACTTCATATCGGATTCATCGGCAAGTATAACCTTCAGGATGCTTACAAGAGTATCACGGAAAGTATGCTCATCGCAAGTGCATATTTCAAGCGTAAGTCAAAGTGCCATTTCATTGATGCCGAAAAGATAACCGAAGAAAATGTAGGCGAGATGCTTAAGGGAATGGATGGTTACATCATCTGTCCAGGTTTCGGCGATCGAGGCATCGAAGGCAAGATCATCGCTGCTCGTTATTGTCGTGAGAATAATCTCACAACACTCGGCATTTGTCTCGGTATGCAGATTATGGCAATCGAGTTTGCCCGCAACGTCTTGGGTTATAAAGATGCCAATAGTACAGAATTCGATAAAGAGACACAGCATCCTGTTATCGATATGATGGAAGAACAGAAGAATCTTGTCTATCTCGGTAATACAATGCGACTTGGCGGTTATAAGTGTGACCTCAGGAAAGATACTTTGGCTCACGAGATTTATGGCAAGGATAATATCGTAGAGCGTCATCGTCATCGTTACGAACTCAATGATACTTACATCAAAGAGATGGAAGCTGCCGGAATGATTTGTTCTGGTAAGAATCCTGAATCTGGTTTGGCTGAGATTGTCGAAGTTCCAGGCAATTCATTCTACATCGGTTCGCAGTTCCATCCGGAATATTCAAGCACAGTATTGAATCCGCATCCGCTTTTCTTGGCATTCGTCAGGAAGTGTGTTGGAGAATAACAGTAGTCTTTTCTTCAACCTATATTATACAATCCAAAACCACACATTTCTTTTTTGGAGATCACTTTGCATTCATGTAGGGTGATCTCCTTTTTTTGTCCAATATTGTTAAATAATGCTTAAAGAGAAGCCAAATATTCATTTTTCCCTTATTTTCGATTTACTTTTTCTTCATTCTCTCTACTTATAGATAGAAGCGAGTAAAACATGACACAAAAAGAATTTGAAAATACAATAGCCGGTTTACGGACAAAGCTGCTCAAAATGGCAAAGCGTTTTGTTTGGTCTTCAGGCGCCGACATCGATGCTGAGGACATTGTGCAAGATACTTTGCTGAGTCTTTGGCAGCTTTACGATCAAGGTTACCCGATACAGAATCCCGAACCTTTGGCAGTAAAGATTTTGAAGACTAAGTGTATTGCAGAGTTTCGTAAGGATAAGCCAACGATTCAAACTCTCGAAGGTGTCGAACAGGAAGGTGGGGAAAGTGCAAGTATTTCTATTGATACACAGGAAGCGAATGCGCTGGAAGAATCTCTCTTGAATCATTTGACTGAAACGCAACGGGAATTGATTGAGTTGAGAAGTCAACGAGGTTTGTCGCTCGACGAAATATCAATCATTACAGGCAAACCAAAAACGAGTGTTAAGAGTACAATCTCTTCTGCAAGAAAGATAATGTTGGATCTTTTGAAAAAAAGTGTAAAATGATTAATAACAAGGAATATAGAAAGTCTCTCATAGATAAGTTCCTCAATGCAGAGACATGCGTCAAAGAGGAACAGATGCTTGCCAATTATTATGCAACCAATGTTCCAGATGACGATGAAAAGGAAATCGCTCAACTGATTCTTTTGACTCAGCCAAGTAATGTCTTGATTTCAGACGAAGCCGTTGAAGAGTTTGATCGTATTGTCGCAAAAGCTCCTAGAAAACGCATGAATTTCTGGAGGTGGGGAATTCCTGCAATTTCTGCTGCTGCAGTCATAGCTTTGGTTCTTTTCCTGAAACCTGTTGAAGTGGAAGAATCGTCGGCTCCAATGCTCGATATTATCTATAGTATGACCAATCTGAAGGAATTCGGGCATGTGAAACATGTGGAAACTGAAATGATCGACGACATGCTTTTCTTCCATCTCACTCTTGACGACGGACAGGAAGTTTCCTATGTGATGATGAAAAATGATGCAAATGGAACTCTTACCTATTTGCCGGCAAATATCAGTAAATAATCAATTTAATAAATATAATTATGTTTTCATTTCTTCTTTCAACAGTCTTGGCGCTTTATCTTAATAGCGCAGAAATCGAGTCGGTAACAGAACAGATTCAGGATACAGTTGACATGTATGTTATCGATGATGTTGTGATTAGTGATTTCGATGGGTCTCAGCTTGTCGGGAAAAATGTCAATTCATATCAGGTTACCCGATCTAAGGTAAAACCAGTTCGCGTCCATGTGATTGTAACAAAATCACCATTATCTTCAGATAATCAGAAATTGCATTCGTACAATGGTTATATAAAAAGTTTGAACTTAGATGGGGAAGCTGCAGAAAAGAAAGCTGCCGCCTCAGATTCTGGATCAATTCCTGCAGATGTTTCTGTTGACTTGTCGGGAATGAAGGTTAGCTCTGTAGACGTAATAGCCGTCAAGGATTTTGAAGTTAAGGACAAAGATGTTCGCATGGTGGTTACTAAACAAAGCAATATTGCTTATATCATTGGCGACAAAATCGCTACTAAAGAAGAATTATATAAACTTGATCCTTCAAAAATCTCTTCAATGGATGTGATCAAAAGAAAAGATATCATCGCAAAATATATAAAAGATGATTCCATCGATGTTCTCATCAAAGTTTCTTTGAAATAAAATTACATCCCACATCGAAGATTTTATATTTGGAATTTGTTTTTTAGTAACGAATTTTTACTATTGTAGAAATCATCATCGATTTATGTAATTGAATTTTTTCATAAACACAACTTTATATTTAAAAGTCACTTTGAAATTTTTCAGAGTGACTTTTCACATTTGTTTTCTTTCTTCCAACATCGTCGATCAGACCTTCCAGCTTCGCTTTGTGCCATCAAAAAATTTTTAGAATATTAACCAGAAAAGAAATATATCATCCAACTATGTAGATTATATTTACCAGCCAAAAGTTCTTTCATCAAACATCTTTGTCTGTGCACCCAAATACTGCAGGTTTTCATCAAACTACTTTGATGTGAGATTTCGTTTTATTTTCCTATCTCCCTCCCAGTTTTATTTCATTTCCCAATGCTGTTTTGCCCAATCTCCAAACTAAGATTGGAATTTCTAGAACAATTTTGCCCAATCAACATGCTTCGATGATATTTCTTCGTGTGCGGAATACCAACTTATTCCTTGTGCCGCATAAATAATATAGAAATAGGAACAATAAACTAGCCCGATGCTCTTACTTCGGGCTTCTTTTGTGTCTAAATTCTTTGATTTTGCAATTTATACTTTTAAAAATCTACACAAAATCTTTAGACGATAGCAAAAAGATAGTGAAAAATTAAAATTTATGGAAAATTTCTTGCAAGAGTGAATTCTACACTATATCTTTGCACCATCCAAAGTGTAATAAGTTTATTGATTAAGGTGATTAATTCGCCAAAGTGTTTATTTAAGGTATTTTTATTGGTTTTAATGACCAAAGTGTTTATTTAAAAAGGTTAAGTGTATGAAAAGTATTGTAACAAAATGTGTATTGAGTACAATGTTGCTCGGCACAACATTTACAGCTTTTGCTGAAGAAGAAGAGAAATCTGTATCATTGGATTTCGGAGCTGATGTGGTCAGTTCTTACATCTGGCGAGGTTTGGATTGTGCAGGATTCAGTGCACAGCCATTTGCCACAGTGACTTGGAACAAGGCAGGAATTTCGTTCGGAGTTTGGGCTAGTGCGGAACTTTTCCAGAAGTCATCGTTTGCCAACATGTCAGAGTTTGACTTGTTGTTGACCTATGCGCCAACTGATAAGCTCTCGTTTACTTTGACCGACTATACATTCTGTAATAAGAATTATTGGCAATACTGGACATTCAATGCTGAGTCGGCTCATAATCTTGAGGCAACAGTATCGTATGATTTCGGTCCACTTTCGGCAACTTGGAATACAAATCTCACAGGTCCTGATCATTGGGATTCCGGCAAGAGAGCTTATTCAACTTACGTAGAGTTGAAGGCACCATTCAAGATCGGCGATGTTGATTGTTCGGCAACTCTCGGAGCATGCCCTTGGGGTTATCGTTTCGGAGGCATTGAAGATTCTGGTTTTATGGTTACCAATATTGCAATCGGCGCTGAGAAGAAGTTGTGGGAGATTCCGGTCTTTGCAAATATCATATTCAATCCAAAGACAGAGAAGACATTCTTTGTCGCAGGAATCCGATTCTGAAAACTTTAACACAGTAGTTCCTGACTAATCTGCTTGCAAGAACGTTATTCTAAAATTTTGTGTCTATATTTTGTGTCTATTTTTGTGTCTATTTTTGTGTCCAAAAATAAAAAAATACCTGGCTATGATTTAGGACTACTGTGTTTTTTTGATAATTTATAAGTGTTTAATATTTAAGGTAAAATGTTATGAAAAAGATTGAAGCAATTATCCGAAGGACCAAATTCGAAGAGGTCAAGGAAGCGTTGTTGGCTTCAGACATCGACTGGTTTGAGTATCATGATTGTCATGGTATCGGTCAGTCTCGACAGGAACGAATCTATCGTGGAGTCGTTTACAGCACAGATATGATCGAGCGCGTTCATATTACAATTGTGCTTCGAGATCTTCTTGTTGATCAGACTGTTAAGGTCTTGAGCGATGCTGCTCACACAGGAAATGTGGGTGATGGACGAATCTTCGTGAGTGAAGTGCTCGACTGTTATTCAATCAGAACAGGCGAACATGGTGATGTTGTGCTTCGTGACAAGAAGTAACATCTTTCGGTAACTTTGAACAATCTTAAACAAAAAGATTATGGAAGAGGTAATGACTACAATGGTTGAGGCTCCTAAGGAGTTTGTCAACGGTCTTGATACATTATGGGTTTTGCTTGGTGCAATGTTGGTGTTCTGGATGCAGCCAGGTTTCGCATTGGTTGAAGCTGGAATGACACGTGCAAAGAATACTGCCAACATCCTTATGAAGAACTTCTGCGACTTTATGACAGGTACAGTTCTTTATTGGATTCTTGGTTTCTCGATCATGTATGGCGCCGGCAATGATTTCATTGGATGGGAAGGTTTCTTCTTTATCGGCGGTGACAGTAATATTCCTGCAGAGGCAACATTTATTTTCCAGACAGTATTCTGCGCAACAGCAGCAACAATCGTTTCTGGTGCAATGGCTGAACGTACAAAGTTCTCTATGTACTTCATCTATTCAATTCTGATTTCAGCAGTTATCTACCCAATCGAAGGACATTGGTCATGGGGTGGCGGCTGGCTTGCAGAAATGGGATTCCATGATTTTGCTGGTTCTACAGTTGTTCACCTTTGTGGTGGCGTTTTGGCTCTTGCTGGTGCAATTGTACTTGGTCCTCGTATCGGAAAATATGATAAGAACGGTAACTCAAAGGCTATTCCTGGTCACAATCTCACACTCTGTGCTTTGGGCGTATTTATCCTTTGGCTGGGTTGGTTCGGATTCAATCCTTGTTCGACAGTTGCTGCAACAGGCTTTGAGAATGCAACATCTATGGCTCATGTGTTTGTGACAACCAATATGGCAGCAGCAGTGGGTGGTCTTGCAGCTCTTGCTTATACTTGGATTGTAGATGGAAAACCTTCGCTCTCAATGGTTTGCAACGGTGTGCTTGCAGGTCTTGTTGGTATTACAGCAGGTTGCGACTGCGTTGATATCTGGGCTTCAGCTGTTATTGGTCTTGTTGTTTCGATTGCAATGTGTTACAGCGTAAACTTCCTTGATAAGGTTTGCAAGATCGATGATCCTGTTGGTGCAGTTTCTGTTCATGGTGTCGGTGGTTTGCTTGGTACAATTCTTACTGGCGTATTCTGTAATCCTGCAGTTGATGGTGTAGAATGCAGCGTTTGGGTTCAGACACTTGGCGCTCTTGCTGTTACAGCGTTTGCATTCGTTCTCGGTATCATCATCTTCTTGGTAATTAAGCATACACACGGTCTTCGTGTTGAAAAGCGAATTGAGGAAGAAGGTCTTGATATCTACGAACACGGAGAGGCTTGTTACAACTGATAATTCATAATTGATAATTCATAATTGATAATTAGCTTCGCGTAGAAGATTTGATACTCGATATAAATTAGTACTAGGGTAGTGATAGAATCGTCTATTGCTACCCTTCTTCTCTTTTTTGCTTACTTTATAATGCCCAAGTTGGTGTCGTTAGTGCAAAAATGCTTATATTTGCGCATCTTAAATAATTAAACTATGCTAACAATATTCAAAGGAAGACCAGAAGACTGTAGTGGAAGAGAGGCACGAGAAATAAGAGTGTATGATCTCTTGGATTCTCTCGGAGTTGAATATGAACGACTTGACCACGAACCGGCAATGACAATGGAAGTGTGCGCAGAAATCGATGCTGCATTCGAACGCACAACGCTTGAGGCTTTCAAGGCTAATGCCGACGAAGACAAGACGAAACATGCTATTATTTGTAAGAATCTCTTTTTGTGCAATAAACAGAAGACCAAGTTCTATCTTCTTATGACACCTGGCGATAAGAAATTCCTTACAAAGAATCTTTCAGCGCAGATCAATTCCGCACGACTTTCTTTTGCCGGACCGGAAGAGATGCTCAAATATCTTGATGTGATGCCTGGCTCAGTTTCGGTTATGGGATTGATGAACGATAAGAACAATATCGTGCAGTTGCTCATCGATAGTGATGTGCTTCAGAGCGAATATGTGGGATGTCATCCTTGTATGAATACATCGAGTTTGCGAATGAAGGTGAGCGATTTGACAGAAAAGATACTCCCAGCAATCCGTCATAATCCGATTATTGTTACATTATGATTGTAAATTGTCGCCAATTTGTAAGAAAAAGATATCATTTTCTTGCAAATGGTGGCATAAATTGATATAAAATTAATAAATCGGAGAAAAAAGTTTGAAAAAGATTTGGAAGATTGGAAAAATGATAATATCTTTGCCGTGTAAAAATCAAAGTGTTTATTTTGTAAGGTTTTTCTCAAACCCGTCAAATTAAGATTATAAACTAAAGGTTGTTTATTTAAATATATTAAGGTATGAACAAAATGAGATTTGAATCAGTTCACGAGGCAACAAAGAAGCATGCTGCCGAGTATCCACTTCCAGAGGGAAGACCTTCGGAGTATTTCGGAGAGTTGGTATTCAATCGCGAGAAGATGCAGAAGTATCTTGACTCGAAGACATTGAAGGCATTGCTCAATTGCATCGATAATGGTGCACCTCTTGATCGCAATATAGCAGATGGCGTTGCTGCTGGTATTAAGCAGTGGGCTATGGAACATGGTGTAACACACTGCTGTCACTGGTTCCAGCCATTGAATGAGACTACTGCAGAGAAGCATGACTCTTTCATGGAATACGACTGGAAGGGTGGTATGATTGAAGAGTTTGAAGGCAAGTCTCTTGTTCAGCAGGAACCAGATGCATCTTCATTCCCAAGCGGCGGTATCCGTGCAACTTTCGAGGCACGTGGTTATACTGCATGGGACCCAACTTCACCAGTATTTATTCTTGACGATACTCTCTGTATCCCTACAGTATTTATTTCATATACAGGAGAGTCTCTTGACTATAAGGCTCCATTGAAGAAGGCTCTTAAGGCTGTCAACGATGCTGCTCTTCCTATTTGTAAGATGTTTGACCCAGCCGTAACACATGTTCAGTCGAACTTGGGTTGGGAGCAGGAATACTTCCTCGTAGATGATGGTCTTTATGCAGCTCGTCCAGACCTCGTAGCTTGCGGACGTACATTGCTCGGTCATGCTTCGGCAAAGAACCAGCAGATGGATGACCACTACTTCGGACAGATTCCTACTCGTGTTCAGGCATTCATGACAGACCTCGAGATTCATGGTCACCGTCTCGGTATTCCTATGAAGACTCGTCACAATGAGGTTGCACCAAACCAGTTTGAGTTTGCTCCAATCTTTGGCGAGACAAACCTTGCTGTCGATCAGAATATGCTCATCATGGGTGTAATGAAGAAGATTGCTCGTCGTCACGGATTCCGTGTTCTTCTTCACGAAAAGCCATTTGAGGGTATCAATGGTTCTGGTAAGCACAACAACTGGTCTTTGAGCACAAATACAGGAACAATCCTTCTCGCTCCTGGTAAGGATCCTCAGAGTAACCTCCAGTTCGTTACATTCTTTGTTAACGTTTTGATGGCATTGAAGCGTCATGGCGCATTGCTCAAGGCTTCTATCGCTTCTGCAACAAATGCACACCGTCTTGGTGCAAACGAAGCACCTCCTGCAATCATCTCTGCTTTCTTGGGCAAGACAATGACAGAGGTATTGCGTAAGCTTCTCACAGTGCCAGATGATACAGATATCGTAATCGCAGGTAAGCATTCTTATGATCTTGGTCTTGTTGAAATACCTTCTATTTTCCTCGACAATACAGATCGTAACCGAACTTCACCATTCGCGTTCACAGGCAACCGTTTCGAGTTCCGTGCTGTAGGTTCTAAGGCTAACTGTTCGGGTGCAATGACTACTCTCAATGCAGCAGTTGCAGAACAGCTTATCGACTTCAAGGCTAAGGTTGATGATGAGATGTTGTCTGGTGCAACTATGAAGGTTGCATTCATGAGAGCTCTCAAGCCAATCATCGCAGAGATTATCGATACTGTATGTTTCGACGGAAACGGTTATTCTGCAGAATGGCCAGTTGAGGCAGTTAAGAGAGGCTTGGATGTTGAAAGATGCGTTCCAAAGATGTTCCTCCAGAATGTTAAGCCTGAATCAATTGCAATGTTCGAGAAGCTCGGCGTATTCTCAAAGGCAGAGCTCGAGGCTCGTAATGAGGTTAAGTTCGAGACATATACAAAGCTCGTTCAGATTGAGGCTCGTACACTCGGCGATTTGGCAATCAACCATATTATTCCTGCTGCAACATCTTATCAGTCACAGCTTCTTAAGAATGTAGCAATGATGAAGTCGCTCTTCCCAACTGAATGGGAGACTTTGAGCAGCTACGAGATTTCTTTGATCAAGAAGATTGCAAGCTTCAATGCAGAAATCAAGTCTAAGGTTGACGATATGGTAGCTAAGCGTAAGGTTGCCAACAAGCTTGAAGATGGATTCGATAAGGCTATGGCATACTACGAGATCGCTGAAAGCTTGAACGATATCCGTAAGCCTATTGACAAACTCGAAGAACTCGTTGACGATAATATCTGGCCAATGCCTAAGTATCGTGAGTTGCTTTGGATTCGATAAATGATTAAAAAGGGTTTTGGTTTTCAAAACCCTTTAAAATTAATATTGAATGGAAATAAAATTCACAAAAATGCATGGTTGCGGCAATGACTATGTTTATGTCAATTGTTTCGACCAGACTGTTGAAGATCCAAATGCTTTAAGTATAAAGGTCAGTGACCGACATTTCGGAATAGGCAGTGATGGGCTTGTGCTCATCATGCCTTCCGATGTTTGTGACTTCAGGATGAGGATGTTCAATGCAGACGGAAGTGAAGCTCAGATGTGCGGAAATGCTTCTCGTTGCATTGCTAAATATGTCTATGACCATCACTTGACTTCGAAAAAAGAATTCACACTTGAGACACTTGCAGGTGTTAAGGTCCTGAAAGTATTTACTGACGCTGACGATAAGGTCGAGAAAGTGACAGTGAATATGGGACAGCCTGTTTTTGAGCCGGAAAAAGAGATTGAGATTCTTGGCGAGAAGAAGCGTATGACGGAAGTTTCTATGGGAAATCCTCATGCTGTATATTTTGTCGAAGATGTCGAGTCGCTTGATCTGGAAAAGATCGGACCTGCATACGAAAACCATCCGGCTTTCCCAAACAGAGTAAATTCGGAATTCGTGAAAATATATGATCGGAATCATGCACGAATGAGAGTGTGGGAAAGAGGAAGCGGCGAAACCTGGGCTTGTGGAACTGGCTCTTGCGCAACACTTGTTGCTTGTGTCTTGAATGAAAAGACAGATCGCCAGATTACACTTGATCTTAATGGCGGAAGTCTTGATCTTCTTTGGTCTGCTGAAGACAACAATGTCTATATGACTGGACCTGCAACCGAAGTATTCGAAGGAACTATTAAAATTTAATTAAAAATTAAAAGTTAAAAGTTAAAAATTATAGCTTGCGACTTGTAAACAAAATAGTCCTTCACGAGTATTAAAAATTATAAATTGCTTTCAAATAATGGCTTACGTTAATACAAACTTTACTAAAGTGAGCGAGAGCTACCTTTTTGTTGAGGTAGCACGTCGCATAAAGGCATATCAAGAAGCTCATCCTGAGGCAAAGATCATAAGGATGGGAATCGGTGATGTGACTCGTCCTATTGTGCCTGCTGTAATCGACGCTCTTCACAAGGCTGTAGATGAAATGGGTACGGCTGAGGGTTTTCATGGATATGGACCAGAACAAGGATATGCATTCCTGAGAGAGGTAATTGCAGAAAAGGATTTCAAGGCATTAGGTTGTGATATCGATGCAGATGAGATTTTTGTGAGTGACGGAGCAAAGAGCGACTGTGGAAATATCGGTGATATTCTCGGTGTTCAGAATATTGTTGCCGTAACAGATCCTGTTTATCCTGTTTATGTCGATACAAATGTGATGGGCGGAAGAGCCGGCGAATTTGATGGACTTCGTTATAACAATATTTATTATATGCCTTGTACTAAGGAAAACGGTTTCGTGCCTGAACTTCCTACAAAGCATGTAGATGTCATTTATCTTTGTTTCCCGAACAATCCGACTGGAACAACATTGACCAAAGATCAACTTAAGGTCTGGGTTGACTATGCATTGAAAGAGAAGTCTATTATCCTTTTTGATGCAGCTTACGAAAAGTTTATTACAGAAGATAATGTGCCTCATTCAATATATGAGATAGAAGGAGCAAAGCAATGTTCGATCGAGTTCCGAAGCTTCTCAAAGACAGCAGGATTCACTGGATTGCGTTGTGGATATACTGTAGTTCCAAAGGATTTGGTTGCTGTTACGGAAGATGGAAAGGAAGTGTCATTGAATAAACTTTGGAATCGTCGTCAATCGACAAAGTTCAATGGAACTCCTTATATCGTTCAGCGTGCAGCCGAAGCTGTTTATTCTGAAGAAGGTCAGAAACAGATTATGGAGAACATCGAATACTATCGCGAGAATGCTAAGTTGATGAAAGAGACCTTCGAGTCGATAGGTATTGATGCTTTTGGTGGAGTAAATAGTCCTTATGTGTGGATCAAGACTCCGTACGACTCTTGGGAGTTCTTCGATCTCTTGCTCGATAAGTGTCATGTAGTAGGAACTCCAGGAGTTGGATTCGGCCCTTCAGGACAAGGATATTTCAGATTGACAGCATTTGCGACACATGAAGCTACAATTGAAGCAATGAATCGAATAAAAGAAAGCAAAATGATGGCTGATTGTAAATAATAGATTACAAAATGCTTTAAATAAAATATAATGCTGGCAATATTCTAAATAAATGAGTGTTTGCCGGCATTTTTGTTAAGATTTGTCTATATTTGCAATATCAAAAGTGTTCTTTTGGGTATTTTTATCAGAGTTATTTAATTAAGGTATCAAAATATATAAGTCTTATGTTTAAGAAACAAGGTATGTATGATCCTGCCTACGAGCACGATGCGTGTGGTGTAGGTTTGCTTGCTAACATCAATGGCAGCAAAAGCCACGAGATAGTGGAGAAGGGTCTTCAGGTGTTGGAAAACATGGAACATCGTGGAGCGGAAGGTGCCGATGAACGTACTGGCGATGGTGCTGGTATTATGGTTCAGATTCCTCACGAGTTTATTCTCCTTCAAGGTATCCCGGTTCCGGAAAAGGGTAGATACGGTGTTGCAATGGTCTTTCTTCCTAAGGATGAAAGCGACCAGTATTTCTGTATAGATGTCTTCAAACAGGAGATTTCTAAGGCAGAACTTAACCTCATCACTACACGTGATGTGCCTGTAAATAGTGATATTCTCGGTGTCTTGTCACGTGCAGCAGAACCGGATATCAAACAACTCTTTATTACTTCGCAGCATTACATGACACAGGAAGAGCTCGATCGTACGCTCTATCTTGTGCGTCGTCGTGTAGAAAACCGTATTGCTCAGAGTGATATCGCAAGCAAGGATGACTTTTATGTATGTTCTTTGTCTACGCGCGTAGTAATATATAAAGGTATGCTTATCAGTCGTCAGTTGCGTCAGTATTATCCAGACTTGTTGAGCCCTTGGTTTACATCTGGTCTTGCTCTCGTACACTCACGTTTCTCTACTAATACATCACCACGTTGGCCTTTGGCTCAGCCATTCCGTTTCTTGGGTCATAATGGTGAAATCAATACTATCAGAGGTAACCGTAGCTGGATGCACGCTCGCGAGACTGTGCTAGATCCGGGTAAGCTCGGTGGTATGAAGGACCTTACTCCAATTGTCCAGGAAGGAATGAGTGACTCTGCTTCATTCGACAATGTATTCGAATTCTTTGTCGAGAGCGGTATGTCTATTCCTCATGTTCTTGCAATGATGGTTCCAGAGTCTTTCAACGACAAGAACCCGATTCCACAGGATCTTAAGGACTTCTTCGAATATCATTCAATCATGATGGAGCCTTGGGATGGTCCTGCTGCATTGCTCTTCAGCGACGGTAAGTATGCTGGAGGTATGCTTGACCGAAATGGTCTTCGTCCATGCCGTTACCTTATCACAAAAGACGGAATGCTTATGATGGCTTCCGAAACTGGTGTATTGAGCTTCGACGGCAGTGAGATTGCAGAAAAGGGTCGCCTCCAGCCAGGTAAGATTCTTCTTGTAGATCTCGAAACTGGTAAGATTACATACGATGCAGAAGTTAAGTCTGAACTTGCTAAGGAACATCCTTATGGCGAATGGCTTACTAAGAATCGCATCTATCTCGATAACCTCACTTCTGGTCGTAAGGCACCTACAATGGTAGATGACCATATGACAGTAATGAAGGCCTTTGGTTACAGCCAGGAGGATATCTCCAAGCTGATTGTTCCAATGGCGCAGAATGCTCAGGAACCAACATGGTCAATGGGTAATGATACTCCGCTTGCAGCATTTTCTAATCAGCCACAGCGTCTCTTCGCTTACTTCCGTCAGCAGTTCGCTCAGGTTACAAATCCTCCTATCGACCCTATTCGCGAGAAACTCGTCATGAGTCTCGATGGTTATGTAGGTAGCATTGACTCTAACCTTCTTGAGCCAAATCCTGATCTCTGCAAGATGGTTAAGTTGTCAAATCCTATTTTGACCAACAAGCAGTTCGACTTGCTCTGTAATATTGCATACAAGGGCTTCCGTGCAGTAAAGGCTCCAATGCTCTTCGCTGTCAAGGATGGAGCTGAAGGAATGAAGGCAGCTGTCGAGAATATGTGTAAGATGGCAGAAGAGGCTGTAGATAGCGGTGCAGACTACATCATTCTCTCGGATAGAGGTGTGAATGCAGAGATGGCTCCTGTTCCATCGCTTCTTGCTACTTCAGCAGTACATACATATTTGATTGAAAGACATAAGCGTTGTCAGATCGGTCTTATCGTCGAGTCGGCAGAACCACGTGAGGTAATGCACTTTGCACTTCTCATGGGCTTCGGTGCTTCGGCTATCAATCCATATCTTGCATTCTCTGCAATTCAGGATCAGATCAATCAGCATGAGATCGCTCTCGACTATGATACAGCTGTAAAACACTATATCACAGCAATCTCTAAGGGTCTCCTTAAGATCATGTCAAAGATGGGTATCTCAACTTTGATGAGTTATAAGGGCGCTCGAATCTTCGAGGTCGCAGGTCTTGATCAGGACGTGATGAATGCATACTTCGGTGGTGCAGATTCAAAGATCACAGGTGTTGGTCTCGCAGAAATCGCAGAAGAAGTGCTTAAGCCACATCAGAAGGCTTATGGTGTTACAGCCAACAATGCAATCCTTCCAAACTATGGTAGCTATGCTTATCGTAAGGACGGAGAGAAGCACGCATGGAATCCAGAGTCAATCTCGACACTTCAGATTGCTACCCGTTTGGGCAGTTATAAGAAATACAAGGAATTCGCTCAGGTTGTCAACGAACGCGAAGAACCAATGTTCGTACGTGACTTCATGACATTCAAGAAGGCCGACGTTCCTACTCCAATGGAAGAGGTAGAACCAGTAGAAAGCATCATGCATCGTTTTGCTACAGGTGCGATGTCTTTCGGTGCTATCTCAAAGGAGGCACACGAGGCTTTGGCAATCGCCATGAATACTATCGGTGGACGAAGCAATACCGGTGAAGGTGGTGAGCCATCAGAGCGTTTCTATATCAAGGAAGGCGAACCAAATGTGCGTAGTGCCATCAAGCAGGTTGCTTCTGGTCGTTTCGGCGTGACAACAGAGTATCTTGTGAATGCCGATGAGATTCAGATCAAGATCGCACAGGGTGCTAAGCCAGGTGAAGGTGGACAGCTTCCAGGCTTCAAGGTTAACGAAGTAATTGCCAAGGCTCGTCACTCTATGCCAGGTATCACACTCGTTTCACCACCGCCTCATCATGATATCTATTCTATCGAAGACTTGGCTCAGCTTATCTTCGATCTCAAGAATGTAAATCCAAAGGCAGACATTTCTGTAAAACTCGTTTCTGAGAGTGGTATCGGAACAATTGCAGCAGGTGTTGCTAAGGCTAAGGCCGACCGAATCATCATCTCAGGTGCCGATGGCGGTACAGGTGCATCTCCGGCATCTTCTACAAAGCATGCAGGTATGAGCCCTGAAATCGGTTTGGCTGAAACTCAGCAGACACTCATCATCAACCGTCTCCGTGGTCAGGTTAAGATCCAGACCGATGGTCAGATGAAGACAGGTCGCGATGCAATGATTATGGCATTGCTCGGTGCAGAGGAATATGCATTCGCAACTGCTGCCCTCATCGTCTTGGGTTGTGTGATGATGCGTAAGTGCCACATGAATACTTGTCCGGTAGGTGTTGCTACTCAGGATCCTAAGCTTCGTGAGCGTTTCCGTGGTCGCAGCGAGTATGTGATCAACTATTTCAAGTTCATTGCCGAAGAGATGCGCGAGTACCTTTCTTATATGGGTATGAAATCTATGGACGACGTTATCGGTCGTACAGATTTGATCGTAACTCGCAACTTCGATACAAATTCAAAGACAAAGAAGATCTGCGTAGACCGTTTGCTCTATGTGCCTGAAGAGGCTAAAGAGACTGCTATCCGTTGCGTGAAGCCACAGCATCACAATATCGATAGCGTAAAGGATGTCAACATCCTCAAGGTCGCAGCTCCTGCTATTTCTTCCAAGATGCCTATCCAGTTGAGCTATAGTATCTGCAATACCGACCGCGCTGTAGGTGCAATGCTTTCTGGTGAAGTCGCAAAGAAATATGGTGCAGAAGGTCTTCCTGCTGATACACTCACAATCTCATTCAAGGGTTCTGCAGGTCAGTCATTCGGCGCATTCCTCACAAAGGGTGTAAGCTTCAAGCTTCAGGGTGATGCTAACGACTACCTCGGAAAGGCACTCTCAGGCGGTAAGATCAGCGTTATTCCTCCAACAGGAACTTCTTTTGCTGCCGACGAGAATATCATTTGTGGTAACACATTGCTTTATGGTGCAACAAGCGGTGAGGTTTATATCAATGGTCGTGTAGGTGAACGATTCGCTGTTCGTAACTCAGGTGCTACTGCAGTTATCGAAGGTGCAGGTGATCACTGTTGTGAATACATGACTGGTGGTGTCGTTGCAGTACTTGGTCCAGTTGGTCGCAACTTCGCAGCAGGTATGTCGGCTGGTGTTGCTTATATCTACGATCCAGACCATAATTTCGATTACTTCTGTAATATGGAAATGGTCGAGCTCACTTTGGTAGAGGAAATCTATGACCTCAAGGAACTTCGTAATCTCATCGAGCGTCATTATGCAGCTACAGGTTCTGCAAAGGCAAAGCGACTCCTCGATAACTGGATGGAAGAAGTAGGAAACTTCATCAAGGTTACTCCAATCGAATACAAGCGAGTATTGATGGAGAAACGATTGAGAGAATTGGAGGCTAAACAAGCACATCTTACTCACCAAGAATAATAATATACGATTATGGGAAATCCAAGAGCATTTCTGACAATAGATAGAAAAGAAGCAGGATATCGTCCTCTCGAAGAACGTGTCCGTGATTATGGTGAGGTAGAGCAGACTCTCGGTATCGAAGACCGAATGCTTCAGGCTTCACGTTGTATGGATTGTGGCGTGCCATTCTGCCATTGGGCTTGTCCTCTCGGTAACCGCATGCCGGAATATCAGGATTTAGTATATAAGGGAAAGTGGAAAGAGGCTTATATGGTTTTGAACCAGACTCATCCTTTCCCAGAGTTCACAGGTCGTGTTTGTCCTGCACTTTGCGAGAAGTCGTGTGTTCAGGCTATTGAACATCAGGCTGTGACTGTGCGCGAGAATGAAGCTGCAACAGCAGAGCGTGCATATCAGGAAGGATATGTTGTGCCTCGCATTCCTGCAGTACGACTTGGCAAGAAAGTCGCTGTAGTGGGTGGTGGACCTTCAGGTCTTGGCGCTGCCGATCGTCTCAATCAGTTGGGATATACAGTGACCGTATTTGAGAAGAATGAGAGCATCGGCGGTCTTCTACGTTTCGGTATTCCAGACTTCAAACTCAACAAGCATGTCATCGATCGTCGTCTTGCTGTGCTCGAAGAAGAGGGTATCACATTCAAGACAGGTGTTACAGTGGGTAAGGATGGCGACGTCACTCCAGAAGCTTTGGAGAAAGAGTTCGACGCTATCGTACTCTGTATGGGTGCAGAGACTCCTCGTGACTTGCGTGTCGAGAACAGAGATGTCAAGGGTGTATATTTCGCTCTCCAGCTCCTTCAGCAGCAGAACCGCGTTAATGCAGGTGTCGAATTTGCCAAAGCTGATCGCATTTCAGCAAAGGGAAAGAATGTCCTCGTGATTGGCGGCGGTGATACTGGTTCCGACTGTGTGGGTACAAGCAATCGCCAAGGCGCAAAGAGCGTTACTCAGATCGAAGTGATGCCTAAGCCATTCGAGAACGAAGACCCTACAAACCCTTGGCCGGCATATCCTCGTTTGCTCCTCAAGACAACATCAAGCCATAAGGAAGGTTGCCATCGTGAATGGAATCTCAATACACTTCGTTTTGTGGTCGATGCTGAAGGCAAGCTCACAGGCGCAGAGGTGGAAGATGTAGAATGGGTTACACCAGAAGGTGGAGGTCGTCCAAACATGGTAGCTACAGGACGTAAGAAGATCATTCCATGCGAACTCGTTCTTCTTGCAATGGGCTTCACTCAACCAAATGCACAGTTCGTCGATGCATTCGGACTTGAGAAGGATCAGCGCGGAAACATCGCAACAAACGCACTCGGACAGACTAGCAATCCGAAGATCTTCGCAGCAGGAGACTGTCGTACAGGTGCTTCGCTCGTAGTTCGTGCTATCGCTTCAGGTCGCGTTGCCGCTTCTGGCGTTGATGAATATCTGAAAAAATGAAATCTCTAAGCCTTCTCATATATGGAAGGCTTTAAGTAGAGCTTACTTAAATAAGACTTATATTTGAAAGCAATCTTAATTTGTGTGGCCGGCTTGTCGTGAGATACGTCGGCTATTTTTACGCATATTATTATAGTGTTCAGGTCCGGCGTTGCTCTTTTCTCCGCGTGCGGTTTGTCCCAATTTACGCTGGAAGAAACGCCACATCGAACCGTTAGAGGCATAACCGCAAGCACGGGCAATGTCATCAAGCATCATTTCTGGATGATCATTCACAAACTTGCGAACCTTCACCAGACGATAGTTCTTGATGAGTTCAATCAAGGTTATTCCCATCTCAAGAGATATCGCAGCGCTCAACTTTATGCGATCCACTTCAAGGTAATTTGCAATATCTTTTGCCTCGATGTAATTTGTATCATGTAAAACTTCTGCAACTGCATTCACAAGCCGGGAAACGGTATGCGTTTCGGGCTTTGTCGGGTCAAATGCAAGAACTTCTTCCAGCGAAATGCTTGGCCGATATGGTTTTGTAACTTTCATGTTTGTATATTTTATGTTTTAATAAAACTTGTTCTGATCGCCGTTCTTCTACATCAACAACTATTTATAAATGTTGATGTCACCGTTCTTCTACATCAACAACTGTTTACAAATGTTGATGTCGCCATTCTTTCACATCAACATCTGTTTATAAATGTTGACGTCGCCATTCTTCTACATCAACAACTGTTTACAAATGTTGATGTCGCCATTCTTCTACATCAACAACGATAAACATTTGTTATCGTCGTACAGATACGATAAGAATAAAGGTTTTTTCTCGGTGTAAATATACTATAAATTTTCTTTTTACCTCTCTAATTTTTGCAAAATCATAGTAATAATGTAATGTACTGCGGATATTTTGTACTTTTTTCCGCAGTACACTTGCAGAATTGAGAATAATTGTGTGTTTTGGCGCTCATGATGCTGAGTGCTCATAGTTTTGTGTACCTAGAACTACGTCGCCAAGACTATGACGACTGATTTTGTCACTCAATACTATGAAAAAGCATAGCCATTGCAGAAAAAGGTAAGAAATTGAAGAAAGGCATATTTTATTTTGGCAGTTTTTAGGAATAAATGTATATTTGCAACATCAAACTCGTGCGATTTGGTGTAGATTTGCTCCATTTGATAATTGCGATTTGGTGTAAAATCCTTCTTTTGATAATTGCGATTTGGTGTATATTGAATTATGAAGCGCAAGATTTATAGTAAGTTACTAGAGTGGAAAGAAAAGTATTCCACTCAGGAAGCACTTTTGATAGAAGGCGCAAGGCGTATCGGCAAGAGCTATATTGTAGAGGAATTTGCTCGAAACGAGTATCGCTCGTACATGTTGATAGACTTCTCTAAGGTGTCGAAGGAGGTAAAGGAGATCTTCGACAATTACCTGACTGATGAACCGATGCTCTTTCGTATGCTTTCACTGCAACTGGGTGTGAAGCTCTATCCCCACGAGTCGCTGATCATCTTTGACGAAGTGCAGAAGTATCCTCGTGCCCGTGAGGCTGTCAAGGAACTTGTGTCCAATCACACCTACGACTATATCGAAACAGGATCGCTCGTCAGTATACATAAGAATACGAAGAATATCTTGATTCCGAGCGAGGAACACAGGATTGATATGTATCCGATGGATTTTGAGGAGTTCCTGTGGGCTTTAGGCGAAAATGATATGATGGACTTTGTTCGAGATTGTTTCGAGCACCAGCGGCCATTAGGGCAAGCTCTGCATCGCAAGATGATGAACCTGCTGCGCTTGTATATGATTGTAGGCGGCATGCCTCAGGCGGTACTTGAATATATCAATACTCGGGATTTTGACCGAGTAGATCTTATTAAGCGACGCATACTTGATCTTTATCGTCAGGATATCTATAATTACGCTGATAGCCAGGCGGAGAAGGTGGTGCGTATCTGGGATACGATACCGGGTGAGTTGCAGCGCAAAGAGAAGCGCTTCCGAATTGGTTCGGTGAAGAAGGGTGCTCGCACCCGCGACTATGAGATGGCGCTTTTCTGGCTTAGCGAAGCGCGTGTGGTCAACCCTTGCTACAATGCTACAGATCCAAATATCGGTCTGAAGATGAATGTCGATTATGCCAAGTTCAAGCTCTATCTTAATGATACGGGTTTGCTGCTCTCTCATGCTTTTGGAGAGGAGATTGAGGGTATGCAGGAACTGTATCGCAAGCTGATGCTGGGCAAACTGGAGTTCAACAAGGGTATGATGGTTGAGAATCTCGTGGCTCAGATGCTTGTTGCATCAGGAAAACGCCTCTATTATTATACGAATACAGATAAAGAAGATGCTTCAGAAAGTATGGAGATTGATTTTCTTGTTCGTAAACCTGTAGTGACTAGCAAACATAACATCTGTCCTGTTGAGGTGAAATCAACACAACGTTACACCACATCGTCACTCTGTAAATTCCGTGATAGGTTTAAGGCCTATCTACATACTTCATTCGTTATACATAGTGGCGATCTGAAGGTAGAGGGGGGGATCGTATATCTGCCTCTTTACATGACTTCGCTGCTGTGATTTTTAGCATAATATCATTGTCAAAGCAAAGCCATTGCAGAAAAAGGTAAGAAATTGAAGAAAGGCATATTTTATTTTGGCAGATTTTAGGAATAAATGTATTATAAAATATGCTGAAGCGTAAAATCTCAACAGAAATAGAAACTTATCTTATCTATATATTTTGCCCTACTTTTGGATGGAAATAATTTTAAAATAATCATGGCACTGACAAAATTAAGTCAGCGCCATGATTGGTTATATACATTATTATATATAATGGAGTCTTTTTTGATAGAATCCTGTGAAATTTGCAGATTAGAATTCCGAAGTAAAGTGGAACTTGATCTTTGGGAAGTCCTGCTGTGCCATTGAGAGAACATAGCCGGATTCGGCGAGGAAGACGTCGCGACCTTCTTTATCAACTGCCATGAACTGCATCTTACGGCGTTTGAAATCCTTCAGCTGTTCTTCGTCTTCACTTTCCATCCAACATGCCTTGTAAAGCTTGATTGGCTCCCAACGACATTTAGCATTGTATTCATGTTCGAGACGGAACTGAATGACTTCAAACTGCAACTGTCCTACAGTACCGATAACCTTACGACCGTTGAACTGGTTTGTGAATACCTGAGCAACACCCTCGTTGGTGAGCTGTTCGATACCACGGGCAAGCTGCTTAGCCTTCATCGGATCTGCATTTTCGATGTACTTGAAAAGTTCAGGCGAGAATGAAGGAATACCACGGAAGTTCAGCACCTCTCCAGATGTGATGGTATCACCGATCTTGAATGTGCCGCCGCTGTCAGGAAGACCTACGATATCGCCCGGCCAACATTCATCGACAATCTCCTTCTTACTTGCCATGAATGCAGTAGGAGCAGAGAAGCGCATCTTCTGGTCAAGACGGATATGCTTGTACCATGCATTTCGTTCGAACTTGCCAGAACAGATCTTGACAAAGGCAATACAGCTGCGATGGTTAGGATCGATGTTGGCATGAATCTTGAACACAAAGCCTGAGAATGTCTCTTCCTCAGGATGCACAATGCGTTCTACTGTAGTTGTCGGACGTGGAGTAGGAGCAATCTTACAGAAACAGTCGAGCAACTCGCGTACACCGAAATTGTTGAGCGCTGAACCGAAGAACACTGGAGCAAGCTTTCCGTCGAGATATTCCTGATTGTCGAAGTCTGGATAAACACCAGAAAGCAATTCAACGTCTTCGCGAAGCTGATCTGCATCTCTTTCTCCGACACGCGCATCGAGTTCCGGATCATCCAGGCTCTCGATTGCTACGCTCTCAGAGATTGTCTGTTTTGATGGAGTGTAAAGGTTGAGAGATTTCTCATAAAGGTTATATACACCCTTGAATCGTTCGCCGATATTGATAGGCCAAGTCATCGGACGGCAAGTGATCTTCAATTCCTTCTCAAGTTCGTCGAGAAGGTCGAACGGATTCTTACCTTCGCGGTCCATCTTGTTTACGAATACGATTACAGGAGTATTGCGCATGCGGCACACTTCCATCAACTTGTATGTCTGGCTTTCCACACCCTTTGCACAGTCAATCACGATGATTACCGAATCAACGGCTGTGAGTGTACGGAACGTATCTTCCTGGAAGTCCTGGTGACCTGGAGTATCGAGAATGTTTATCTTGTATTCCTGACCTTCGAGTTCATAGTCGAACGACATGACCGAAGTCGCAACAGAGATACCGCGCTGACGTTCAATCTCCATGAAGTCGGACGCTGCAGTTTTCTTGATCTTGTTGCTCTTTACTGCACCTGCTACGTGAATAGCTCCACCGAAGAGAAGGAGTTTCTCTGTGAGCGATGTCTTACCGGCATCCGGATGGGCAATTACGGCAAATGTGCGTCGTTTCTGAATTTCTTCTGCTAATGATGACATATTTTAATTCATAATTGATAATTCATAATTGATAATTATTTGCTGCGCCTGTAATAGTTATTCTTCTTCGAGTTCAAGTTCTCCGTTCTTGTACAGCCTGTATTTTTCGGCAAGTACGGCAATGAACTTTGAAATCTGTTTCATTGCGATATCTGTCTCGCTTGAGATTTCCTTGCCTTGCAGACGAAGCATAAGGATACCGTATAGGGCAGTGAAGCAAGTCTCTATCTCGCCTTTCTTGTCGGCACCTTCCTTGGCACGTAGCTCTACAATCATTGGTAGAGTATTGTAGTAGCAGGCAGTATATATTGCATCGTTGCCGTTTTTGAGCAGACGCAGATGCAAGTCTGTAAGTTCAATGATTACATTGTCATTGATTTGCAGATGTCCACCTTCACGTTTGCCTTCAGAGAGCATCATCTGCGTCAGATCGCTATACCATGTCCTGATCTGATCAAGAGTCTCTTCCGATATATCTGGTACTTGCTTGAATCTTGCTACAAGCTGTGCCTCGACTTGGCTTTCGTCAAGATTACAAGCTCGAAGCAGGTCTTCGATCTGCCACATGTATATCAGATATTCTGCAATATTCTCTTTTTTCTTTTGCAATGCTATGAGCATGTATTAATTGATAATTGATAATTGATAATTATTGGCTCCGCGCTGTCGATAGAAGTCTACTGTGCTCGCACAATAAAAACAAATTTAATCAGCATTACTAATGACAATATGTATTAGCTGATTCTTATAGCCTTCTTTATCTCACGAATCTTCTTGAGTGCCGAACACATGATATTTATTGTCTTGAAATCGCCTGTGTCGAGAGTGATGTATCCCTTGAAGAGACCGTCTTTGCATTCAAGATGGATATTGATGATGTTGGCTGTGCAAGACTCTGAGATTACTCGAGTGATTGTATTAAGCAGACCACGTCCATCGATGCCGGAAAGCTCAATTGTCGATGATTTAGTCCTTTCTTCCTTCTTTTTCTTCTCGTGAGCCTCGTGCAAGAGGTCTGCTTTTGTTTTTTGCGGTTCTTGCTCTTTGACCTTCTTCTTTGCAAGAGGATTGATATTCTTGATATGCAAGAAGCCGAGGATGCCGTTGTTGTTGTTTGGACGAAGAACTTTTCGGAGCTTACTATCGAGCTTGATTTCTCCTTCTTCGACTGCAATAAAGATATCTTCCCAAGTCTTGGCATTATAATGGTGAAGCAAATTGACCATGATGTCATTGTCGAGGGTATATCCGCATTTCCTTACATATTCTGAGAGTTTTGCCTGACCTGGCTCTGCCTTCTCGCGACGACGTTTGTTGATCCAGTTCTGAATCTTACTACGCGCTTTGGTTGTATAGACGATTTCCTTCCATTCTTCCTTGATCTTCTCATCGTCGCCAAAGATAATCTCTACCTGTTGTCCGCTTTCGAGTATTGTGTTGAGCGGAACTATCTGGTGGTTGATGCGAGCCGCTTCGGCGCACATGCCTATTCTTGAATGAAGGGCAAAAGCAAAGTCAAGGGCAGAAGATCCCTTCGGCATCTCTTTCAAATCACCGTTAGGAGTGAACACATATATCTCTGTTGAAAGAAGGTTGAGCTTGATTGTATCCAGGAAGTCGAGTGCATTAGGTTCAGGATTGTCAAGAATATCCTTGATGTTGCGTACCCACTTGTCGAGTTCCTTGATGTTTGAATTGCCGATGCCTTTGTTTCCGTCTTTATATTTCCAATGGGCTGCGAGACCTTTTTCTGCGAGATCATCCATTCGCTCACTTCTGATCTGGACTTCAATCCAGTTGCCGTCAGGACCCATCAGTGTTACATGCAATGCCTCGTAACCGTTGGACTTTGGCGCACTCACCCAGTCTCGGATACGATCAGGATGAATCTTGTAAACGCTGGTAATGGCTGTGTATATACGCCAGCAATCCTGCTTTTCTGTTTCTGGACTTTGTGGAGTGAAAACGATACGAGCCGCAAACAAGTCATATACCTCGTCAAATGAGACGTGCTTGGCATGCATCTTATTCCAAATAGAATAGATGGACTTCATGCGGTATTTGAAGGTGTATTTCAGTCCGAGTCCATCGACCATCGATACGATAGGAGCAGAGAATGTTGTGAAAAGACGTTCACGACTCTCTTCACTCTCCTTGATGAGGTCTTTGATTTCCTGGTATTCATCCGGATGTTCGAACTGGAGACTCAGGTCTTCGAGCTCAGTCTTGATCTTGAACAACCCGAGACGGTAGGCAAGAGGTGCATAGAGGTACAGAGTCTCGTTGGCAATACGTTTCTGCTTGAACTGAGACAATGCGCTCAATGTCCTCATATTGTGCAGACGATCGGCAATCTTGACGATCACAACGCGTACATCTTCCGACATCGTGAGCAGCAGGTTACGGAAGTTCTCTGCCTGTTCCTCTGGATTCTTCACTCCACGATGTGTGGCATCGCTTGTCTCTTCTGTAACGAAACGCACATTACCTCCAGAGATTTTTGTAAGGCCTCGTACCAGATTTCCTATTCGTTCACCAAATGCGCTATCAATCTCTTCGAATGTGACAGCTGTCTCTTTTACGACATCGTGAAGAAGTGCTGCCGAGATTGTTGTCGAACCCATACCGATTTCTTTCGATACGATTCTTGCAACAGCCAATGGATGGTTGATATATGGCTCACCGTTCTTACGACGGTCATCTCCATGCGCCTTCTTGGCAAATTCAAATACACTACGGATAAGGTCTGCCTTATCGCCTTTTCTGGTGTTGGAGTAGTCGAGTAATAGTCCCTCGAACTCTTGCTGTATCATTGACTCCTCTTGCGGAGTAATAGCTTTCTTTGGTTCTTTTTGTGTTGCTTCCATTCCGTACAAATTATAAAGTTAATTTTCCCCTTACCTTACTCTCAATCGTTGACCTACAGCAATAGCGTCTTTCTTTAGTCCGTTGAGAGCTTTTATATTGCTTACAGTAGTGCCATATCGACGGGCAATATAGCTTAGCGTCTGGCCTTTCTGTACTATGTGTATATCTTTTCCTCCAGTTGTTGCAGCAGGTTTTGCGCCTTTTCGTCCTTTGCCTGTCGAGAGGCTGTTACCGCCACTCTGCACAAAGCTGTTTCTACGTCCTTTGATCCAAACATCCTGAATCTCGCCATTGTGAGGCAACAGAGAGTCTGCCTTGAATGCTAAGATTGAGTCTTGCAGTTCGATGAACTCAACACTCTTTTCTTGAGGAAGCATTATCGACTTTGGTTTTTCAATTGTGCCAGGTACGATATCTGCAATGTATTGTGGGTTGAGGCTTTCTATTACCTCAAGTGGAATATCCAGAACATTCGCAATCTGTTCGAAGTGCACCATGTTATGTATCATGATAGTATCGCACTGAGGAGGCAGATCGCCTATTGTTGCACAAAGATTATGCTCACAATGGTATGTCATGATATATGTGGCTGCAACAAACAATGGAACATAGGTTCTTGTCTCAGAAGGCAGGAAACTGTAAATCTCCCAGAAACTGCGTCTTCCACCTGATCGTGCAATTGCTTTGTTGATATTACCTGGACCGCAATTGTATGCAGCAATAGCCAACGACCAGTCATTGTAGATCGAATAGAGTTGTTTCAGGTATTTACATGCAGCATCGGTCGACTTGTACAGGTCATATCTCTCGTCAATAATTGAATTGACTTCGAGCCCTTGGAGCATACCTGTAGCAGGCATGAACTGCCAGAGTCCTGCTGCTTTCGCACGGCTGAAGGCATTCTGCTTGAGTGCTGATTCGATACATGCGAGGAACTTAAGTTCCGATGGCATGCCGTGTCTCTGAAGTGCCTCCTCGAAGATAGGAAAATAGTGATTATATCCTACACCGACCATTCGTTCTACCATAGCACGACGACGATGTACATAGAGCTCAAGACATTTCTTGATAGGCTCATTATATGGCATGTCAATGACAGTAGGCAGAGCTGTAAGTCGCATGATATAGATAGAATCAGGCACTTCGTCCACCTGCTCGTCGCTAATGCAATCAGGGTCGGCATGAATCAGTTGTCTTTCAAGCCAGCTGTATGTTCTTATGGAATCTTCTGCTTCGGCAGTTTCAATAATGCTTTCAGGGAACACCATAGCCTCGTCGGAAGCGTTTATCATTGCTTTGTATTCCGACGATTCTGTTCTTTCCATCAGCTTTGTTTTTTTCTTGATCGAAACCTGAGCAGAGATAGAAAGAGTTATGGTGAAGATAGATATGAAGGTCAGTATTCTTTGCATTCTTTATTGTGCATAGTTAAAAATTGACTGTACAGGACAGCATAAAAACAGGCTTACTGTTAGCATCAAGGTCTGTCGAAACATCGAAATGATAAAGCGATGCATCGACATAGGCATCGACCATAGCCACCAGATATACGCCAATCATACCAACAAGACAATAGTCGCGATTTGTGCGGTAGAAATTCTTCTTGCGTTGGAATGTCTGTTCCAGATAGCTTCGTCTGGCCTCGACATTATAGTTCGGCGGCAGAAAATCCATATAGCTCTTGTTAGGGCTATTCATCACAAGATCGCGATATGCGTTCTGGTATGTCTGATAATATTTGTTGTTGAAATTATATCCGTACAGAATGGCAAGTATTCCTCCGTAGATGATCGGCAGCTTCCAATACTTGCGGTTATATATCTGACCTCCGCCAGGGAAGAGGATCGAGTACCACAAAGCTTTGGAAGGCGTAGGATTGAACTTGCTGAAATAACGTTCATCGAATCTCTCAGGTGTCATAGTGTCATAGAGCGCAAAGATTGAATCCTCATTGATCTTGAGTTCCTGCATCACGCTATCTACGGCATATTGAGGAAGAAAGTCATCTTCTGGCAATATGTCAACAGAATCCGGCAGATGTCGTTCAACTGTACGCTCCACCTCTTGGGCAAACGATGCAGAAGCTGACATCAGCAGAATGACACAAACGAGAGTGATATGTCTATATAGGTTTCGCATTAAATTGCAGCTATGATGCCTTATGGCAATTGGAGTGGTTGCTGTTACTTTATAGAATCAAGCAATTGCAGAATGTTCTGCAGTTCCTCGTCTGTCTTGAACGGAATAGTGATCTTGCCGTGTCCCTTGTCGTTGCAGGTCATCTTGACCTTTGCCGAAAACATCTTCGACAGGTGCTCCTGCATCGACTGCAGTATTTCGTTCGAAACAGAAGGGTTGGTTCTCTTTGTGTTGTTTGGCTTAGATGCCTGTTCCATGTCTCCGAAGTCGAGGATACGGCCTTCGACATAGTCTTTTACCAAAGCTTCAACCTTGCGCACGCTCAAGTCCTGGTCGGAAATGATGTGGAACAGCTTGACTTGCTGCTCTGGCTCTTCGATAGGAAGTATGGCACGAGCATGTCCCATGCTGAGTTTCTTCTCCTTCAGGGCAATCTGAACCTCAGCAGGAAGTTTCAGCAGGCGCATAAAGTTGGCAACTGTAGCTCTGCTCTTACCTACTCGCTGTGCCAGCTGGTCCTGGGTGCATTGCTGCTTTAATTGTAGTTGCTGATATGCCAATGCCACTTCGATAGCGTTGAGGTCTTCGCGTTGGATATTCTCAACCAATGCCATTTCCATCACATCGTCATCGCTAACTTTGATGATGTATGCCGGTACTGTTTCCAATCCTGCAATCTGAGCAGCACGGAAACGACGTTCACCAGCCACAATCATGTAGCTGCCGTCTTCTTCCTGTCTCAGTGTGATTGGCTGAATTATGCCGATGCTTTTAATTGAAGCAGCCAGCTCCTCCAAAGCCTGCTGGTCGAAGTCGTGGCGAGGTTGCGAAGGATTAGCGTGTATATCGTCGAGTTCTATTTCGTTTATCGAAGAAGGGATGATACGCTCATCTGTCGTTGTGTCATCCATCGAGATGAGAGCATCGAGTCCTCGTCCAAGTCCTGTTTTATTTGGTTTAATCATTGTCTTGTTGTATCTCGCGTTATGTGCGCGTAATTTGTAATGCGGGCAAAGTTACAAAAAAACGCAGAAATATCCAAATATTCCTGCGTCTTTTAGTTTTTATTAATTATTCGGCAACGAGTCGTGATGCTTTGCCAATATCTCTCGTGCTAAGTACATGTAACTTACACTACCTTTCGAATCTGGTGAATAGAGCATTGCCGGCAATCCGTGGCTAGGAGCTTCACTTAATCTGATATTGCGCTGAATCACAGTATTGAATACCAATTTTTGGAAGTGTCTCTTTACCTCGTCGTAGATTTGGTTTGCAAGTCTCAGACGTGCGTCATACATAGTGAGCAGGAATCCTTCAATCTGCAGTTTCGGATTGAGCTTTGTCTTGATGATTTTTATTGTATTCAACAGCTTGCTGATACCTTCAAGCGCAAAATATTCTGCCTGAACTGGGATTATGATTGAGTCGGCTGCGGTGAGGCAGTTGATGGTGATAAGACCGAGCGAAGGCGAACAGTCGATTATCACATAGTCGTACATGTTACGTATTGCCTTTATCTGTTTGCGCATCACCGATTCTCGACTTTCGAAGTTCATCAGCTCAAGCTCTGCGCCTACAAGATCGATGTGCGAAGTGATGATGTCGAGGTTCTTAACACATGTTGGAAGTACTGCTTCAGCTACTGTTGCATTGTTTATCAGACAATCGTAAATTGTCGTGTCAACGGTTTTGAGGTTTATACCGAGACCGCTTGTAGCATTTGCCTGTGGGTCGGCATCGATGAGCAGCACTTTTTTGTCAAGTGCTGCGAGCGACGCTGCCAGATTGATAGCTGTCGTGGTCTTTCCTACACCTCCTTTTTGATTAGCAATAGCAATTACAAGTCCCATATTCTTTTTGCTTTTTATTAACGATGCAAAGATATCTATCAAAATCCAAGACTCCAAAAACTTTCTTTGAATAACACCAAAATTGTTGATAACTCCCGTTTTTGTTGATAAGTTTATTGTGGCTAAAATGATGGGCTTTGTTTATGAATTGGCTTCTCCCTAAAAATATTACTGCTAAAAGTTAGAAAAATTGTTCTAATTTGTAGCAAATATTCAAGTTTCGAAGGGATAATTGACATTATATATTAAAAAATAATACTTTTTTCGAGTATTTTTTTGTAGTGCATTAGATAGTTATTATATTTGCGCTATTAAAAAACTTAAAATTTTTAAAAAATGAAAAAATATTTAATCGTAGCTGCCGCTGCACTTTTGCTCGCAGCTTGTACAGGTAAGAAGAAGGCTCAGGATGCTCCAGCAGAAGAAGCACAGTTGCCTTTTGAGGAAGTTCAGATCATGAAGGGTATGAGCGTTCGTCTCGATAGCCTTACTGAGCAGTTCGCTCGTATTAAGCCTTTTGGTATCTTCACAAAAACTGAAGATGGAGCTGTTGCTCTCACAGAAGAAGAGAAGATGGTTAAGCCAGACTATCTCATGAATCCAGCTGAACTCGCTGATAAGCTCGACAATCTCTCAATGAAATATCGTGCTTGTGCAGTTTACCAGGACGATCAGGTTGTTGCAAAGGCTTACGATATGGAAGATGTTTATACAGCTCCTCTTACTAAGCTTCTCGTTGAGATCAACGATCCTTCTCAGAAGTATGCTATCGAGCACGCTAATGATGCTAATGTAAAGGAAGTGGTATTTAAGATGGCAGAAGAAAGTGGCCGTCTTGGTTATATCTGGCAGGCTGCTGCTTCTGGTATTATTGAAAATCTTTACATTTTGAACCAGAATCAGGAGAAGTTCCTTGTCAGCTTTACAGATGAAGATGCAGAGAACGTTACATTCAATGTGGTTTGCCTCGTTGAAGCTTATGCAGAGCTCGCTGAAATCGATCCTCAGTTCAAGAACATCTACAATGTAATCATGCCTCTCCAGGTTATCGACGCTATCACTGTAGATCAGCTCCGTGAGCAGCTCAATACTCTCAAGCCACAGATCGCTGAGGCTCGCAAGGCTTTGTTCCTTTAATTGAATTTTTATTCCTTTAAATATAATAAGGCATACTGCGAAATCAGTGTGCCTTATTTAGTAAAATACCATCTAAATCTAAAACACGTCCTCAATGGTTAACGAAACCATCCTTACTGGTCTTCTGAATCTCTTCGCTCTGGTCAGCGCAAGAAACAATGGAGAGTTGGATAAATGTACAACATTGCTATCCGACTATCTTGGCCGTCACTTTGGACTTCGTAACAAGCAGCATTATCTCAATCTTTATACCGATCTGGAAGATCTTTATTCCTTCGATACCAATATCGATAAAGAGAAGATTGTATCACATGTCTGTACAAAGATCAAGGGAAGCATCGAGAGCGGTGAACAGCATTTGCTCTTGTTGCGTCTGATGGAGTTCTGCCGTTCGACAAACGAGAACTCGGATGTCAATGATGATGTGTATGGATTGATAGCCGAGCAGTTCGGTGTCGATGCTGAGATGCGTAGCGACTTTGTCGATTTCGTTACCGACAAAGAGAGCGACCATGTCAAGAAACAGACATTTGCTGGATATGATGGTTATATCAAGACTCTCTGGCTCGACAAGGAACGCCGTATGTTGTTCTCTTATGTCGGACGGGATGAGGTGCTCTTCAACGATGTCCCTGTATTGAGCGGCACATTCCAGGTGTGGTTTGAAAGCGGTGTATTGAAGAACAGACACGGTGCTCCGGTTTATTATAGTGCCGTGAGACATGCCTATGAAAATATCGGCAACAACAATGTGGAATTCTGCGGAAAGAATATCAATTTCCGATTCTCTAACAGCGACAATGGTATGCACGATCTCACATTCTCGCTTCATAGCGGAGAGATGGTCGCAATCATGGGTGGTTCCGGTGCAGGAAAGACCACGATGCTGTCCTTGCTCAATGGAACGCTCATACCGCAGGAAGGTGAAATCACAATCAATGGATTGAAGATTTCCGATTCCAGAGTAAAAGACAAGATCGGATTCGTGCCTCAGGACGATCTCCTTGTCGAAGAACTTACTGTTTACCAAAACCTTTACTATACAGCTAAACTCTGCTTTGACAATATGAGTGAAGCAGAGATCGACAACCGTGTGATGGATGTATTGCGCAACCTCGGGCTCGACAAAGCTAAAGATCTTAAGGTAGGAAGTCCTATCAACAAGGTCATCTCGGGCGGTCAGCGCAAACGACTTAATATCGCATTGGAACTTATCCGAGAACCTCTCGTTCTCATGCTTGACGAACCAACAAGCGGTCTTTCTTCGGCCGATACAGAACATGTGGTTGGTCTTTTGAAAGAGCAGACATACAAGGGTAAACTTGTGATTATGAATATACATCAGCCATCGAGTGATGTATATAAAGCTTTTGACCGTCTGTGGCTCCTCGATCGTGGAGGATATCCAGTGTATGACGGAAATCCTATCGAAGCAATAACATATTTCAAGACAGCAGCCAACTATGCCGATGCCGAGACAAGCACATGCGAGTCTTGCGGTAATGTCAATCCGGAAATCGTTCTCAATATCATCGAAGAGAAAGCTCTCGACAACTCAGGTAAGCTTTCCAGCGATCGTAAGACTACACCTCAACAGTGGCATGAGATGTATCTCGAGTGTGTGAAGAATAAAGATGGTGTTGAGAGTGAAACTGAAAATAAAGGTGTCGCTTCTAATTCTTCAATTCTTAATTCTGATTCAAAAAAGCCGTCTGTCTTTTCACAGTTCCTGATTCAGTTGGAGCGAAATGTGATGACCAAGGTCACCAACATGCAGTATATGTTGATTACTCTGCTTGAGGCTCCTTTGCTCGCATTGATCTGTGCGTATCTCACAAGGTATGCTCCGGAAACCGGATATTCATTCTATGATAACAAGAACTTTGTTTCGTTTATGTTCATGGCAGTGATCGTGAGCACATTCATCGGAATGAGTGGGTCTGCCGAAGAGATCATCAGAGACCGTGCTTTGCTGAAACGAGAGAAGTTCCTTCAGCTGTCGTATGGCAGTTACATCACTTCGAAAATCATACTACAGGCATTCGTGTCATTGATCCAGACAAGTCTGTTCGTATTCGTCGGACTCGCTGTGATCGGATTTAATGACCTGTATCTGATATGGATCCTCGTCTTGTTTATGACAGCTTTCGTGGCAAACCTGACAGGTCTATGGCTTTCAAAGACTCTCAGCTCGGTCGTGGCCATCTATATTACAATTCCAATCCTACTGATACCACAGATTCTGCTTTGTGGTCTTGTGATTGACTTCAGCGACCTGAATTCAAAGAGTACAACAGGCAACGTGCCGTTTATCGGAGAGGTGATACCTTCACGCTGGGCATACGAAGCTTTGGCTGTCTCGACATTCTCAATGAACGAATACGAGGCTCCATTGTTCGAAATGCACAAGGCGCAGAATCAGGATCAGTATTACCGCATGTCATTCCTCTACGAACTCCAGTCTCAGCTTGAGACAATGCAGGATGAAAAGAATCGTGGAGTGGAGGTGAAGCCTGTTCATAAGCTTGTGATCGATACTGAACTGCCTCGTATCGCAGAGATTTGCGATATGGAGGAATACAAGGGAGACGGAAGCTATGAGTCATTGAAGGAATATCTGGAGAAGGCTGATCAGATATTGAGAAATCGAAGCAATAAGGTGACTCTCGATGCCGATAGGGTTGTGAATCGGGAGCTTGCAAGAGTGGGACATGAGGTGTATGGCGCATTCCGTCGTTCGCACTCTAACGAGAAACTCTCTGATGTGTTGGTTAATGCCTCTTCATCTAAAACTCACACAATCATAGACGGACACATTGTGGCTCGTGTCGCTCAAGTCTATCTCGATCCTGTGACATGCGATGGTCGTGCACCTTTCTACAGCGCATACAAGAGAGTAGGTTCTGCCTACATCCCAACTCTTTGGTTCAACATGATGATTCTGGCAATTATGGCTATAATAACAGCGGTATTTGTCTATCGAAAAGATAAATAATTATACTATGGAATGGTTAAATAAACAACTGGGCAATCTTGCAATCAAGATGACAGGCTATGTGCTTGGCGTCGTAATTCTGATATTCGGTATCAGTGGCTATATCGAGCTCAAAATGGCCTATAATACTGCGGTTGAGGAATCAACTGCCGAGGCAGAATCGGCTATGGAGACTGCCATCAAAGCCGTCGATTGGCGCTTGCAGAATGTCGAACATACTACTCAGACTGCTGCATTGTTTACATTTGAAATCGAAAGCAATCCCGATGCTTGTTACGAGTATCTGATGAAGATTGTCGAGATGAACCCTGATATTGCTACAGCCGGTATCATGTTTGTTCCTGATTATTTTGCTTCACACAAAGGTCTCTATGCTCCACGTGTCTATCACAACCTTACTACCGATCAGTATATCATGAACGATATCAGTAACGAAGTCGAAGGATATTTATATACCGATGCCGATAATTATAAAAAAGCGATCGATGGCAAGACAATGTGGAATGAACCATATCATGATAAGATCTTTACCAACCGTCCGCTCACTACCTTTACTATGCCGATTCATGACAGTCGAGGCAAACTTATGGGTGCTCTCTGTACAGAGATCGACTTGCAGTGGCTTTGGAACCTGCTCAATGATGTGAAGCCGGCAGCCGAGAGTAGTGTGAGTGCTATTAGCCGAGAAGGAGTTTTCCTTTGTCATCCTGATAGCAGCTTCGTGCTACGTGTCAATGCTGTCGAACTTGCCGAACGAAGCTCTGACACAACTGTACTTAACATCACTCGTCGCATGATGAATGGCGAATTCGGTCGCGACAGCCTTCTTCATGGAGCAACTACCAACAATGCCGATGCCGATGATGAAGTAAGTGATGATATTGAGGCTGCCTATGTCTATTTCGGTCCTATCGAACGCACAGGTTGGTCTATCACATTTACTTATCCGCGGGAAAAGCTCATTTCCATCCCGCGAAAGATGTTCCACAATATGTTGTACATAGGTCTTGGTACCCTTTTGTTGCTCTTCATTGCAGTGACTATTGGTATGTTCCGCATCGCTCGTCCGTTTGCCGAGAATCTGGAACGTGTTACATCTTCAAAGGCAAGCATTGAGCGTGACCTTAAGGTTGCAAGCGCCATCCAGCTTGGTATGTTGCCAAAACTCTATCCTGCATTCCCTGAAAGACGGGAAATCGATATTTATGGCTTCCAGAAGCCAGCCAAGTCTGTTGGTGGAGACCTCTATGACTATTTTATCCGTGACGAGAAGTTGTTCTTCTGTATCGGTGATGTGTCGGGTAAGGGTATTCCTGCCTCTCTCTTCATGGCAGTCATCCGTGCGCTCTTCCGCAATATCTCACTTCATGTCGATGATCCGGCAGAGATTATTAGTAGTTTGAATACAGCCATTTGTGATGGTAACGAGCATAATATGTTCTGCACTATGTTTTTAGGAGTTCTTGACCTGAAGACTGGACATCTTGACTATTGTAATGCCGGTCATAATGCGCCTATCGTGCGCCGACTGAAAGAAGACGGAGGTGTCAATGTCTATTTCACTAAGCCAAAGGTTAATCTTGCAATGGGTGTATTCGAAGGATTCCCATTTGTAACGGAACGCACAGAGTTCAAGCCGGGCGAAGCATTGTTCATGTATACCGATGGCGTAACGGAAGCAGAGAATGTCAAGAAGAATCTCTTCGGCGACAATGCTGCTATCGAAGCTCTTAACGATGCACGCGCTCATAATGTGCGCAGTGCCAAGGACTTTGTCGAATTCGTTTATAACAAGGTTTCGGAATACGCTAGTGGCGCAGAACAAAGTGACGATATAACAATGGTCGTCATCGAATATAAAGGCTATGGCAACGTATAATCAATGTAATATCAGATAAAAGAAGAGGCTGTGTCAAAACTAAGAAAACACGGCCTTTTATAGACCTTGCCTTTGCCTGTGGGTCGGCATCGATAAGCTACACCATCTTGTCAAGTGCTGCAAGCGATTCCAAGACTCCAAAAACTTTCTTTGAATAACACCTAAATTGTTGATTACTTCCGTTTTTGTTGATAAGTCTGAGCAAAAAGTAAGATATAAAAGATTGTAAAGTGTAAGGCGCAAATATAACAAAATGCGTGGAGCGATATATTATTTTGCGTTTATATGTAAGGCAGAGATGTCAAAAAAACGAAGATTCTGCAAAAATATATTTAGATAAAACAAAAAAGTAAAAAAAACAAAAAAAAGTGCCCAAATACTCTAAATGCTTACTATATTTGCGTATATTAAATCTAAAATATGAATATCATAGGAATCGCAAAATCTTTTGCCATTGATTATAAAAGCGCAGCTGTTTCTCCAGCTCATCTTTTTAAGGCAATATTGCACAAAGAAAACGGTCTAATTAATTTTATTGAGACAGATCTCGGTCAAGATTATTACTATCTTCAGGAGTGGGCAGACATCCAGATGCAGTTGGCTCCAAAGACTGCAAAGCCAAAGAGCGATCTGGAATTGGACGATGAGTCTCAAGCAGTAATGGATGAGGCAGAGAACTACAAGATGAAGTTCGGTCTCGAAGAAGTGACTCCTGTCTGTGTGCTTGCAGCTTTGGTAACTCCAGGTGTAGGCTTTACATTCGATCAGTTGAAGACTATGCCATTGACGGCAAGCGATATTTGCTCAAAAGTCGGGGTTTCAGATTTCGCAGCAACACCAGCAGCAGAAGCAAAGCCTATGGGCGGTGGTGCTTCAGGTGATATGATCAAAAAGTACTGCATTGATAAGATGGCAGAAGCTAAGGGCGGAAAGCTCACTCCTGTTGTCGGTTTCGAGAATGAGATCGATGTCATCTTCGAAATCCTTGGACGAATGACAAAGTCGAGTGTGATCGTAACGGGTGATGCAGGTGTCGGTAAGTCTTCACTTTTGCGAGGTCTTGTTCTCAAGATTGCAGCGGGCACAACTCCAGCTTTCCTCGAAGGTTGTAATGTGTTTGAACTCGATCTTGCGGCTATTTCAGCAGATGCTGCTTATAAAGGCGAGGTTGAAGATCGATTCAAGAAACTCTTGGCAGAAGTGAAATCTCAGGAAAACACATTGTTGATTATTGAACATATCGATAAGGTGTTCGACAAGCAGGGCTCACTCTTTGGCGCAGCTACAATGCTTAAGCAGGCGTTGGAGAAAGGCGGATTAAAGATGGTCTGCACGACAACTATAGACGGATATACAAAGAATATCGAGACTGATAAGGAATTCGTCAATCGTCTTGAGAAGATTTCTGTTGAAGAGCCATCGCAGGATCAGACACTTGAGATCATGAAGGGCGTAATCAAAGAATACGAAGACTTCCATAAGCTTTCTATCGGAGAGCCTGTATTGGTAGAGTCAATTCGCCTTGCCAAGCGTTATCTCACAGAAAAGTGCCTCCCTGATTCTGCATTTGATCTTGTAGATCGTACAATGTCTTTTGTCAAGACACATTCGACTGCAGAGTCTAATCCGGAAAATAAAGTCTCGGAACCAGATCTATATTCAGTTGTAGCCAAGAAGACTGGTATCCCAATGGGTGCTGTACAGTCGTCTGAACGTGATCGTCTGCTCAATGCCGAAGATACCCTCAAGCAGCGCGTTATCGGACAGGATCATGCCGTCAAGAAAGTTCTTGATGCGATCTTCGAGAGCCGTTCAGGTCTTAATAAGAAAGGTCAGCCGATGGGTTCGTTCTTCTTCCTTGGTCCTACTGGTACAGGTAAGACTGAACTTTCGAAGGCGTTGGCACAGTTCCTCTTTCAGGACGAAAGTGCACTCATCCGTTTTGATATGTCAGAATTCAAGGAAGAGCATAGTGTCGCTCTCCTCTACGGTGCGCCTCCGGGCTATGTAGGCTATGAAGAGGGTGGTCTTCTTGTTAATAAGATCCGTCAGAATCCATATTCTGTTGTGCTCTTTGACGAGATTGAAAAAGCTCACAAGTCGGTATTCGACCTCTTCCTCCAGATTCTTGACGAAGGTAAGCTTCACGACCGTCTTGGAAGAGTGGGTGATTTCTCAAATGCCTTGATTCTCTTTACTTCAAATATCGGTAGCAAGTTTGTAGTTGATTCATTCAACAAGGGTCGGGTTCCTCAGAACAATGACTTGATGGATATCATGCAGGACTTCTTCCGTCCAGAGTTCCTTGGCCGTCTCACAGAGATTGTTCCGTTCTCTCCAATCACCGAGCAGACAGTAACTCGTATCTTTGAGGTACATCTCAAGGGCTTGTTGAAGTTGCTCAGTGAGCAGAATATAGAACTAACTATGACCGATGAGGCTAAGAAGTTTGTTGCACTCAAGGGCTTCAATCCACAGTATGGCGCTCGTCCTGTAATCGGTATAATCCGAAAGATGCTTCGCAATCCTCTTTCAAAGAAGATCATCGCAGGCGAGATTAAGAGCGGAGACAAGGTTGTAGTCGAGCTCAACGGTGAAGAGATTGTATTCACAGTGAAAAATTAATTCTCATAAATAATAACTATTAAATCCTTACAATTATGGCAATGAAAGAAAACTTTATCTCTATGGCGCCAGATGAGGAGTCGGGAGCAAAAGTATCCCTTATTGATCAGAACAAAACCCTCATGATGGACCAGTACACTACTAATGTAGAGCCAGGTTCACCAGAATTGGTAGAAGATATTACTAATATCAACGAGGCGTTTGATCACTTCAAGCCAACTGTTGAGGTTAACTTCACAGATGCAGAAGGTGGTTCGGTAACAGAAAACTTAAAGTTCAACGAACTCCGCGACTTTGAGGCTAATGGTGGCAAGGGCCGTTTGGTTGAAAACTCAGAATTCCTCTCAAGCACAAAGAAGCAGATCGATGTGAATGCTAAGGTTCGCAAGAGCATCGAGAAGAACCGCAAGCTTCGTGATATCCTCAAAGAAGAGTCGTCACGTGAGGAATTGAAGGAAATGTTGCAGGCTATGCTTGCTGAATTGGGATAATTCTTTGTCCAGTCTCTAAACTGGAGTGAAAATAACTTATTTAATCTATATACATTATATATAATATATATTATGGCAGAGACAGAAATGCAGAAAGCTGCACAGGCCGAAGTACAAGTTAGTGCTGGTGCAGCTGCATCAAAAGATACATCTAAGCTTCTTGAGAGCTTTGGCGGTTTCAATGCTATCCGTGGCTTTATGCCAGACGCAGAAAACCTTAATCCTGCAAAGAAGGCAGCTAAGGCTGTGTTCCTTTCAGACAAGCGATTCGCTGACAAGCGTCAGGCTTTGAAGGAGGAAATCGGTGCATGGCTCCAGCTCCTTGACGAAGGTCACAGCTCGGCAACAGACTTCGCTGATGCTTGCAAGGCTAAGGAAGATAAATATCAGAAAGTATTGAATCAGGGTATCACAGATGCTCTCTATGAGACAAAGAACATTGAACGTTCTTATCGTGAACTCGACTCATTCTTCAAGACAGCAAACTCAGACAAGGTTAAGAATCTCCGTCTCATCAATGTTTACAAGGATGATATCGCAGATCCAGATTCTGGATTCCTCGGTGAGGTAGAGAATATTCTTCGTGATGGTTTCGATCGTCTCTCTTTGAAGGATGCTTATTCTCTTATGGTTGTTCCTGGTGATGTGCTCAACGATAAGGTTGATCTCATGCAGTGGGCAAAGGTAGCATTCAAGTATAAGGTAATGATGATTACCGACCATGCTGACGAATACTCATTCGACGACCTCCAAGCTAATACAGAAGGCTACAAGGATTCTGACGCTTGTCTCCAGAATGTCGTTATGACTGCTAACTGGATCGTAGGTCGTGAGTCTGAGCAACTTTCAGAAGATGAGAAGGAAGAAAAGGCATTTTTTATCCCATCAGCAGGTGCTCTTGCCGGTAAACTCTATGACGAGACTGCAAACATGGCACAGGGTGCAGGTGGTAAGAAATACGGTACATTGGACGGTGTTAAGGGTGTAAAGCTTGACCTCTTGAAGTCTGAAATCGCTGCTTTGATGGACAACCAGGTTGTGCCAATGGTCTATTCAGAGGGTCGTGTGATGGCATTCAACAACAGCACTCTGTACAACGGTGACCTCGACGCAATGAAGGAGTACCCTATCGTACGTATCTTCGACTGGGTGAAGAAGGTGCTCATGAACTTCGTACACGAGGTTGCTCTTGAGAACTGGGATCCATATAACTCTCCAAAGAACCTGAAGGCAAAGATTCAAGCATTCCTGAACCAGTACAAGGGTTACGGCAATCTGTTCCAGGATTACGAGATCAAGGAGCCTAAGCAGGACCCTGTCACTAAGCAGATTACTTGCGACATCTCACTGACTCCTTTCTATGCAGCCAAGAACTTCATCATCAAGGTAGCTGCTGACAAGAAGGATAAGATGGTTGCGATGGAGGGTTAATCGTCTGTCAACAACCCCGTTCTTGGCGATACTAACGCAAAGAACATATAACAATAGAATAACAATAAATACTAACAATAAAAAAATCGTGTAATTATGGCAACAACACCATGTTTGCTCCAAGTAGAGGGCTATCAGGATCGTGAGGTACAGAAGGTAGAGTACTCATTCAACAAGGCAACTGACGACGAGGGTCAGCTCACAGGTATTCCTCGTGGCGGTAAGATTTCATTCGTCGTGAAGGCTTTGAACGACGGCAATCCAGACCTGATGGACTGGATGGTACAGCGTAACCTCGCTAAGAAGGGCAAGATCGTCTTCAACGAGACCAAGACTGGTAAGGAGATGAAGACAATCGAATTCGAAGGTGCATACTGCGTTGAGTGGAAAGAGACCTGGCGCGATAAAGAGATGCACATCGAGGAGTTCACTATCACCTGCCAGAACATCACATTCGGCAATATCACTTACACCAACGCTTGGAAGTAATTCGAGAGCGTTAAGAGTTAACAGTTAAAGTTTAAGAATTTGTTTTGCCCCTGTCACAGGGCAAACAGTCAAAATACATTACAACTATGGCAAAGACAACAGTTACACTGCAGGTAGCAGACTATGTAGATCGCGAGATATTGGCAGTAGATTATGCATTCGATCAGGAGACTGACATCGAGGGTCAGCTCGCAGGTATTCCACGTGGCGGATACATCAACATCCGCGTAAAGGCGCTGAACGATGGCAACAACCAGTTGCTGGCTTGGCTTCTCGATCCAAACTTGGCTAAGGACGTTAAGATCGTGTTCCAGAAGAGCACTGACGGCAGCGATATGAAGACCGTAGAGTGCACAGGTTGCTACTGCGTTGACTTCAAGGAGTGCTGGGAGGAAGGTCAGCAGCACTATGAGGAGATTCGCATCACCTGCCAGAACATCAAGAATGGCCCAGTTCAGTACGAGAACGAGTGGGCTTAATATCTAATAGTATAGAGATTAGGGTTAGGCATTAGGCTCTACACTGAGCTAATCTCTAACCCTAATCTTTAACTGTTTTTAGATTATGACTCTATCTTCAAAATTACAGTTTGGCGACAACTCTTGTCAGTGGTATAACAAGGAGTATATGGTCGCAAAGTGCTCCTGCCACGTCAATCGCAATTACAATCACAACCATCCGGACTCAGTTCCTCGTTGTGAGCGTATCGTCCTGACACTCAATGTGCCTGTCAAGGAGGACCTCATGCTCTATGAGTGGTTCGTTGATCAGTTTTATATGAGTGGACGTATTCTGGTTGATGTCGTGTCCATTAAAGACTCAGATGACACAGATCCGCATATCATCTATTTTGATGATGCCCAATGCTACTCCATCAGTGAGCATTATGATGTCGGCGAGAAGAAGATGCGCCGACTTACTCTTGAGCTTGACGCTATGAGGGTGAAAGTGTGTGACGTTGATTTTGAACATCTGTAAATTTGTTTCATTGTCATTATGGCATATATAGTTAAGCCTACCAACGAACTCGTAGGAATTGTGTTTACCGAGAATGTGCTTGAGGAAGGCGTGGTTCTGACCAAGCCTCACTGCATGGCATTGTTGAGTTACGATTACACTGTCGTATATTCTCGTGATAACACTGGCACTCCTTACGGTGCTCCTATCTGTGTCGAGGCTAAGTTTGTGATAGATGTGGCTAACCGTCGTGAGTGCCGTGTTCTCTACAACCGTATGAACAGCAATGTGCCTGAGGCGGTATCATTCTTGTTTAATGCCAAGTTTGATCAGGACACCGATAACCTTATCAGTTATGACTCAGGTCTCGTGGCAAGGTGCTATATAGTTGACCTCGAAGAGTATTATGACGTAGATGCGTCAAAGAGTACCACAGCCACCTCTGCCGAGCAGATGCGCATGTGCGTCAAGATTCTCATGACCAAGGTCACATATATTGGCGAGAACGATATGCGTGTGAACTTGCACATCAGTGAGTGAGGCTTCAGAGCCAAGTACAGATTATGTCAGATTAGGATCTGACGTAAGAATATCATTTTTCAACACAAAGTAAGAACATAAGTAGATGTATAGCAAATATACATATTATATATATAATGTAGTGCTAATAGTTGTATTGGCACTTTTGCCGTTAAATGTGGTGGGGCAAACGTATGTCACACACGAAGGGCTAAGATATAAAGTGGTTGATGATGCAGACCGCGTTTATTTAACAGCTCCAGAGTCAGGAAAGTATAGCGGTGATATTGAGATACCACATGAATTCCCCAAAGGTAGTGATGATACATATTCTATAATCGGTATAGACATCGATTGCTTTAACGGATGCACATTGTCTTCTGTGACATTTCGTACAATGCCAGACTTTTATTTCTCAACTTCGTGCTTCGAAGGCTGCAATATCACAACCCTTGATTTGAGCTACTCAAACACTACAACCTTCAGATACGCGAACGATTGTTTCAAGAACTGCACAATAGGCAACCTGATAATAGGCGAGAATTCGATAGACAATACGGAACGCGCTATCTGGAAGCAACTCTCACTAGCGACAAGTATTGGCACATTGACATACAAGCACACCGCAGGCTTCTTCTCGTTTGTAACGTTCAAGGACTTTGACTTCAGTACGGCCACCAATGTTGAGGCGTACTATGCGACTACTGCGTCTTGTGACGCTCTGATTACGGGTACCAAGCTACAACTGACAAAGGTGACAGGCAAGGTGCCTGCTGGAACGCCGCTCTTCCTATATGCCGCAAGTGCTCCATGCTGCACAATACCTTGTTGCACCACAGGAGCCACCACTCTGAGCGATAACTGCCTTAAGGGAGAAATAGATCAATCATACACGGTCACGGCATCTGACAATATATATGCGTTAAGCAAGAGTGACAAGATGCTACACCCAGTACAGATGATACACCCAGTACAAACAGGAACAACGATACTGCCAGGTTTGGCATATCTGAAGATCCCTGCAACCTCAGCCTCGTCGCCAACACGAGCTATAGAGCTGTCAACCGACCAGGATGTGACTGGCATAGAAGAGATAGAATTGGATGAAGAACCTAATAGCATCCATTATGATCTGAGCGGACGACAGACTGACCCCTTAGCAAAGGGATTGCATATCGTAAACGGTAAAAAGATAATGGTACGATGAAGAAAGCATATACAACACCTGAGATAAGAGTCATAGCCATCAACAGAGACAGTGACTTAGTCTGTCAATCGTACATAGACAGAAATGATACCCCTATAACAGACCCATACGATATTGGGTGAATCGCGTCTCGTGCAGTCTTCCTGACTGGACATACGCAAGCAGAGCAGTAATAGTAATTTAGTTAACACCATAAAGAATGACCTTATGGCACAAGATATAGACTTAACCAAGATAGGTTTGATAATCCAGTTCGCAGATAAGAACAAGCCGATACTCACCTGTGAGACAGAGCAGCAGGCACGATACAAGTTGTCTGATACTCAGGAAGTGTATGTCGCATTGAAGCGTGTGACATACACCAAGAAGATATACGAGCCATCGCAGATGCATGTGACACTTCAGCTTGTCCCTGTTGCTGATGGTACTACAATCGGTAGTGTCGTCACGTTGGCTAAGTCCTTTGCCAGCGCTAAGGTGGCGGCGTATCGTGGTTCGTTGGACAACGTTATTGCTGACAGCTACTTCGTGTTCAAATCTACTCCTACCCATGAGAAGAAAGGCTATGTCAGCGTGGTGCTCGAGATATACAGTATGGACAAGCTGCTGGACACCAAGATGTACAGCCGTGCCAATGTGGCTCGTAAGTTGCGTGGCGAGATTCTGCCTGATGCTGTTGCGCGATGCACATACAACGAACTCGTTGTGCCTGTAGCAGATGATGACGAACTCCAGTATATACGCTGGATGGACGGTAACAAGCAGGTTGAGTTCATTCAGCCATACACGGTGCAGTACAACGAGACACCATACTCCATGCTTCGCCGTACTGCCAACCGATGCGGAGAGTTCCTGTTCTTCGAGGATGGCAAGCTCCACCTCGGTCTGCCTAAGTACAAGAAACCGAACTCGTCTGACGAGCAGATATTCGAGATTGGCAGCGAAGACGATAAAATTAACTTCCTCTCGATATCGTATTCTGAAGCCATAACGACAGCCTTCGGCAAGGACATCGACTACTACTCAGACAATTACCAGAAGAAAAAGCAGGAGTCAAATGGTGATTCCACACTGCTCATTGCCACTGCTGGTGTGTTCGTCTCCAATCTCAGCCAGATGCGCAATGCCATCAAGGACGCAGACAAGAAGAAGCTTGTCGATGGATACATTGACATTTACCGTCAGAACCGTCTGTTCCATGACATCTTTGATAAGGCTAAGTCGGCATATACAACGACAGGTAGCTACCGCCAGAGCCTCGAAAAGAAGACTCTGGAAAAACGTGCCATCTGTGGCGAGACAACCGGTACCGCACTGGAGACACCAACACCGGCAGCTATACGCAATGCTGCCCCAGAGTACCTGCACAGCCGCTATGACGACCAGCTCCAGCATAAGCAGGAGAAGCGTAAGGAATTGGGGGACCTTGAGAAGCTTCTCAAAGAGTACCAGACTCTTACAGATGAGATGAAGAAACTGAAGGCAGAGTTCGAGAAGGACCCTCTCGATGCTGCCAAGGAGACTGCTTTTTTTGAGAAGAAGGCGGAGCGTAATCATTTCATTGAGAAAAATGGCAATGGTGATGCTATCAATGCGAAGATTCAGGCATGTCTGCTGGACATCAAGGCTACTGACCTCGCGACACAGGACCTCGATAACTACATCAAGGTTCTGGAGTCACCAGAAGCGACCGACTTGCAGAAGGATGAGGCTATCGTGCGCCTGAATTGCGGCGAAGAAATCAGAAAGAGACTTAGCGATAAGGTTGCTCAGATCAACAAGGACATCAAGGAGATTGAGGAGGCAATGGAGTTGCTGAAGGAAGAGCCTTCAGCCTTCAAGCCATACAGAGACCAGGATGTGTGGAATAAGTTCACGCCGTGGAAGGACTTCTGCGACTATACATTAGTGCCAATTGATCCAAATGATGAAAACTCAAAGCAAGTAGAAAAGGGATTCTCCAAGTACAATGACATCTGGGAGAATACCCTCAAGAAGGGAGAAGAACCTTACCCTATCTCAGTAGATGTTTCGCCACAAAAACTCAAGGAGATAGCAGAATCTATGAGTAATGGCAATTATGGCGAACTCACCCCTGGCTTCTACGAGAAAGAGAACGACAAAACAAAGCCTAATGTTATCTTAACCAAGATACTTGATGAGATAATCAAATACTGCGATGCCATTATTAACAAGCAGGCGACTCCGCAAGAAGTCCCTGCTCACACCTCGGTATATGACTTTGAGTACGGCAACGAGGAGTATCTTCAGACCTTCAAGGAGGACGAGACAGGCAACTTCGGCGACGCATATTTCAACGCATGTAATCAGGACACCATCGTTGCCTCGTGGATATTCTCCAAGCTTGTGCCAACAATAAGTGGTATCTTGACAAGTCCTAAGCTTTTGCCAATGGCTGCTGGTGCTGCAGGATTCGCAAACTGGGGTCTCGGACTTGCCACGGCACCTATCACTCTGCTCTGGCTACATAGCCATTATAATGAAAAGTTCATTACTAATTATAAGCTTAACGGTAAGAGTGTGAAGGACTCAGAGAGCGGTGCGAGCAATGAGGTCGCTCTCTTCACGACATACAACAAGAATACCGGACGTACAGAGGCTGGGCTGAGCAAGGCATTTGAGAACGTCTTCTACCAGGAGATGTGGAAGATGCAGCAACAGCTGAACGACGAGAAGATATCAATCGCTGTCGATACCGCCAAGAACCAGGTCATGCCAAAGCTCGGCTGCAAGATACAGTACGATGGTAAGAAATACGTCGTAGTCGCTATATACGGCGAACGCGATGTGGAGAATCCGCCTATGGTGTCAAAGGAAACTGTCGAGGCAATACCACTGGCAGACGATAGCCTGTGTGTGCCACCTCTGACCGAATACGACCGATACCTCAAGGCTGACGCCCAGATGGCAACTGTTGTTGATGACGATGACCCGTCGTTCCTCGGTCGTGTGCGCATCCGCTACAACTGGCAGGGCAATGGCGATGAGGCTTCGCCATGGATTCGTGTCAGCACACCGTATGCTACAAAGGGTGGAGGCTTCTTCTTCATACCACAAAAAAATGACAATGTGATGATAGGCTATGAACATGGCAATATCGAACGTCCATTTGTCAACTCGTCTCTGTACGGAAACGATATCAAGCCACCAACACCTATAGCAAAGGCAAAGTCTCGTCAAATCATCTCCTCGAAGAACGGACATTTTATCAAGTTCGTGGATAAGCCTGTGTTAAATGCCGCATTAGGAGGATTGGTATCGAGCATGGATCCTATCATCAAATTTTTGGGTGATTTAGGAAAAGACCTGAAGAAGGGCGACAGTCCAAGCGGTAGTTTGACGATATCTGATTCGTTCGGATTCTACAAGATTGCATGCTCGGCAGACAAGCGCTCTGTGACCATAGCGTCCCCATTGGGTAATGTGTCGCTGAGTGCGTTCACTGGCATCAGCATCAATGCGCCTAATGGTGATATCAAGATACATGGCAAGAACGTAGAAATCAAGGCTGGTAATGAAGTAAAGATCACTTCGGGCTTGAATGTCAAGAATGCATATAATTTGCAGAACCCAGAAGTTCCTTTCACATTTATTTCTCAAGTAACATCGGGGGTAATCGGTGCAGTCGGTGATCTTATCCCTCAAGCTATAGATTTGAGCCTTATTCGCCATCTGCATGAGCGTGTTCTACCACCTATCAGTGGAGCTTTACAGATCAAGTCTTACCGATTCGTACTTATTGATTCTGGTCTTAAGGATTTTGCCGCCAAAGGAATTAAAGCCAATAACAGTCTATATGCTCATCTAAAGAAGTGGCAAGGCTTCAAAAAGGGAGATTTCCAAAAAGGTAAAAATAAGAATACGGATAAATACGGCTTAACTGCTCATAATATTGTGGAGATGTGGAAACAGAGCCTCTCTAATGGTTTAGTAAGCATAGCAAGATCTGTTATCCGTGAGTCTAACAACTGGCGTGTCGATTCGGACCAGAATGCTGTCATCATTGCTGGTGGCGGATATAGAACTAATAAAGATAAAACATACATATATAAGGTTGATACTCTTCAACCCACAGATAATGACGCACTTCAGAGTGATAACTTGTATTCTGAAGAGGCTGACAAGAAAACTAGTAAACCTTGGGATTATGCTGTGGAAGAATACGACTATACTGGTAGCGCAGAGAACCATGATGGAGGGGAGACTAAGGTCATGTCTGGATTCAAGAACGTAATGCACAGAGTGGGTCAATTTGCATTTTTTGTCTCTACTGTTAGTATTTACGGCATTCTTCGTGGCGTTCAATACGGAATTAGACGGAGAAATGAGAAGAAATTTGAAAATCTTACCGATGCAGCTAAAGACTTTTATAAAGCAAATCACGAAGAAAATGATCCTCTTACTCTTGAAAAGTTCTTGGAGATGTCAAAAGCAGAAAGAGAGGAACTCATCAATTTTGGTAAGAACCATAATTACGCTGAAGAGGTAAATCTTAAAGAAGAGATTGGTGACAAAGCGGCAGTTGACGGATCGGACCAAGAAGATGACAAATCTGTGGCCAGTCTCCTTAATAGTTTTGCAGAACTTGATAAAAATGAAGAGCCGGAATAACATGAACTAAAAAGAAGCAATTATGGCAAGTATAAAAAGAGTAGTATATATAAATAACGCAGAGCAAACCTTCAACAGCTATTATTTCCTGCTGCGTTATCATTATCAGAATCTGCCCATCAAGGCGGAGCCTGCATCGTTGTTGCCCGTAGAAGTGGTGGTGGAGTCAAGCCCATTCAAGATAGAAGAACTGGCATACCTCACCATTCCCGAGTGGAATCAGCTCATGCTTCATCCCAAAAATGAAGAGACCATTCCTGACCTCATCAAGGGTGTCTTGCTCTCGCATCCAGAGTTCAAACAGAAGGTGATTAAGCATATCATAGAGGACTGTGGACTGGAAGAGCGCGTGATACTCTTCACCATGCCAGAGGTAGATGACGAGAGGTATGACCTGTTGTCAGAGGGTGTGAAGACGCTTGCGGATCAGGCGAGACTCTATATCAACGCAAAGTATCAGGAGTTTCTTGCATCTGCACCTTTCGACATGAGGGGCATTGATGCAACGGAAGTTGACGATGCTAAGAAAGAGCTGAAAGAGAAGAAAGATAAGGCTCTGGAACTTGTAGATAAGGAGCTAAAGGAAAAACAGGAAGAGATAGAAAAGGCTCACAACGAATGGCTGGAGAAACAGGACGGGAAAGACCGCAAAAAAGTCAACTCATCGGCTAACGACAGCTATAGCGACGATGGTCAAAGTCTAAAGTTTTAACAGAACAACACTATGGCAGAATATATCTTTGACGAATGGATAAAGAAGGTTGAGAAGCTCCAGAGCAGCATCGGAAAGGAACTGGCAGAAATACGCCAGGCTAAGGCTGATCTTCAGGAGTTCAAGACCGAGCTGTACAATGACCTCGCTGTCGGTCAGTTCATACGTGATGACAAACGCATTGTGATATCTGCTCCAGAGATTATCATCGGCAATGTTGACAAGACGGGCGAACTGCTTCAACTGGGAGAGAGTTCGCGCGTGGTGCTACGCTCCAATGAGGTTGGACTCAACGGTGTGTCTAACTTCGAGGGAACAATTCCGGGCACAGTCAATATTAAGGCTCCTATCATCAACCAGGAAGCCATCGATACGGGCTTGGACGGCGTGGAGCAGGAGGTGGGCGACATCTCTGGCATCTACTCCAAGGCACGCAATATCGTCCTGGCAAGCAGTACGGGCACAAGCATATTCAATGCACCTACAGACAAGGTCTGCCATAGCGGTGTCGAGATACACTCGGACGCTCATATCCTGCTTGACGCATCGAGCAGCATGGAGAGAGAGTCTGCTCATGTCCAGAAGAACATCGATGCGCTCAAGGAGATAGCAAGCGCTCTGAAGAGTGATGTCGCTGACCTGAAGGTTAAGACCAAGGAGATGGCTAAATATCTGAAGAATCTGATGGACCAAGAGGAAAGCCTGAACGGAAGTGAAGAAGACGATACCCGTGTAAATATCTCTGACCTGAAGGAACTCAACGAGGACTACCATGTGGTGTCTAAGCTCTTCTATGACGTGATGAGCGAGTATATGACAGGCGTATCCACTCTCGTTGCGACCTCAAGACAGCAGAAGGCATACGAGGAACGCAAGAAGGAAATAGACAAGAAGAAGGACAAGTTCAAAGAGGAACTGACTGGTGCTGCCATCACTGTGCGTGGAGAGGTGCTGAACGTCGTCTCTGCCGATGGTGACGGTAATGTCCGCCAGAACCCAGGCGCTGGCGTGGCTATCCGCTCTAAGAACGTCGTCATCGCCGGACTCAATTACGATGGCGCCTTGATAGACAAGAGTCAGGTCAGCATCGCCAGTGAGAATGTAAATATCTCTACAGCCAACCCTAAGCGTAGCGATCCGAAGAAGGCTGATAACAGCGACAATCCTGCTGTAGGTAATGTCGTGGTAACATCGAAGAATATCCTGCTCGAATCGGTCGATTATGAGGTAAAAGATAAAAAACTCGAAGAAAAGGCCCTCACTACAGGAGGAAAGATAAATGTTCGAGCTGAGAATATCAACCTCGCAGCATTCGATAAGGAAGGTAAAGCTACAGGTAAGCTCGGACTGAATGCTAAGGATATCGCAATCCGTTCGACCGATGTGAAGCGCGAGAAGGGCAAGCCGTCAACCGACGACAAGCTTGCTGCTGGCGGTTCGCTGCTGGTAAGCGCGGAGAAGGTAATAGTGGGTAGCAAGAGTAAGGACAACAAGACCAAGACAATGCAGATTGCCGGTGAGAATGTAGGTCTCTTTGCCGATACTACAGCTGAAATGCAGCAGGGTGAAGGCAAGGCTGTGGTCACTCTCGACGGCGGCAATGTCGCTCTCGGAGGTAGCAAAAACGAAATTGCCGGTGATACAGAAATTAAGGGTAAGACCGATGTCAAGGGCGATATGACTGCACCTAAGGCAACAATCGACAATGTAGAGGCTAAGTCCTCGTTCAAGTCAACGAACATCAGTGACGGTGTGGCTGTGCCGGCTCCTGCATCTCCTGGTAAGCCAAGTGCCAAGCTCAAGGCAGAAGAAGTAAAGGATGCTAAATAATACGCAAGGTGAACTTGCTAATCTTAAATAAAAAGAAATATCCATGGCTCAGTTTGTAACAAACAATGCATTATGCCAGTGCTCATTCGGTATGGCTCCTTCGCCACTCACTGTGGTAGGATTGCGCCCGATGTGTGGAAACATGCCTATGGCAAATATCATGGACTTCGCTCCGATGGTCAATATCAAGCCTTTCGGTATGTGCCAATCGATGGCAAATCCAACTGTTGCAGCGGCTACTGCAGCGGCAATGGGTGTACTTACACCTATGCCTTGCGTTCCTGCAATTACTGCGCCTTGGTCTCCAGGTGCACAAGTTAAGGTGTGCCAGTTGCCAGCATTACTTGCTAATGCCAAGTGTATGTGTATGTGGGGCGGTAATATCTCCATCACCTTTGCCGGAAATGGAGCTGTGATGACATCGGGAAAGTAGTATAATCTTTCGATCAAACCGATGTCGAGCGACAGTTATTTCTCTGAACTGTCCTGGTTCAGGCAGGAGAAGGTCGATTCCGCCAAGATAATGGTGGTGGGATGCGGTGCACTTGGTAATGAGGTTTTGAAAAACCTGATATTGTTTGGCGTAGGAAATATATGGATTGTGGATTTTGACAAAGTCGAACTCCACAATCTAAATCGTTCTGTGCTATTTAGAAATGCAGATGCTTTGAGTCGCAGATTGAAGGTCGAAGCTGCTGCAGATAGATTGCAGGAACTGAATCCGAATGTGAAAATCCACACGATTGTCGGCGACTTCTGTCATGATGTCGGATTAGGGCTGATAATGCAGATGGATGTCGTCGTGGGGTGCGTTGATAATCGTTGGACACGTTTCATAATCAATCGATTCTGTATGAGGGCTAAGGTGCCTTGGGTTGATGGAGGAATAGATGGCTTGGATGGTACGGCGAGGGTGTTTGTACCAGGCAGAAACTGCTATGCTTGCAACATGTCGGGCGAAACAAAGGACTATCTGCAGAGACGTATGTCATGTTCAACGTCGATACGACGGAATGAAGAGTCTCAACGTGTTCCGACCACTCCGGTAGTTGCATCAGTGATCGGCGCAATACAAGCGCAGGAAGCGTTGAAGCTGCTGCATCGTGAACAACTTGAAAACGGAGACCTGACGTCGCTCTGCGGACGTATGTTCTATTACGACGGTCAGCACATGACTACACGAATCCTGCGCTTTGAGACATGGGACGAAGATTGTGCAGAGCATACATCTTTTGATGTTAAGCTGGAAAAATTTGCGTCACGTCCTAAAATTTCCGAGCTGATTGAGTCTGGCTATTCAATCCGCCTTCTTAACTTCTCTTTCGTCGATTTTATAGAAGACAAGCAAAGTGGAGAACCCTGTTTTGTAATGATGCCAGATTACCGTATAGAGGATTATCTTGCTGCATTAGTACAGTACAAAGGAAAACTGCCTTCACAGTTCTACCAGCATTCTTTCAAGGTTATCGATGCGCAATTCCCATACAAGAATCTTGATTGGAAAGAACTCGGATTTCCGGAAAACGATGTTGTTGAATTGGAAAAAAACGGAGAAATCATTCATATATTGTTAAGATAGTATCTTAAAGACTACAAAAAGGTGCAAAAATTTGGTTATTAAATCAAATTGTACTATTTTTGTGCGTATGCAATATATACCAGACATAAAAGCAGAGTTTTTGTTGAACTCACTATATCCAGAGTACAAGGATAAGTGGGTGACATATTTCGATGGAACATTCTATCGAAACTATAACTCGGATGTCCTGGAGGTATATGAGGTGCTCAATGAGGTGCATGTCTCTCGTGACAGCATATTGAGACTTCTGCCAGAAGGAATGTTGAATAACCAATACGGACTGAAGGGAACTTCAGAATGGCGAGGAAAATGGGAAAAGCAGAAGAAGGATATTGAAATTCTGAAATGCACATTCACCCCAATCGACTCGTTCCTGTTCAGAGAAAGTCTCAAACTGGAAGACAAGGTTACCGAGATTATCGATTCAAACAGCGAGATTTTATTTAAGGAGATCTTTGACATTGATATCGAAAGTGTGACCAATCCTTTTGTAAAGTCGTTTGCTTTGATGCTGCCGTTTATCGAGTTGTTCAGGGCTAATTATGGATTTATCGCACGCATACTGTCAGAATTGCTTTCCTGTCAAGTCAATATTGAAAAACGCAGCTACAGCGATTATGACACAACAATATCTTCAATCCCTTGTATTGAGCTCAAGGTGGTAGTTGATAACCTCGATGAGGGTGGCTATGGTGTCTTGCGCACTCAATTGAATGAGCTGCAAGAGTTCCTGAGAGAATGGTATATCCCTTTTGACACGCATTTCGTTATCGAGATAACTGGAGAATCAAATAGTTTGTTGGCTGATTATAACTTAATAGTCGAATAATGGATCACAACTCGCGAATTTCATGGCATAAAGGTTCACCTATCAATGCGGAACTGGTGAACAAAATGATGGCTTTGGAACAAGAAAGACAAGAAAACATCATCAAGTCTATATCATATAGCAAATGCGGTATAATGCCACATGAAGAGTTCTTGTGTAAGCCGGTGTTCTGTGGACGGAATCTTGTCATAGAGCGACTCTTGTGTAAGGCATGTCTGGCATCGGGAGCTATTCTTGATATTGACCAGAGAGTGGAATTGCCATTCCCGACACTGTTGCCAGGAGAATATTATCTTGTTGCAGGGTTTGGCAAAGAGAGTCAGGTTTTCGAAAGCAAAGGCATAGAGTTTTACAAGCCTATATACGAATTCGGAATCAAGAACCTCGATGAATTGAAGCAGTCTGATGTGATACCTCTTGTCAAATTCCATGTTTCAGCTAAAGGAGTTTCGATTGATACTGCATATATTGCGCCATTTGTCATCTGTGGTTCTGATGAGCGCATACTTGAGCGTTTGGATCATGTTGTGAAGCTGGCACATGATATTGCCAACCATCCGCACATCAGGTTTGGTATAGACCAGCGTACGATGCAGTTCTATGAGTTTATGCTGCGTAATGTCAACAGGTATGATTCCATAATTACCTTGTATGCACGACTGAAGAATTATCTTTTGGCACAGCATTTCCATGTTTTCCAGTCAAATGGACGTGAAGGTCAGGTGCCTGATGAGAGTCTGTTTTTCTTGGATATCAACGCATTCTTCGATCTGCTTGGTGTGTCGCAGGAGTCAGCGCTTATGCTTCTTGACAGCATTCAGCCTGTAGATGATAAGATAGACCTGGAAAAACTCAAGGCAGAAATCAAGGAAGAACTCAAGCCTGTAATCAAAGAAGAACTCACTGCAGAGATAAAGCCTGAACTTCATGATCAGTTGGTCGATGAGCTGAAGACAAAAATCAAGGAGGAACTGATGGAAGAATTCCGACCTTTGCTAATCGATAAGGTGGTGGAAGAAGTGAAGACACGTTTTGAGGCAATGAGACCTGAGATGCATGATATCCTCTATCGGGAACTTTACGATGCGCTTTTTGCCGATCTCAAGCTCTGCAAGCCGATAGAAGAAGATAATTTTATGCCAGATATCTGATATGGATTTGACTTTACCTTTGAACGTAAGTAATCACCGCTTTGCGAGATGCGGATCGGAGGATGAGGCTATACGCAATCATCTGCTCTTGCTAATTAATACGCCTGTAGGTGATTGTCCGACAGATCCGGATTTCGGCTTTATTCTGAATAATCTCCGTTTTGAGATTTTAGACGAGATTAATGGTACTGTTTATAATTCGTCTCAGGATGACGAGATCAGCGACTATTTGTACAAGGAAAAGTTGTCCGGATCGTCAAAGAGTGTGAATACTTTTGCATTTGAACTAAAGAATGCAATCAGCAAATATGAAAGCCGACTGCGGGAGTTGAGAGTGAACATGACATATTCGCGCCATGAAAGGTGTATCTATATCTATGTGACTGGCAAGAAGATTTCGAACGACGAGGAATTCGTCTTTTCAACAGTAATGCATACCAGCAATAAATAGCAATTGTAAGCATGGATCAGAAAATATTTGAGACAAGACAAAGAGCGCAGGAGTTGCTTGATGAAACCATTGCTATATGGCGAAACTCAAATCATGGAGAGAGCCTTGAAGGATTGGAAAACGATCCGATGTACGGATTCCTCTTAATGGCACTTGCCCATCAGCTTAACAGAATTGATGCAGAGATCGATGGTGTTAAGCAGGATGTGGTAAACAGTCTGCTCAACGAGTTGGTGCCTGATGACATACTGTACAGTTCTCCAGCATCGGCTGTTGTTTCCTGCAATTTGGTTAAAGATGCCGAGAAATACGAGATTTTAGAAACCACAGAATTCTCTGTGGCAGGCTCTGGTATCAAGATGCGTCCAATTCATAAAGGAGTGCTCTATGGTATTCAGAGCTACACAGTTCAGCGCATGGATGGATTGCGATGGAATGTCCATCTGGATTTTACACAACCGGTAAAGTCTTTGTCTGGCTTGTCTTTTCTCATTGATAGCAGAGAGTTTGAAGACGTCAAGGTAACAATGAACGGAAAAGAAATCCCGCTCCTGAAATCAAAGGATGCATATTCTTTGCCGATTTTCAACTACCTCTCTGTTAATGCCAATGTATATAACAGAAAGTTAACAATCGATACTACAACTGTATATTATGAACTCTTTTCTCGGCATGGTAAATGTATTTTCTGGATCGATTCATGCAAGGAAACCGAAGAATTAGAAACCGAAGTCTCAGATATTGACCTTGTATTTGAATTCAGGAATATCTCTGATGAGTTCAAGTTTGAAAACCGGAATTTCATGCCAAATGTTATGCTGTTGGCAAATATTAATTTCCAGACTGCAACATTGTCTAGGAAGAACCCGATAGTTAAGATCTCCAAAAACTTTATGTATCTGCTCGTTCCTGACGACAAGCAGATGTATGTTTCGTCGGAGGTGTCAGTGCGCAGAATACAGGGCGACCGCTACAATAAAAACCAGCTGATACAATTGCTTCAGTCAATGTCCGATCGTCTGAATTCCGATTTCTACGCATTTATGGATGCTAAAGGCAGTGGGTCAAGAGAGAATCTGCGTCGCATGAATCTGATGCTGAATTCATTCGTCAAGGAATTACAGTCTAATGAAACGGATTATTCTGGATTGTATCTCACAATGAAGAGATCGTTGAGGAATTTCGATGACAATACAGAATGTCTGGTAGAGTATCTGACTAATGATGGCTCTGCTGTGAATGGCGTGTTGAGAACCAAGCCGGCTATGTCTGCTCCTGCATGTATCGACTCGTCTTCGGTAAGATACATTGGTGATATTGTGGAGGCTGTCGATCCAGTGCAGAATGCTGATGTTGCCAAGAAACTTGCAAAGTATTACCTGATATCCCACAACAGAATTGTCACACCTGCGGATATAAAGTCTTTCTGTTATGTCGAACTGACTGGCAGATATGGATTAGGTGACTTTATGATAAAGAATATAATGGTGGGTAAACGCAAACAGAAAGACTGGCGTGACGCACCGTATGAGATCTTTGTTAAAATCACCATCAAGAACAACCGTTTCATCAAGAAAGAGTTCTTGTCGAAATTGAAACAGATAGAATTGGTGATGGCAAATGTGATTGAGGCACGCAGCATTAATATCTATCCAGTAAAAGTAGAAATAGAAATCATAGAAGAATAAGATATGGAGGAAGAATTCTTTTTGAATATCATCTATAAGGAAAAAACAGTGAAGTTCAGGGTGCAGAATCCGTCGATACCGTTAAGCGGTCTGATGACCAACCTGAAGCATGCGACAGGTAAGGACGGACGTGCAATCTTTGACTTTCCTTCGGTCGATAGATCTGGTGCACCGATGGACTATTTCTTTGGAAAAGAAGATACTCAGATCAACGAGATGCGTGTATTGCGTCCGCGTATCGGACATGAAGACCAGACGCTTGCCGACTACAACGTCTCTAACGGAGATTCGTTGTTTGTAGTGCCTGATCCATTTCCGGGATGACACCGAGAGAACGACGACTGAACAACGAATATCTTCAACTCCAGAAGCTGGTCAGAACGAGACCGGATATCGAGATGCAGGTGTTGTCGAGGGAGAATGGTTTACCCTCGCGCTATCTTATAGTCTTCAATATTCATTCAATGTCTGGCGTAACCAATGCAGAGCATGTGAATGAGGAAGGATATGACAACACTCCGGTTTATGCCGACAGGTTTGAGATGACTATCGACATTCCGCCTGCTTATCCGTGTATTGATGCGATGCCGCAGTTCAGCTTCCGTACGTGTGACGACAATCGGAACGCAATAGCACATCCGTGGCATCCGAACATAAGGTATTTCGGAGCATTCGCAGGACATGTGTGCATGAACTTCCCAGACAGCTACGCGTCGCTTGCATGGTGTGTCGACAGGATACGGCAATATCTGACTTATGAGTTGTATCACGCCAAGAATGAGCCTCCATATCCCGAAGATATGAAAGTGGCACAGTGGTTTCTTAGTAATTACGACAAATAAAAACTGATTGCATTACGCAATTTTGTATAATGAGCAGAATGAGATATATACTTGCGACTATTATTTCGCTTTTTGTCTTTGGCATATATGCACAACAGCCGATTCCTACTCAGGATATCGCTGTGAAGGATACTGTGCCATATACAGAGAAGATAACGGTAGGAGAGGATACAGAACTCACATTGACGATTCTGTTTTCCGAGAAATACAATATTCTGACAGCAAGTCTTTCGTCGGAAAGCCGCTTCTTGTCTTTTGCCGAACCGGTGAGATATAAGGAGACCAAGAGACAATGGTTATGGAAAAATTATCTTTCTCCAAAGAAGATGCCTTATCCGATAAATTTCGAATATGGCTCGAAGTATCGTTATTCAAAAGGGTTTCTGAAAAAGCTCCGCCGCCCGAAAGACGGTAATATCTATCAGCCGTTGTTCACTGTATATGGTATGGCACCTATGGGTTTTGAACAGCAGTATATGGTAAATGATTCTGTGTTTCAGATTTTTCAGGTTGACTCAACTCGCAATGATGTGTTCATCGATCTCGGAGATATTATTACCATGGCGGTGACATCGAAGTCACGTCCTGGTAAAATGCGTTATAAGCTCTCAACGCTTAATCATCTGGATAAGAAATATAAAATCATGTTACAGCGTAATCTCTGTTCTGGTATGGCAGATACAATTGCAGCTGTCGAACGCAGTGTCAGGTTGCTCGATGATAATCTGAAACTGCTTCAGGAGTTACATGCTAACTTTGAAAATGCTCCGTCTAAGGGTGGCGTCACAATGTTTAATACTATCAAGGATGTGCTGATGAAAAAGTGTGTAGAGTATCCGAAATGGGATTCATGTACACAGTTGCAGCAAGGATACCAGCAGTATAACGACATAGTAGCCCAGATTTCGGCAATCGAGTGCGTGCTTAATATTCCAGAAGAAGATTTGGATGATATAGATCCAAGAAATCCAAGACTTGATGTGCCGACATTATTGAACATCATCAGAACATTGGATCGAATCAAACTGAATATAGTATCTGCTACCGATGAAGACGAAATCCAGGATCTTAAGCTTATGGCGGAAGGTCTGATTGGGGACGGTCAGGACCTTATTGACAGTTCAAGTATTATTTCAGACAGAGAAAAGAAGACTCGCGACAATTTCTATTCGGCAGTCGAATCGTTTAAGAGATATTGTAAATGAGATATTTGTTATTAGTCTTGCTCACATTCAACTTATTCGCAGTTGAAGCCCAAGAGCCGCAACCCCCGGTTTCGGCTCCTGAGAAAACTGTGGATATAAGGACGCTTGAGAAGATCAGTAATACTCTTCGCGATTATATTTCCAAAGTGAATACTCTGCAGTCTTCAGTTCAGTATATGACAGAACGTCGCTTGAAGAACACAGAGGAAAACCTTGTGTATATACAGCATAAATGGGATGCATATACTGCAAAGAACATGGAGCTGATCACAGATGAGAGAATAGATAATATCTCGGTTGTCGGTGAGTTTTACCAGTCTGTTGTGGCTCTTAAGGATGCCATAGAAAAACGGAGAGTAAAGATCGCAGCTTTGACAACTGTCGAAAAGCTAAAGGATGCACTGCCTGTATATGAGGAGAACCTGAATGAGATGTACGAGAAAGCTAAGCGGCTGTCGAGCGTAAAGCAGACAGAGAAACAGCTTGAGACACTAAAGGCTGACGCCCAGCTGAAATACGGCGAGCTGACTCAACTATATCAGAGCGCCAAGCAGTCAATAGCTGAGGATGATATCTCGTTCGCATCACAGATGGAATCGATAGATGAAACATATATCCGTATTTCTGCTCTCGTAAACAGTATTCAGGAGATGAAGTTCGTACCGTTCGTAGAACGTATAAAAGACTATATGATCTCAATAGGTGTAGTGGCCATACTTATTATGCTTTTCAACATGATCCTTACAAAGATAAAAGCAGTAAAGGCTCTTAAGGAAAATATGGAGAAAATGAATCAATTTAATCAAAACAAAGACATCCCAACGATTTGATATGAATATAAAGTGTTTAAGATATATTGCATGTGCTCTGATATCGCTGTTAATACAGTCGTGCGATGTCTATGATCAGGTTCTGGAGAACCTTGAACAGAAGAGCGAAGACCAATCTTTGGTTAATGTCAAGCTTGGAACTCCGGAATTCTCAAACGAGTATAGAAATTTTTCTGTTGATGTTAAGTTAGGACAAGCCGTCGATTTCTATTTGCCGGATATGGACGGAATGTCTCTGACTTTTTTCGAGTATGTTGAGGAACTGCCAAAGTTTTTCAGCATTACACAGCCAGTCTGTATCAATAAGGTTAATTGCTTGCGGGAAAGAGTATCTAAGAGCGATAAGCAGATCTATATATTGGTTGACAGAACTCTTCCACAAGAGGACTTAGAGTTTGTAGAGTCGTTTGTGAGACGTAGCATCAGTTATTTCAGTAACAATATATATGTAAGTTTTATCGGAGGACACTCTCAGAATTCTTTTGTAGAATATCAAGACAAGAGAGACCTTGAGAATTTCATTCACAGTGAAGACAAGCGGTCGATACTTACTGCTGTATATAATGCTGTAAAAGAACTTCAGCCAAGAGCAGACGAAGATCTGGAGTTAGTGGTCTTCTCTGATGGTAGTGCATATCAGGGTGACATCAATGAGACTATTGATCCGACGCATCTTGTTGTTGAGAATTCTTTGCTCGATCTGATCTATGAGAAGTCTGTGAAGTTGCCGAAAGTCACATATATCAATTTCCCACAGTATGAAGGCGAGTTGGAACAGGAAGCTGCAATTCTGCTTCGACAGCTTGTGAAGAAATCGGGCGGTTCATATTTCGCGAATAAATCAGAGTTCCCATTGTCTTATGCAATATCGTTCGCCTTGGATGATGAGGAACCGGATTATAGGTTCGAATTTGAGAATCCAAACGGCAAGAAATATGCTGGTCTGATGAATATCCTGCGTCTGGATTATAAGATTAACAACAAGCCGGTATTCTATGGTAAAACGAAATATCGGGTAGGAAATATCTATAACCCGATCATTGTGGGTGGTGTGCCTTTGTGGATTAATTTGATTTATTACACAATCATATTCCTGATTTTCTTCCTTTTGGTTTATTTGGTTACATTTATACTACTGCCTTATGTCTTTTATAAGTCGTGGTATAAAAAGAATGTTGTCGAATATCGTGGTACGAATATGACAGCAGACGGAAATGTCGTCGCTGAACATTGCTGCTATTGTAAGGATACTTTCAAGGAAGGTGATAAGGTCGTGGTAAACTGTCAGCATCATATGCATTTGGAGTGCTGGGATGCTAATAGTTATAAATGTACGGAACACGGCTATCATAGTCATGAAAGTGAATACTACTACAATAAGAAGAATCTGTTTGACCCAAAGAATGCTCCGTTCTATATGAATTGGATTCTTGGAGGTGTTATAGCAGGATATATATCATATATAATGTATGTCCTGACAACAAGACTTAACGATAGATCGCTGGTCGCATTCTTGAAGTGGATGTTTAATCTTGACTTGACCAAGGATGTCGATCTGGCATTTATTAGTGTTTATGCCGGCTCTATGTTCAATATGCCAGAGTTCGGAGCATGGCTCTTTTTCGGCTTTGTAATGTATATCGGATTGATGACAGATTGGGATGTCCTGAAATGGAAATATGTGAAGCGATGTTTGCTTAAAGCTTTATTCTGTGCTGTAATCAGCTATATAATTTTCTTTGTATATGCCTTAGTCCTTGCATTGCTGAAAATTTCTGTATTCAACTTCTGGCTGGACTGGATTCCGTTTGTCGTATCAGGAATTGTGGTTTATTATTTGAACAAAAAGCGTGGTCAGATTATTCCTAAGAAAAAACGTATGATAGGATTTGCTGTATCAGCTCTGTTGGCATTGTTCCTCCTCTATATGTGGATAGTGATAAGTGTAACCTATCATACTCTATCATTGCATCTTTTGGCATGTATGACGTTTATTGCCGGTACTGGTTATACTTTAGCAATAAAGAGAAGACATTCGAGTAACTATTATCTGCATGTCTCGGGTCAGATCAAGGAAATGGATATTGCGATACATAAACTGCTTCGCACAAATGAAAAGGCTTTTATTACTCTTGGCCGTTCTGTTGATTGTGATATACAGATTAATTGGGATACTGAGCATCCGATTCAGCCAGTCATGGCAAAGATTAAGAAGACCGGTGACGGAGTAAAGCTTCTGGCAGAAGAGCCTGGTGTTATTTCTCTCGATAAGGAACTGGCACTGAAAGTCTGGACTCCATTATCACATGGAGATAAGTTCTGTATTGGAAGTACAACATTCCAATATATAGAAAAAGATTTATAATTTATATACAATACCGGCGGTGAGAGAGAATTGGTTCGATGGACTGGAACTTTCGCTGCCGAATGCATTTATTGTCTCGGTGTTATTTCTGACATCGTAGCGCAATGGATAGATGTCAGTTGCTCCATTTGAAGTGGTTGATTTTATATTACGCATATAGCGAGCAGAGAAGTCAAAGAAGAGACTTTCCCAGATGCGGACACGGAATCCCACTTGTGTCATCAGTTTGATCGGGTTGCTGTTTCGGCTTGAGTTGTATGACAAACTCTGGTTTTCCTCATTAATTTTTCCGTTTTCCACAAAGCCATTGATACCTGAAGTGTAATCAAGTTTCAGATTCTCGTATTGCGGATAAAGGCCGGTAACATTGAAAGTTCCGTTTAGAGAGTTCACTGAAGAATTGCCGGCAATAGAGAATATTGCTCCAAGATCGGCATAGAAGCAGAATGTCTGGGATAATGGAATTTCCATATCGGCATATACGGGAATAGCGTAGTCGAAGAAACCGGATGTCTGATCAATGTTTACATTGCTGTATTGTCGGATGTACTTGTCGCCATGAACATCCTGATCAGTCTCGTACGAATAGTTCTTACCTTTAAGTGTGATGTCGATATTGTTCTTTTCCATTGCAAATCCGGTAAATCCGTATAATCTGAATCTACGGTAAGCAAGGATATTGACACCGAAGTCAAGTCCGAAATCCATGAACGACGATTTCTGACTGTCGATGTTGCTGCCGGCAACTGAACTTGAATTACCGAGACCAAAGCCGAAATAAGGCTTGAAGACAAATCTTCGCGCGCGAACATTATATTTAATAATGTGTGCGTCGGCTGACATGTAACTTCTTTTTACGGTCAGGTTAGGATTGTCGCAAGAGAGAATGGCATTGTCGGTGGTGAATGCCTGGTTGTCTGAGTTGTATGTCGGATAGAATCCATCGACGCGAACTTCGTCTAATCCGTCTTTCCGTTCGATAATGCAGAAGCTCTGATGTGGTCTCTTGATTCCTGCCGTAGTCGAACCTTTTATATTTGTAATCTTTGGATCAGATTTGTCATTGGCGAATGTAAACTCTGCTGTCAGTCTGAAAGGTTCTTTATAGTAGCTACGAGGGTGGAACATCACGCCATATTCATTCTTGTAGGCTACATCTTTCTTGAATGTCGCAGTGATTACCCATTGGTCTTTTTTCTTCAAAGGCTCTGATAACAAAATATCCGATATGTCTATCTGGTAGTCGAACACTCTCGTTGCCATGATATGGGCGTATTCCAATACTGTAAGATTCTCCTTGTAACTTATTCCAAAGAGATCGTCATATATATTGGCTTGCTTGTCAAACAGTGAGAGAAACTCCATCTCCTGCTGTTTGAACTGCATCTTCTGTATTGTGTTTGTATATCTGTTAAGACAATCCGTAACCTTTGCTTTCATCTCAATCACATTGATGTCATTCATCATCTGAGCAGAGATGGAGGTAAATAGTATTGATGATAGTAATAACAATAATATCTTCTTCATTATCTGACAATGTATTTGGTACGAGATATTATATCTCCGTCTTTCTTGACAATTACATAAATACCTTCATCAAGATGCTTTATGTCGTTGGACGGTAATTTGTATCCGTTGAGAGTATAAATGCCAATAAGCTGTTCATCGCTGTCTATTTCGTCGATCTCTGTCGTAGCGCGTACTCCATTCTGATAACAACGGTACGAATAGCAGTCGAATGTAGGATAATCTCCCTCTGAAGGATATTTCCAGAGAGTCTGTACCCAAGGTTCATTTCTGTCATACTTGCTGTAGTCGCACCATCGGCTGCTCATGTGAGGATCCTGAGCATCTTTGACCACAATTGTACTGTCGGCATTGCCATAGACAAAGAAGTATTCTCTTTCTTTTAGCTGTGCATCTACATTGTCTTTGTCAAATGTCTGTTCATTCATCAATGCGATGATGAAATAAGGAGCACTGCCGTCACCTTTCTTGATTAACGACTTAGGTGCAGATGGCGCATTGTATATCTTGACTGGATAGTCGATATGACCTTCGATCCAAGGCTCTCCGTTAGGCGATATGTCAAAATAGTCAAGACGTATTATGTCGGTATCGGTTTTCTTCACATTGCCGCCAACAGAAGTCTTGCAATAAACCTTGTCTTGCAATATAGTGTCGTTGCTTACGATGCCAGCCGTCTCTGTTGCCCATTGATATACCCAGTTGTTGTTTCCATTCTCACCAGGTACTACCGACATCTTGATGTCCATCATATTTTCGTGGTCAGTCCTTTCCTCGCTATATGCAAACTGGTTTTTATAGCCAGAGACCTGTTTCGGATAAGTCGGTGCCGGATAGATTACGAAGGTTTTGTTCTTAGGCAGCTGGAATGCCATCTTGATATCCTTGGTCTGACCGTTCTCGATGTTGAAGCGTATAACTGCATCGATTTTGATATTGTCAACTTTGCCGGTTTTCTCCAATGCGCTATATGTCGTGTAGATTGTATCGCCATGTACTTCCGCTTCAACGACATCTGTCCCGTAACTCATTGTTCCGCTGATGATCTTACCTCCGTATGTGTCAATTGCGATAGCATAGTTTATGTCACTTCCGATAAGTGCATGCATGCGTCCGTCGGCTGTCTGCACGGCACCTTTGTATCGGGTTTCTTTCGCATTTGTACCCTTGTCGATATTCAATTTTACACTGGAGATGGTAGGTTCTGTCATCTCGGACTGGTCATATCGTGTTGCTTCAGAATAACAGTCGAATCCATCATATTTCCACAGAGTCTTAACATCTTTTGGTGCATATTCCGGATTTACAAGATAGCGTGTTGTTTGCGGCTCTCCGTCACTGAACACAAAATAATATTTCTTGTGAGAGAGTTCCATATCGGTTTCCGAGAACCCTGTTGCAATGTACATGACATTGTTGTCATTATTTCTGATACCCACTATTTCTTTTGCAGGCTTCGGACTGTTGTAGAACTGTCCTGTAGTAACGAAGATGGTATCGCAGAACCAGATTGTCTTCTGGTCTGGAGCAATGTTGTAGCAACGGACGGAATAGTTGTAAAGATCTGCTTTCATCTCGTCACCATCTACCTCATGCCTTATTTCCCGGCTGATCTTTGATCCTGTGGCAATCAGGGAATCTGTATTTTCCAGCCATTCATAGTTCCATCCTGTTATGTTTGCACCTTTGGCTTTCGCTGTATAGGAGAGAGTATAGCTGTTGAGTTCGCTGCTTTGAAGTTTAGCATCTTCAAATTTCGGCATTTCTGGCACATCGTAGAGAGCGAATGTGTATTTTTTCGGAACTTGTAAAGTGACTTTTATATTTTTTGTCTGTCCATTTTCAATCGGCATGCTGATTTCTGCCTCAAGTGTTATGGATTGGTACTTACCTGCTTTCCCTTCAAAGATACTATTAGTGATGAGTTTATTCCCTTCTAACCAAGTCTCCTGCTTAGCTTCACCGAAGCTGATTGTACCACTCAGGAGTTCTCCTCCTTTGGTATCAATCTCGATACTATAGGTCAGTTCGCTTCCTACAAAGGCGTGAGTCACACTATCGCTACTCACAACAGCACCCATATAACGTTCGTCATCGACAAGGTTCCCCTTGTCGAATATCGCTTTTGCACAAATCACAGAAGGCTCGTTAGGGTCGGTCGCCAAATATGGAGTAGATTCAGAATAGCAGTCTAAATCCTCATATTTCCATAATGTCTTTACGTCGATTGGAGCGTATTCTGCATTGGTGAGGTATCGGGAAGTCTGAGGCTCCCTGCCACTGAATACAAACAGATATTTCCTGTTGTACAACTCCTCATCTGTCATACCTAATCCGGAAGCAATATATTCTTTCTTCCCTTCATTGATTAAACATTCGATGTGAGAAGCCGGCTTAGGGGAGTTGTAGAATGATGCCGAATAGAAGGCGATAGTATCGGTAAACAGTAAAGTGGTACTGTCTGGTGCATAGTTGTTGCATACGACGCTATACTTGCAGTCGTCAATCTTCATTTCTTCTCCACTTACAGAATGCTTTATGAATGACTCGAATGTTGTTCCGCTACCGATCTTTTTGGTGTTCTCCAGCCAAATGTAGTTCCAGCCTTTGTCGTTTGCACCAGATGCAGTTGCTGTATAGCCAAATTTCAGACTGTCTAGTTCGCTCACTTTTATAGAGTCGGTATAAGGCAATGTTGGCAGGTTTGGTTCGTCAAATATAATGATACTCTGTGGTATCTCAAGCGAGACGACATCATTAACTGGTTGTTCGCTCAAGGAATTATAATACTCTATAGTAATATCGGTAGAGATTTTGTCATAGGTTCCGGCATCAGCAAGACGACAGGTGTCGGTAATGGAATTGTCATATACTCTGGCTTCATGGGTGATGTTACCATATTTCACTGTAGCCTTAGTGATTTTGATTTCAGCAGAGTCATATTCAAGCAATATTCGACAGAAGACATCACTCTCTTTGATTCCATACAACACATTGTCGATAGATGCAATAGAGTCTTTGTATCTTGAGTCATCGGTATGCGCTCCTTTACCTATAATAAAGGAATAGTCGGATATTTTGGGCTTTTCATAAGCCATCACGATATGTTCCAGCGTGAACAAAATGAAAACGACCAAAAATCTATTAAGAATCTGCATATAGTCAGAAGAAAATGCTATATTTGTTTTGTTTATTTATCGTCAAAGATAATTACAATTTTTCTATAAATAGAAACTTCTTTGAAAAAAGTAAATTTGAGAAGTTCTTTTCTTGAAAAAAAATATAAAAGTGAGTCTTTTGTTTGCAGATTTCGTTTGAATAATGTAAATTTGCACCATGGAACCACAGAATGTTTTTCAAGCATTTACATATCCGACACCAAGCGGTTTTGGACAATTGCCTTTGAAGGAAGGCGAGAAAGTCATCCTGGTGACCAACGATGACGGCTATAGGGCGAAGGGCATCAACTGCCTTATCGAGTCTCTGCGAGGACTCGGTCGTATCATTGTTGTTGCTCCGGATTCTCCGCGTTCCGGATTCTCGGCAAGCTTTACTGCACATTCTCCTATTCGTCTCAAGCGCATCAGCGACGATGGCGAAGTGGCTGTCTATGCATGTACTGGTACTCCTGTTGACTGTGTAAAGCTTGCGTTTCACCGATTCTTCCATGACCGTAAGCCAGACCTTGTAGTCTCGGGCATTAATCATGGCGGTAACGATTCGATCTGTGTGATGTATAGCGGAACAATGGGAGCTGTGTTTGAAGCATGTGTTGTGGGCGTTCCAGCTGTCGGCTATTCTCTGCTTGATGTGACTGGAGAAGCCGACTTCTCGGCAGCTGTGGCTTATACCCGTTCCATTACTGAAGAACTGTTGGCTAATCCGATGCCAAAGGGCGTGGTGCTCAACGTCAACATACCAAAGACTTTGGATCTCAAGGGAGTGCGTGTTTGCCGTCAAGGTGTTGGTCAATGGATCAATGAGTTCCACTATATTGAGGGCGATGAGAATTCCGACGAGGCAGTATTCCAGGTGACTGGTGAATATTTTGACCTTGAACCGGATGCAACCGATAATGATCAGTATTGGATGAGCAAGGGCTATGTCTCGGTAGTGCCTGAGTCGGTCGATTATACTCATCACAGTCATATCTCGACATTTAAGTATCTCGAAAAGTAATGAAGTATTATCTCATAGCAGGTGAAGCGTCGGGCGATCTGCATGGTTCGCGACTCATGCGCGAACTTAAGACTCAGGATCCGCAGGCTCAGTTCCGTTATTACGGAGGCGATGCGATGAGGGCAGAGGGCGGAACGCTCGTCTGTCATTACTCGAAGCTTGCCTATATGGGTTTCGTACAGGTTGCTTTACACTTGCGAGAGATATTGACAGGAATGCGTGACTGCAAGAAGGATATAAAAGAATATCAGCCTGATGCAGTGATACTCATCGACTATCCGGGATTCAATCTCAGTATTGCCAAATGGGTTAAGAAAAGCCTTGACGCAAAGGTGTTTTATTACATCTCTCCTAAGATCTGGGCATGGAAGGAATACCGAATCAAGGACATCAAGAAGAATGTCGATCTGATGTTGTCTATCCTTCCGTTCGAAGTCGATTTCTATAAGAAACATAACTACGATATCACCTATGTGGGCAATCCTACAGTCGATGAACTGGCACATCTTCGCACCGAACCTTTCGATGAAATTGCCTTTCGTAGGAAGAATGATATCAACGAGAACCAATCCATAATAGCGCTCCTTGCCGGAAGCAGAAAGGCAGAGGTGACTGCCAATCTCCCTATCATGCTCGAGGCTGTCTCGACAATCCCTTGTCACGAGGTTGTCGTAGCCGGCGCTCCTGGACTGTCAGAAGACTTCTATAAGCCGATTCTCGACCGATACCGTAAAGTGCCACCGGTTCGTATCGTCTATGGTCAGACCTACGACTTGCTCCGTGCTGCAAGAGTCGCAGCCGTGACAAGTGGAACAGCAACGCTCGAGACGGCATATCTTAATGTGCCTCAGGTTGTTTGCTATCACATGGGCGGTGGGCCTGTTGTGTATAAGCTCTTTGAATTCCTGCTCCGTCGCATACGTTACGTGTCGTTGGTAAATCTGCTCCTCGATGCTCCTTCTGTAGTCGAATTGCTTGGTTATAAGCTCACAGTTGAGCACCTTAGGGAAGAGATAAGGCGAGTACTCCACGATGGTGCCGAACGAGAGCATCAACTCGCAGAGTATGACCGAATGCGAGAGATCCTGGGAGAGCCGGGCGCACCGAAACGTGCTGTTGAGGCAATAATCAAAAAACTTGGAAACTTTTAATATTTATATAATATGGTAGATAGAATTTTAGCAATTTCTGGAAAGCCTGGACTTTATAAGCTCGTGGCTCGTGGTAACAACATGCTCATCGTTGAGAGTCTCATTGACGGTCGTCGTGGTCCTGCTCATCAGCGTGATCGTGTCCTCTCTTTGGGCGATATCTCTATGTACACTGTTGATGGCGAAGTGCCTCTCAACACAGTATTCGCAAAGGCAAAGGAACTTGAAGGTGGCAAGAAGGCTCCTGTCGGCATCAATGATTCAGCTGTAGAACAGCGTGCCTGGTTCGCAAAGGTAATGCCTGAGTATGATGAGGATCGTGTACGTGCTTGTGATATCAAGAAGTTCATCCAGTGGTATAATATCCTTGTAGAGACAGGTAACGACGATTTCTCAGAGCCAGAAGAGGTAGCAGAAGAAACTGCAGAATAAATTTTGAAGGGTTAATTTACACAACTCTTATAAAAAATAAGCAAGTCCACCGACTTGCTTATTTTTGTATCAATTCTCAATTCTCAATTATCAATTATGAATTATCAGCTGATCGGCAGTCCTTCGGCTTTGTTCTCAGCATCCGAATTGATGTCGATGAGAGCCGAGAGCTGTTCCATGGTGATCGTAGCGGCAGTCTTGAGCGAATTGCCCTTGAGCAGACGGCTGATGAGCATTGCAGTGAAGATGTCGCCTGTGCCCGAGAACTGTACAGGCACTTCGCGGTATGGCAACGAGAGGTATTTCTCGGTATTGGCGTCATAGCCTACCACAAAAGGCTGTCCTTCGATGTGTGCAGACGTTACCATGACAGACTTGGCTCCTAAACCGCAGATCTTATCGATCACCGGCTTGATCTCTTCCTTATGGAATCCTGTGTCGTGGAATTCCGTATTGGTCAAAAGGCATGCTTCGGTGTAGTTAGGCACGGTGAGATCGGCAAGAGAGACAACCTTACGCAGACGGTCGATAGTCTCAACACCCACACCATTGTACAACGAACCGTTGTCGGCCATGATAGGGTCAACGATCACGGTCGCACCTTTCTCTTTCTGTTTGGCGCAGAAGGTCGAGAGCATCTCTGCCTGAAGGTCCGAGGCAATGAATCCGATGCTTATCACGTCGAAGACAAAGCCTAGCTTCTCCCATGTCTCGATCGACTGGCGCATGTATTCCGTCGTGTCTAGGATAGCATATTGTCCGTAGCAGAAGTTGTTGGAAACGAGAGCTGTAGGCAGGTTGGAGATATTATGACCCATAGGGCTTAGTACCGACGATTGGGCAAGGACTGCCAGACGGCCGTGTCCGACCACATCTCCAATGATAAGTATGTCTTTAGCCATTAGTGGTGTTTATTCTGATTGTTACTTTCTTACCGCCTGAAGGATAGGGTTCGAGAAGAGGAACTCCTGAAGAGCCTCGTTGGTGTTGGCAAGGATATTCTCCTTGTTGCCTATCCATTCTACCTTACCTTTATATAGGAATGTGATATTGTCGCCGATACCGAGCACCGAGTTCATATCGTGTGTGTTGACTACGGTTGTGATATCATATTCCTTGGTGATGTCGTCGATAAGCTGGTCGATCACGATACTGGTCTGCGGGTCAAGACCAGAGTTAGGCTCGTCGCAGAAGAGGTATTTCGGATTCAAAGCTATGGCACGTGCGATAGCCACACGCTTCTGCATACCGCCCGACAGCTCGCTTGGGAACTTGTCGAGGGCATTCGGCAGATTCACTCGTTCCAGACAGTATTTCATGCGCTTCTCACGTTCGATGGCGATCATGTCGCTGAACATACGAAGCGGAAACTCCACATTCTCGGCAACGGTCATCGAGTCGAAGAGGGCAGAGCCCTGGAACAATACGCCGATCTCCTGACGCAGCTTGATCAACTCCTTGCGTGAGAGTTGCAGCAGCGGACGTCCGTCGTATTCTATCTCACCCTCCTCAGGCTTGTGCAGCATGATAAGGCACTTGAGCAACACGGTCTTACCCGAACCGCTTCGTCCGATGATGAGATTGTTCTTACCATCTTCAAAGCGGCAGCAGATGTCATTCAGCACGTGCTGATCACCAAACGATTTGTTGACGTTCTTTACCTCTATCATACCAGCATAAGATTAGTGAGAATAACGTCGCACAGCAATACCATCACGCTCGAGACCACAACGGCCTTGGTCGAGTTCCTGCCTACTTGAAGAGCACCGCCCTGCACCGTGTATCCGCAATATGCTGGGATGCTGGTGATAAGGAAGGCGAAGAAATAGCTCTTCTTGATTGCATAATAGATATTGCCGACTTTGAACAATGCGCGGATACCGAAGATATAGATCTCGATGCTCGGATTGCCTGTGAGGTAGCATATCAGAGCACCACCGGCAAGACCGCCTGCTATCGAGAATATCACGAGGATAGGCATGAACACCACCATCGCAGCGATCTTCGGAAGGATGAGGTAATTGGCTGAATTAACTCCCATTACTTCCAGCGCATCTATCTGTTCAGTGATACGCATTGTGCCTATTTCCGATGCTATGTTCGAGCCGACCTTTCCAGCAAGAATCAGTGCCATCACAGCCGAAGAGAACTCCAGTACGAGGATCTCGCGTGTAGTGGCGCCGAGTGTGAATTTAGGTAGGAGAGGAGATGAGATGTTCATCTGAATCTGAATGCAGCATACTACGCCGATGAAGACCGAGATGATGCAGACAATACCGATCGAGTCGATCACGAGATTGTTCGTCTCGGCGACAAACTGCCGCCAGAACATCGACCATCTGTCGGGTTTTGTCATGACTCGCTTCATCAGAATCATGTATTTTCCTACCGCTCTTATCCAATTATCTATGATCATTTTTCCTGTTTTTCCCGAATAAACAAAGGCAAAGATACATAATCTAGCTTAAAAAATAAGCAAATTAACATTTTTTCTTATATCTTTAATTGATTTGATGAAAAATAATCAATTTATTTATTATCTTTGACCGTCAGAATTTGAATTCAAAATGCAAAATGTCTTAAACATTGCTCTTCTGCTCATCACTCAGATCTATACGCTCGATGATGCGACAATAGCGCGCATCACGGGCCGTTCGTTCCCTGAGAAGAAGCAGGACAACGTCACATACGACGATCTCCGTTTGCTGAAGATCCCATACTATGATTTCGAGGGCAATGTGCAGAATGGAGAAATGATTGTCAACAAGGCGGTTGCCGAAGACGTTGCCGAGATCTTCAACGAGCTGTTCAAGATGAAATATCCGATCGAGAAGATCCGTCTCATCGACGAGTACGATGCCGACGACGAACGATCGATGACCGACAACAATTCATCGGCATTTTGTTATCGCCGCGTCACTGTCGGCGGCTTCCTCTCGAAGCACTCGCTCGGCTTGGCAATCGACATCAATCCGCTCTACAATCCTTACGTCAAGCAAATGGGCGAAGGTAAGGTGCTGATCGCTCCAAAGGCAGCACGCGTTCATGTCGATCGCGGTAATGACAACAGCCATTACATCCGTCCGGGCGACAAGATCGTCAGGCTGTTCAAGTCGAAAGGCTTCTCCTGGGGTGGCGACTGGCCGATAGACAAGAAAGACTACCAGCATTTCGAAAAGATAATAAAAAAGTAAGCAATGGAAGAATTTCGTAGTGTATTGCGTACCGACAATCTGGTGAAGCGCTATGGACCTCGTACGGTAGCCAATCACGTCAGCATCGACGTGAAGCAGGGCGAGATCGTGGGCTTGCTTGGACCTAATGGTGCAGGTAAGACTACCACCTTCTATATGACTACAGGTCTTGTCGTGCCAAACGAAGGACGCATCTTCCTCGACGATAAGGACATCACCAAATATCCTGTGTATAAGCGTGCCAAGGCTGGTATCGGCTATCTCGCGCAGGAAGCTTCGGTGTATAGAAAGATGACAGTGGAAGATAATCTTCTGGCAACGCTGCAGATGACCAGTCTCACGCCGGCCGAACAGAAAGACAAACTCGAATCGCTGATCGGAGAGTTTCGCCTGCAGAAGGTGCGCAGGAACCTCGGCGACCGTCTCTCGGGTGGTGAGCGCCGTCGTGTCGAGATCGCCCGTTGTCTCGCCATCTCGCCAAAGTTCATCATGCTCGACGAACCGTTTGCCGGTGTCGACCCTATTGCCGTCGAGGATATCCAGTATATCGTATATAAGTTGAAAGAGAAGAACATAGGCATCCTGATCACCGACCACAATGCCAACGAGACACTTACCATCGTCGATCGCGCCTATCTGCTTTTCGAAGGTAAGATCCTTTTCCAGGGTACATCAGAAGAACTCTCGACCAACCCGTTGGTGAAGGAGAAATACCTCGGACAGAGCTTCGTCTTCCATCGTAAGGACTTCTCTATTCCACCGACATCGATGCGTGCATCGGTAGAGGAAAACACTCAGAAATAAAAGATATCAACTGATAATTACCTTAAATAAATTGAAATAATGACTATTCAGGAATTCTATGCCGTCACATCAAGCAACTATGATGAGGCTTTGAAGCGTTTGATGAGACCGGATTTTGTAAAGCGTTTCGCGTTGAAGTATCTCACCGACACTTCATTCGCCGAACTGACTTCCAATCTTGAAACCGATAATACAGAAGTGGCATTCCGTGCAGCGCACACCATGAAGGGCGTGTGCAGGAACCTCGCGTTCACCAAGCTCGCCGACAGCGCCTCGGAGATCACCGAGCTCCTGCGTGCCGGCAATCTCGCTGCCGCTAAGGATTATTATCCGATAGTCAAGGAAGATCACGAGATGGTGATCGATGCACTTTCCATTGTAGAATAATCGGGTTCCTTTTGAGCCTGTTAATGATAAAACTAAATATCATGAAGAAGATTCTCACCACATTGCTTGTTGCGCTGTCAGCACTTACCGTCTCTGCACAGCAGATTGATGCATTGGCTCAGCTTAAGGCTGATCCTCAGAAGTCCTACGGTACAGACTATCCTTACCGTTTTGTGATGACCGACCTCACACCTTCGCCTGAAGGGTATCAGCCGTTTTATATCAGTCATTATGCTCGTCACGGTTCCCGCTATTACTGGAGCGCCGATCTTTATAAGAACATCGACAAGCAGCTGGGCGAAGCACACGACAAGCAGAACCTCACCGCAGAGGCCGAGGCTTTCTATCAGCGATTTAAGGAGATTCTTCCAGAATTGAATGCAGGTTGGGGCGAACTCACTCAGGTAGGTTGGGATCAGCACCAGAACATCGCACGAACCATGTACAACCGCTTCCCTGAAGTCTTCAGTCAAGGCGGAACCATTTCTGCTATCTCCTCACTTTCCGGTCGTTGCATCATCAGCATGTCGGCTTTCTGTCAGGAGCTGGCACAATGTAATCCCGATCTTGAGATCACCGAGAAGTCATCCCGTTCCACACTTCATGGCGTGGTTCCTACCGACAAGGAGAATCCATATCGCAAGGAATATCCTAAGATGAAGCCTCGTTACGAGCAGAACCGCAAGGCAATGCAGTTCGACCCAGCTCGTATCACCAACATACTGAAGCGTTTCTACGTCAATACCGACAGCCTCGGACGTGAAGGGTTCTTTATGGCAGAAAACATCAAGAATCTCTATACCTCACTGCCAAGCATTGGACATGAAGGCTTGTTGGGCAATCTATATTCCGACGAGGATGTGGTAAGCAACTGGGAAGCCTCGAACCTCGGTTCATATTCCTGGGTATTCGGACCACAGAAGGACATGATTCCTATTCTTGAGGATATCCTGCAGCGTGCTCTCGACGTCATCCAGGGCCGTAGCCAGGATGTTGCCTCGCTCCGTTTCGGCCACGACACATGCCTCGGCCCGCTCACAGTTCTCATGGGACTGAATGGCGCAGACTCAGATCCTGAAGATCCTGCAGAGGTCAAGAACATCTACCAGAACTGGCAGACCTGCAAGGCTTCAAACATCCAGCTGATCTTCTATCGCAACGGCAAGGACAAGAATGATATCCTCGTGAAGTGCCTTCTTAACGGTTCGGAGGCAACATTGCCTGTTCCTACCACACAGGCTCCTTACTATCGCTGGAGTGACTTCTACGAGTTCTATACAACCCGATGCAAGTCTGAATGACTACCCATTGTCTAAATATCGCAGACCTGCAGGTGCGTATCTGTTTCTCTCACGAGGATGAAAGGACAGGCATGCATCTGCTGCCATCGTTTGCACCCTTTGCAAGTGAAGCTCAGGGGCAGTATCCTCTTCTCTTCACCATGACCGTAGATCAGGAGATGCAGGAGCTTGCAGGCGAGAGGGTGAAGGAATGCGAGACAGGCAATAGCTTTATCATAGTTGACAGGCTCGCTGACGGAGGGTATCAGTTTCTGATAAAGAACGTCGGTGGTGAGGATTGTGCACTGATGCAGAGCAACAGCGATTTCTCGCAGTGCTGCTGTAAGGTCCTGGGCGAAAGTGAGGCACAGCGCAGCTTCGGTCTCAACAACGCCATGATGCTTGCCTATGCCTTTGCTGGTGCACGTCGAGGCACATTGCTCGTTCATGCCTCGGTGGTGCGTCACGACAACAAGGGCTATGCCTTCATCGCCAGAAGCGGTACGGGCAAGAGCACGCAGACGCAGAACTGGCTCAAGTCTATTCCTGGGTGCGATCTCATGAACGATGACAATCCTGTGGTGCGTGTCATCGACGGCGAGGCATGGATCTACGGCAGCCCTTGGAGCGGAAAGACTCCGTGCTACCGTCAGGTCAAGGCGCCGCTTGCCGCTGTCACAAAGATCGTGAGGGATAGCAGTAACCATCTTGAGAGGATGTCTCCTGTCATGGGCTTCAATGCCCTTGTATCGTCATGCTCGGTGATGACATGGGACACAGTGTCTTATCGTGGAATATGCGACACGGTGAGCGCCATTATCGAACGCAAAGGATGCTTCGCACTGCATTGCACTGCCGATCCCGAGAGTGCTGTCGTATGCTATAATGCTTTAAATAGTGATGAAACAGCTTGACATTATAGCAGATCTCCTGAGGGAGGGCCGTACGGTGAAGATTGCTGTGCGAGGTAACAGCATGCGTCCGTATCTGGTGCACGATCGTGACTATGTGTTGCTACAGCATGCCGACGATGTGCAAGTAGGTGATATTGTGCTTGCACTGTTGTCTCCGGGTCATTATGTGCTTCACCGGGTCGTCTCTGTGTCTGCCAACATGCTGCTCACTCTACAAGGAGACGGCAACCTGACTACAGAACATTGTCCGGCATCGGCTGTATGTGGCGTGGTAACTGCTTTCTACCGCAAACACAGCCAACAGCCAACACAAGTCTCAGCATTGTCATACCGCATGTACAGAAGCTTTTGGATGCATAGCCTGCCTCTGCGCCGTGTGATGTTGAAACTGCATCATCTTATGTTTAGATCTTGCAAGGACCTAAAACTAAAACAAAATATCGATGAGAAAAAAACAAGGATTTGAAAAGCGATCGGTGTGCGGTGAGAAGTTCCTCATTGCCGCTGGTCTCGAAAATATGGATTTTGACCGTATCATCACGCTCAACGAGACAGCCGAGTTCCTTTGGGATGCCATCCCTGAGGATCAGGACGTTAGCATCGACGATCTCGTGGCAAGGCTCACTGCCGAATATGATGTCTCTGCCGAGGAGGCAAGGCGGAGCGTCGCTGCTTTGGTCGATAGCATGTCTAATGCCGGTTTAATTCATAATTGACAATTGGTAACGACTCGGAGTAACATAACGTGGCTGTGGCGCAGCATCAAAGGCCAGCGCTATCGCATAGTGCAGAACTGTGCGATAGGCGTGGTGCGCATCATCCTCTCCCTTGCCTTCGTCTACAACAGTAAGCACATCGTTGACATAGCGACAGGCGCAGTGGCAGGCGACATCTACCACTGGGTAGGCGTGATGATTGCCATCATTGTCTGTCAGCTCATCGTCACACTCATCAGCGGCAGGGTCAAGGAGAAGAACCGCATCGAGATCTCCAATCATCTGCAGAAGCAAGTCTTCGCCAAGGCGATGTACAGCGAGTGGAATGGTCGTGACCGATTGCACACAGGCGACACCATGAGCCGACTCGGTGAGGATATCCGTGCCGTGTGTGCCACCATCAGCGACCAGATACCGCAGCTCTTCCTCGCTCTCGTCCAGCTCATTGCCGCATCCGCAGTGCTCTTCATGCTTGGTAGGGAACTGCTCTGGGTGCTTCTCATCATCATGCCTGTGGCGATACTTGTCAGCAAGGTCTATTTCCGTAAGCTGCGTGAGATCACCGATACGGTGAGGAAGCAGGAAGGAGGCATACAGAGTCACATGCAGGAACACCTGCTCAAGCGCATACTCATCATCTGTATGGGTCGTGTCGCCGATGCCGTCGAAACTCTTGGCTCACGTCAGGACGATCTACACGGTTCGGTCATCACGCGCGTCAACTATTCCACCCGTGCACACATGTTCATCCAGCTCGGATTCATGGCTGGCTACAGCGTCACCTTCTGCTGGGGTGCCTTCGGTATCCTTGCCGGCACTGTGACCTATGGTATGATGACAGCCTTCCTTCAGCTCGTCAATCAGGTGCAGATACCTATCGTCAATATGAGCCAGCATCTGCCTACCGTCATCCAGTCGCTCACGTCGGTCGAACGTCTCCGCGAGATCGATGATGCCCAAAGACTCGAGATTGCTTCCGCCCCAGTGCTGTCTTCCGATTGTCAGGGACTGAGGATAAAATCCCTCTCATACACCTATCCTGGTAACCCGGAACCTACCATCAGGGATCTCTCGTTCGACTTCCGTCCCGGACAGCACACTGCCATTGTCGGCCCTACAGGTGAGGGAAAGAGCACGCTCATACGTCTCATCCTCGGACTCCTGCGTCCCGACAGCGGTACTATCGAACTCTATGATCAGGTTGGAAACATTATGTCGGTCAAAGGCGCTCTGCAGAAAATCTTCTGCTATGTTCCTCAGGGCAATAGCCTGATGAGCGGTACCGTGCGCGACAATCTCCTTCTTGGCAACCCCGATGCTACCGAAGATGACATGCGTCGTGCGCTTCACCTCGCCGCCGCCGACTTCGTCTTCGAACGTGAGGGAGGTCTCGACACCTCATGTGCCGAACAGGGTGGTGGTCTCTCTGAAGGACAGGCACAGCGCATCGCCATCGCACGCGCACTCCTTCAGCCTGGATGCATCTATCTCTTCGACGAGGCATGCTCTGCCCTCGACTCCGATACCGAAAGCCTTATACTCGATAACCTCGACACGCTGCTCTGCGATAAGACAGTGATTTGGATCACTCACGACGATAGTGTCGTGTCTCGCATGTCAGAGACACTTAAAATCAATATGACATTCTGATGGAAATCTGAATGAGAACATGCTTTTATTGTTTTTATTTGTAAGGGCAAAATCTCCAAAAGAAATAATATCCATACCAATTACAACATTATAGGTTGTGCTTGGTGCTTGGAAGGTCTGTTTACGACATATAAACGGCGATTCTCTTATGAAAACCGCCGTTTGTTATCTAGACTAAAAATAATTCTTATAATCCAACACCTGTAATTTTATAAATATTACCTGGTGTTACGGTAAATGAGGAAGTAAGCGACTTGATTTCATAGTTATTACGCATATGATCCCAAGGATTAGAAGTTCCGTCTCTTTGTGTGAAATAATAAAATAGTTTTATCTCATCACTTGCATTTAATGTACCATCTGCTAAAACAGGGAAATAATAAGATACATTATCTGCCTTCAACTGAGGGTCAAGGTTTTGTTGATAATTATCTTGATAATAAGTTGCAGGAACAATATTTCCTGTATAAGAAGATTTTGTAATTGCAAGAGACGCAGTTTTAGCAAAAAGCGTAGGAGTAGTTCCTGAGTAAGCCGAAACACCTACAGCAATGATATATCTGCCATAACCATCGTCATACGGATATCCTCCAGACAACACAAACTCCAATACAGCAGTTTTTTTGTCAAGGGTTACATGTGCTGTACCTTCGTTGATAGAAACAGAGCCTATCATTATATCCCAGTTCTTGATATTTGAAATATTAGTTGTTAATGCATGCTCAGGGAAGTTCACATCAATTGAAGTGGATCCAACCGCAATGCTACCAAATAGTGTTGTTCCTGCACTAGTAGTAATAGCAGGATAGAGGCATATTACCTGATCACCAGCATTACCATTCCATGTTCCCGTAAATTCAGCTTTCTCGCGACCTGCTGTGCCAGAAGATGTAAAGTTGTCGATAGCAGTAACTCCTGATTCATCAAATGAAACGAGCGTGATGGCTTCCTCTGCTTCCCAATCTACAGTCATACCAACAGTTTCTCGGGTGTAAGTTGTTCTAGTTTCTGCACTTTTACTGATTGTAGCAGACATTGTAAGTTCGACACCTTTCTTAGCATTTTCAATTGGTTCTACCTCATTAGAACATGCACATAATAATAATGATGCAATAGCAGTATAAAATATCTTTTTCATAATTATCACCGTTTGTTTTACCAATTTAATCCATCACCTTCACCATAATCAGGTGCTTCACCACTCGTAGCAATAATCTCTACCGGGTCGATAAAGATAATCTTCATATCTGGTTTCAGATATGTTTTCCTTGTTGTTTTCGCTTGTTTTTTTTCCATTGTTAAATGATTTAGAGGATTGTTTGAAATAAAAAATAATCAACTTTGAGTGATCAAAGGCTCGCAAATATAAATATTAATATATATTTTATGTCAAGGAATGACATATAAAGACTTTTATATTGTATATATCTTATCTCATATTGTGCAAATTGCTGATAAATAGAGAAATATAAAATTGCAAATAATAGGAGAAAATGACAAAGAAATATTAATAATTTGTATCTTTGCGCAGGTGTTTTTAATATTCATTATGGATAGTATTTATTTGATACGTACATTATTCAGTTTTCTGCCATTCTTCTCTTGCTTATTCTGGCTGATCATATTTTATGTGCAATATAGTAAATTAGACAAAGCCAAGAGATTATTGACAGTTTATATCAGTACTTGTGTGGTACTTTATTTTTGCCATGCATTGTTCTTCACGGTCGGATTGTCTTACGAAATGGAATGTGTATGGACACTCTGTTCACTATCCGTTTATCCGCTATTCTATGGATATTTAAGCCGTTTGACATCAAGCAGTTTCACATTCCGTCAGATGCTTCCTTACCTTTTCCCGGGAATTGCTATCGCTCTTGCCAAGTATCTGTTCCCGAACGCAGGTATAGACGCAGCACGACTGCTGTTGTTCGCAGTTCAGGTTGTATTTGTCTGTTATTTCGGCATTCGCAAACTCAGGGCATTTGACCGTCAACTTCAGTCGTTTTATGCCGATACAGAGGGACGTGGGACATCGACTGTTTATCACTTGCTCATTGCTGTTATCTGGGTGAGTGTGATTGCAGCTGTAGCAAATTCTTTGGGCAGACAGTTCTTTGGCGAAAGTTTATATCTCCTGGTTCCAATATCTCTGGCTTTCTCTGTAACGCTATTTGCGTTGAACTATATCTGTTTCAGTAGAACCTTTACGGTGGAAGAGTTAGAGAAAGAATCGGTGGAAGGTGAACAGGATGAGTCGATCTCTGTTGAGGATGATGCTACAATCGGGCGAAAGTTGGAAACTCTTATGTCTGATCGGCAATATTATCTTACAAAGAATCTAAAGATTTCTGACGTAGTCAAACAGATCGGGTCGAACCGTACCTATGTTTCCAATTATATAAACACTAATTATAATTGCTCATTCTCTGACTATATCAACCGTAAACGCATTGATTTCGCCAAGACAATTCTTCTGTCTTCTACGGAAGATGTCAAGCTCTCAACTATAGCCGATTCTTCTGGCTTTTCAAGCGAATCCTCTTTCTACAGGAACTTCCAGAAGATAGTTGGCATGACGCCTAATGAGTTTAAGATGAAGGAGAGTAGCAAAGGAAAAGGATAATCTCGACACGCTGCTCCGCGATAAGACTGTGATTTGGATCACTCACGACGATACTGTTGTCTCCCGAATGTCAGAGACGTTGAAAATATAAGAGGGAACCACGCCGCTGTGTGACGTGATTCCCTCTCAAATGTATTCAAGTAGGAACAGGTGCATTGTACCGTCCTACCTGCATAAGATTAAGCGGCAGGCTTTGTGACATTCATAACATCAAGGATAGAGTAAATCCTTGTCATGTGTTCGAAAGTGAAATATTGATGATCAAGAATCATCCATTCATTTCGATGCTTAAGCGACATTTCCTTAATATCGGGAAACATGCTGACAGGCACAATAATCTGACGTCCGTCGGTAAGCAACACGCTGAACTTGCCACGCATATTAAAGTCGAGACTCTTGATTCCAACTGTCAAATTAGGTATCTTGCACATAATGTCTTAGTTGATTATTTGATATTCTTACTTATTGTCTTTTCTCCAGCAAAGGTCTTCTCAATCTGAGTATTGATAAATTCCCAATTACTATCGATGGCATTCATTATTTCCTGATTCTCCTTGGCTGAAAGCTTTGAATATGCTATCTCGATGCACTTTTCACCATTCGACTCAATCCAGAACTTTGCTACACATTCCTGATCGCGCTTGCCGCGATAGAAAACGTGTACGTGTCGTCGGTTGTCATTGATATCGATAGGCAATACGACAATCAAGAATACAGATATCCAGGCAATTTGTCCCATAGAGAAAATTGAATTAATTAATTTCGCTCAGAATATTTACCATACGTTGCAAAGATATATTATTTATAAAAAAAAATCAAATTTCAACTATAAATATTATCATTTGCCGCGTATTTCTCTCTGAAACATCGAATCAGGAGTAAATTTTATCATTTCTTGAATTTATTATGATTTATACTTAGTGTAGATTATTTCGCTGCAAAGCTACGCCGAAAACTTAAGATACTCTTCTCCGAGTTTACGTATCTCTTCAAGGATCATTGCCTCACGCTCGGGAATTTGTTCTCCGGATTTCCCGTAGACTCTTTGACGCTCGTCAATCAGTACTCCGGACTTCCCGTAGACTCTTTGACGTTCGTCAATCAGCACTCCCGTAGACAGGATTTGTCATCGTAGGCCTACAACGAGAACTCCAGATTTCTGGAGCTCTCGTCGTATTGGTACGATTGGAACTCCTGAAATCTGGAGTTAACAGCCACTGTCGTGGATGACAGCCACTGATTCTGATTGTGCTGAGCGTCGTCAGACGAACTTATGCCGAGCCCACTTGAGGCTGTTCCAGCGGTGTACGAAGATAATTCCGCGGATGTCTTCGTCGAGGAGAAATGCGATCCACATACCGATGAGACCCCAGCCGAGCACGATGCCGAAGAGATAGCCGAGGCAGACACCGACGGCCCACTGGACGATGATGCCGACGATGAACGGGAAATAGACGTCGCCCGTAGCTCGGAGGGCATTGGTGGCATAGATGTTGATGCACTTGCCCGGCTCAAGAAGAACATCGACCCAGAGGACTGCGCATCCCAATGCAATGATCTCCGGGTTGCTGGTGAGTATCTGAAGTATGTATTCGCCCGACAATGCGCATATCACCGAGAGTGTGAGGCTCACCATGATTGAGATGTGCCATACATATTTGCCTATGAGGTAGGCGGCATGAACCTTGGCGCGACCCATCATCTGTCCGATGAGGATAGAGCAGCTGTTGGCCATGCAGATGGCAAAGAGATAGACGAACATGAGGATGTTGCAGGCATAGGTTCGTGTGGTGAGCGCGTCGGTGCCGATAAAGTTGATGAAATACAGGATCACGAGCTGCTGCATCTGATAGGAGATGTTCTCGCCGGCAGATGGCAGTCCGATGTGCAGCAGGTTCCTGAGCTCGCGTACAGGGAACGGACGGAACAGCGAGAGCGGCAGTGTGTGGATGGTGGTGCGGAACAGGATGACAAAGAGGATGATCATTGCCACCAGTCGCGAGATGACCGTCGAGATGGCTGCACCCTCGACACCGAGTGCCGGCATGCCGAACTTACCGAAGATGAGCGTGTAGTTGCCGAAGATGTTGAGCACGTTGACGATACCCACCACGATCATCGGATAGACGGCCTTGTTGACGCTTCGCAGTACAGCCGACGCCGTGGTCTGGAGTGCCTGAAGGATGGAGAAGCCGCCGACGATCTGCATGTAGATCACTCCGTCGGGCATAAGGTCGGGACGAAGTCCCATGAACTCGAGGATGCCCTTGGCACAGAGGAACATGAGCAGACCCATGGTCAGACCTGTGATGAAGTTGAGGATGAGCGCCACGCCGACAACCTGTTTCAGGCGCGACTCGATACCGGCTCCGAGGTACTGGGAACACAGAACCGATGTACCGGCATTGATGATGGTGAAGAGAAGAAGCAGGATCTGAAGTATCTGGTTGTCCATACCCACGGCAGCCACAGCCTCGTCGCTGTACTGGCTGAGCATGAAGGTATCCATCACGCCAAGTAGCATGACGAGAAGCGTTTCGACAAAGATCGGCATGAACAGTTTGCGAAGATCTCTTTTTATACTTACCATTACTTCTTTTCAGGATTAAACAGTGGGCGTTTTCGAGCTTTGCGGCTGAAAATTGATGTGCAAAGATAACACATAATAAATAATGTATATTACAGGACGGGAGATATGTGATAATAATACCGACGATTGAAGAAAAGTGTTTGGAAATGCAATATTTATTTTATAACTTTGCACGCCTAAAGTTAGGGAATTAAGATTTTTTAAGAATAAAAGCCACAAATCAATTAAACTTTCTGAAGGGTGTTGCGTCTTAAAAGGCGTAAATAAAAACTAAGGTATGAAGATAGAATTTAGAAATGTCACATTCCGCTTGTTTGCGGTGTTCATGGTTTTGATGTGCAGCATAGGCATGGTATGTGCCCAGCCACATTTCGGTAAGATGACAGTTACAGGATATATTCTGGACAGCAAGACTGCAGAGCCTCTCATTGCTGCCACAGTCAAGGCTACCAGCGCGGACGGTGGTACAGGCACATTCGCCATCACCGACGAGAACGGTAAGTTCTCTCTCGACGTAAGCCATCCTGGCAAGTGGACTCTCACTTTCAATTATGTAGGTTACAAGGAGATGGTGAAGGAAGTCAACATCATGCCGCATCGCACCAACATCGGTAAGTTCAATCTCAAGGAAGATCCACACATCTTGAAGGAAATCGAGACTATCGGTCACAGCGAACGAATCAAGCAGCGTGGCGACACACTTGCCTACAATGCCGATGCATATAAGGTGCAGGATGGTGCCAATGCCGAACAGCTCGTTGCCAAGATGCCTGGTATCGAGGTGACCAGCGACGGTGTGAAGGCTCATGGCGAGACTGTACAGAAGATCCTTGTCGATGGTAAGGAGTTCTTCGACAACGACCTCAAGCTTGCCCTCAAGTCGCTCCCTGCCGAGGTTGTCGAGTCGGTTCAGGTTTATGACAAGAAGTCTGACCAAGCAGAATTCACCGGTGTGGACGATGGCGAGACAGTAAAGGCTATGGACCTGACTACCAAGTCGTACCGTCGCAACGGTGTATTCGGTAAGGCTATCGCAGGTTGGGGTAACAACTTCGACTTCGACAACAACTACTGGAACGGAAGCCTGAACCTCAATGTGTTCAACGGCGACCGTCGTATCACACTCCAGGGTATGACCAACAACGTGAACCAGCGTAACTTCTCGAACGATGATATGGAAGCCGGAATGGGTATGATGATGGGCCGTAGATGGACACCACAGGGTGTTGCCAAGACCAACGGCGCAGGTATCAACTACAGCGATGTGTATGCCGGCGGTAAGGTTGATGTCCAGCTCTCGTACTTCTTTAACAACGGCCGTACGGTTTCGACCGACTCGACCTATACCGACGACCTGACACGCGACTACTCAAGCTTCTCGTCAAGCAACAACATAGACAGAAACACAAGCCATCGTATCGGTGGTCGTATCTCGATCAAGCCGGGCAAGAACGATGAGATCATGATACGTCCTTCGCTGAACATCCAGAACCGTCGCGGCGACGGCTTGTCGGAGTCGCGCAGCTGGAACCATAAGCTCGAAGACGTATGGTTTGACCGTGACACAACAGCATTGTGGACAGGTGACCTCCTTTCACGCAGCCAGAGCCTCAGCCACAGCGAGAGCGACTCGTGGAACGTCGGCGCAAACGTATTGTGGCGCCACCGTCTTGCAAAGCCAGGCCGTACATTGAGCGTAAACGTGAACGGTAACCTCTCGGGCAGCGACTCGAAGAGCGTATCGGGCAAGGATGTGTTCATGGGCCAGATGAGAAACATCTATGGTCAGGTCAACGACAACGACAATCACAACAAGAGCCTGCGTGGTAACATCCAGTGGACTGAGCCTCTCGCTACAGGTCTCAACCTCTCTTTGCGCTACGATATGAGCTACAATACTTCCGACCGTACTTCCGTGATCGACTATTACAAGGACATGGCATGCTCCAAACACGACTCTGTGGATAGAGCAAATACCAACAAGTACATCCAGAATAACCTGCGCAACAGCGGTGAGATCGGATTGAGCTACAACAAGGGTACTCTCAAGCTGAATGCCAGCGCCCGTTTCCAGACATCACGTCTCGAAGGCGAACAGGATTACTATCTGCTCGGCACTACAGTCAAGACAGATCCTAAGAACTATTTCAGCGTATTGCCGAACCTCCGTCTGGAATATCGCACCAAGGGTGGAACAATGTTCCGCTTGAACTACCGTTCGAACACAAGCAATCCGAGCGTGAACCAGCTGCAGAAGAGTATCGATACAACCAATCCGTTGAGATACAGCACAGGTAACGACGATCTCGACCAGAGTACTTCGCACAACATCATGGCTCACATGACATGGGCAAACACTGAGACTGCACAGAACTTCATGATCTTCGCTGGTTTCAATTTCACTCAGGATCAGATCAGCACACAGACACTCCGTAACCTGAGCAAGACAGATCCTTTGAAACTTTCAAAAATCGGAAAGGAAGAAAAAGAGAAATATGGTTTCAAGGATAAGGATGGATTGCTCGATAAGATAGTGATCCCTGCAGGTGGTAGCATCTCACGCCCAATCAACCGAAGCGGTTCAAAGTCGGTATTCTTCGATATGATCTACGGCTTCCCATTCGATGCAATCATGAGCAATGTCAATGTCTCTCTCGGCGGTAATGCAAATATCACTCCTTCGAACACACTCACATTCGACGGTAAGTACAACAAGGACATCCCTGTGATCGAGAACCTTGAGTCAGAGACTTCAAGCCTTGGACTTAACCCACGTCTCCACATCACAAGCAACATCTCGAGCGACCTGAACTTCAACATCCTCTACGAGCCAAGCTTCCAGTGGGTCAAGGACAACAACTCGGTGGTAGAGAATATGAGCTACATCAACCAGACATTGCGCGGTGAGTTGAACTGGACATTCTGGAAGGGCTTCACTACAGACCAGAGCGTAGCATTTGTGCGCTACGGTGGTTCGGCAATGGATCAGCCGATCAACGAATGTGTATGGAACGCATCAATCGGTAAGAAGTTCCTCAAGGGCAATGCAGCCGAGATCAAGCTTCAGGCATACGATATCCTCGGTTCGAACAAGGGTTACACACGTAACGTAGGTACTGCCAACATCAGCACATCATACCGTAACTTCATGCCACGCTACTTCATGGTGACATTCACCTACAACATCCGCGCTTATCGTTCCGGTGGTAAGCAGAGCACACGCACAGAAGATCCTGGTATGGGCTTCGGTCCAGGTCGAGGCTTCGGCGGTCCTGGCGGTCCTGGCAGATTCTAAGACTGACAGGCAATAAAAATATATGCAGAAAAAGTTGAGATCAATTCTTGCTTTTTCTGCTTTTTTTTCGTACCTTTGTGCGTTAAATTTTAAGGTATATGCAGAATTATCCGTTATATATATTAATAATGTGCATCGTGTTCCTGGCAGCATGGCTCATCCAGCTAGTCCTGCTGCTCACGATACAGCGTCCTGTACTGGCGCGATGCAAGAGAAAGAACAGGGAAGGAGATCTTACCGACGATGCCAAGCCAGGTGTCTCGGTGATAGTCTATTCCCAGAATCAGGGCGAGGCACTGCTGCGCAATCTTCCGACGCTGCTCGATAATGACTATCCTAACTTCGAGGTTATTGTGGTCGACGACTGTTCGTGTGACGACACACAGAACGTGCTCACTATCATGGAACAGCGTAACGAGAATATCTTCCATACCAACCTCACCGACAGAATCAAGAACATGAGCCATCGCAAGCTCGCCCTGCTTCTCGGAGTGAAGGCTGCCCACAACGATATCATCCTCACAACCAAGGCACAATGCGTGCCGGCATCGAAGAGTTGGATCAACAAGATGGTGCGTAACTTCTCGCCAAAGACCGATTTCGTGATTGGTCCGATGGTGTTTGAAGGCCGTTCGGGACTCATACCACGATTCTGTCAGTACGACCTCTTCCAGCGCATGGTGAACATGTTCGGCGTGACGATATCCTACTGTCCGTTTGCCGGCTGGAGCGATAACATGGCGTTCCGCAAGCACTTGCTCTTCGACAATAACAATCAGGCTTTCCATGCACACCTTCAGCTGCATCCGGGCGAAGACGACCTCTTTATCAATGCAATGGCAAAGGGCAGGAATGTGGCTGTGGAATGCAGCTATGACTCGATGGTGATACGTCAGGAATCGCCTCTGCGTGTTGCGTGGAAGAAAGACCGTCAGAACCGCGCATTCACTTCCAAGTTCTCACGTCTTACACCTAAGGTGATCAAGTGTCTCGACTATCTCACCCGTTATGCGTGTGCCGGTGCCGGTGTCGCATTGATCGTGTGGAGCGCTGTCACAATGTCGTGGATACCATTGGCAGTTGCCGCATCGTTGCTTCTGATCCGTGTGCTGCTCGTGTCGGTATTCTCGTACCAGACAGCCAGGAACCTGCGCATACATCGTTATCTTTTCTCACCGATAGTATATGATCTCTGGATTCCGATCGTCGATCTATGGTACTGGTTGTCAGTGAGTACGAATAGCCGGCATTTTTATGTAAGCAGAGTATAACCTCAAGAAAAAGACTATGATTGAACCTGTTGAATTCTTAAATCAGTATGAGTCTAAGCTGTTGCACGACATGATACGTCTGTGCATCGACCGTAAGGAACTCAAGGACCGTCTGCTCGACACTCCCGATATCACAGAGAAATGGGATGACATCATCAAGGAGTACATGATCGACGCGATCAAGGAATATAACACTTATCCGATGGCAGCGCTCGGCTGGGCGATGTATGTCGGCATGGGTGTCGCAAAATATTGGGACGAAGACTGGGAGGTGTACGGCAAGGTCGATAATCTGTATGTGCACATGCGTGATCAGCGAGGTTTCGACTATCTCGACGAGGTGGTGCGTGGCGATATCTACGGTTATAAGGACAAGGACTTCACCGATTGTGAGGATCTTGTGCAGAGCTGTGCGCAGCTGGCATTGGACCGTATCCGTCACGAACAGATTGAGCCGCAGAGCCCGATGGCATATTATGTTTTTGCAAGAAGCATCAAGGTGCTCTACCTCATAGGAGCTTCGGTAGGCCTTCGTCGTTTGGGATATAATCTTGTTAAGGCATAAGGTCCCGTGAAGGCATAAGGTCGATAAAAAGAAACGCAAAATTATGTTAATCAGCATTGTTTTGTGTTTCTTTTATGTTTTATACCATAATATTACATACAAGTTAAAATTTTTTTGGGGGATTATTGAGACTTTTATTATATTTGCAGTTGAAAATATCTCGGATTAACTAGTATTTTTTTTGTACTTATACCTAACGCTGCTGATGAAAAGACTGACACTCCTCATTCAACTCATAATTTTCTCTTTCTGTACTTCGCTCATTGCCGGCGACGCGGTGTTCCCGTGGGCTCCAACCGGCTATAACATTTCCTTCCCGGAAGGAACGACCAGCAAGACCATCTATAAAGTGCTCAAGGACCAGCATGGTTTCATCTGGGTATCGACATCGAACGGTGTGGAGCGATACGATGGAATGTCGTTCCGCTACTATCATCTCGGAAACAGTAAGATGCGTACCATTAACTATGGATTCATGGTGTATATCACCAAGGATGAGCAGGATAATATATGGGCGTACACAGAACGTAGCGTCGTCAACCGTTACAACCCGGTAAAGGATGAATTTGAAGAGGTGCTCTCGCTTACCGAGAAAAATATGGAGGGAAGCATCCGTGGTTTGTATTCCAACGGCAAGGAGCTTTTTGTGGGCTTCACCAATAACCTCGTTCGCTGGAACATTGAGCAGGATTCGATTGTCGCCGTTTATCCGACAGATACAGAAATACGATGCTTGGAGAAATATGACGACCAGCATATTCTGGTGGGCAACACCCAAGGTCTTTGGATGATTGACATTGCTGCCAATACATCCGAACTGATCTGCTGTGAGGGCAAGGATGTGAACTGCATCAAGTATGATGCCCTTCATAAACTGATCTGGATAGGATATCGAGGCTTAGGTTTGCACTACATCCAGGAAGGCGACTGGAAAAATATTACTCCTGTTGTAAAGGGTGATAATAACATCATAAATGCAATCACTGCACTCAATGACAGTGTGATGCTCTATGGTACAGACGGCAGTGGACTTTGGGCTTGTTTCGTAGAAAAAGATAAAGACGGCCGTTATGTGCCTGGCAGACGCGTCCTGATCGCAAGTGAATCACTCACAGCTCCTTGTCAGACACCTAACAGCGTGGTCGATGATATCCTTGTCGATGATGGTAACATCTGGATTACCATGGACCTGAGCGGACTTGCCATGCTTCAGCCACGTGCTGCCGTGTCGACAATGGTCAATCCTATAGCACCTGCCTTTTCCGATCGTAATGCCCTGGATGTAAGCATAGATAAGGATGGTCGTTATTGGATTGCCTATCCTCGCTGTCTCGTATGCTATGAGAAGAGTGACAGTGAGCCGAAGATCTATATGGATGGTGTGTCGGGCTATCTGACCATACTCGCTGCTCAGGATGGCACAGTATGGACTGGCGGTTATAATGCCGGTCTATATCATCTGGATCCAAAGACTGAAAAATACCGTTTCTTCCCTTCGGTCGTAGGCAGCGCAGTGCTTGACTGTGTCTATGCCCTCGCAGAAGATTCTTATCATGACATCTGGGTAGGTGGTCTTAATTTCGGACTTACCAGACTTCATGAATTGCCTGATGGCGAATATGAACACACTACATTCCCTGATATCAATCTCGTCACCGACATCCGTACGATAGGAAAAGACTCGATTGCCGTAGGAACTTTCGGCGGTATGTGGATTGTCGATACCCGGACTGGAAATTCAGAGAAACTCCTGGCAGACAGAGAGACCTGGCCTTATACCAATTCCGTAGCTTCGCTTGTCGTGGTCGGAGATGAAATCTGGTTCGGAACGATGGGTGCAGGCTTGGCTTGCTACAATGTCAAGACCAGGAAGGCTGAACTGTGTGCGCAGAACAATTCTCTTCCGTCGTACGAGATCAGAGGTATTGAAATTCTCAACGACTCTGTGTTGTGCGCATCCACCGAGAAGAGCGGCATCTTCGCATACGATATACGCAATCAATCGCTCATCCATACAATACGTCACATCGATGGACAGGTGATGGGTATCTTCTCGCGCAGTTCATCAGGTGCTTCTGACGGTCGTATTGCCTTCGGTAGTGACAATGGTGTCATTGCCATCGGTACCCATGATATCGTATCACGACGAGACTCGTTCTGTATCTTCGTGAACGGTGACGGCATCGTGGATGACTATCTGCATCTCCCTGCTTCGAGCCGTAACCTCGACCTGCAGTTCACTACCAATGATGTTTACGACCAGAGCGAATACCATTTTGAGTATTTCATTGAGGGACTCACAAACGATTGGGAACCAATGGATGAGAACCGTCGTATGCGTTATCTGTCTCTTCCTCCAGGCGACTATAAGATCAAGGTACGATCGTATAACGCTACGAATCTGATTGACGAAAAGGATCTGACAGTCGAAGTGGATTGTGAGTGGTGGATGAGATGGTACTTCCTGCTTTTCTATGCTCTCGCTGCTATTGCGCTTATCTGGTTCATCGCATATCACTACCGTATCAAACACATCTCGGAGACCGACGGACTTACAGGCATCAACAACCGTTATTCCGGCCAGAAGAACATTTCCGATCAGTTGCAGAACCACAATAGGGGTGTATTTGTGCTGTTGGATTGCGATAAGTTCAAGATGGTCAACGATACCTACGGACACATGGTGGGCGACAAGCTGCTGATTCGCGTAGCCCGTGCTCTCAAGTCAACATTCCCTAATGACATCATCATGCGACTCGGTGGCGACGAGTTTGCCTTCTATCTCACTGGAACATATACGCCTGAGAAGATACAGGAAAAGGCCGACCAGCTCATTCGTACCGTCGAAGAGATCCGCATCGGAGAGATGGGTGATTATGTGCCTTCAATCAGTATGGGTGCTGCTTTCTATAACGGCAAAAGCAGGATGACCTTCGAACAGCTTTATACTGAAGCCGACCGTCGCTTGTACGAAAGCAAGAAGCATACTGGCTGCTGGATTACTATTAAGTAATGTATTGAATACTAGATACTAAATATTAAATACTACGTCTTAAGAAATAAAAAAAATTACGTCTTAAATATTAGTGCAAATAAATTAGATTAGGTAAGTACAAGGCTTAAGGTAAAAGTAAATAATAAAACATTAGGTAAGGTAAGTACAAAACTTAAGGTTAGGTAGGTGCAAAACTTAAGGAAAAAGTAATAAAACTTTAGTTAGGGTAAAAAATAAAACTTTAGGTAAAGTAAGTACAAAACTTAAGGTAAGGTAGATAATAAAACTTTAAGTAAAGTAAATATAAAAACTTTATGTAAGGTAAGTGCAAAACTTTAGGTAAAGTAAATATTAAAGCTTAAGACACATTATATAATATAATAAGTATAGCGTCTATATTAAATTATCCATAAAAAATATCCACCCCAATTATAAGGGTGGATATTATCTTTGATTTATTATTTGCTGGGTCAGAAGACCCGGCTTTAATCTGGATCAATAAATTAGATTCCGAGGCTAGCGCAGATCTTCTTGAGCTTCTCTTCAGCTGCTGCAGAAGCTGCAACGTAATCAGCCTTAGTAGGCATCTCTGCAGGAACTTCGCAGTAGAACTTGATCTTTGGCTCTGTACCTGAAGGACGAACAGAAACCTTAGTGCCATCCTCTGTGAAGTACTGGAGAACATTGCTTGTAGCAGGCATGTCGATGTCTGTAACCTTACCGCACTCGATGCAAGTCTGCTTGAGAGTCTTGAAGTCCTTAGCAAGAACAACCTTGCTGCCACCGAGCTCTGTAGGAGGGTTGTTGCGGAAGTTCTCCATCATAGCCTTAATCTCGTCAGCACCAGACTTACCTGGCTTAACTACGCTGACAGCCTTCTCTTTCTGGAAGCCATAGTCGAGGTAGATCTGCATGAGGAGATCGTAGAGTGTCATGCCGTTATCCTTAGCCCAAGCTGCGATTTCGCAGATGAGACAGATAGAAGCAGGAGAATCCTTATCACGAACCTTGTCGAATGGGAGGAAGCCGAATGACTCTTCGCCACCACCGATATACTTCTTAACACCTTCGTTAACGCGGATACGATAAGCGATCCACTTGAAGCCTGTGAATTCGTCGAAGATCTCTACGTTGTTCTTCTTAGCAATCTTAGCGATGAGCTCAGAAGTTACGATAGTCTTAACCATGAACTCGTTGCCCTTGAGCTGACCGAGCTTCTGCTTGTTGGTGATGATGTACCAGTAGAACATCATAGCAGTCTGGTTACCGTTGAGGATCATCCACTTGCCCTTGTCGTCGCGACATACGATTGCGAGACGGTCAGCATCAGGATCGGAAGCAATTACGAGGTCAGCACCAACCTTATCACCGAGGTTCATACCCATTGTCATTGCCTCAGAGTTCTCTGGGTTTGGAGAAACAACTGTTGGGAAGTTACCATCGATGACCATCTGCTCTGGAACGACGTGGATGTTCTGGAAGCCCCATGAACGGAGTGCCTCAGGAATGATCACGCGGCCTGTGCCGTGAAGTGGAGTATAAACGATGTTGAGGTCCTTCTGGCGGAGGATAACATCCTGGTCAACCATTGCCTCCTTAACAGCCTGGAGATAATCCCAGTCCATCTCGCCACCGATGATCTCGATGAGTTCCTTGTTTGGCTCGAACTTAACGTCGTCGATAGTCACCTTGTTAACCTCGTCGATGATACCTGTATCGTGTGGAGCAAGTACCTGAGCACCATCGTCCCAGTATGCCTTGTAACCATTGTATTCCTTTGGATTGTGCGAAGCTGTCACGTTGACACCAGCCTGAGCGCCGAGCTGACGGATAGCGAACGAGATTTCTGGAGTAGGACGGAGGCTCTCGAAGAGATAAACCTTGATGCCGTTAGCCGAGAAGATGTTGGCAACAGTCTCAGCAAACATACGTCCGTTGTTGCGGCAGTCGTGACCTACAACTACAGCAGGAGTGATATTAGGGAATGCCTTGTTGATATAGTTGGCAAAACCCTGAGTTGCCATACCGACAACATACTTATTCATACGATTAGTACCAGGACCCATGATACCACGGAGACCACCAGTGCCGAATTCGAGGTTCTGATAGAAAGCATCGATGAGAGGAGTCTTGTCCTCTGCTTCGAGCATAGCCTTTACTGCAGCTTTTGTCTCTTCGTCAAAGCCGTCACCGAGCCAAGCCTGAGCCTTAGCTGTACATTCTTTCAAAAGTTCATCATTTGCCATAACGCTGATGTGTTTTTGGTTGATATTGTTTATATTTATATAAAAATTATTTTGGATGTCATGGCGCAAGCAATCATACTCACGTAATTATATAACAACGAGCAAAGATAAAAAAAAAGGACAATCTCGCAAAAGAAATTGTCCTATATTTTATTAAAAGATGCTGTAAAGCATAAAAATGCGTTGTTATGCCAATGCCTTACAACTCATGTCTTCCGTCACGCTCTATTTCGTCGATGACCTTGAGCAGATATTGACCGTATTGGTTCTTGATCATCGGCTGAGCCAACTCTCTCATCTTTTCAGTCGAGATCCAACCCTGACGGTATGCGATGCCTTCGAGACAAGCTACCTTCAGACCTTGTCTCTTCTCGATCACTTCGATGAATGTAGAAGCCTCTGAGAGCGAGTCGTGAGTTCCTGTATCGAGCCATGCGAAACCGCGTCCGAGTGTCTGCACACGCAATTCCTTATCGTTGAGGAACCACTGGTTGACAGTAGTGATCTCAAGTTCTCCACGTGGAGAAGGTTTGATATTCTTAGCGACGTTAACTACTTTGTTTGGATAGAAATAAAGACCTACGACAGCATAGTTGCTCTTTGGCTCCTTTGGTTTCTCTTCGATGCTGAGACAGTTGCCGTCCTTGTCAAATTCTGCAACTCCATAGCGCTCAGGATCGTTGACCCAATAGCCGAATACTGTCGCCTTATTTTCTTTCTCTGCCTGTCTTACGGCTTCCTTGAGCATTCCTGTGAAGCCCATGCCATGGAAGATATTGTCACCAAGAACGAGACAGCAAGAGTCGTTGCCGATAAACTTTTCGCCGATGAGGAATGCCTGAGCGAGACCGTCTGGAGAAGGCTGCTCTGCATATTCAAAGTGAACTCCGTAGTCCGAACCATCGCCAAGCAGACGCTTGAAACCAGGAAGATCATAAGGAGTGGAAATGATGAGAATCTCACGAATACCAGCCAACATCAGCACAGATATCGGGTAGTATACCATCGGTTTGTCATAGATTGGGATGAGCTGTTTGCTCACACCTTTTGTGATAGGGTAAAGGCGAGTGCCCGAACCACCAGCAAGTACTATTCCTTTCATGCCGTTAGATTGTTTTATAAATTGTCCTGTTGCAAAGTTATGAATATTTATGTCAAAACCATATTTTATTGACGAAAAAACTGAATTTATGGATTTATAACATAAGATTCTTGTTTGTTTCTAGTCAATTTTGTTATATTTGCACATATAAAAATAAAATTCAGGAACAATGAAAAAGTTTTTATTCGCACTTGTATGTGCTTTAGGTCTTTCTTCGTCAGTATTTGCGCAGAAACTTCCTCAGATCCCTATTAAGGGAATGCCACCTTATAAGATTGGTTTGACAGCAGGTTTCAATGCCAGCTCATTCTCTGCTTCAGATTTCAGTTCGAGAGCAGCTTTCAGCTTCGGTGTTGATTTCATGCTCGATGCATCGGAATTTATTCCAAGCACTTATCTGCGTACAGGTCTTCTCCTTCAGATGAAAGGTGCATCGTTCAAGTGGGATGAAGTTGTAAAACACAGATTCCCTACTGCCGATATTAAACCAGGAAACATTGACAATGACGGTTATGCAAAGGCTTTCTACATCGAGATTCCTATTCACTATGGCTATGTCTATGGTTTGACCGATGATTGGGCATTGCTTGGAGAAACCGGTCCTTATCTTGCAATTGGTCTTGGAGGTAGTATCTCAAATCCTAATCTGAACTCCGATTCATACAAATTCTTTGGACAGTCAATCAATTATGGCGGAAACCAGGTTCTTTCGTCATCAAAGCGATTTGACTTCGGTTGGGATTTTGCCGTTAGTGCAATGTACATGAACCAGCATCAGTTTAAGATCGGATATCAGTTCGGCTTACTCAATGTGAGCGACGATTTCCTCCAGAACCGAAACCTCTCGGTTGCTTATTCATATTTCTTTGAATAAACGACAATATCTTGCTTTTTGTCGACCTTTCCGGTTCGCGAAGTAGCGCAAAATCAGCGTATTTGCTCACGGAAGATAGCAAAAATATGTTGTACAACATAAAAAATGACTGTTTTTGGCAAAATATCACGACTTTTGATTGCAAACTATCAAAATGTCAGCTATCTTTGCATCAACAAAATCATATGAAGATTTTTTACTAAAGATTTATTTAATTTTGTTGTGTTGTTTCATATTAGATAGATATAAATAGGTTATTGTGTTTATTGGTATTTTTTAAGCATTAAGCGCTTCAAATCCGTGAGGACTGAAGCGCTTGGTTTTTATATCAGTAATCTGTTTATTCTTCGTCGATGCTCTTCATCACATTCTCCATGTAATCGAGCAATTCGTCCTTGCCTGTTCCTTTGTCTGCCGAAGTTGCGAAGATTGGCGGCAGTTCCTCCCATTCTTCAAGCAATCGTGCCTTGTAGGCTTTCAGATTCATCTGCCATTGTCTGTTGCTCTGTTTGTCGAGCTTTGTGAACACAATAGCAAATGGTATCCCGTTTTCTCCGAGCATCTGAAGGAATTCCAGATCGACTTTCATTGGCGCATGTCGGCTGTCGATAAGCACCATGAGGCATGTCAGTTGCTGACGGTTAAGGATATACCCGTTAATGAGTTTCTGCAATTTTGCAGTATTATCCTTTCCGATTTTTGCATATCCGTATCCTGGCAGATCGACAATCCACCACGAGTCATTGATCTTGAAATGATTGATCAGGAGAGTCTTGCCTGGAGTCTGGCTCGTCTTAGCCAATCCGCGATGGTTGGCAAGCATATTGATGAGTGAAGATTTACCGACATTGCTTCGTCCGATGAATGCAAACTCATGTTCCTTGGTATCAGGACATTTCTTTACATCTGGACTGCTTATTACATATTCAGCTTTCTTTATCTCCATTATTTTTGGGGTTAGTAGTGAAGTAATAGTGTAGTGTTAGCGACGATAATCTTTGCCGCGTTAGCCAAATTATCAATTATCAATTATCAATTAGTCTTTACTTAATCTTATCAAATCCTTCGCCGAACACACCCTGACAGAACGACTGGGAAACCATCGCGTTAGGGTCGATCGATTTGATGATATTAAACACATACTGCGACTCATACTTTCTGGCGAGTACCATCACAACCTGAACAGGCTTCTTGCTGTACCATCCTTCGCCGTTGAGAATAGTCACACCGCGCTGCATGTCATTGTTGATGGCATCGGCAATCACCTCATAGCGTTTTGAAATGATAAGGAACTGCACTGTCTGACGACTACCGTTTACCACATAGTCGAGTGCGTAGCTTGCGATAAGAGTATAGACCACACCGTAAACGATGATCTCGAACGAATGGAAGAGGATGTATGAAGAACAGATTACGCAGATGTCAACGAGCTGCAATGCTCGTCCGATCGACATGTTCGAGTGTTTGTTGATCAAGGCAACGATGATGTCTGTTCCTCCGGTCGAACCATTGTGTGCAAACACGATTCCAAGACCAGCGCCAGCCATCATGGCACCTATCACGAGATGCATGAAACGGTCTTCGCCAGGAGTGATGATAGGATAGGTAGTGAATACCCATTGAAACAACGCCACAAGTCCTGAGAGAAGCGATACACCGACTATGGTACGTATCGTAAACTGTTTGCTGAGTGCTCTGAAAGCTATGAGCAGAAGACCTGTGTTGATCAACATAATCATCACAGCAGGTGGAAGCCCGAAGGCATAAAACAAGAGAGAAGCGATACCCGAAACGCCGCCCATCACCAGTTTCTCGGGCAGGATAAAGGCGTTGTATCCTATGGAATATACCAGGATACCGATGAAAATAAAGAAATAGTCTTTCACCAGAATCTTGAAAGCTCGTTTCTCAATTTTTGTACTTAGTTTGTTCATAATTTATTATTTTATGGCGCGAAGTTAATGTTTCTCCACCTTATTGCCAAATAAAAAGAGATAATCTGTTTTCTATAATAATAAATAATGAGAAATATTTGGAAGTTTAGTAATAAAACAATACATTTGCACTTGCATATACCTTTGGGAAGGCGACATTTCAGGTAATATTTAATGAATAAACATACTTTAATTTAATCCACATTATGGCACAAATCGACAAAGGCTCAAAAACCTATTTGTTTTCTATTGTGTTGGTAGCAGTATTGGGCGGTTTGCTTTTCGGCTACGACACAGCAGTAATCTCGGGTGCTGAAAAGGGTCTTCAGGCATTCTTCATGGGTGCTACCGACTTCCAGTACACCGACTTCTGGCACGGTTTCACAAGCTCGAGTGCACTCATCGGCTGTATCATCGGTGCAGCAATTTCTGGTACATTGGCTTCCAATTGGGGCCGTAAGAAGAGTTTGATCTTCGCTGGTATCATGTTCTTCATCTCGGCTTGGGGTTCTATGTGTCCTGAGACAATGGTCCTTACTAAGGGTGAACCAAACATGACACTCTTCGTTGTCTTCAACATCTACCGCGTTATCGGTGGTGTCGGTGTAGGTCTTGCATCTGCTGTTTGTCCAATGTATATCGGAGAGATTGCTCCATCAAGCATTCGCGGTATGCTCGTTTCTTGGAACCAGTTTGCAATCATCTTCGGACAGCTTGTAGTTTATTTTGTCAATTTCTTTATCTTGGGCGAACACACTCAGCCGGTTATCGAGAGTATCGGTCAAGGCTTGAACCAGCTTATGCCAGAGAGTGATCCATGGACAATCGAGAACGGCTGGCGTTACATGTTCGGATCGGAAATGGTTCCTGCAGGTCTCTTCGCACTCTTGATCTGTTTCGTTCCTGAGACTCCTCGATATCTTGCTTCTATCGGTCAGGATGCTAAGGCAGAAGGTATTCTTGCCAAGATCAATGGCTCAGAGAAGGCTAAGTCTATCTTGAAGGAAATCAAGGAGACAATGACCGTTAAGACAGAGCCTCTCATGACTTATGGTTTCCTCTGTATCTTCGTCGGTATCATGCTTTCTGTATTCCAGCAGGCTGTTGGTATCAACGCTGTGCTTTACTTCGCTCCACGTATCTATGGCGCTATGGGCTTCGATGATCCAATGATGCTTACAGTATTCAATGGTGTTGTCAACCTCGCCTTCACATGTGTGGCAATCTTCACAGTCGAGAAACTTGGTCGTAAGCCACTTCTCATCGTCGGTTCATTGGGTATGGCACTCGGTGCTATCGGTGTTGCATGCACATTCGAAGGTGCAATCGCCAACGATTCTACAATGCAGCTTCTTTGCATGATTTCACTCATGATCTACTCAGCAAGCTTCATGTTCTCTTGGGGTCCTATCTGCTGGGTACTCATTGCTGAAGTCTTCCCTAATACTATTCGTGGTGGTGCAGTTGCGATTGCAGTTGCTTTCCAGTGGATCTTCAACTGGATCGTTTCTACATCGTTCGTGCCAATGGCCAACAGCCTCGGTTACTGGTTCGTATATGCACTCTACGGTATTATCTGTATCATCGCTGCAGTGTTCGTCTGGAAGCTTGTTCCTGAGACAAAGGGCAAGACTCTTGAGGATATGACTAAGCTATGGAAGAAATAATCTAACAGAATAATATAAATGTTAAGCCCCGATCAATGATGGTCGGGGCTTTTATTTGGTCAATAATGTCTTTTTTGATCAGCAATAATTAGGTATTAACCGTTGCGGAACACTCTCTTATATGATGCTGGAGTTTTACCGTATATAGCAGAGAATGCGGTTCTGAAGCTATTCTCTGTCTTATATCCGCACTGGCTGGAGATCTCACTTATGGTATATCCAGGATTCCTTTTCATCAAGGTGATTGCATGTTCGCATCTTAAAGCATTGATGTAATCATAGAATGTTGTGTCATTCTGGTGAAAAAAAGCACTCAGATATGTGCGATTGGTGCCCACTTCTTGTGCCAGAGTAGACAATGTAAGTGAGTTAGATGTGTATATTTTCTGTTCTTTAAGTTCAAGAAGTCGTTTCTCGATAAACTCTTTCTTATCGGCTGTAATAGGATTTTTATCCTCTTCTACCTGTTTCTTTTGTTCTTCTTCGTTTGTTGCATTATCGATGATTTCCTTGACATCGTCTGGAATCTGTGTTGAATAATACCGTTGTTCCTTGCTCTTAAGCAGGAAATATAGCCAGAAGGCAGCCTGAATATAGTTCCAGATGATGTTGATTAATACACCATGGTATTCAAAGAAGAAAAAGAAGCTGACCGATACGAATAGCTGGAAGACAATGAAACTCTTGACCCATCCATGTCCAAAACTTTCTATTTCGGTGAAATAGTCTTTTACGGCTTTTTCCCGTCGGTCTATTCCCTTCCAGAAAATACCAGCACAGGTGAATGAGAAAATGATTTCAAGTGCAATAAAGAAATATAGTATATTTTTATTGGCAAAGATATAGCATAATGCCATACCCAAGAAGAAAGGACTCAATAGCAATAAGTATTTTTTCTTTGTAAGCCAGCCAGGAGTGATCGCTTCCTTGATGCAAAGCAGAACGCTTGGAGTGGCAGCAGTGCAATATCCTCCAAGGGCTAACAGAAGCGCATTGTTATTCGGGTCGAAGATAAATATGTAGGCTGACATAAAATGTGCCAGGCCCGACAGAACAGACACACCAGCAAGAGCTAAAGCTCCTTTGATGCTACGGTGATATATCCATAGTGCATATCCGACAATGCAATAGAATGCGGCGAAGAGTCCACAATGGAATACAGAAAGATTTGATATTATGTTTTGTGTCGTATTTATCATTTATAAAATATCCCTCAGTCTATTTATTTTTAACTTTTATTTTTTACTTTTTAATCTGAATTACATTCATTATAGGTGTTTGCAAAAGTAGTAAAATATATGTGAAATGCAAAATAAATGCTTACAAAAATAAATTTTGCAAGCATTTATTATATTTTTATATAGATTTTTATTTTATATCAAAGTTTTCATCTACGTAGATTCTGTCTTTCAGCACAAGTTTATCACCGCTGAGGTCAACATCCCAGAATTCCGGTTTACGAGGACCTTTGCCTTCTGAGTGATGAACAACATACATCAGTTTGCCACCGAATGTAGTGAAGAGCATTCCATGACCGGAGTTATTGGCAAGGAATGGCTCCGGTTCCTGAACCCAAGGACCTGCAATGGTGCCTGACTCAGAATAACAAACACACTGTATGTAGCGTTCTTTGCCCCAGCTTGCCCATAGCATACCGAGACGACCTGTGCCTGTGCGGAACATCTGTGGTCCATCGGTTACCCATCCTGGCATCTTAAGTCCGAAAGTAGCCTCACCCTTGGTGTTCATCTCTGCCACAGCAGGATTCTCGCTTGCTCGGAACATAGTCACAGGCTTTGGCGATACGGTGTATGATAGGTCATCGGAAAGCTCGATATAGTCCATTGTACCATCGATGATCTGAGTCCATTCGTGCACAAAGATCATATAAGTCTTACCATTCTCCTGATAAAGAGTACCGTCAATGCAATCCCAGTCATGTGGCTGATAGTCATAGCCGTCTTCGATGGCGAATGTGGTGAACGGACCTTCTGGATTATCTGCACGGAGCAGGTATGTCTGGTTGTGAGGCACATTATAGCGGCGAGGTACTTGTTCGATAAGGTCGCTGTGATCGCTCCATGTTCCGGCATAATAATAGTAATCGCCAATCTTGTGAATCTCGGCAGCAGCAGCGAATCCTGCGCGTTCGAGCCATAGACCTTCAATGTTGATCACCTCATAAGGACCTTCCCACATCACAAGATCCTTGCTGCGCCATTGGCGACCTCCCGAGCTTGTGAGATAGTATGTCTGGTTCGATGGCTCAGCGTAGATGTATGGATCACTCATTGTCAGATCGTTGAAGTGAACTGTGCGTAGTCTGTTCATCTCAGCTCGGCGTGCTGCAATGCGTGCAGCCATGCCTGTAGTATCGGTAGTGTGTGTTCCACCGAAATTGTTCTGACCTGGATCGGCAAGAGGTGCTTGTTCTCCCGGTTCAATCACAGGATAACGCGAAGCTTCAGGTGCCGGAGCTTTAGTCTGGCATGCACAAAGAAGAGCTGTGCAGCCAATGATTGCTGATAGTTTGTGGCTTGTTTTCATAATGGATTTGTTTTGGTAATGCTGCACAAAAATACATATTAATTTTACATTTAACAAATAAAAGCACTAAAAGTTTTGTAATATGTTTGCATATTTATATCTTTGCCCCGTGTTATTTAAGAAAATATACCATTGTCGGGTATAATGAATTTACAATAAAAATGAAGAAACTATTCGACTCAGTAGTCATTGCGTATTATACATCCCTTTTTGCATTCTTCCCTATTGTGACAAGCCGATTGGTGAAGTTGTATTACATGTTGAGGTATAAGAACTGGAAAGAACGTCACCAGGAGTGGTATCATCGCAAACAGGCAGAGTATTGCCGACTATTCATGTGCAAGCAGCTCCCATATACCAATGTGGAGATTATCAATACCAACAACGAACAGTTTGAGAGACCTGCCATCATTATCGCCAATCATCAGTCCATACTTGACATTCCGGCTATTTTCATGCTTTATCCAAAGATTGTTGGAATGGCAAAGGAAGCACTCTTTCACAATGTATTTTTCCGTTCTATGGCAAAATACAAAGAGTTGGTAAGTAATGCAGCTCCTGTGCGTACTGTTGTGACTTATGTGCGTAAGAAGATGTCAGAAGGCTTCTCTTTCCTAATCTTCCCTGAAGGAACACGTTCAAGTGACCTTAGCATACTTCCTTTCCGAGCTGGCGCATTCTTCTTTGCAGAGAGCCTGAAATGTGACATTATACCTGTTACTATCTATGGCACTGGAAAAGTGTTGAATAACAAAGGTATTCTTGGTACTAGTCCTATTGTCGTGGAAATCGGTAAGCGCGAAAGCTATAACGGAATGGATCGTAAGCAGATGGCAACATACTGGCATGATTATTTCGTGAAGCGTTTCGAGGCGCTGAGCAAGAGGAAATGATAATTAAGTAAACAGATGCTATATAAACATATTACGCTTTGCAGAGTGTCCTGCAAGGCGTAACTTTTTATATTGTTTATTATAAATGTTTACTTGATAACAACCTTGGTCTTTATTATTTTTGACAAAATACCCATTTGTAGTTATTTTCTTGGTTAGATTGTTTAATTTACACATTATTTATATATCTTTGCAGTTACAAAAGTATAACAATGAAATTAAGTGAACTGTCGATAGGTCAGAAATGTAAGGTTACTTCAGTCGGTGGAGAAGGTGCTCTTCGTCAGCATTTCCTCGATATGGGTGTAATTCCAGAGGCTCAAGTGAGAGTCGTGAAATTCGCACCTATGGGCGATCCGATGCAGATAAGGATTCACGGCTACGAACTGACTTTGAGACTCAGCGATGCCGCAAAGATTGAGGTTGAATACTATAAGTCATCTATAGCTGAACGACGAGCAGAGAGACGAAGGAAAGAGGATCTTCAGGCAACACCTGATCAGGAACACCCGGGTTTGGGTGAGGAAGGCCGATATCATGATAAGACTCATGAGAATCCTCTTCCCAACGATACTCATCTTACTTTTGCCTTGGCAGGAAACCAGAACTGCGGTAAGACAACTCTTTTCAATCAGCTGACAGGTGCTAACCAGCATGTGGGCAATTTCCCGGGTGTGACTGTTGACAGAAAGAGTGGACAGATCAGAGGCATTGCAAACACCGAGGTCGTAGATTTGCCAGGTATCTATAGCCTTTCGCCTTTCTCGTCCGAAGAGATTGTCACTCGTGACTTTATCATAAACTCGCATCCTCACGGCATCATAAACATTATCGATGTCACCAACATAGAAAGAAACCTCTATCTCACAATGCAGCTGATGGAGCTTGGCATTCCAATGGTCCTTGCATTGAATATGATGGATGAGATTGAAGGAAATGGTGGAACGGTGCGTATCAATGAGATGGAAGAGATACTTGGTGTTCCGGTCATTGCCATCAGTGCGATGAAGAATCAGGGTGTCGATGAGTTGATACAGCACGCTATACATGTTGCAAAGTATCAGGAAGCTCCGGCACGACAGGATTTCTGTAGTCCGGATGAGCATGGCGGTGCTGTGCATCGTTGCCTGCATGCCATAATGCACCTTATCGAAGATCATGCCAAGGCTGCTGGAGTTCCTATCCGTTTTGCAGCAGCAAAGATTGTAGAAAATGATACGTTGGTATATGACGCTCTGAAACTGTCACAGAATGAACGTGAGACAATTGAGCATATCCTGTGTCAGATGGAAGAGGAGCGAGGGCTGGACCGTTGTGCAGCAATGGCAGAGATGCGGTTCGCTTTCATTCAGGATCTTTGCAGGAAGACAGTGGTAAAGCCACAGGTGAGCAAAGAGCATATCCGTAGCTTGATGGTCGATAGAATACTGACAGGCCGTTGGACTGCGCTTCCTTCATTCGTCTTGATCATGTCGGCAATCTTCTGGATCACATTCAGTTCTTTCGGTGCTTGGCTACAGCAGCTTCTTGATGCGGGAATCGATAACCTGACAGCATTGGTGGATGAAGAGTTGACTCAGTGGAACGTCAACGGTGTGATTCATTCGCTGATAGTCGATGGAATCTTCAATGGTGTAGGAAGCGTGCTCAGCTTTGTGCCTCTCATCATGTTGTTGTTCTTCTTCCTGTCAATGCTCGAAGACAGCGGGTATATGGCCCGTATTGCCTTTGTGACCGATACTCTTTTGCGAAAGATAGGTCTCTCGGGACGTTCCATCGTGCCAATGCTGATTGGTTTCGGATGTTCGGTTCCAAGTGTGATGGCGTCCCGTACCTTGCCGTCTGAACGAGACCGTAAGCTCACCATTCTTCTCACACCGTTTATGAGCTGTACCGCAAAACTGCCTGTATATGCCTTCTTTACAACGGTGTTTTTTCCTGAGAACAGTGGACTCGTGATCTGTCTGCTGTATATTCTTGGCATAGCAACAGGTACATTGGTGGCATTGGTTTCAAAAAGGACCTTCCTCAGAGGCGAAGCAGTTCCGTTTGTGATGGAATTGCCTAATTACCGAATGCCGGGCTTCAAGAATGTGGCTCGACTGCTTTGGGATAAGGCAAGAGACTTTATAGAGAGAGCCTTCACAGTGATCTTTGTGGCTTCGATTGTGATATGGTTCTTCCAGACCTTCGATATGCATCTGAATGCGGTACAATACTCGCACGACTCTATTCTTGCTGCAGTTTCCGGCTGGATTGCTCCCGTGTTTGCACCACTCGGATTCGGCGACTGGCGCATCGTTACAGCTCTTGTCTCGGGCTTCATGGCAAAGGAATCGGTAGTCTCAACACTTTCAGTATTGTTTGGAGATACAGAGACCGTGCTGTCAGTTCTATCAACAGTCTCTGCTGCCGCTCTGCTTGTGTTCTGTCTCCTTTATACGCCTTGTGTTGCAGCTATTGCGGCCATTCGTCGTGAATTGGGTAATAAGTATGCGACAATAGTCGTGATTATGCAGTGTGTCATTGCCTGGGTGGTTGCCTATCTGGTACGACTTGTTCTATTGGCTATCTTATGAATGCTGTTAGTATCATCATATTACTGATAGTGATAGCACTCTTCGGAGGCATCTGCTATCGGCTGATTACACGAAAGAAAAACCGCGGCTGTGACGGCTGCGGTCTATATTCTGTCTGTAAGTTCAAGAAATCAACTTAATAAGGTAGTAAGGCATTATAAGGTAGAAATGGGGCAATAATAGTGACAATAGTATTTGCCAGTGCGTAGCTTAATTATCAATTATGAATTAGTTTCATTTCCTTCCGAAATCGGCAGGGATCTCGCCCCATTCCTTTGTTTCCCATTTGTAGATATTCACTCTGAACGAATGAGTCTGAAGCCACATGTTGGCACGTTCAATCATGTTTACCACTTCCGCATTATCATCGTTGGGAGTGATTGTAGTGTTAGCCTTGCCTTTTCTCACCCATGATATTGCGCTTACACTATCGCTGTATATCGGTATATATGCTTTCTGCTTTTCCAGGAAAGCAAGACAGTGTACTATCGCAAGATATTCCATAATATTGTTTGTAGCGCCCTTAGTTGGCCCGAAATGGAAGACTTGTTCGCCGGTCTCAATATACACACCACGATATTCTCCGAGTCCAGGGTTGCCTTCGCAGGCACCGTCTACTGCAATAGCTCGTTTGATATAGTTCTTGCTGACAGGTTTTGTCGCAGGTTCCTGTTTTTTTGTGGTAAGTGTATCTTGCTTCTTTTCCTCTTTCTGTGTACTCTTTTCAGGATCCCATACAATCTGATGTCCTTCTTTGTTGAGCTGAGCCACCTGTTTCTTGACTTCCTGGATCAGACCGTCCTTGTCAAAACCCTCGCGGAAAGCCTGCACGGCATCTTCCATCGATTTGTATGCGCGGTATTGGGCATCAGGAAATCCGGATACCTGAATTTCTGCTTCTTCCCATGAGTCATAGACGCCTGGAGCGTACCCTTTCCAGACTACATAATACTTATTATTAGGCATATTGTTATTATTTCGAGATGCAAATATACAAAATATCTATATAGAGATAGCATTTCCTAAATGAAAAATTACATAAATATTATATATAAATCTTATAATTTGCAAATAAACGGTTTTAAATGTATCTTTGTGGCATAAACTAGTTTAGGTATTGTTTTATGGTTAGAGTTTTTCTTTGCGGTTATATGGGTTCCGGTAAGACTACTTTGGGCAAATCGTTGTCCAAGGTAATGGATTTGACACTTATCGACCTTGACAATTTCATAGAATCGCGTCAGCGCAAGACTATCAAGCAGATCTTCGCCGAAATAGGTGAGGATGGTTTCCGACAGTTGGAAAGAAAGGCTCTTGTCGAGGTTTCCGAATTTGAGAATGTGATTATTTCGCTTGGCGGAGGAACTCCTTGTTTCTTCGACAATATGGATATCATCAACAATGCCGGTGTTTCTGTCTATCTCAAGCCGACAGAGGAAGTATTGCTTCGTCGTTTGATAGATGGTAAGCACAAACGTCCGCTTCTAGCCGATAAATCCGACTCGGAGATTCTTGATGTGATACGTCAACAGCTTGCATGGCGTGAGCCTTATTATTTGAAGGCACAGATCGTATTCGAGGCAAGTCATCTTGAGTGCAAGGAAGATATTCACATCAATGCAGAGAAATTGGCTGCAATTATTAATGACCGTTTTAGCAAATAGGATATAAAAATAGATACAAAATAGAAAATAATTTAATAAAATAAACATTACTAATGGAGAATCCAAAGATTATTGAAGCTTCCGATATCGTGATTCGTATATCGGGCGACAGTGGAGATGGCAATCAGCTCTCAGGATCCATCCTGAGTTCCGTTACAGCCATTTGTGGTAATGAGATCAGTACATTCCCAGATTATCCGGCAGATATGCGTCCACCAAAGGGCTCATTGTCTGGTGTATCTTCTTACCAGTTGCATTTCGGTAATAAGGTGTTCACACCTGGTGACAAGTGCGATGTACTCGTAGCAATGAATCCTGCTGCGCTCAAGACTAACGTCAAGTTCCTCAAGAAGGGTGGCGTTCTGATCTATGACGAAGACACTTTCGTGAAGGCAGAGCTTGAGAAGGCAAAGTTCGAGACAGAAGATCCATTCCAGGAGCTTGGAATCGCTGATACAGTTCAGATCGTACCTGTTCCAGTTACAGAATGTACAAAGGCAAGTCTCGCAGATAGCGGCATGGATGCAAAGAGCATTCTTCGTTGTCGTAACATCTTCACACTCGGTGTTATCCTTTGGTTGTTCAATCTTCCTGTAGAGAAGGCTATCGATTATCTCAAGGCTAAGTTTGCCAAGAAGCCAGAGATCCTTGCTGCCAACACAAAGGTTATCACTGATGGCTTCAACTTCGGTGCCAACACACACGCTAATGTCTCTACATACCGCGTAGAGAGTGAAAAGGCAGAGCCAGGTATCTATTGTGACGTTAAGGGTAATGCAGCAACAGCCTACGGTCTTGTAGCTGCAGCTGAGAAGGCAGGCCTTCGCCTCTTCCTCGGTTCTTATCCTATCACTCCTGCAACCGATGTGCTTCATGAGCTCGCTAAGCTCAAGAATCTTGGTGTAATCACAGTACAGGCAGAAGACGAGATCGCTGGTATCTGTACAGCAATCGGTGCTTCATTCGGTGGTTTCCTTGGAGCAACATCTACTTCAGGTCCTGGTATCGCTCTTAAGAGTGAGGCAATGGGTCTTGCTGTCATTGCAGAGTTGCCATTGGTTGTTATTGATGTAATGCGTGGTGGCCCTTCTACAGGTCTTCCTACAAAGACCGAGCAGACCGACCTTCTCCAGTGTCTCTACGGACGTAATGGTGAGTCTCCGCTCGTTGTTCTCGCAGCAAGCACACCTGTTGACTGTTTCAACAGCGCATTCATGGCAGGTAAGATCGCACTCGAGCACAATACACCTGTAGTGCTTCTCACCGATGCGTTTATCGGCAATGGTTCAAGCTCAATGCTCGTTCCGGATCCAGAGAAGCTCCCAGAGATTAAGCCTGCACTTGCAACTCCGGATATGGCAGGTTCGTACAAGCCATACGCTCGTAATCCTGAAAACTATGTACGTTATAAGGCAGTTCCTGGTATGGAAGGTCTTATGCATCGTCTTGGCGGTCTTGAGAAGAATGAGGCTGGTGTTATCAGCACAGCTGCAGATACACATCAGGAGCAGACAGACAATCGTCAGAAGAAGATCGATCTTATTGCCAACTATATCCCAGAGCTTGAAGTTACAGGCGACAAGGATGCCGATACTCTCGTAATTGGTTGGGGTGGTACTTACGGACACATTGCAGCAGCTGTTGCTAACTGCCGTGCTGAGGGTATGAAGGTTGCTCAGGCACACTTCACATACATCAACCCGCTTCCAAAGAACACGGAGAAGGTGCTTCGCGGTTACAAGAATATCCTTTGTGCAGAGCTTAACAATGGCCAGTTCGCAGGTTATCTCCGCAGCAAGATAGAAGGTATTTCTATCAAGCAGTTCAATGAGGTTAAGGGTCAGCCATTCCAGATTGCAGACATTGAAAAGGCTATCAAAGCTCTTTTTTAATTCATAATTAATTTGTCTTCTGGAATTTTTAATTTTTATTTTTTAATTGTTAATTCATATTGACATGTTTACAGCAAATGATTATAAGAGTGACCAGCCTCTGAGATATTGCCCTGGTTGTGGCGATCATGCAATTTTTGCAAGCATGACAAAGGCTATGGCAGAGCTTCAGCTTGATCCTGCCAAGACTGCCGTCATCAGCGGTATCGGCTGTTCATCACGTACTCCATATTATTTCGGCGCATACGGTATGCAGACAATTCACGGTCGTGGTCTTGCCGTTTCTACAGGTCTCAAGACAGCTCGTCCTGATCTCTCTGTATGGAACTGTTCGGGTGACGGTGACTGTCTTGCTATCGGTGGTAATCACTTCATCCACGCTATGCGTCGTAACATCGACTTGAATATTATTGTCTTCAATAACCAGATCTATGGTTTGACAAAAGGTCAGTACTCACCAACATCAGAGCGTGGCGCTGTCACAAAGTCTTCGCCATTCGGTACATGTGAAGATCCATTCTGCCCAGCAGAGCTCTGTCTCGGTGCTCGTGGTAATTTCTTCGCACGTTCGCTCGATTGTGATATCCCGACATCTGTCAAGTGTATGGTTGCTGCAGCAAAGCATAAGGGCGCTAGTGTTGTCGAAATGCTTGCCAACTGTGTTGTATGGAAAGATGGTACACACAAGCTTATCTCTGATCCTGCTAACCGTGCCGATAAGACAATCATCCTCGAAGATGGTAAGCCAATGATCTATGGTAAGAATAAGGACAAGGGCTTGATTCTTGACGGTTGGAACATCAAGGCTGTCACTATCGGTGAGAATGGTATCACAGAGAAGGATATCCTTGTACATGACAGCAAGAACGGTGATCTCGCACTTCATCTCAAGCTCGCTATGATGGGTTACAATCCTTATGGATATGCTGCCAACGAAGACGAGCTTCCTGTTGCTCTTGGTGTGATCCGCGACGTTGAGGCTCCAACTTACAATGACAGTGTCAACGAACAGATCGAAGATGTGAAGTCAAAGAAGAAGGCACACACACTTCGCGAACTTCTTCTTTCTGGCGATACTTGGGAAGTAAAGTAAGAAAAAGAGAGCCGTGCCTGATGTACGGTTCTAATTCCTAAAAAGTACAATAAGGGGTATGTCGGTTCTTTCCGATATACCCCTTCTGTTTGCTTAAATCATGTGTTTTATGCAATTTTTGTTGATTTCCTATTGTATTTTTTTGACAAATACTAATACTAATATCAAATAGACTATGTTTTGCAGCATAAAAAACAAATTTTTCTATATTTTTATTATCCACAAGTCATATTTTTTCCTTAACTTTGCAGTGCAAATATAAAACTCATGTTTATAATTTGTAAGGTAAACCATCTTTCTATCTTAAATTTTCACAAAGAATAACACATTAAAAAAGCTAGTGAGTCTTGTTTGTGAAAACAGGGCTCATTAGAACAAAAAAGGGTTTTCTAAAAAAAGTTTTGTAACAGAAAAAGATGCAGCGCTCGGGAAAGAGCGCTGCGTTTTTTTATTGTCTGATTTATGTCTGTTTATTTGTTCTTTTTCTTCTCGATCTGAGTTTTCAAAGCATCGATAGCTCCGTCGATTGCATCTTCAAAAGTATCTGCGATTTTCTCTGCATGAAGTCCGCCAATGTTTATTGCCACTTCTTTGTTGTTTGCAGTCTGTGGCTTAGTTACCTTCAACACTACTTCGGCAGTATCGGCTTCTGTGAATCTCTCGAGCTTACCGACTTTCTTCTCAATGTATTCATTCAATTTCTCGGTGATGTCAAACTTGATTGACTGAATAGTGATCTTCATGTTGATACCTCCTATATTAATTAAAAGTTAAAAGTTAGAAGTTAAAAGTTATACTTCTTTTTCGCCACAAATGAACAAAAAAAACTGGTCAAAACAAAATGCTTTGACCAGAATATTCAGTATTTATGTTGCAAAACATATATTAGAGACCGCACTTCTTGAGAATCTCAGCAGGAACGGCTTTTTTGTTTACCATCACATCCATTGTGTTCTGGATGATGTAAGCCTTGGACATATACCAGATACCGTTGTATCCAGAGCTCTCGCCCCATGAGTTCTTTACCATGTAGTATTCACGACCAGTCTGATCCTTAGCGATACCGTAGATGAGCATACCGTGGTCGTCAGTGAGAGTCCAGTTGTCGAATTCCTCCTGGCGCTTCTCCTGAGTTGGAGTAGCTTCCTTAACGTTTACGCCAAGTTCCTTGATCTTGTCCTGACGCTCTTTTGGAGAGAGTTTCAACCAGTGAGCCATATCCGAACCTGTAAGGTCAGCTGAAGCACCTTCATCTACGAGAAGAGCAACACCGTCGCGAGAGAAACCGCCACCTGAAACGTCACCGCCCCAAGCTACAGTATATCCGTTTTCGATAGCATTGTCGATGAGAGCCTGAAGTTCGTCGATAGGAACATTGTAGGAAGCTGGCATACGCCAGTTGTCCTGAACTTCTACAGGGAATGCAGAATAGAATGGGTGATGAGTGTATGATGTGAATGTCTCATAGTCGCTCCAGTCAAGACCGAGGCTTGCAGCATAAGACTTTGGAGTGTATTCCTTGCCATCAACAGTGAACTTCTCTGGGCAGACGCCGAGATAAGCATCGAGGATGCCCTGGAAAGCCTTCTTCCAAGCTGGGTTGAGGGTACGAGCCTTAGACTTTGATACAGCCTCTACAACAGGATCCATGATCTCGAAGAACTGGTTGAAGTTGTTGAGGGAATCACCGTAGAGAGTGCCAGGGAAAGGCATTGCATCGTCTGGGCAGATACCATGGTTCTGAATCACTGCAAGAACGTCGTAAGCAGATCCGCCCTGTGCGAACTGAGCATCACCGTGCATGCGTACGCGGTTGATAGCGCGTTCCATATAATCCTTGTTGCAGACAAACATCTCGCAGAGATCAGTTGTCTTGCCTGTAGCCTTGAGGATTTCTGCCTCGAAGAACGAGAGGGTAGAGTAGTTCCAGCATGTGCCCGAACGGCTCTGGTTCTTTACCGAAGTGATAGGGTTTTCCTTAACTACAGTGAAGACTGGCTTGTTAGGATTCTCAGCCTTCTTGTCCTTTGGCTTAGCAACGACAGCAACCGAAGCAACAGCCAAAACTGATAATAGAATTGCTTTTTTCATTGTTGTAAAATTTTATTGTGCTTATTCCTATTTGCAATTTATTCGTGCGAATATAATATATTTTTAAACATAATGTGCAAAAACAATAGGAAATTGTCAGGGAAGATTGTAAAATCTAAGACTTTTTTATATTTTTGCATAGGTTTTAATATTACAAAACATCTATAAAATGAAACTAAAAGGTATTATTACGCTCACATTGGCATGCCTTGCATTCCACGCAAGTGCGCAGGACATGAAGGCAGAGCAGAAGATTGCCGAACTCGGCACAACACAGAACCCGACATGGGACTATCTCTCAACACTCACAGGCCGTTTTGGCGGTCGTATCCTCGGTAGTAGCTCTTATGAGAACACTGCAGCATGGTTGCTCCACGAATTCAAGAAACTCGGTATCGAGGCTCATCTTGAGGAAGGCGGAGAGGTGCCTGTAGGCTTTGACCGTGGTCCTTGGTTCGGCAAGGTGATGGGTAAGGAGAACTTCGAATTGCATTTCGTGACACCTTCTTATACATCAGGTACACCTGGCCGTGTACGTGGACATGTAGTCATCGAACCACAGTCTGATCGTGAAATGGAACAGATCAAGGGTAAGGTGAAAGGTGCATGGGTTCTTGTAGGTGGAACAAATGGCGGTTGGCCAATCTATCTCAATGCAAAAGAAGATTCTATCCGTGCCGTTGTCAAGGCAAAGAATGCAGAGATCGAAGCTGAGAACCAGAAGCTCATGGCTAAGGCTTATGCTGAAGGTAAGCGTCCAAGCCGTGACGATATGAAGCCTCTTGAGTCTTATCCAGGTCTTTATGCACGTGAACTTCTCGCTGCTGGTGCCCTTGGCTTTATACAGAGCTCGGAATTGCCTATGCGCGCATTGTACGACCGTCCTATGTTGAACGACATGTCGTTTACTTTTGACGACCTGCCAAAGCATTGTGATATCAAGCTCGAAGCTGCACAGTATGACAAGATCTACAAGGCTGTTAAGGGTAAGCAGGATATCTGGATGGAGTTCGATATCCGCAACCACTTCCGTGTCGGCCCTATCAAGTGGCACAATGTCGTTGCAACAATCCCTGGTACAAAGCACCCAGAGGAGACTGTGATCATCTCTGGTCACCTCGATGCTTATGATGCAGGTACAGGTGCTGTTGACTGTGGTACAGGTATCGGCGCTCTGCTCGGTGCTGCCAACATGATTGCCAAGAGTGGTGTCAAGCCAAAGCGCACAATCAAGTTCGTTGCCTTCGCAGGTGAGGAGTTCGGCCTTCTCGGTGCATTGGCATACGCTGATCGTCATAAGAATGAACTTAAGAATATCGTCAACCTCTTCAACCGCGATGGCGGTCCTACAGCTTGCACAGGTATCTCAGTACCAGAGGCTTGGCTGAAGGATGTCCAGAAGATCGCAGAACCAATGAAGAACCTCTGGGATTTCGAATTTACTGTGGAGAAGGCAGAGCCACGTAGAAAGGTAACTCAGCTCGGTGGTACTGATGCAACAGTATTCGGAATGCAGGGCGTTCCTTGCGTAGAGCTCCGCAATCAGGATTATAAGGGCTATGGCTTCGAATATCAGGAAATCTGGCACACAGAGAATGATATCCTCAATAAGTCTTTCGAAGACTACATGAATCAGGCTGCAACTGCTACAGCAATCATGGCGGTAGGTATTGCAACTCTTGACAAGGCATTGCCTCGCGAAGGAGTTTACGAGAAGTAAGCTAAAATTAAAAATTAAAAGTTAAAAGTTAAAAATGATAATTATTATCAGCTAGCTGATGTTTGTGTAAAGCATATTTGTTTGTCCGCAGGCGAATAATTTTTAGTCTAAGACAGATAATTTTTAATTTTTAACTTTTAACTTTTAATTTAAAACAAAAAAGCACTGGACTTCCCAGTGCTTTTTTTGTTTTATATCGCTTGCTTCAAAGCCTGAGCGAGCTGGTCTGGGCAAGACGTCGGACGACCATTGCAACTGACGCCAGAAACACGGGCGATGACATCCTCGGCTTTCTGTCCGACGATGAGTCGTGAGATGCCTTGGAGGTTGCCATTGCATCCGCCGAAAAACTGGCATGCAGTGATCACATTGTTATCATCGAGTTCGATGTGGATGAGCTTAGAACAAGTGCCGGAAGTCTGATAATTGATTTCTTTCATAATGTAAAAACTAAAAAGTCTGATTCAAATACGTTATTCACTGGCAAAGATAGTTATTTTTTATTAAAGGTTCTTGATATATGAGTTTTTTTTACTATATTTGCGCGATTTTAAAATAGAATACGTACGGCAGATGAAGTTTCTCATTAGGAATGTATTATTCTCTTGCCTTGTACTTGTTGTTTGTTTCTCATTCAATGCAACAGTTAAGGCGCAGAACGTTCCACAGATACACCGCGATATACATAAACGACTGATTAGTGAACAGGACGATGGCCTGGCATTCCGTGCCATGGTCGATTCCCTTACATCCGAACAGGAACTTGAAGTGTTCGATCTGTTCCCTGCCCTCGACCTATATGGCTCGTGGGACGATGAGAGTGTGAACCCTCTCTTGGGCAAGAATGTTACCATTCCGGCAGAAGCTGATATCGATATCTCTACATTTACGCCTCCTACAATAGGCCGAGTGACATCGACCTACGGTTGGCGCCGTCGTCGTATGCACAGAGGTATCGACTTGAAGCTCTATGTCGGCGATACCGTCCGTGCTGCATTTGACGGACAGGTGCGCATCAAGAAGTTCAACCGCCGAGGCTATGGTTATTATTACGTGATTCGTCACAGCAACGGACTTGAGACCGTCTATGGACACTTGTCGAAGTTCATCGTCGATCAGGACGATTATGTCAAGGCTGGTCAGGCTATCGGACTTGGCGGTAATACGGGCCGTTCGACAGGATCGCATCTTCATTTCGAGACGCGATTCATGGGCATAGATCTTGATCCGGCAACGCTCATCGACTGGGAGACATTCAAGCCGAAGTCCAATATCTACCATTTCGTACAGAAACAGGCTAAGGCTGAGTCGAACTATAAAGACCGACGTACAGGAAAGACCAGAGGCGGATCAGGAAGCGGCTCGGGTGGTGGTTCAGGCTATCACACAGTAAGGAAAGGCGATACGCTCGGAGCTATTGCCCGCAGATACGGAACTTCTGTCAACCGACTCTGTAAGCTTAATAAGATTAAGGCCAACTCAATACTCCGACTTGGTCAAAGGATTAAATATTAGTAGATACATGGATCCACTGATTTTTGCATTCAAGGCACTTCGCGTGCTCTTCTATATATTCGTGATCGCAACAGCTGTTTGTTATGCATTGTCATACTATCAGGGCTTTCCTGAGAATTATTGGATCTGGTGCGGATGTGGCGCAATAGGCACATCGGTAATCAGGTTCTTCCTCAAATTCATGATGTAAAGACTGTAGGACAATGAAGAGAAGTATCACAATAATTATCAATCCGATTGCAGGTGTTCGTCCGAAAGACGAGATACCTGCTATTGTGAATACTATCTTGCCGTCGGACGAATATGATGTCGATATCCGGTTCACCGAATATGCAGGTCATGCTTCCGAGATAGCCAGGGATGCTGTCAGTCGCGGTATCGATTCGGTGGTAGCCATAGGTGGTGACGGTACTATCAACGAGACAGCCAAGTCGCTCATAGGTTCAAAGACCGCGTTGGGCATAGTGCCGATGGGTTCGGGCAACGGACTGGCACGCCACATCCAGATACCGTTGGAGTTGTCAAGGGCATTGGAGGTTGTAAAGAAAGGTCATCGTGACAAGATCGACTATGGCGATGTCAATGGTGAGATATTCTTCTGCACGGCAGGTATCGGCTTCGATGCCATGGTCAGTCAGGAATTTGCGACAAGGGCGGGTAGAGGTCCTATCAATTATGCCAGGAGCGTGATAGACATCTTCTCAAAGTATAAGCCTAAGACCTATAGCATCTATACCGATGACGGTAAGGTCAACGAGAAGGCATTCCTCATTGCGATTGGAAATGCTGCACAGTATGGCAACAATGCTTTCATCACGCCGAGGGCAAGCATGCAGGATGGATTGTTGGATGTGACTTTGATAAAGCCGTTCCCTTTGATCGAGGCTCCAAAGATCACAATGCAGCTCTTCTCAAGACGTTTGGACAAGAACCCTAATGTTGAGACCTTCCGTTCCGAGAGCATTCGCATCGTAGTGCCGACCGAGAAATGTATCGTGCATGTCGATGGCGAGCCGCATGATATGAACAATATCCTTATGATCAGCGTACATCGTGCCGGATTGGAAGTGCTCACTCCGGAAGAGCGTATGAGCAACGTGCTTGAGCCTTTCATGTATGCGATAGAGGATATACATTACAGCATCTGGAACAATGTGAAGAATAATGTCAATTATTTGAAAACGATAATAACCAATAAAGATAACGAATAATTATGGGTCAGATTGAAGATAGCATCTATGATGTAACAGAAGAGGTTGAGTATATCAAGTCGCACCTCCCACAGGATGCCCGTGAAGCATTTAACGACGATGAGATCACATATATCACCGATGTCGTTTACGACTATTTTGAGTCGAACGGCTTCCTTGAGGATGAGGAAGAGGTTGACATCGATATGGATGAGATCACAGAGTTCGTGATCAAGAATGCAAAGCGCGATGGTTATAAGTTTGACAAGGATCTTGCTTATTGGGTCATCGATCGCGACATCAACTTTATCGAAGGAATAGACGAATAAGGTTTAATGAGGTATATTAAGAACAAGATAATAGTTGTCCTGGTTTCTGTGTTTCTGCTGAATGTGATTTCGGCGAAAGCACAGAACTACGAACGTATCTCGCAGTACGAGCAGGATCTTTATGGAGAGAAGGTCTATGTGAATGGCGAATATGAGACCATGAAGAATATCCGTGCTTATTGGGTCAAGGAATGCAATAAGCTCAAGTCTCGTAATGTGGAATTCGTGCTTTGCGGCAATACCGAGGCGGTGTTGAAGGTGTCTATACCTTCGCGCCTGCTCTTCGTGCCATCTGAGGCAACGTTGGCGCATAATGTCGATGCTGTGCTCAAGCCATTGCTCAAGTTCGTGTTCGGCGATGCCAGGATTGCGACATGCATCGTAGCCTGTCATTCCGATAATAACGGTTCGGAGAGCTATCTCAAGAATCTTACTGAATCGCGAGCTGCAGCCGTAACCGATTGGTTCGTCTCGCATGGTGTGAACAGAGCCGATATCTCATACTACGGTCTCTCTACCAAGGTCAGCAAGACTCGTAATGAGAATATCCGCCAGAGGGAACAGAACCGCAGAGTGACTCTATATTTTGTTCCGAATAAGAATATGCTCAAGCTTGCAAAGAAAGGAAGACTGTGAGAATTAAAAGTTAAAAAATAAAGAATTAAAAAATATATTGCGCGTCAGCCAATTATCAATTATGAATTATCAATTATGAATTATCAATTATGAATTAAAAATATGGCAAAAGAATTGAATAAGATGACCAAGCGTTCGGACGACTACTCAAAGTGGTATAACGACCTGGTTGTAAACGCTGACCTTGCTGAGCAGTCAGCTGTTCGCGGATGTATGGTAATCAAGCCATACGGTTACGCAATCTGGGAAAAGATGCAGCGTGTGCTTGACGATATGTTCAAGCAGCAGGGCGTACAGAACGCTTATTTCCCACTCCTCATCCCTAAGTCATATCTCTGCCGTGAGGCTGAGCATGTCGAAGGCTTTGCAAAGGAGTGTGCTGTTGTAACCCACTATCGTCTGAAGGCTGATGCCGAGAAGGGTGTCGTTGTCGATCCTGAGGCTCGACTTGAGGAAGAGCTCATCGTTCGTCCTACATCTGAGACTATCATCTGGTCAACATATAAGAACTGGATCACATCACACCGTGATCTCCCTATTCTCTGCAATCAGTGGTGTAACGTAATGCGTTGGGAGATGCGTACACGTATGTTCCTTCGTACTTCAGAGTTCCTCTGGCAGGAAGGCCACACAGCTCATGCAACAAAGGAAGAGGCAGGCGATATGGCGATGAAGATGATCAACGTCTATGGCGACTTCGCCGAGAAGTGGATGGCAGTTCCTGTGATCAAGGGCCCAAAGAGTCCAAACGAACGTTTCGCAGGTGCGCTTGACACATTCACCATCGAGGCAATGATGCAGGACGGTAAGGCTCTCCAGGCTGGTACTTCGCATTTCCTCGGTCAGAACTTCGCCAAGGCATTCGATGTGATGTTCACCAACAAGGAGAACAAGCAGGAGTATGTTTGGGCAACATCTTGGGGTGTCTCTACACGTCTGATGGGTGCTTTGATCATGACTCACTCTGATGATAATGGTCTCGTGCTTCCTCCAAAACTCGCTCCGATCCAGGTTGTGATCGTACCAATCTTCAACAAGCCGGAACAGCTTGCAGCACTTACCGAGCGCGTTCAGCCTTGGGTAGATGCACTTCGCGCCAAGGGTATCAGCGTCAAGTATGACGATGCAGACAACAAGCGCCCGGGCTTCAAGTTCTCTGAGTATGAACTCAAGGGTGTTCCTGTACGTATCGCTATCGGTGCCCGTGATCTTGAGAACGGTACGCTCGAGCTCGTTCGCCGTGACACACTTGAGAAGCAGACACTCCCACAGGAAGGCATCGTAGAACATGTTGTAGCACTCCTCGACGAGATCCAGAATAATATCTTCCAGAAGGCTAAGGCAATGCGTGACGGTTACATCCGCCGAGTAGATACTTGGGAGCAGTTCAAGGAAGAGATTGAGAAGGGTGGATTCCTCCTCTGCCACTGGGATGGTACTACAGAGACTGAAGAGTATATCAAGGCAGAGACCAAGGCAACTATCCGTTGTATTCCTTTCGAGGCACACGATCCTTCAGATCTTGAGCCGGGTGTAGATATGGTAACTGGTAAGCCAAGTGCTCGCCGCGTACTCTTCGCTCGTTCTTATTAATTACGTTTATAAATCCCATCTAATCCTTTATAAAGATTAAATGAGAAATAAATATGTTACGATCTTGAAGTTGACCTTCAAGAGTATGAATTGGTTTGAGATAGGTTTGCTGCTTGCAATCCTGTCTCTTGCTATTATCTCCTTTGTCATCAAAGGTGATTTCGGTACAAACGCGTGGATTGCGGCAATTGCTGCTATCCTTGGTGTGTTCTGTGTAGTGTTGGGTGCAAAAGGCTCCCTTGCCAACTGGTTCTTTGGTATCGTCGAAGCCTTCCTCCATATCTATATCTGCTTCTGCACACATATCTATGGTGATATGCTTCAGCGACTCTTCTATAACCTTCCGATGCAGTTCATCGGTTTCAAGTCGTGGAAGAAACGCACACGCAAGGATGGAACAGCTACTATCCATACACGATACATGAACAACCGTCAGCGCTGGATTACCCTCGCTTCGGTTGTCGTGGGTACTATAGCCCTTGGTGTCTTCCTCATCTATTTCGGTCCTTGGATGATCGGTGTTCTGACCGATATCTTCCCTGACATGAAGTTCAAGACTCTTAAGATGGACTACGACAGCACGTCGCAGCTCTGGCTCGACTCGTTCACAACGGTGATGAGCATCATTACAATGATCGTGTCGGTAAAGGCATTTGTCGAACAGTGGTATATGTGGCTCATCATCAATATCGCATATATTGCCATGTGGCTCATGTCCGACTCTGTGTTCTCATTCATGACAGTGTCAAAGTACTGCGTGTACCTCGTGAACTCGGTTTACGGAATATACATGTGGAATAAACTGTCGAAGAGTTAACGAAAACGAAAACGAAGACGAAAACGAAGACGAAAATGAAGAAAATTCTTTTGTTGTTGATTTCTGTGCTTTTCGTATCACAGTTAAAGGCACAGACAGGTGATACACCATCATTGCAGTATGTATTCTCTATCTATGCAAAGTGTCCTTCGAACTATGTAGTCGGACAGACACAACATGGCGTGCGAAACATCATTCCTATCGAAGGAGGATACTTCAAGGGTCCTGGCTTGAAAGGAGTGGAGATGAACGGAAGCGTGATTCCTGGTGGTGCCGACTATCAGATGGTCGATGAGAAGAAAGGGCGTACAGAGCTCGAGGCAATCTATTCCATCAAGACCGACGACGGAGTGAATATACATGTTCGCAATAAGGGAATTCTTTATTCGGGCAAGGATGAATCGGGCAACCAGACATTCTATTTCCGTACAGCACCTGTCTTCGAGGCACCGAGCGACAGCAGGTACGACTGGCTCAATAATGCCGTATTTGTATGCGTTCCTGCTTTCGATCCTGAATATATTGTATTGAACATGTACATTGTGCAATAAATTTGTAAAAAAAACGAAGAAAAATTTTGTGTTTTGAAGAAATGTTATTATATTCGCCAATGAATTTCGAATAATAACAACTTTCTAATATTAAACACAATTTTTCTTATGCAGTGCTGGTTGCGCATAAATGGCGATTTTGCCACGGTTACGTCTGATCAGAAGACAGATACTTTGACATTGGATATGTCAGATTTCTACTGTAGTATCTTTGATTCAGCAAAGGCTCAGAGTAGGGATTATCTTGAGGAACTCATTCGTTGGTGCGGTGCTCGCCCCGATAATATTGAAAGCTTGCATAAGAGCCTTTTGATGTATGTACTCGTCAAGAGAAAGACTCTGTGTCTCAAATAATTGAATTTGTATAAATTAAGTTGAGATAAAAGAAATGCATTCCGGTTTGGAATGCATTTCTTTTATTTTGTTTTTTCCTCAATAAGAAGACGTCTTTTTTTCTCAATCATTTCCCCGTCGCGCTGACCATGAAATCCGCCGATGCTACCATCCTTGGCTATTACCCGGTGACAGGGAACATCCGGTGCGAAGGGATTCTTTTTCAGAGCCTGACCAACGGCTTGAGCTGACTTGCAACCTATTCTTTTGGCTAACTCTCCATAACTGATCGTCTCGCCTCTCGGTACTTCAAGCAACGCCAGATAGACCTTGCGCTGAAACTCAGTTATCGTCTTGTCTTCTTTTACTCGCTGATAAATATCAATTATCAATTCTGCTTTACTTGAACATTGGCTTTGCCAATAATTCTGAATTATCAATTATCAACTATCAATTATCAACTATCAATTATCAATTATCAACTATCAATTATTATACATATTCTCGTAGTACTTCTGGTAGTCGCCCGAAGTGACATTGTTGAGCCATTCCTCGTTGTCCAGGTACCACTTGACAGTCTTCTCGATACCTTCCTCAAACTGGAGCGAAGGCTCCCATCCGAGTTCGCGTTGCAGCTTTGTTGAGTCGATGGCATAACGGGCATCATGGCCGAGGCGGTCTGTCACGTATGTGATCAGATCGAGATCTGCACCCTCTTCGCGACCGAGGAGACGGTCAACGGTATTGATCACAGTCTTGATGATGTCGATGTTCTTCCACTCATTGAAACCGCCGATGTTGTATGTCTCGGCAATCTTGCCGTTGTGGAAGATTGTGTCGATAGCGCGTGCGTGATCAACTACATAAAGCCAGTCGCGCACGTTCTCACCCTTACCATATACAGGCAATGGTTTGCGGTGACGGATATTGTTGATGAAGAGAGGAATCAGCTTCTCTGGGAACTGGTATGGGCCGTAGTTGTTCGAACAGTTTGTCACGATGGTTGGCATACCGTAGGTGTCGTGGAAGGCACGTACAAAATGATCTGAACTTGCCTTCGAAGCTGAGTATGGAGAATGAGGATTATACTTTGTGGTCTCGTAGAAGAAATCCTTGCCGTAAGCTATGCCTTCGGACGAAGACGAAGACGAAAACGAAGACCTTTTTGCTGATGCTGCAGTTGTAAATGGAGCAGGAACACCTTCTGGATGATCCATCTTTAAGGCACCGTAAACCTCGTCGGTAGAGATGTGGTAGAAACGCTTGCCCTCATACTTCTCTGGAAGAGATTCCCAGTAGAGCTTTGCAGCCTGGAGAAGCGACAGTGTTCCCATTACGTTTGTTCGTGCAAATGTGAACGGATCCTTGATTGAACGGTCAACATGCGATTCTGCTGCAAGGTGGATGATACCGTCGATCTTCTCATCCTGCATCAACTGATAGAATGCATCGAAGTCGCAGATATCCATCTTCACGAACTTGTAGTTCGGCTTGTCCTCAATATCCTTGAGGTTCGCGAGATTGCCTGCATAAGTCAGCTTGTCCAGATTGATGATATTGTACTCCGGATACTTATTTACAAAGAGTCTTACGACATGGGAACCGATAAATCCGGCGCCGCCAGTGATTACGATATTCTTCATAATTATATTTTTACTATTCCTTATTTTTCTGCAAAAATAGGAAATTTTAATCAAATGAATAAACTTTGGCGGGAGAATATTGTAAAGAAGCAGTTTTTTATTATTTTATAAGTGTAAACATGTCAAAATTGCCCAATTTTAGAGTGAAATTTAACAAAACTTTAAATTTGACCGTATTAAATTTTGACATTCAAGCAGAAAATATTACGTTTGCAATTATTATTGAGATTATTAGGTGAAAATTAGTTTTAATTTTTAGCTTTTAACTTTTAATTTTTAACTTATAACTTAATTCAATGGAATTAAATAGCAAGATATATGTAGCAGGACACCGTGGAATGGTGGGATCTGCGATTGTCAGAGAACTTCAGCGTCAGGGATTCAACAACATCATCACACGTACTCACAAGGAACTTGACTTGACTCGTCAGGATCAGGTTGAGGCATTCTTCGCACAAGAGAAGCCTGAGTATGTTTTCCTTGCAGCAGCAAAGGTGGGAGGTATCATCGCCAACCAGAGCGCGCTTGCCGATTTCATGTACGACAACATGATCCTTGAGATGAATGTGATCCATTCGGCATGGAAGAACGGATGCAAGAAGCTCGAGTTCCTTGGCAGTTCATGTATCTATCCACGTATGGCACCACAGCCGATGCCGGAGTCATGCCTTCTCACTTCAGAACTTGAGAAGACCAACGAGGCATACGCACTTGCAAAGATCTCTGGTCTTAAGTACTGCGAGTTCCTGAACCGCCAGTACGGTACAGACTATATCTCGGTGATGCCAACCAACCTCTATGGTCCTAACGACAACTATCATCCAGAGCACTCACATGTGCTCCCTGCACTCATCCGCCGATTCCATGAGGCAAAGGAGGCTGGTCTTAAGGAAGTGACATGCTGGGGTGACGGTAGTCCGCTCCGCGAATTCCTCTATGTCGATGACCTCGCAAACCTCTGTGTGTTCCTGATGAACAACTACTCAGGCAACGAGACAGTTAACGCAGGAACAGGCAAGGAGCTTACCATCAAGTCGCTCACCGAACTTGTTGCAAAGGTTGTAGGATACGAAGGCGAGATCAAGTGGGATACAACCCGTCCGAACGGCACACCACGCAAGCTCCTCGATGTATCGAAGGCAGAGAAGCTCGGATGGCGTTACAAGACAGAGCTTGAGGACGGCATTCGCCTTGCATACGATGACTTCCTAAACAATCCTATGCGCGCCGAGCGCTAATTATCCATTAATCGTTAATCATTAATCATTAATCATTAATCATTAATCATTGTCCAATAGTTTATGTGCGGTATCGTTGGTTATATTGGTTATCGTGACGCCTTCCCGGTGTTGATGGGAGGTCTTCACAAGCTGGAGTACAGAGGTTATGACTCTGCCGGCTGTGCTTTGATCTGCAAGGATCAGGAAGAACGTGCGTTACGTGTTTACAAGGCAAAAGGAAAGGTTGCCGATCTTGAACAGACTGCAGAAGGTAAGGACTGCAGCGGAAATGTCGGAATTGCTCATACACGTTGGGCAACACACGGTATTCCATCAGAGGCAAATGCCCATCCTCATGTAAGCCAGAGCGGAGACATAGTACTGGTTCATAACGGAATCATCGAGAACTATGCCACACTCCGTGATCAGCTTAAGGAGAAAGGCTATGAATTCAAGTCTGAGACTGATACAGAGGTACTTGTTCAGCTCATCGACTATACAAAGAAGACTATCCCGCATTGCCACCTCGCAATGGCTGTGCGTATCGCTTTGACAAAGGCAATCGGTGCCTATGCCATAGCAGTAATCGATCGTACTACACCACACAAGGTAGTTTGTGCGAGAAAGTCATCTCCGCTCTGTATCGGTATCGGCGAGGAGAATAAGGAGTTCTTCATCGCATCCGATGCATCTCCGATCGCAGAGTACACACATCACATGGTGTATCTCAACGACGGCGAGATTGCGGTATGTGAGACAGGCAAGGATCTTCAGGTCTTCACACTCGAGAACAAGGAAGTGGATCCGGAGGTAAAGGAGGTTGATATCGACCTCAATATGCTCACCAAGGGCGGCTTCCCTCACTTCATGCTCAAGGAGATCTTCGACCAGCCTAACGTGTTGAAGGACTGTATGCGCGGACGAGTAGTCAACGCTCCATATTCACGTCCTTGGGCACCGCAGGAAGACAAGGGCGGCAATCACCTCTCAGTGATTCTCTCTGCTGTAACCCAGCACCGTCGCGAGCTTCTTCGCGCAAAGCGTATAGTGATCGTATCGTGCGGAACATCCTGGCACGCAGGTCTCATCGGCAAGCAGCTCATCGAGCATTTTTGCAAGATCCCGGTTGAGGTGGCATACGCATCAGAGTTCCGATACAGCGACAGCGTAGTCGAACACGACGATGTAGTGATGGCAATATCACAGTCGGGTGAGACAGCCGACACAATGGCGGCAATGGAGATCGCCAAGGAGAAGGGCGCCCTCGTATTCGGTATCGTTAATGGCGTCGGTTCAAGTATCGCGCGAATCTCCGATACAGGTGTATATATCCACGTAGGGCCGGAGATCGGTGTTGCATCAACCAAGGCATTCACAGGTCAGGTGACAGTGCTCACAATGCTTGCCCTCGCATTGGGTATGGCAAAGGGAACTGTCGAACAGAAAGAATATGACGACGTGCTCCATGAGCTCGTACGCATCCCTGGGAAGATCGAGAAGGTGCTCAAGCAGAACGACCGCATCAAGGAGATCGCACAGCATTATACCTTCGCTCACAACTTCCTCTATCTAGGACGAGGATTCAACTATCCTGTGGCACTCGAAGGCGCACTTAAGCTCAAGGAGATCTCATATATCCATGCCGAAGGATATCCTGCAGCAGAGATGAAGCACGGACCTATCGCCCTCATCGACTCAGAGATGCCTGTAGTCTTCATAGCTACACACCATCAGCTCTATCAGAAGATAGTCAGCAACATGCAGGAGGTGATCTCGCGTAAGGGTAAGATCCTCGCAATCGTAACTGAAGGTGACGAACAGATCAAGAATATGGTAGATTATGTGATCGAAGTGCCAGAGACCCTCGCATGTCTCGCGCCGCTTCTCACAGTGATCCCGCTCCAGCTCCTCAGCTACCATGTAGCCGTAGCCAAGGGCCTTAATGTGGATCAGCCACGTAATTTGGCAAAGAGCGTTACCGTCGAATAATTTTTAATTTTTAACTTTTAATTTTTAATTTTCTAGTGAATCGTCTATATCCATTTGTATTCAAACCGAACCTGCACGAAGTCGTGTGGGGTGGCAATAAGCTTGCAGCTTGGAAGCAGATGCCACAGCAGGAGAATATCGGTGAATCCTGGGAAGTCTCTGCGGTAGATGGCTCTCCATCGATCATCGGTAACGGATATTGGGCAGGTCAGTCGCTCATCGATGTCATCAGCCAGATGCCCGAGGAGATACTTGGCAGTAATACCGCACGTCAGTACGGAAACAAACTGCCTCTCCTTGTAAAGTTCATCGATGCGGAAAAGGACCTGAGCATCCAGGTGCATCCCGATGATGCAATGGCAAAGCGCGAGCACGGCAAGATGGGCAAGACCGAGATGTGGTATGTCATTAACGCTAAGCCTGGGGCGTATCTGTATGCCGGTTTCAAGGACGAGTTGACTCCAGAGGAGTATGCCAAGAAGGTTGCCGATGGAACGATATGTGATGCTCTTGCAAAGCATGAGGTTCATGCTGGTGATGTCTTCTATCTGCCATCAGGACGTGTGCATGCCCTCTGCTCGAGCATATTGCTGGGTGAGATTCAGCAGTCGAGCGATGTGACCTATCGCATCTTTGACTACAATCGTCCGGGGATGGATGGCAAGCCTCGTGAGTTGCATACTGAATTGGCAGCCAAGGCACTTGACTATAAGGTGTATGACGAGTATCGCACGGAATACATGACCGATGAGGACAGAGCGAACCATTGTGTGGATTCGGAGTTCTTCAACGTGAGGGTGGTGAATGTGCATGAGAAGATTCATCGCAATCTGGTGAAGTACGACTCGTTCATCATCACCATGTGCATGAAGGGCGGATGCTGGATAACAATTAGAGAAACAGGAGATAAGGTATTGCTGAAAGAAGGGTACTCATGTCTTATCCCTGCAATGATTGCTGACTATGATGTTGAGCCACTTAATGGGCAAACTCAACTGCTTGACGCTTTTATAGATAATAAGGACAGAAGCGTAATACGCAAAGTAACAAGATTTTTACATTTAACTAGGAAATAAAAGCTATTTATGAATAAACTTATTATCTACAATAAGGGTAAGTACCTTGAAAGTGAACATGTGAACAAGAACATAAGAATGTTTGAGGCATGTAGAGCAAAGTGTGAGGATTTCTGGAACATACCTTCGCTCAAGCAGCTTTGGAATGCAGATATTATGTATCTGAACTGGTATGAGAATATCTACAAAGGTGCATGGCCAATCGCCGTAGGACAGTATTTGGC
>JAZQOF010000026.1:0-137931 GCA_045627785.1 Bacteroidales bacterium | reverse complement strand
AGGCACCGATCAAGCGCAGCGCGTTTGGCTGCTTTAGAAAAATTTACGTTATTTTTAGCTTAGAAGGTTAAGCCTTGACTTTCTTCTCAATACTTCTTGGGTCAAGCCAAGAAGTATTGGCCGGTAAAGCTGGCAAGCTTTAATAACGCTTAAGCAGTTATGCTTAGAAAAATTAACTTAATTCAATCATTATGGAAGGAATCTTTTATGTAAAGAAATGCGGAACATTGGAAAATGTTCCAAGCAAGAGTGGTGAGACATTGAACAAGCGCACTGTAGTGCTGAGTACAAAGGAATGCCGTGTTGGCGACAGCGGAACATACTGCATCGACCAGGACCTGGTGTTCGATCTGTTCCATGATCGTGCGGTGAACTTCAATGTCGCAGAAGGACAATGGCTTGTAATCAGCTACGGTACCGTGGCGCGTGAGATCAATGGTAATGTATATGCCGAGAATCGGTTGAACAGGTATTGTCCTTTATGATTACGCCTACCACGCCGGTAATTTATTGGAATGTCCTTGGCAGACAGCTCAAGATATGGAATCATCTTCATGTCAAGGACATTTATGCTCATAAGCTTCTTAAGCTATGGCTCGGCTATGAATTTACTGATTTGATGGATGAACGAGGACGATTCAACAAATATAACTTCAACGAGATAAGGAGAAGGTTGAAATACAGGACAACACAATTGATGTTTCTTGACATAAAGAGAACTAAGTCATTCTATTTGACAGGCGATTCCAATGATGAAATCTTTGCATTGTTCTCTCCACTCTGGCATAGTTATGACAAATCAGATGGAAAGCTTTTGGATGGATCTGCTGTTATTGATTTTTCACACCATGAGTCGCTAAATGAATCTCCAGCAGCGACTGTTTTTAAAATAAATAATATATATAATCCTAACGGAGTTACCGCCGAGGCGGTATCCTTCGATGAAGGAAGCGATCAGAGAGACGTATTTGCAAGGCGAAACATCATAAGAAATTACTTCACCTGGCTGACACAGCAGACCGACCTCGATCATAAGACGCTCGTCGAAGATATCAGGTATCATCTGCAGCATGCGATCGGAAAGAATGGTAAGGTGATGAAGGAATACAGCATCAAGGGCGAAGAGGTATCAGATGCCTATAAACTGTTCGTCGAAAAGTTCATGATCCCATATTTCTCCCGTCGCCAGGACTTCTTCAAGCCCGATTATATGTCGCATCCGGAGAAACGCATCTACTGGCTCCGTAACTTCTTCAAGCGTTCCATGTCGGGGTATGGCACCAAGGTGCGGTATCTGATCTTCCAGAAGAGGAAGGAAGATGAGCAGCGTATGTTCCGTGATGCTTTTAGAAAGCTTCAAACTTCATAATTCTTTTATCGCTGCCGCGACTGAGGACAACACTTTTTGTCTTGACACAAAAAGTGTGGAGAAAAAAGTCAAGACCTTGAAATGATTTGCTAAAGATGCTTTGTCAAAAGCTGAAGCAGCCAAACGCGCTACGCTTGATCGGTGCCTGCTTCCTCCGCTTTTGCCTTTGCATCTTCTTAACCCAAATCATTTATGGTCGTTGGGCTCACGCGCGAAGCTAATTATCAATTATCAATTATCAATTATCAATTATCAATTATCAATTATCAATTAATTAGCTTCGCGCTGCAAATAATTTTTAACTTTTAACTTTTAATTTTTAATTCTCTAACGCGTTCGGAGCCCAGGGGCATCAGCTTCTGAGCGTTAAGAAAAATTTGCTTTATTTTTAGCTTAGAAGGTTAAGCCTTGACCTTCTTCTCCATACTTCTTGGGTCAAGCCAAGAAGTATTGGCGCCGCCACGCGTAGTGGCATAACGCTTAAGCAGTTATGCTTAAAAAAAATAAATTCATGCTAAAACCATATTACAGACTAGAGGATTTCCCAGACCGCAGGAACAGCGGAAAGAGCTGGGTTGCAGAGTGTCCGAACTGCGGACACAAGAAGTTATACATCGACAAGAAACGGGGACTGTTCAACTGCTTCTATGCCGGATGCGAGTTCAAGGGCATGCTCGATGACTATCGACCTTACGACAAGCAGCACGACATATTCGGAGAGGTGAGAGGTGCGAATAAATTTCAGACAAAAGGAAATAAGACTGGTGTTACAGTCAAAGCTGCACCTTCGGTCATACCGGAAGACTATGAGTCGTTGTCGGAGAGCATTGTCAAGAGACTGAAACCGCTGCGCGACGATGCCGAGGTAGTAAGATACCTCGAAGAACAGAAGATACCTCTCCTGGTCGGAGAGATGGCAGGCTGCATGTCGACAGTCAAGGATTTCGACGGGAAGCCACATCATTGTATCTGTTATGTGAACCGCGTGAACGGCAACATCGTTAACGTGAAGTATCGCGCCGTGGATCAGAAGCTGTTCTGTCAGGACAGTCTCAAGGACAAAGACATCCCGAGTGCGCCATTCAACATCGAATGCCTGAATCCGTTCATCGCCGAACCAAAGACACTCATCATCACCGAGGGCGAGAAGGACGTGCTCACACTCATGGCAGCCGGATATGAATCGGTCATCTCGGTACCGAACGGATCATCGTGCAAGCCTGATGTGTTCATGGAGCCGTTCCTCGACTGGATGAAGCCTGTGCGACGCATCATCATCTGCGGCGACAACGACCGATCGGGAAGGAAGCTGAAGGTGAGTCTGAGCGAGTATTTCAAGGATATACAGTGTGCCGTGGTCACACTTTCGTCAAGGTGCAAGGACATCAGCGAAGTCAACCAGCGATACGGCATCGACGAAGTGCGACGACTGATAGACAACATCGAGTGGCCGACCAACACAGACATTATCCGCATACGTGATAACCGCAACGACCTGTTGGAAGTGCTGAAAGGCAACTATGATCACGGGTATTCGCTCGGATACGGACCGCTCACCGACCAGCGGCTTAAGCTTACCGGTGAAGGTGGACTTATTGTCGTCACCGGACGACCAGGATCGGGCAAGACCGACTGGGTGAGATGCACCATGTCGCAACTCATCAGCAAACAACAGAAACATGTCGCGTTCCTGTCGTTCGAAGAGCCTAATAAATATAAACAGGTGCGACACATCGTGCAACTTACGACTGGAATCAAAGACACATCGACCATCGATCCAGAGCTTCTGGACAACACTCTGAATTTCCTCGACGAACACATGGTGAATCTGACCATGGATAATGTCGAGCCGAGACCAGGTAATATAATCTCAGTATGCGAGTCCCTTCGCAACATCGATTCCTTTCTTCTCGATTTCCTTTGCATTGACCCGTATCTCTTCCTGATGTCAGAGAATCCGACAGAGAGCGAGACACAGCAGATCAAGCAGACACTCACCATGCTTCAGTCGTGGGGCAGACGTAATCACATCTGGATCGTGATGGTGGCGCATCCGCGTAAGCTTGTTAAAGAGGGTATGGGCGAATATGAGGATGTCGATGAATATACCATCTCAGGATCAGCGCACTGGGCAAACCTCGCCGACTTCCTAATCTCCGTGCGCCGTGTCTTTCCAGGCGGAGACAGCGACGATGGCAGTGCAGCACCAAGCTTCACCGTAATCAAGGTGCTCAAAGTCCGTGACCAGGACATCTGTCACACCGGCCGGCTGTATTTCCTCCGTCAGCCATGCGGAAGATATGAGGAATACAAGGATGAAGATGAGTGCAAGCGTGTGCTGCTCACAAAATTAAGTACTAACAGGAATATTTATATAAACACAAATTAGGAACGATTACTCGAACATGAGCTTTGCGAATAATTAGGAACGAATTTTTCAACGTCAATCTCCATGAATCTACCGTCCTTTTCTCGAACATCGCTTGCGATAATCTTTCCGTCAATATAATTTTTTCCTAATTATTCGTAAAGCTCATGTTCGAGTAATCGTTCCTAATTCGTGTTACATATTTCTTCTTCCTAATTCGTGTTTAAATTATCAATTATGAATTATCAATTATCAATTATCAATTATCAATTAAAATTATGACCCGACGCTCATTAGCATATATGTACTATGATTTCTCCGACGGAACCAAGCCGAAGGAGAGTAGTGTGATCAAACATCTGATGCGGATGATATATGGCACCAGTGGACTCCTTGACGCTCTCAAATCCACCGGCTATAAGCCATATAATCGATACTTCACGCCCAAGCAAGTTGAGATAATTTTCCAATTTCTCGGAGAGCCGTAAGATGCAAAACGTCTTGGAAAGAGATGAAAAAACGTGCAAAACGTCCAAAATTCAAAGTCTAGCGAAAAAAGAGACGTTTTGCGCGGTGCTATTCCTAAGTATTCCTTAACTTTGGTCTTATTAATATATACATCTAAAAATATAAATCATAATGAAGAAACAATTTGTTAAGCCTGAGGTCAAGGTAGTAGAGATCAATCAGGCAGAGATTATCTGCACGAGTCAGACGGAACAATATCAACCTGGTAACACCGATGGATGGTACAACTCTTAAAACGCGTAAAACAAGATGAAGAAATATATCTATATGGCTGTGGCTGCGATAGCAGCGCTCAGCAGTTGCTCAAGCGATGAAGCTATCCTGAATGAGGGTGGTCAGAACGAAACTGGTGTTACAAAATTCATCGCTACCATTGAGGAGGCTGGTGCAACTCGTGCCACTTTCAATACTACCACCAAAAAGGCGGAGTGGGAGGCTACTACCGATAAGATAAATGTCGGTGGCGCAGTATACACCGCAGATACCTCTGGCGCTACAACAGCTTTTTCTGGTACTGGCGCTACCAAAGGTGCTGACGAGAAGTATCATGCCTATTTCCCAGCAAGCCTTTATAGTGGCGGTACTCTGACTCTCCCTGCTACCCAGACTGCAGGCAAATTCAATATGCCGATGTATGCAGAAAGCGAGACCGAAGAATTTGAATTCAAGAATATATGCGCAGTACTGGCTGTAAAGGTAACAAGTGCAGACATTACTACGCTGAAATCCATCAAGGTGAAGGCTGATAAGGCTTTGAGTGGAGTTTTTACTGTTTCGGAGAACAAGGCAGTTCTTACCGATGCATCTGACAATACAAAAACAGTAGAGCTGGTGAGTGAATCGGCTTTGACACTTAATGAAACTGGCACCACCTTCTACATCGCTATCCCTGCTCAGGAATATAAGTACTTGAACATCTACCTTTCTGCAGATGGCACAACCTATACCCAGGCAATGGCAACGAAGAAGGCTGCTGGCCTTGGCGCAATTGCTCGCAACACTATGTACAGCATCAACTATGAGAAGAACGCTGTTCAGCTGTGGAAAGATGGTCCTTACTTTGCTACGATGAATATTGGTGCAACATCAGAAACCGACTTTGGCGGCTATTTTACTTGGGGCGGAACTTATGCAAATGGAGAAGGAATTACTTGGAATGATGCCTTCAACAATAGCTCCGTAGATCTTTCAGGTGATACCGACACTGCAACCAAGTTCTGGGGAAGCAACTGGCGTATGCCGACGTATCAGGAATCTCTTGACTTAACAGATTGTATGGGCACCGCTAACTGGCGCGACGACTATGATGGTGCCGGTACTGCTGGTATGTTAGCCATAAGTACAGTTTACTCTGGCAACAGCGTGTTCTTTCCTGCTGCTGGCGAATGCGACGAAGACAATGGTTGTGGTAAAGTTGGCACCGAGGGTTTACAGGGTTGCTATTGGACTTCTAAGCATAGTAGTGGCGTATTGGCGTCCTTTCTGCACTTCCTTACCAACCTAGTCACTCCGGCCCCGCAAGGTGGCGGCCGCGGCTTGGCCCTGTCTGTCCGCGCAGTGCTGGCTGAGTAACTTGCAGAGTGCAGAGAATATTAAAAAAAAGAGAGGGAATCACGTCACAGCTACGTGGTTTCCTCTCAAAACGTTCAGAAAAAGGGTATTATTCCAAAAGAATCGTTAACTTTGCCAAAGTTTATTTTTATCAGATCCTAAAGAGGTAATGAAAAAGGTTTTACTCCTTCTGTCTCTTATACCTTCTGCTCTCATGGCTCAGACCATCGGAGTGGAAGATGCTCAGAATAAGGCTTTGCAGTTCCTGCAGAGTCAGTCACAGACACGTGCATCTCAACGTGAGGTGCAGCTTAAGCTTGCTTATACGTCAACGTCTGGCGATGAGACATACTACTATGTCTTCAATAATGCTAACGGAGGCTATGTCATCATGGGTGGTGACGAGGCTGCAAGGGAAGTTCTCGGCTACGGTGAGACAGGAAGCTTCGACTATGCCCGTATCCCTGATAATATGCGCTGGTGGCTAAGTCAGTATGACTTGCAGATCAGCCAGGCTATACGTGAGGTCAAGTCGGGTACAAATAAAGTTGTACGACAGGCTCAGACACGTGCAGAGCGAGCTGATATACCTGTCATGCTCACAACTAAATGGGGACAGGATAAACCCTATAATATGCAGCTGCCTACGTCACAGAGCTGTGAAGTAGAGTACCATACAGGATGTAGTGTAACCGCTATGGCGCAGATAATGAACTACCATCGCTGGCCAGTCACAGGTGTCGGCTCAAATACACTCCCTGAAGAGTATTTCGGTCATAAGTTCACTGCAGACTTCGAGAACACACACTATGACTGGGATGCCATGGCTGATACTTATGATACGATATACAGCGGTACACGAGAAGAGATTGCCGTGGGTACTCTGATGTATCACCTTGGAGTTGCATTTAATTCTTCATATGATGATGACGGTACTGAAACCGATGGCTATTTGGCAGGGAAAGCTTTGGCAGAGAATTTCAGATACAACAAAGGTATGTCTTTATTAGTTCGCAACTTCTACAATGACACTGACTGGGAGTCGATGGTATATGACGAACTATGTGCTAACCGTCCGGTATTTTATACTGGACATACCGAAAAGGAAGAAGGACATGCATTTGTGTGCGATGGCTATAAGGACGGACATTGGCACATCAACTGGGGATGGGATGGTTTTTATGACAACTACTTCCTGCTTACTCCGACCAGCACAGAAAAAGCCTTGCACCCAGGTGGTACTGGAACTGGAGGGGGTGAAGAAGATGAAACTTATGCAGCAAATCAGATCATCATCGTGGGCTTATTTCCTGATCTTGACGGCAGCACACAATATAAGAGTGTGCTCTCTATGGCTACCTGGCAATTGGAAGAGAAATCTCTTGTTGTCGGTGATACTGTCGCAATTACCATGGGATTTCAAAATCTTGGCCTTATGCCTGAGACGTTCAACATTCGTTATAAAGTGGTCAATATAGAAGATGCTGACGATTACTTTGTGTTTGATGATAGTTGTTCTCTATCTATAAATTCTTTTGATTCACTATATCAAAAGTTAACTTTCTGCATTACGGATAAGTTTAGAACTAGTTCTATATATAGGATCATACCTATGTTTACAGATGAGAAGGGAGAGTGGCAGCAGACTTTGAAATTTAATGATGAAGATTTCGCTAGTATAATTATTTCACACGGATTTGAACTTACAGAACAACTTAGCGTCAGTAACGAAGGTAATGTTTGTAAGGATTTATTCGATGTGTCTTTCTCGATGATGAACTATATGGATAGTACTTTGTGCTTTCCGATTAGAATAAACGTGTATCCGGCAGATGAGGAGAATGCTGATCCTGTGGATTATTTCGATCTTGGAGAGATCACTCTGGCACCTCATGAAGAGAGGACGATTCGGGTTGGATCAGAATGTCTGCATTTTGGAGATCGCATGATACCAGGTAAAAGCTATAAGTTACAGGCAGAAAACACCGAGTATGGATCGCTTCTCGGAACGCTTCTAGGGCCGCTGGTTACATGCTCTTTTTATGAAACTCTATCAATCTCCCTTACCGTGCCAGAGATGGGATGGGCAACCTTGACATTACCTTTCGATGCAGAGATTCCCGAAGGATTGAAAGTGTATGGTGTTTTCTTTGATATTGACGACGTGTATTCGATAATTTTCAATAAAAAGGATAGCCTTGTTCGAAATTGTGCTTATCTGATACATGGCGTTCCTGGCACCTATCAGTTCATTGGACCTGCTCTCGAATTAAAGAATGCCACCCTTGGATGGCTATACGCTCATATGCTTGAAGGTCCGCTTGAGGAGGAAGAATATTATGTACTTGATCAGCGTGATGGCATTGTAGGCTTCTATAGGATCCAGGAGCCAACCACAATCGGTAAATACGAAGCATTTTTAATATCAACTTCTTCCAAAGATGTGATAGTCATAAATGATCCTGATGACGATGATCCAACATCGCTAAATCAGATCATCACTCATGGTACTCCAATCGACTCGCGTATATACGACCTCAATGGACGTATCATCAGTGCCGATCACAAGGGATTAGTGATCCGTGGCGGCAAGGTCTTAATAATGAAAGAATGATAAAATTAAAGAATGAAAAAACAATACAGTTGAAGGAAAAATGTGCAAAACGTCTTGAATTTAGGGATTCGCGAAAAAAAGTTCAAATCACGGGTCAATGTTAATAAATATTTATTAACTTTGCATTACTAACTTTACGCATTTTACTAACTTAAATTGATATTATAGTTTTTGCAGTAATATTTACAATGAAGAAATTCTTTTTGATTTTGTTTGCATCGTTCTCCCTTCTTGCATTCAATGCATGTAAAGACGATGATGAACAGATTGAAGATCCAGTAGATACTACACCCGATTATCTTCTCATGCACTATGCAGTGGGAAGTACTAATCTTGACGATTGTATTTCCCTTCTGCAATGACAAATTCTTCGAGAGATAAAATAAAGTTATAAATATTAAATCCTAAAATATGAAAAAGTTAATTCTATTATTTGTTTGCCTTACTGCATCGGTCATTGCCAATGCACAGTATAAGGTAAGTTCTATTGACAAGTCTGAAGCAGTGAACTCGGTGCTCCATCAAGTGATTGAAACAGAGAACAGTGTGCTGGTGTATTGCACATTCACAAGTCCGGTTGACGAACCTACGAATTACTGGATTACACGTAAGACTCATGTAGTGAAGAACAATGTGAACTACAAGATCATTAACTCTGTCAATTTCCCTCTCTTGGATGAAGCAGAGCCAAGATATGTACGTGTCAAGGAAAAGGGCGAGAAAGTCAACTATGTGCTTGAATTCGAGAAGTTCGATCCTGCTGGAGGTTTTGATATCATACAGGATGAGACTAAGCATGATGAAGGTTATTTGAATATCTACGGCATCCATCTTGAGAAGATCGAACCTAAAGATGCCATCGACACTAAGCGATTCCTCGACGACGGTCATGTGATCTTTGGTCGCTATAAGATAGATGGTGTGAACTACTCATATTACATCAAGGATGGTCTTATGATGATGTACCACAGCACATGGAATGGCAATGACTTCCTCATCCACCTCGAGATCACCAATAATTCCGATCACGGTGTGATGTTCGACCTTGCCAAGGTACGTACTCAGGGTACCAACAAAAAGGGTAAGCCAGTAGAGGTGATTCGATACACTCCTGAGAGCTACGACGCTCATATCGAGTCGAATCGTCGCTGGCAAGCAAGCCAGGCGACTGGTGGTGACGTGTCGAGAACCACAGAGAGCCTGATATTTCATCAGCGCATCAATTCGGATAATGAATGGGCAAAACTTGGCTGGTTGGCATTGGAATCGGCTTACAAGCAGTCGCAGGAGAACCGCATCCAGGAGTACCTCAAGGAACATCCGAACACAGAGCCTAAGGCACTTCGCTCGAACGGCATCAAGGCAGGAGAGAGCCTCGTCGGATATATTCCTCTCAAGCCTAAGAATAGTCAGAATATCAAGTTGTTTATCAACATGGATGACTATGACTTCATGATCAGCTATAATGTTCAGTAAGAAATAAAATTCTTAAGTATGTCTAAGTCACAACGTGGTGTCAATATCATCAATGGCAAGAAGATAAGGTATTAAATATCCTGACTTATGAAGAAATATTTCATCCTTCTCTCGCTTATCCCTTCCGCTCTTATGGCTCAGACCATTGGAGTGGAAGATGCTCAGAATAAGGCTCTGCAGTTCTTGCAAGGTCAGTCACAGACACGTGCGTCACAACGTGAGGTGCAGCTCAAGCTTGCCTATACGTCAAAGTCGGGCGATGAGACATATTACTATGTCTTCAACAATGCTGCTGGTGGATATGTCATAATGGGTGGCGACGAGGCTGCAAGGGAAGTGCTCGGCTACGGCGAGACTGGTAGCTTCGACTATGAGCGCATCCCTGATAATATGCGCTGGTGGCTCGGTCAGTATGACGCTCAGATCAGCAAGGCTATACGCGAGGTCAAAGCAGGTACAAATAAGATTGTTCGTCAGACTCAGACACGTGCTGAGCGTGCTGAGATACCAGTTATGCTCACAACCAAATGGGGACAGAACGAGCCATATAACTGCCAAATACCGACATACGCTGCCGGATATACAGGCGAAAATGCCCTTGTGACCGGTTGTGAGATTACCGCCTTTGCGCAGATAATGAACTACCATCGTTGGCCGGACACAGGTGTTGGCTCAAATACGCTCGACTCATTGTATTACGGTCATAACTTCACAGCTGATTTCGAGAACACACATTATGACTGGGATGCCATGGCAGATTCCTATGAAAAAGCCTATAGTGGCACACGTGAAGAGATTGCCGTTGGTACTCTGATGTATCACCTTGGTGTTGCATTCAATTCCACCTACAAATCGTCTGGTACTGCAACTAACGATCTAAAGGCTGCGCAGGGTTTGGCAAATCATTACAGATATAACAAAGGAATGAGTTACTTATTTCGCTCATTCTATAGCGATGAAGACTGGGAAGAGATAGTATATGACGAACTGAGTTCTAATCTTCCAGTGTTTTATGGTGGACTTAATGAAAAAGGTTTAGGACATGCCTTTGTCTGTGATGGCTATAAGGATGGACATTGGCACATAAACTGGGGGTGGGAAGGTAATTATAACAATTACTTCCTTATCACTCCAACAAGCACCGAGAAAGCTTTGACACCTGATGGTACCGGCACAGGTGGCGGTGCGGCTGGCGATTCATATAGTATCAATCAGACCATAATTACAGGAATATATCCTGATACTGAAGGCAATACTAAATACAAAAAGTTGCTCTCTATGAATTTCTGTAATTTGAATAATGAATTATTTGCTGTTGGTGACCCCGTCGCTCTGACGATTAGATTTCAGAATCGTGGTCTAAGTCTTGAGACGTTCGATGTGCGTATTAAACTGATAAACGTCGAAGATGCTGACGATTACTTTGAGTTAGAAGATACTTGTTCTTTCACTCTAGATTCTTATGAACTTCAACAATTTGAGACTACGTTCTGCATCCCAGAAGTGGCTAATCAAGGTGCTACCTATCAGATCATACCTTTGTATAAGGATCAGAATGGGGATTGGAAACAGGTTATGAGAATTCCTTTGTTGAATTATGCTAGTATAAAGATTGCTCACCAAATTGAACTTACGGAACAACTTTCCGTCCTTAATCGAGGAAATGCTTGTAAGGAAAACTTCTATGTGTCATTCACAATAAGAAACCTTACAGACAATACAATAACTTATCCGATGGTCATCAACATATACCCGGAGGATGAGGAAAATGCCGAGCCTGTAGATTATTTCGATCTGAGCGGAATCACATTGTCTCCACGAGAGGGATTAGAAATTATTACCGAAACTGAAGATCTTCATTACGGAGATCGCATGGTGGTTGGTAAAAACTATAAGTTGCAGCTTGTAGGCTGTGCAAATGACACGCTTCTCGGATCTCCGGTTTCCTGTTCATATTTGGAATCACTAACGATCGACATTACAGTGCCAGAGATGGGATGGACGACCTTCGCAATACCTTTCTATGCAGAGATTCCTGATGGATTGAAGGCGTATTATGTTCTTGGTGCTTATAAGGATGATGATATATCGATAGCTCTTGAAAAGCAGGATGACTTTCGTATGAATTGTGCTTATCTGCTTCATGGTGCTCCTGGCACCTATCAGGTCGTAGGTCCTGATCTCGAATTAGATGAATTTGCTGGCTACATGGATCTATGGCATATGGGTGGATATGTCTCGGAGGAAGTATGCGAAAATTTTTATGTGTTGGATCAGCGAGATGGCATAGTGGGCTTCTATAAGATGCATGAAGCGACAAGAATCGGGAAATATGAAGCATTTCTTCGAAAATTCACTTCCACAGAGATGTTCCCTATCCAAGACCCTGATGCAGATGATCCAACATCCCTACATCAGATCATCACTCCTGGTACTCCAATCGACTCGCGTATATACGACCTCAATGGTCGCATCATCAATGCAGATCACAAGGGAATCGTGATCAGTGACGGCAAGGTCTATATTATTAAATAAAGAAAAGGCATCCTTTCGGGTGCCTTTTTCATTTTGTCTATGCTGCTCTAGGGCAGCACAAATTTATACATTGAGATCGATGCCTCTGAGATAGAGACCACACAGGTCGAGGACGCTCTCCAACGCTAATTGAAGTCCATCAGCATAAGGCGATTCTTTATAATAGTTTATATTAAAATTGGCACGACCTCTGTAGCCAGCGCTTTTAGCATCAATAGCGTAAACGAATTCGGCACCCTTCTTAAAAATAACATAGCTTCTTCCTGCGACAAGGGTGAGTTTCTCTCTGTCGCCAATGATTTCCTTCCAGTTGCTCTTTAATTTAAATACGATTTGGAACTGCTCATCTGGCTTAACGTTTGTAACGTCTAAAGCAATACCAACCTTACCCTCACCAAAGTCCTTGTGTACGGTCTTAGTATCGGTGAAAGAATAGCTGGTAACCACGCCAGAGACGGTGATGTCTGCAATCTCAAGAAGGTCGTTGGAAGCCCAGAACTGGATAGCCTTGTATGGCTCCTCCTGTGGTGTTGGATCTACATCGTTGACTGGATCATTGTCCTTGCTGCATGAAGTAAACATTGCAGCAGTAAATGCAAGTGTAAAGATACTTGCCAAGAAAAAAATCTTTTTCATTGTTTAAAATAATTAAATGTTAAAAAATTAAATGTTAAAATATGAGGTTTTATATTTCTCGCTGTTTTGTGTGATTAAGTATATTTATTTTTCTTCACTTATATTCTTCTTATATTGGAGTGCCGTCATGCCGTATCTGTCCTTGAACTGACGACGGAAGGTGCTCTGGTCCTTGTATCCGCATCGTGTTGCGAGATCAGCTATCTGGGCATCGGGGTGTAGTTTCAGCAGATTCTCGAAGAGGGAGAGACGGTATTCTGCCAGCCAGATACGGAAAGGCTTTCCTGTTTTGTTGTTGATGCAGGAAGAAACTACCGCACGACTTGAATTAGCTGCCTCGGCAAGCATCTTGATGTCCAAGTCGGCATTCAGATAGAGTTCCTTCTCTTCCATGACCTTTAATATGCGTTCATAAAGCATCTGCATGTTATTTGCACCACTCTGGGACTTGGCAACCTCGAGTTGTTGTGACAGTTCCTTCACTTCTTCCTGTGTGTCCAGCAGGTCTTGCTGTGTCAACAGGATTATCTCTTCATTCTTATGGTTTTTATATAACAGCCAACCTATGATCAATCCGGTAATCAAGACAGCGATAAGCACAAAGGTCAGTATCCTGGTCACCATTTCCTGTCTTTCGAGCAGATTTTCTGCATCCTGGCGTGCCAGTTGCTGTTCCTGCACCATGTTGATTGACATCTGTTCTGACAATATGCGCAGCTGTTCGTTCCTGCTGATGCTGTCTCTCACCGCCAAAGCACGCCTGAGGTAGCTGGTGCATGCCTTCAGGTCATGTCTTGACTCTGCATCGTTGGCAAGCAGTGTCAGGTAATTCACGTATTCGCTGACCAGACTATCGCCCTTGTATGACTCCTCTGCCTGTATTCTTGCCTGGTTGAATGCTGAATTCAGACCGAGGAACTGCATCTCGGGCATGGCTTTGATCAGCGCAGCCGAAGTCCTGGCTCCGTCGGTATTCAGGAGTTTCTGTATGTAGGTCCTTACCGAGTCGGTTTCGGCTTTTACATCACTGGCAAGCCCTTGTTCTATTCTCAAATGGTAGGAGTGGGCCAACTGTGCATACATCTGGCAACGGTAGAAATCGGCAAAGTCTTTGGTGGCAGCACCAGGCTCCTGCATGGTGGCAGGGCGTTGTCCGACAAATGACGGGTCATGTTCGAATCGTCCGACCAGCTGCTCTATCTCATGGCAGGTGCTGATCATCGCGTCATAATCGTTTGTCTCGTCGTATAGCCTCAATTGCTTCTTCTGGAGCGTGATGAGCGCCACAAGGTCGGCAAACGAGCTGGTGCCCTTCAAAAGGTTGTAAGCGCGGTCGTAGGTCTCACGTGCCTGCTCTGTTCTGCCTAGAGCCTGCTCAGCCGTACCCACGCGAGCCATCAGCGTAGCTTCATCACCACGCATGCGTTCGTCGCCATGACACAGGGCAATGCCCCGGTTTGCATATTTCAGCGTTGCCTGGTGACGGTTGTTGCCAGATGTGATGTTTGAGGCAAGTACGCAAAGTTCCTCTTCGAGAAAACGGTCGTCGCCGAATTGGCTTTCATCGAGCAGACGATCACATATACATAGAGCACTGTCGATCTTATCCTCACCGCCGAACAATACCATGGCGTGGAAGTAGTCGCAGCGCTGACGTGTCATCAGTCCTGCATCGGCAATAGAGTCCAGCATCCGATGTGCTTTCATCGGGTCTGACATCATATAGCTCATGCTGATATCTATCTGGTCGAAAGTCTCATCTGTCGGATAGTCGCGACCATTTCCAATGTCAGTCCTTTGGTCTTTTCCTGTACATGCACTTAACAGCCAGACGATATTAAGAAAAAGAAGTGTATGTAATTTCCTCATTATTCAATTAGAATATTTTCAAATGCAAAAATATTGATAAATCTACAAACATTACGAGCAAAACGTCTTAAAAAGCAAAACGACATCGATTTTAAGACGTTTTGCTCGCTATTCAGGGCTCTTTTGCCTCAATACGGGTTATTGTTGATTGTTTTCTCTAGTTTAATCATTACAATTGCGTTATTGAGAAAATTTGAGAAAATCGTCACGAAAATATTACTTAACGAATGAAAAATATGCAAAACGTCTTAAAAAAAGGTCTGAAAAATGCAAAACGTCTTGATTTTTGGTTTTTGCTAAAAAAGTTTAAAAAATATTTGGTATGGTATGTAACTATTCCTATCTTTGCACGAGAAAATAAATTTTACTAATCACTATTTACTAACTTTTTTAATTTAAATTATTATGAAACTTTTTAAGGTAATGGCTCTCGCAGCTGTAGCATTCGTTTCAGCAACTGTAGCTAACGCTCAGGAACTCGGTGACAGCCACTCACGTGTTTACGCTGGTTACAACAACTTCAGCTTCTTTAATGCTGAAAACAGCTCGAATGGTTTTGTTGCTGGTTACGAGTATAACTTCAACTGCTCAGGTCGTGTAACAAACCCATTGTTCATCTCTGCTGGTCTTGAATATATGTTTGCAACTCAAGAACATGCCTCATTCCAGGCTCTTTCAATTCCTGTAAACTTTAAGTATGCTTTCGGTTCTGAGAAGTTCGCTGTTACTCCATACGTTGGTCAGGCTTTCCGTTTCGGTCTTGTAAATGAGAGTGACGTTATGGACTCAAAGGGTAATATCTCATCTATTAGCCTTTATGATCTTGATGGTGTAAAACGTTTCCAGATCATGTTCAACGCTGGTCTTAACTTCCAATTCGGCAAGTGGGATCTCGGTTATCGTTTCCAGGTTGCTGAAATCAAGATGGGTACTGGTGAATCAGACTACAACAACAGCTTCATGCTCGGTTACAAGTTCTAATCCGTACATAATATAAATATAATATTATATAATGTGGCTTTGTTCTTTATGAGCAAAGTCACTTTTTTATGTCTGTATGGTACGACATAACACATTATTTATTATATTTGCGCGCTATTATTATAGTTGCTGCGGTCAAAATTATTAATTATAATAAATAGACAGAATTATGTTTGAGGGACTTCAAGAGAGACTGGAAAGGTCTTTCAAGATTCTCAAAGGTGAAGGTAAGATCACCGAAATCAATGTAGCAGAGACTTTGAAGGATGTGCGCAAGGCACTCATCGAAGCCGATGTGGAGTATAAGGTGGCTAAGAACTTCTGCGACACTGTGAAGCAGAAGGCAATGGGTATGAATGTGCTCACTGCTGTCAAGCCAAGCCAGTTGATGGTTAAGATCGTTCACGACGAACTTGCAGCCCTGATGGGTAGCGAGGCTTCGGAATTGAACCTTAAGGCAAATCCTACTGTGATCCTCATGGCTGGTCTCAACGGTGCCGGTAAGACTACTCATGCCGGTAAGCTCGCCCTTATGCTCAAGGACAAGAAGAACAAGAAGCCATTGCTGGCTGCATGTGACGTGTACCGTCCTGCTGCCATCGATCAGTTGGAGGTTGTAGCTGGTCAGGTGAACTGTCCGATCTATACTGATCGTGCATGTAACGATCCTGTCAAGATTGCTCAGGATGCCATCGCTCAGGCTCGCCGTAACGGCAACGATGTAGTGATCGTCGATACAGCAGGTCGTCTTGCCATCGATGAGGCTCTGATGCGTGAGATCAAGAACATCAAGGATGCCATCAACCCACAGGAAATCCTCTTCGTGGTCGATTCGATGACAGGTCAGGATGCAGTGAATACTGCTAAGGAATTCAACAACCGTCTCGACTTCACAGGTGTGATACTCACTAAGCTCGATGGCGATACCCGTGGTGGTGCTGCTCTCTCTATCCGTACTGTGGTCAACAAGCCAATCAAGTTCATCGGTACAGGCGAGAAGATGGATGCACTCGACGTGTTCTATCCAGATCGTATGGCAGGTCGTATCCTCGGAATGGGTGACGTTGTTTCTTTGGTAGAACGCGCACAACAGCAGTTTGACGAGGAAGAGGCTAAGAAGCTCCAGAAGAAACTTGCCAAGAACAAGTTCGACTACGAGGATTTCTTCGCACAGATCCAGCAGATCAAGAAGATGGGTAACATCAAGGATCTCGCTTCGATGATTCCTGGTGTAGGAAAGGCTCTCAAGGACGTAGATATCGACGACAACGCATTCAAGGGTGTAGAGGCTATCATCAACTCTATGACTCCATACGAACGTCATAATCCTGATTGTCTCAATCCTTCACGTCGTTCACGTATCGCTAAGGGTTCAGGTACTTCTATTCAGGAGGTGAACCGTCTGTGCAAGCAGTTTGACGATATGCGCAAGATGATGAAGAAGGTCAACGATATGAAGATGAATCCTGCTATGTTGCGCGGTCTCAAGTCGAGAATGGGTAACATGGGCGGCATGGGAAGATTTTAATTGATAATTGATAATTCATAATTGATAATTCATAATTTGATTATGGAATTGATAGACGGAAAGGCAACTGCTGCTGCCATCAAGCAGGAGATTGCACAGGAAGTGAGTGAGATGGTGGCAAGAGGCGAGAAGAGACCTCATCTTGCTGCTATCCTCGTTGGTCACGATGGCGGTAGCGAGACATACGTTGCCGCTAAGGTAAAGGCTTGTGAGGAGTGTGGATTCACTTCGACATTGCTTCGCTTTGAAGATACAATAACTGAGGAGGAACTCCTTACTCAGGTGGATAAGCTCAACAAGGATGCTGATGTTGACGGATTCATCGTACAGCTCCCATTGCCAAAGCACATCGACTCACAGAAGGTGATCGAGGCTGTGGATTACCGTAAGGACGTGGACGGATTCAACCCTGTGAACGTTGGACGACTCTCAATCGGACTTCCTTGCTTCGTGAGCGCAACACCAATGGGTATCATGGATCTCCTGGATAGATATAAGGTGCCTACAAAGGGTAAGCACTGCGTGGTATTGGGACGTAGCAACATCGTGGGTAAGCCAGTTGCTTCGCTCATGATGCAGAAGACTCAGCCAGGTAACGCAACAGTTACTGTGTGTCATTCGGCATCAGAGAATCTCAAGGAAATCTGTGCTTCGGCAGATATCCTCATTGCAGCTATCGGCAGCCCAGAGTTCGTAACAGCAGACATGGTGAAGGAAGGTGCAACAGTGATCGACGTAGGTACAACTCGCGTTCCTGATGCAACCCGCAAGAGCGGATTCAAGCTCAAGGGTGACGTGAAGTTTGATGAGGTAGCACCTAAGTGCTCATTCATCACTCCAGTGCCTGGCGGTGTCGGTCCGATGACCATCTGCTCGCTAATGAAGAATACGCTTCTTGCTGCGAAGAGAAGATGATTTTAATTGATAATTGATAATTAAGGCTGACGCACAAGTAGCCTAATTATAATAATAACTCACACAGAACTAGCAGAACACACAGATTATATTGTTTTTGTCATAAAAATAAACGTAAAATTTAATGACAATTATTAATATTTAAAATCTGTGTTATCTGTGCTTTCTGTGTGAGATTATTTATTTAATTATATAATTTAACAATTGCAGCGCGAAGCTAATTATCAATTATGAATTATCAATTATCAATTCCTCACAATGAGATAATGCGTTTTCTCGCCTTTTATCTTAAGTCCTTTGACCTTTTCGACTACTGATTGAGCAACGTCGCGAGCCATGGAGCAATAGGCACATTTCTCATAGATATCTATTCGACCGATCTTCTTACCATCGATGCCGGCGTTCTTGGTGAAGAATCCGAGGACGTCTCCCTTGGAAATCTTGTCTTTCTTTCCTCTACCTATATAAATAGTTACGTAGGATGCCTCTCTGAACGTCATATTTGGTTTCAGACGGAAGAACTTTGGCTCGGTGGATAAATATGCCGGAACGAATTCATTAGGGCCTACAATGAGGTAAGAAGAGCCTGTATTGCCGGCTCTTGCCGTACGTCCGTTACGATGCACGAATGTCTCTTCGTCGGCAGGGAGATGATAGTGGATGATATGGGCTACATCGGGTATGTCGAGACCACGTGCAGCGAGATCGGTAGAGACAAGAATACGGAGGGAATTACCACGGAAACGCGCTAAGGCTTTCTCACGCATATCCTGCTCTAATCCACCATGATACAATGAGTTTTCTATACCTTTATCCGAGAGATAGTGACTGATGCGTTCAGAGCTCTCGCGATAGTTGCTGAACACGATGATCTGTGCGTCATCGTCGAGCGAACAGAGTAGTTCGACAAGAGTGTCGAGCTTGTCGGCAACAGGAGATTTCACCTGATAGATTTCGAGCTTATCGGACAAGGAATACTTAGCTGATTCCTCGTCATTCTTTCCCTTGGCTGTCTTTGGAAGATAGTCGAGCTGCTTGTAGTTTCTGAAGTTAAGCCACGGAGAGAGAGGAACGGCATGAGTGGCACTCGTGAGGACCATCTGATCACGGTTCTGAAGCTGTTCGATGATGAATCGTACTTCGTCTTCAAAACCGAGTTCAAGGCTCTTGTCATATTCGTCAAGAATGACAGCGCTGATCTTATCGGTCTTGATGTTACCACGTTCGATGTGATCTTTGAATCGACCGGAAGTGGCAATGAGAAGAAACGCTTCGTTGTCCCTGATTGACGAGAGAGCATCGATCTCTTTCTTTATGTCATGACCGCCGTAGCAGCAGATGCTTCGGATGCCTGTCTTCAACTTGTGATAGACATCGTTGATCTGTATTGCAAGCTCTCGTGAAGGGACGATAATGAGCGCACTCTTTCCCTCGGACATACGAGCCACAAGAGGAAGGAGGAAGGCTACGGTCTTGCCGGATCCGGTAGGAGACAGGAGCAGGATATTCTGAGCAGAGACAGCTTCCTTGAGCATCTCTTCCTGCATATTATTAAGGCTTTCGAAGCCTAAGGCAGATAGTGCCTGTTGTCGCAATTGTGTAATATTCATGCGACAAAATTACAAAATTCCAAAGAATTTAACAAAGAAATGACACTGTTTATTAGGAAAAAATGAGAAAATGACAATTGACACTGATTAATTTCATAAATAATCACTATATTTGCAGAACTTTTTAGTTATATAAGGTTTGTGCATGGTCCGTAAATTTCTGTTGATTGCTTTCTTTTTGATGATAGGCTTCGGTCTGTCGGCAAAGACTGGATTCAATACAATCGTAGAGACTTACAACCCAGATACTTCCAAAGGCCTGATCTACATTGATAAAAACGACTTCAAGCTCTGCGTCTACGATTCGTTAGGATGTCTTGTTAAGGAATTCCCGATTGCATGCGGAAAGAACTATGGACACAAGAAGAGAAAAGGTGACTATAAGACACCGGAAGGAGTATTCTTTGTACAGCAAATTCAAGACTCTCAGAAATGGGGTCATGACTTCCACGACGGCAAAGGATTCATCAAACATGCCTACGGTCCTTGGTTCATCAGATTGAAGACAGGTTTCAACGGTATCGGAATACATGGCACACATGCTCCTGAATCGATAGGAACAAGAGCAACAGAAGGATGCATCAGATTGAGAAACGAAGATCTTGAGGAAATGATCCAGATGGTTCAGCTCGGAATGACAGTGATAATCGAAAAAGATAAATAATTATAAATCAAAATATATTTAAGGTATTATGAAGAAGGACAATGTTTTGTTCAGTCTTATTGACGAAGAACGTCAGCGTCAGATGAAAGGTATCGAGTTGATCGCATCTGAGAACTTTGTTAGTGACCAGGTAATGGAAGCTATGGGTAGTGTACTCACAAACAAGTATGCAGAGGGTTATCCAGGCAAACGTCACTACGGAGGTTGTCAGGTCGTAGATAAGGTTGAGACACTCGCTATCGAACGTATCTGCAAGCTCTTCGGTGCTGAGTATGCTAACGTACAGCCACACTCTGGTGCTCAGGCTAATGCTGCTGTTCTCCTTGCTTGTTTGCAGCCAGGTGACACTTTCATGGGTCTTGACCTCAATCATGGTGGACACCTTTCACACGGTTCGCTCGTAAATACTTCAGGTCTTATCTACAAGCCTGTAGCATACTATCTCAACAAGGAGACAGGTCGAGTTGACTATGATGAAATGGAGCGTCTCGCTATCGAGAACAAGCCAAAACTCATCATCGGTGGTGCTTCGGCTTACTCTCGTGAATGGGACTACAAGCGTATGCGTGAGATCGCTGATAAGGTTGGTGCCCTTCTCATGATCGATATGGCTCACCCAGCAGGTCTTATCGCTGCAGGTTTGCTCGACAACCCTGTGAAGTATGCTCATATCGTAACTTCGACAACACACAAGACTCTCCGTGGTCCACGTGGTGGTATCATCCTTATGGGTAAGGATTTCGAAAACCCATGGGGTAAGACTACAAAGAAGGGCGTTGTGCGTATGATGTCTTCTATTCTCAATTCTGCTGTGTTCCCAGGTCAGCAGGGTGGTCCTCTCGAGCATGTAATCGCTGCTAAGGCTGTTGCATTCGGTGAGGCTCTCCAACCAGAGTTCAAGGAGTATGCTAAGCAGGTTCAGAAGAATGCTAAGGTATTGGCAGACGAACTCATCAAGCGTGGCTTTACTATCGTTTCAAACGGTACAGACAACCACTCAATGCTCGTTGACCTCCGCGCTAAGTATCCTGAGATGACTGGTCGTGTTGCAGAGAACGCTCTCGTTGCTGCTGACATCACAGTGAACATGAACCTCGTACCATTCGATACTCGTTCGGCATTCCAGACTTCTGGTATACGTCTCGGTACTCCAGCTATCACTACTCGTGGTGCAAAGGAAGACCTCATGGTTCAGATCGCTGCATTCATCGAAGAGGTATTGAACGCTCCAGAAGATGAGAACGTAATCGCAAGTGTACGCAGCCGTGTAAATGCTATCATGGCTAACTATCCACTCTACGCATATTAATTAGATTTAATATAATAGTTAAAATAGGTCACGGATTTGATTTCGTGGCCTATTTATTTTGTATATACGAAATAATTACTTATCTTTGCGCCATAATTAACTATTTATATCAATTACAAATGAAGAAAATTTTTGGAATTCTCGCCGTAGGCGCATTGATGCTTACATCTTGTCTTGGTGATGGTGATAGCACACCTAAGGGCTATATTGCAGACTTCTCGACTGTAGATATCGCTACTGGCGGTTATGCTTGCTATATGGATAACGGCTACACTGTTGTTCTCAATTCATCAAGCTTCAGCACTCCATTGAAGCCAGGTCAGCGTCTTCATGTCACTGTCGCTGCTGCAAGCGATATCATCACTGGTATGGTAAACAAGACTTTGGATCCAAAGCAGAATATCACAGATGTAGATCTCATGGACGTTCAGGGTGTTGATGTAAAGAACTTCCTCACTCAGGAACAGGCTGAAGAAAAACATCTCTTGGAGAAGGATAGCTTGAGCGCAATTTACGCCATCTCTACTCAGGTAGCCAACGGTTATCTCTCGACAATCTGCTATCCATATTTCTATCGCGGAACAACTGTCATTTCTCCAACTCTCAATGCTGTCATGAACTATGATGAGAACAAGAAGGAGGTATTTGTCACGTTCATCTCGAACTCTCATGTTCCTGCCGACAAGCAGCAGATGCTTTCTTATGACACTAACGCTTTCCTTTTGAACTCATTCAACACTACTTCATTGGCTAATGAGATCTCTCGCGACTTCGCTGCTACAGACTCTATCACAATGAACTTCGAATATACAACAAAGGATAAGACTGAAACAAGACGTCATAAGTTTGTTGCAAAGAGTCTTTTCAGAGTTAAGTGATTTTTGCCACTCCGCGTGGCAGCTTAACCGTTCAATACTTCTTGGCTTGACCCAAGAAGTATTGGGAAGAAAGTCAAGGCTTAACCTTCTAAGCTAAAAATAAAGTAAATTTTACTAAAGCAGCCAAACGCACTTCGTTTGATCGGTGCCTGCTTTTACGCAAAATTTCCATTATTTTCTTTACGCTCAGAAGCTGAGGCCTTTGGCTGACGCAGTGCAAGCAAATTAAAAATTAAAAGTTAAAAATTAAAAATTATCTTTACAAAACATACATATAAATATAATAAAAGCTACGCCGTTTTGACGTAGCTTCTTTATTTTCTATTACTTTGTTTTAAGTAAGTATTGTTACCAATCTTAGTAAGAGTATTGTTACCTTAGTCTTAAGTTGTAGTATTAATAACTATACTTCAATCTTAAGCCCATCGTAGGCGAGCTGAACATTTGGTTCAAGCTTCTTGTTTGTCTCTTCGTGAAGTCCGATCTCATGACTCATGTGAGTGAACCAAGTCTGTCGTGGTTTGATGCGATGTACGGCCTCCAGAGCCTCTGAGACCATCCAATGAGTTGGGTGTGGAGTCCACCTCAGCGCGTCGATTATAAGCGTGTCTACGCCCTCTAATTTTTCCCATTCGGCTTCTTCTATCTGAGTACAATCGGTGATGTAGGCAAGGTCACCGATACGATATCCGAAGATAGGCAGTTTGCCGTGATAGACCTGAATAGGAATCACTTCAGTGTTACCGATTCTAACCTTGTCGCTCTTGTCAATTGTATGAAGATGGATGGTCGGAACTCCAGGATAACGATTGACAAAGATATAGTCGTAATGCTTGGAGAGGAGATTGGTCACCGATCTGTCGGCATAACAACGCAAGGCATTGAAATAGGCGTATGCGCGAAGATCGTCAAGTCCGGCACAGTGATCGAAATGAATGTGAGTGATGAACAATGCATCGAGCTTCATGATATCCTCACGCAGAGCCTGCTGACGGAAGTCAGGGCCACAGTCGATAAGAATATTCTTTCCTTCGTCTGTCTCAATAAGGATACTCGCACGAAGTCTGTTATCGTGCGGATCCTTTGACTTACAAACCTCACAATCACATGTCGGCATCGGCACACCACAACTGGTGCCGGTGCCTAGGAATGTTACTTTCATTATTACTTAAGATACTTGTCAAGCCAGTCGAAGAAGACGCGCTGCCAGAGTACACCGTTCTGTGGCTTAGTTACCCAGTGACATTCATCAGGGAAATAGAGGAACTTAGCAGGAATGCCACGCATACGAGCGATATTGAATGCCTGCATACCCTGAGTTACAGGAATACGGTAGTCGTATTCGTTATGGATGACGAGGATAGGAGTGTTCCACTTATCTATGCTCTTATGTGGGCTGTCGGTATAGCACTTGTTGATACCCTTGCCACGGTTTGGAGTGTGACAGAGACCTGGCTTGAGAAGACTTGAATCGAAGAATGGTCCTCCGTAATCCCAGTCAGCAAACCACATCTCTTCTGTCTCGCCATACATACTCTCTGTATTGAAGATACCGCAGTGGGCAATGAAGCACTTGAAGCGGTTGTCATGATGTCCGGCAAGATAGTAAACGCTATAGCCACCGAATGAAGCACCTACAGCACCGAGATGATCGACATCGCACCAAGGCTCCTTAGCGATATTGTCGATAGCTGTGAGGTAGTCCTTCATACACTGACCTGCAAAGTCACCAGCGATCTCCTCGTTGAATGCCTGTCCGAATCCTGGTACGCCATGACGGTTAGGAAGAACTACGACATAACCATTGGCCTGCATGATTGAAACATTCCAACGTGTGCTCCAGAACTGGCTTACTGCGCTTTCAGGACCGCCCTGGCAATAAAGGAGTGTTGGGAACTTATGGTTAGGATCCTTGGCAAGAGTCTCTTCAAAGCCAACAGGGTAAGCAACCCATACGAGCATATTATCGCCGTTGGTACACTTCATCCAACGAGCCTCGACACGACCTGTCTCGATCTGATCAAGGATCTCTTTGTTCTCGAATGAAAGCTGAGTAGCTTCGCCAGCCTCGTTGATAGCGTAGATCTCATCAGGACCTGCCATGCTGTGACGTGTAGCGATGATCTGATCGCCTGCGAATGTCGCACTGCCGTAGTCTGCCTGAACATCGGCAGAGATCTGTGTTACAGCTGCTTCGTCAACATTGACCTTGAAGATCTTGCTTGTACCATAGCTAGCACCTGTGAACATGATATCCTTGCTGTTCTGGTTCCATACGAATCCGTCGCAGTTGTTATCGTAGTTGGCTGTAAGATCACGCATCTCACGGCTCTCCAAATCGATGACCATAAGACGGTTCTTGTCGCTCTCATAGCCATTACGTGCCATAGACTGGAATGCAAGATACTTACCATCGGCAGAGATTGCGGGATTGATATCGTAGCCGTGATCACCTGTATGGAGATCTTCTGTCTTGCCTGATTCGAGGTCATAGAGATACATGCTCGAACGGGTAGAGAAAGCATATTCAGTACCTGTTTCCTTACGGCAGCTATATACAATCTTCTTGCTGTCTGGAGTCCATGCGAAAGCTTCTGTTCCACCGAATGGACGTGTAGGACACTCGTATGGTTCGCCTTCGAGGATATCCTTAACACCATCGTTGCTTACCTTACCATTGACAATGGAAGCGAGGTATGGGTGAGGATAATCATTGACAAATCCATTCCAGTGACGGTAGTTCATCTCTTCAAATACTCTACCTGTAGTCTTGTCAAGACCTTCGTAGAGAGCTTCGTCGTTACGTTCTACTTCGATTGCGGCAATCATGATGACCTTTGAGAAGTCAGGACTAAGCACGAAGCCTTCAATGTCCTTCTCGAAGTCAGAGATCTGCTGACGGTTTGTACCATCGGCATTCATCTTCCAGATCTGGCTGCTACCAGACTCGCTACTCATGAAATAGATCTCGCTGCCATCTGCACTCCATACTGCGTTAGATTCGCTCTTTGCAGTGTGAGTGATAGCATGGTTATCGCTACCATCGGTATTCATCACGAAGAGTTCGCGGTTTGAACGGTTCTGTTCTACGCTTACATAGCTCACGCCATAGAGAAGTTTTGTTCCGTCTGGTGAAGGAGTAACCTCGCTGATCTTTCCGAGCTCCTGGAGGATCTCAGGGGTGATCCTGCGGTCGTTTGGTACTCTTGTAGTCTTTCCGATGATCGGAGCATTTTCTTCTTGCTTAGCTTCCTGTGTCGTACAAGAAGCTGCAATCATTGCTGTTGTTGCCATAATGGCCAAGTGTGATAGTTTCATATATATATTGTTTGATATTTATCTGTGTAAAACAATTAGAGATAAACTAATCATCAAAATAAGAACTTGATTTCTTCTTTTTCTTTGTCTTACTTTTAGTAGGAGCAGACTTTGTTGATTTCTTCTTCGGAGCAGTTTCTTCGGTCATTGATGATTTGGCTTTCATGTCCCAATACTTCTGAAGAGTGAAACCTGTCATTGTCTTGATGAGAAGACCGGTCTTATATAGATACTCCTGTTTAAGAAGTTCGAATTCAGAGAGATATCTCTCCTTATGCTGCTTATTCTTCATTACAGGAATCTCTTCTTCCATGAAATCGGTAAGAATCTCTGTCGATTGAGTAACGAAATAATTGTTTCCTTTCTTGAACCTTTCCTTGAGCTGCGGATTGTCTTCGTATGTATCTGCCAGATTCATCAGATCGCATATCTGGAATGCAAATCTGTTACCTACATCAGTAAGCTTTGTACGTGTCTCGGTAGCAGCAGTCTTGGCTCTTTGCACATAATCAGGGTCAGTCTTGTCAAGATACATATCAGCAAGACGAGCAACATAATCAAGACTCTTCTGAAGCTTATTGAAATTGAAGATACTGCAGATGATCTCTGCTACATAGTTCTTTCTGTCCTGAGCAAGTCTCTCGGGTGTCGGACGGTTCTGTTCCTGTTCGCGGTTGAAGGCAGAGATTGTAGGATCGCTCATAACCACATTGCGTGAAATAGGAGTAGAGAGAACCAATCCTTCAAGGCTGCGACAACGGGAGAGAGCGACATATACCTGTCCGAAGCTGAAAGCATGACCGGCATTTATGATTGCCTTGTCGAACGTAAGACCCTGACTCTTGTGGATTGTTATTGCCCAGGCTGTACGAAGAGGAATCTGCTTGAATGTGCCCACGATAACTTCGTTGATCTCACCTGTCTCATCGTTGGTCTCATATTTGGCATTGGTCCATTCCTCTGCCTTGACTTCGATCACATCTTCCTCGGCATCTTTCTCGTTGCAGACAACGATTACCTTATCTTCGTAGATCTGAGCCACACGACCGATCTTGCCATTGTAATAACGCTTAGCTCCTGAAGAATCGTTCTTGCAGAACATAACTTGAGCACCGATCTTAAGCGTCAACTCGAAGTCGGTAGGATAGGACGTCTCGGGAAACTCACCGTCGGTAGTAGCAGTGAACGTCTCTGGATGAGTCTTGAGCTTATCCATGTGTTCCTGATTGATCACTTGAGCCTGTGCATTGTGAGTAGTGAGAGTGATATAGCCTTCCTTGTCGTCAGGATTGAAGTTCTCTATATATCGGCTGTTCAACACATCCAATGTCTGCTGATCAATCCTATTGTCACGCACATTGTTGAGTATTCGGATAAAATCTTCGTTATCCTGACGATATACTTTCTTCAGTTCTATTGTTGTAAAGTTGGTCTGATCGAATACCTTTGCACTGAAGAAATATGGAGTAGTATATCTTTGTTTGAGGATGTTCCATTCCTCTTCTGTTGCCACAGGAGCGAGCTGCTGAAGATCTCCGATCATCAGTACCTGGACACCTCCGAAAGGCTTGCTACGGTCCTGATATCGACGCAGAACCTCGTCTATGGCATCAAGAAGATCGCACCGTACCATGGATATCTCGTCGATAATGAGGAGATCAAGAGCACGAAGGATGTTAAGCTTATGCTTTGAGAATTGGAACTTCAGATCATTGCGGGGCATGAGACCTGGAGCAAGCTGGAAGAAAGAGTGAATGGTTACGCCGTTGGCATTGATTGCAGCAACACCTGTCGGTGCCACAACAATGTTTCGCTTGAAGGTATCTTGTATCAATTGGCGAAGGAAGGTAGTCTTACCAGTACCTGCCTTACCTGTGAGAAAGATGTTCCTATGAGTGTACATGGCGTACTGATACGCCAGTTCCAGCTCTTCGTTATTGGATTTTTTCATTATGGTAACAGAATTTATATTCCCATGAGGTCGCGATAGATGTCAAGCACAGCACCGATCTGCTCTTTGTTTGACGTCTGATTGAGTTCTACATGACCGAAATCACTCATGAGAGAAAAGTTGATAGTATCACCGAGATTCTTCTTATCGTGTTTCATGAGTTCGAAGAAATCGTTGTAATCGTCACAAGTGAAATGGAGAGGACCGTAGTTCTCCTTAACGAATGTTGCAATCTTATATAGCACATCACTGGAAAGACCAGTCTGCTGATTGCTCATAACAAGTTCGCACACTAGTCCCCAGGCAACAGCATAGCCATGAAGAACAGGTCTATCTTTTCTCATACACCAAGTCTCGAACGCATGTCCGAAAGTATGACCAAGATTGAGAGCCTTACGCAATCCGTTTTCAAATGGATCCTGGAGAACCACATTTCTCTTGACATTGACTGAAGCCTCAAGCAACTTAAGAAGTTTGCTGTAGTTCTCTTCAATTGTCTCAGGATTGTTGATATTGACGATATCGAAGGCAAGAAGATCGTTGAAATGCTGTTCGTTGCTCAAGATACCATGCTTGAGCATTTCTGCATAACCAGAGAGAAGATTCTCACGATCGAGAGTCTCGAAGAACTTTGTTGAGATAAGCACCGCACTAGCTGGAGCAAATGCACCAATTTCGTTCTTAAGACTTCCGAGATTGATACCAGTCTTACCACCGACAGCAGCATCGACAGCACCAAGTAATGAAGTAGCTACATTGATGAAGTTGATGCCACGCTTGAAGCTTGCAGCAGCAAATCCGCCAAGATCGGTAATCATACCACCACCGACATTGATCAGGAGAGAGTGACGGGTAGCATGATTGTCGGAGAGAGCCTGCCATACCTCTGTAAGAGATTCAATATTCTTTGCAGTATCGGTACTTCCGATCACTATAGTCTTGATATGAGTCTGAGGATGTGCCTCGTCATATGCGTTCATAAAAGATGTCAACAGAGGCATGCAATGAACCATTGTCTCTGTATCGAATAGCATGAAAAGACGATCATGACTGATCTCTTTTGTGAACTTGTCTAACGCCTCACATATGTCATTGGTGAATATCACCTGTTGTTCTTTCATCATAATCTTTTGAATTGAATATCGGCAAATATAACACAAATTTGTGATATAATAAATAAATAATGTGAAAAAGTGAAATTCTTGTATAGAATTGATGTTCTATAAAAGAAAAAATTATATATTTGTGCGCAACAAATTACAACATTACTTTTATTTCTATTATTACTTATGAAGAAACTCTTTGCAATCTGTGTTGCAGGTTTGCTCGGTTTTAATTCGTTCTCATCGAAAGCACAGGACCTCACTCTTGAGGATTATTTTACTCCTGTGACAGCCGAAGCTGCAACTCCAGACTCTGAAGGATTCATCCGCCGATGGATGCTTCTTGAACCAATCAGCAAGCCTAATAGAGGTAATACAGTATTTACTGATTCTTACCTTCGCCAGGCTTTCGACACTGTTTATTACAAAGATCAGAAGACTATTCTCCCAAAGGATGGTCAGAAGGTTACTGTAGTTGTTCCTATCGAGAAACCAATCGATCCTACAGTGTTCCGTGTTGACAGAAACTTCAAGCCTGAACCACCGACAATGACAAAGATGAAACTCACATGGCATGCTCTCGACAGCAAGCGTTTTAATGTGAAATTGTTCCGCTTTGCTACAGGCCTTAAGAAGCAGTTCTACGGCATTATTTTCCACGCTGTGACAATTATTGACTGTGAGGAAGATATTGAGAATGTGCGCCTCGCAGTGGGCTCTAATTCGGCTTCTATGTGGTGGCTTAATGGGGAAGAAGCTCTTCTTCTTTCCGGTGACCGTCGAATGGTCAAGGATGATGCTGTTTCACGTCGTCTTACACTTAAGAAAGGTCGTAACATACTTCGTGGATCTATCATCAACGGTCCTGGTATGAGTGATTTCTGCGTACGTTTCATCGATGAGGCAGGCAATCCTGTCAAGAATGTTAAAGTCAATGTGAAGTAAGCCATGAATAAGATATTTTTCGGCAGCGTACTCGTTGCTATGTTTGCTTTCAGCAGTGCAAAGGCTCAGATTGGTCAGCCTTGGATTCATGACCCTTCAACACTCGCTTACAGTGATGGTAAATGGTGGACATTCGGTACCGGTGGCGGAGGCCTCGTCTCAGAAGATGGTTGGACATGGAAATCAGGTATCGCAGAACGTCCAGGTCGTGGTGCTGCTCCAGATGTAGTTAAGATCGGTGATCGTTATCTTGTAGGTTATTCCGCTACAGGTGGTGGTCTCGGCGGTGGACATGCTGGTCAGGTTCTCACAATGTGGAACTATTCTCTTGATCCATCTTCCGACAAGTTCAGCTATTCAGAACCTATCGTAGTAGCTGAATCAAAGTATGACGAAGACTGCGATGCTATTGATGTAGGTTTCCTTCTTGATCCTACAACAGGTCGTCTCTTTATTACTTACGGTACATACTTCGGAAATATCCGTCAGGTAGAGCTTGATCCAAAGACTGGTGGAAGACTCGAAGGTGCAGAACCAATTGATGTCGCTATCGACTGCGAGGCAAGTGACATGATCTATAATGATGGTTGGTACTATCTCCTTGGTACACACGGTACTTGCTGTGATGGCGTTAACTCAACTTATAACATTGTCACAGGTCGTTCACGCAATGTCAACGGTCCGTTCATTGATAATGTAGGACGTGATATGTTGGAAGGTGGTGGTAAGATGGTTATCGCTGCTGGAAACCGTATGACAGGTGCCGGTCACTTCGGTCGCACTATCGTTGACGAAGGTGTAGAAATCATGTCTTGTCACTTCGAGGCTGACTATGAACGTAGCGGTAGAAGCGTATTGGATATCCGTCCTTTGCTTTGGAAGAACAACTGGCCTGTAGCTGGTGAACATTTCAAGGAAGGTGTATATGCCATCGAATCAGAACGTCGTGGCTACGCTCTTGAACTTGAGGTTGACTTCGTACGTCAGCAGCAGGAGAGAGCTATGTGGTTCCGTATGGATCCTAATGAGCCAACAAAGCCACTTCCTTGTCAGACTCTTGACGAAGTTAAAGGCACATGGCCAGAAGGAGACATCAACTTGAGAATCGGTGATTATATGTTCCGTCCTCATCAGAAATGGCAGATCACTGCTGTTCCAGAGGCTGGCGGTTATCTCAGTGATCCATATTTCAAGATTGAGATTGAAGGTACAAACCGTGCTCTTGCTGCTACTGCAGATCTTGAACTCGTTACTGTTCCTACATTCACTGGAGCTGACGAACAACTTTGGCGCATCGAACAACTCATTGATGGAACTTATCGTATTATGCCTAAGTCTATTCCTGGAATGGAAGGCACAAATACAACATACTGTCTCTATTCAGTTGCCGACTCAACACCGACACTTGCTAAGTATGATTTTTCTACAGACAATAGTAAGTGGAGTCTCCGTCAGCATTAATTAGCAATATTTTATAAGAAATTTAGCCACGAATTTTGTTTCGTGGCTTTTTTTATTATCTTTGCGATTGAATTTAAACTTATATTATATGAAAGGACTTTGGCAAAAATACAACAGCGTTAGCTTGATTGTAAGAATCAGTTTGGGACTCCTCCTCGGTGCGGTTTTAGGAATATTCTTTCCTCAACTGACATTCGTTTCATTGTTCGGAACAATCTTTGTCGGTGCTTTGAAGAGTATCGCACCATTACTAGTGTTTGTTCTCGTAGTGAGTTCTATCGTCAATGCTAAAGGAAGCAACATCTCAAACAGATTCTCCAAAGTCATAGGTTTCTACCTGTTCAGCACATTCTCTGCTGCTTTTGTTACAGTCTGTCTTTGTTTTCTTTTCCCTGTTAAGATGCCTTTGCAGAATGCAGTATCTGATTGTGTAAGTATCGCACCTCCATCTGGAATTACAGAGGTGTTTGAGACACTATTGTCAAATATCGTTGTAAATCCTGTTTCAAGCATCGCCAATGCCAATTATATCGGTATTCTGTTCTGGGCTATTCTCTTTGCTGTAGCGTTGAAGAATGTAGCAGGAGAGTCTTTGGCAACCGGATTCAAACAGATCTCTGATGCCGTTTCAAAGATTGTTGCTTGGATTATTTCTTTCGCACCATTCGGTGTCATGGGTCTTGTCTTCAATTCTGTCTCATCTAATGGTCTAGGTATATTTACCGAATATGGAAAGATTGTTGCTTTGCTCCTTGGTTGCATGGCTTTCATTGCTTTGGTGATTACTCCTCTGATAGTCGGTCTGACACTCAGGAAGAATCCTTATCCGTTGGTTCTTCGTTGCTATAAGGAGAGCGGCATTACTGCATTCTTCACTCGTAGTTCTGCGGCAAACATTCCTGTCAATATTGCTTTGTGTGAGAAGATGAACCTTGACAGTAGCTTCTATACCGTGTCACTCTCTTTGGGCTCGACAATTAATATGAATGGTGGTGCTGTTACTATTACAACAATGACAATGGCAACAGCATTCGCGCTTGGTATTGATGTAGATTTCCTTTCTGCTATCTTTTTATCGTTTATAGCAACACTCGGCTCATGTGGCGCTTCAGGTGTCGCTGGAGGCTCGTTGCTTCTTATTCCTATGGCATGTTCGCTGTTCGGCATCCCTGCAGATATCTCGATGACAGTTGTAGGAATCGGATTCATTATCGGTGTAATACAGGACTCTGTAGAAACTGCAATTAACTCATCGACTGACGTAATATATACAGCTACAGCTGAATTGAGTGAAAGAAAATAAATGCTTCTAAAATATACTTCACTAACAAATAATTTATTCTTATCATTATGAAAAAGTGTGTGATACTTTTGTCGGTCTTAACAGCAAGTTTGTGCACAGCCGTTGCACAAACCTACAAGATTGAATCTCCTGACAAGAAAATCACTGTTGAAGTAAAGAATTCAGAGTCGCTGACTTATTCTGTTACTTTTGACGGCAAGGTTGTAGTTGCAGAATCCCCAATGGGTTTCCAGTTCAAGGGAGAACCGGATATGTCTAGTAATTTCGAAGTTAAGAACGATGCAAAAGTCAAATCTGGGATCGAAGCATGGACTCCAGTTGTAAGAAACAAACATGCTGAATGTTCTGTACCATATAATGAGTTGGCTCTTGTATTGAAAGAGAAGAGTGGACAATACCGCAAGATGGATCTCACATTCCGTGTGATGAACGATGGTGTTGCCTTCCGTTATGGTCTTTACGGAGTTCCAGTTTTGGGTAATCGTGAGATCATGAAGGAACTTACAGGATATAATATTCCTGAAGAGTCAAGTCTTTGGATTCCTGATTTCGCATACGAGGATGAAGGCAAGAGTTATAAGTCTTCTCAGGAAGGTGTGTTTGTCAAGACTCCTGTAAAGGATATCAAGACTGAGATTCATGCAGGATTACCTGGTCTCATTGAAATCGACAAGGAAAACTACCTCGCAGTTATGGAGGCAGATCTCAATAACTTCCCAGCTTTCTATCTTGGTCGAAATTCAGCTCCTGCAAATGGCTATCAGATGCTAGAGACAAAACTCACTCCAATCTGGGGATGTGATGAGACAGGACCTAAGGCTCGCTTTGCAGAGAAGGTACAGAGTTCATGGAGAGTTGTGATGGTAGGTCATAATCCAGGTAAGTTCATTGAAAGCGAGATTCTTCGTTCGCTCAACCCTGATTGTAAGATTGCTGACACATCTTGGATCAAGCCTGGTATGTGTGCATGGGATCACTGGTGGAGTGCTGAATGTAAGATGGAACAGAATGTGATTAAGCAGTACATCGATCTTGCTTCACATGAAGGATGGCCATATATGTTGATCGACTGGACTTGGTATGGTCCATATTGTGTTCCAGAGGCGGACATTCTCGATGTTGCTCCACAGCTTAACATGCCAGAGATTATTTCTTATGCAAAGTCTAAGAATGTAGATATCTGGCTCTGGCTTCGTTGTGAGGATGCCAATAACAATGACCAATATAAAGATGCATTCCCAGAATATCACAAGTGGGGTGTAAAGGGTGTTAAGATCGACTTCATGGATCGTGATGACCAGGATATGGTTAACTGGTATCATCGTATCATCAAGGCTTGTGCCGACAATCAGCTCATGCTTGACTTGCACGGTGCATATAAGCCAGATGGAATTGAAAGAACATATCCTAACATGTTGACACGTGAAGGCGTACTTGGCGCAGAGAACTACAAATGGGGTGAAAAGATGACTCCAGAACACAATGTAACGCTTGCATACACACGTCTCTTGACTGGACAGATGGATTATACTCCTGGTGGATTCCTTAACGTCACAGCTAAAGAATTCAAGGGACAAAGCCCTACATTGGTATCTAATACCCGTGCAGCAGAACTCTCTAAGTTTGTGATCTACGAAAGTCCTTATACAGTAGTATGTGATCACCCGGACAATATCTACAACCAGGTGGGTGAGGACTTCCTTCAGATTGTTCCTACAACTTGGGATGATATCAAGTTCATCGGTGGTACAATCGATACTTACGTAGCTTTGGCTAAGAAGTCTGGCAACAGCTGGTTTATCGGTGCATTGAACAACAGTCAGGCTCGTACAATCGCACTTGATCTCTCATTCTTGCCAAATGGTAAATATACTATCGAATATTGGGCAGATGGTAAGAACGCTAACAAAAAAGCTACCGACTGCGTTCACAAATCAATTCCTTTTACTGTCTCAGATAAGAACAAGACATTAAAAGTGAATCTCGCTAACGCAGGCGGATATGTTGCAGTAATTAAGTAAAAATTACTTAGAAAAACGTAGATTATATTTCCGGAAACTCAAAAGTCCAATCTCCATTTGGAAATTGGACTTTCGGAAACTCTAAAATGAAATTTCCAAACAGAGATTTCATTTTTTACTTTACGGAAATGATATCTCCAGCTGTGTGAGCTGTAAACTGAGGTGCGTACTCACAAGTCACTTCTGCGAGACCAGTACAGAATTCTCCGGAATTAGTTACATAAACGTCGTATGTGATTACGTGAGAACCCTTCGGGAGGAAATAAATCATTATACGATTCTCAGTATCCTTGATGTCATTGTAATATCCAATGCTCTGTCTGTTCTTGATGTTGGTATCAGAGAACTGGTATCCTGAAGTCTTGTCAACAGGTTCGAAACAAGCAGCACGGTTATCCTTGATAGTAACATACTGCATATCACGATCTGTATTGATTGTAAGCATCACCTGGAGCTTATCTCCGACGTGGATATCAGAGAGATCAACGATCTTACCGCCATCGTGCTTGTGCAACTCCTTGGTAATCTCAATTTCCTGGAGCTTGAATGCTTTTGTATCCTTGATCATAGAAGGGAACTTGGCATATACAGCACCCCAAGCCGGAGCTCCTGGATTGTGAGAAATATTTAATGTGTTTTCAGTTGATAATAGAGTAGAATCAACATCTTTCTTATAATACTCACAATCACTTGATACGAGCCATTCGCTACCTGTCGAGATAAGTGCGAACGTAGCTTCTGCAGCCATTGAAGACGATCCCCAGTCTGTTGTCTGTTTCTCGAGCAACATCCACTTACGAATCTGATCAATCTCTTCTGTACGAGGATCTATCTCATTGAATGCTTCGAGCATAAGAGCGGTGAGAGCAGTACGCTGATACCAACGGAAACCAAATGTCTGTAGATTGTCCCAGAACATACCTCTACGTGCATCCTTCATTGCGAACTGACGCATGCTTTCCATTATAAGACGTGCTGTCTTTACTTTATCGTTACGATAGAGTGACAATGCTACAAAGCCTCGTGTTGGCAATGAGAACTCTCGCCATTTTTTTTCTACGCATTCAAGAGTATTCTTTAAGATTTTCTTGGAAGCCTTAGAGATTGAGTATTGTTCAGTAGGATAGAGGGTACGAAGATAAAGATAAGAGTCGAAATAACTATAGTTTACATCGGTCTTACTCTCTTTTGCAAACTTCTTCAAATCCTCAAGATGTTCCAACTGCTGTTTCTCGTAGTAAGCGAGAGCATCTTTCTCAAGCTTGAGGATATCAGAGTCTTTGATTTCGTATCCAAGATAACGCAGTTCACCAAGGAGTTCAAGTACTTCGTAAGTAACATATTCGGAAGATTCTCTATGTTCCCAGTCAAACCAGGAAATACCTCCATCTTTATTCTGCAGATCACAAAGTGCTTTTACAATCTTCTTGGCTGTATCTTCGTCAAAAGAAAGAGACTCATTTTCTGCCTGTATCTTCTTCAAAGCTTCAGCAATCATCGCATTCCTGTCACTCACTCCCTTTGCAAGAGTTACAGCATAAAGATTGTGGATAAGCCCGCTTGCTGTTTTGCTTTCCGCATCGTAGATAGTAGGAAGAGCTGACAGACAATACCACACTGGATTGTTGCAGTATTCCATAGAGATATGAGCGTCCTTAGGGAACTGATCGATATTTATGATAGTATCTCCATCAGCAGGATTCAAGTAGAACGGAATAGTCTCGACTACAGGCATAACAGCTGGAAGCACAGGAATCATCTGCTGTTCTCCGTCGGCAGATTCTCCGGAAACTGCTTTGACACGGAAGCCTATAAACGACAGATTATCATCTACTTCACATGGGATACCTACAGCATTCATACTGTTTGGTGCAATACTGATATTTAGTGTAGTATCAGCAAGAATCTTATCAGTTCTAGGATCGAACAGCTCAATAAGAACATCAGCACAAATCTCTTCGTCACTGCTGTTCTGAATATTAGCCATAAGTGTAGTCTTATCGCCACTACGCAGGAAACGAGGCAGAGAAGGCTTAACCATTATTGCACGGCTTGCAACGATGGCTTTGCTGAACTTATATTCTGATGTGAGATTATCGTCAAATGCAAAGGCATTGAATCTCCAAGTAGTATTGTCCTGAGGAACATTAAATTCCACAATGACTCCACCATCCTTATCGACATTAATCATAGGTTCCCACAAAGCAACCTTTGTCTCATCCTTACGAATATGGATATTAGCAAACGTCTCTTTATTTGATGAATTAGAGCTATTTGTACTTACTTCAGCAACATCCATATTCATATCTGCCTCTCTCATCACCATCGGAGCAGATTCAAGAGCCATAATACCACCATCCATGGCATACTTATACATTCTCCTGGAAGCACCCCAAGGGAAGTGACGATTGTAGAGATACAAGGATGGTAACTGATACTCAGTATTGTTGAATATACGATCCTGATAGCTTCCGTATTCCGAGTTATTTCCTATCTTGTCACCTTTCAATGAAGAGTATTGTGCATTATGTAGATTGACATAGTATGACCAGTTGTTTCTCTTTATCTGATCAACGGCTTCTGATATTACCTCAAGCGCGAGTCTTCCGCCTACAAGCTTTCCATTCTCGTCTTTGAGGCTGAATTTCCAGGTCTCTTTTGTGCCTGGAACAATCTTGTCACGGAAGGACTCAAGTTGCAGAGTCAACGTCTTGTTTGATTTCGTATAATTGACTGTAGAATTTGCACTATACAGCTTTCCTTCGTAATAACAAAGGAAATTAATATAAGCATGCTGATTTTCTCCGTCAGGCACCTGAATAGTAAACTCATGCATACCTGGCTGATAGTCCAACCATCCTTGTGAAATCACGCCTGTACGAGATGTTGCCAGATAATAGATATGAGAGTGACATGCAGTTCCTATCAGGACATGACCGAGACCGTTGTCATCACAATAGTGTTCTACAGAAGGCAACCAAAGAGCAGACTCGGTAGGACATACCTTATCATTCTTGCGATAGAGGACTATCGTTTCTTCAACATTATTGTCGGAATTCTCAATATTTGCTTTCAGTGTATAAGTACCCGAAGCAAGATCAGTGAAATCGACTAAGGTATTATCGGAACTTAGAGTAGCTTCCTTCACTATCTTTCCATTCTTATTATTTAATAATGTATAGTGGAAAGATTCTATCTTATCGTTCGGATCTGAGCTTACATACGAGACAGGAAGATTAAATGGCTTGTCAATACAAATATCATGAACGCCGTAGAATGATAATCCTCTTTGTTTGCCGATAGAGAATTCAAATCTTCCTTCCTGACTTTCTCCAGCTTCATCGGTTATCTTTGCCGATACTTCATACATCATGCTTTCAGAACTGAACCTGCTTGATTCAAGCATAATCTTGAAGTTACCGTTAGCATCAGTATTTGTCTCGACATATATTTCAGTATCACCGGCATTGGAATAACCTCTCCAGAACCAAGTGTGACCAGTCACATTCACTTGAACCAAGCGATTGGCAACAGGTATGTTTGAATATGTAAGACACTTTCCTGAAAGGACTATGTCTTTATCCTTGTCAAATGAAGTCTCGTTGTCAGAGAGATCAACGTAGAATGTCGGAGTCTTATATTCGCTTACGGTAATATACTTTGTATTGGAAGCAGATGTATAGCCTGATGTAACGTCTTTTGCTTCGATTTTGAATTCACCGTTAGTTCTGTCTATAGGAATATCGAACTTTCCTTGCAACTGACCATAACTGTCAGTATAGAGAGTTTGAGACTCAATCAACTTATGATTAGAATCGAAGAAGCTGATTTCAAACTTTCTTGACTCCAATGGATGTTTCTTATAGAGGTCAGCTTCACCGCAGAGCACAGTATATCGCAAAGTCTCTCCAGGACGATATATGCCAAGATCTGTCAAGACAGTGACATATTCCATAGCATTGTAATCCGGCTTGTGGAAATATTCCTTTTTCTTGTCTTGTTCGCTTACCCGTTCACCTGTCTTTGTATCAACAGTGATGATACGAAGATATTCATTGTCAGCGACATTGACAGTAAAATCTGAAGTATTCTGTATTCTTAGAGCCTTATAAGGATAAGCATCCTCATTTTTCAGTGATCCATTAACTTCGACCTGAACATGATATCTGCCTAACGGGAGTTTGCCGATATTGATATCTTTGCTGTCAGTGAAGAAATACTCATCACTCTCAAATGATACTTCCTGACATAAAACTTCCTTCAGATCCGAGAAGCTGACTCTTGAGTAAGACTCATATTTTCGGTTATCAGGGAAGCGATAGACATGTATCTTAATATTCTTCGCATTCTCTGATTTGATATTGATAATAACATCATCCAAGCTATGAACCTGTTCAGGATAGTTGACATTGACATTCTGCTTCTCAATATAACTGATATGATTCTTGATATCGTTGGTCCAAATACCGTTTGGATACTTATTTACATAGTCAACGAACTCTTTATAGTTATAACTTGAAGCAGAGAGATTCTTAAGTCGGAATCCCTGCATTTCATCATCTTCAAGAATAGAATATAGGTAGTATTCTCCTTCCTCTTCATAACGAAGGAAGTCATAAAGTGTAGGGCAGAGGCGACGACCGAGTTCATCGCTTGTGATTATATTAGGATACTCTTCTATCTTATGAGATTTAAGAGCACTTGCATTCTTTATAGATTCCTTATATAAAGTTTCACCTTTATCAAAGTCTTCATGACTCTTGCATATCTTTGATTCGAGGAGAAGAAGAATGGCTTTGATGTCTTCCTTCTTTTCCTGTTTAATTACATTCTCGATTTTTGTAATCACTTCGTCGAATGTCTCATCAGACAACGAGCTCTTAGCAAGACTATATTTGATAATAGCATCGATTGTCGATACTCCATCTCCATGAGACAAAGCATTCTTAAGCTGATCTTCCGAATCTTTGATTACATCTTGAGGGAAGTTGAAATCTGGTAACAGAATCTTCTTCTCATCCTTGTTCTTATCCATTCCAAACATTGTCAATATAGACATAATTAAGGTAAATATTATTAGTAAAACTTTCTTTTGCATGGTAGAAAATGATTATATTTAATAGCCCAGGTATTTAGCCCTGGGCTATAGTTTATTGATTTTGCACTTTCGTGCGAATTTTATTTGAAGATCGACTTCAAAATTTCGGTAGTCACTTTCTTCGTAACACTTTGTGTTGCTGACTTAGTAGCCTTACCGAGAATACTTCCGGAAGATTTCGATTTAGAACCAGTGATGCTGTTGGCAACAGTTGTTCCTAAGCTTCTTGCAACGCTTGTAGCAGCTGCACCGATGAGAGTACCGAAGATAGTACGAGTCCACTTGCCGCTTTCCTTGGCCTTCTTAGCCTCTTCCTTCTCCTGTTCTTTTCTAAGTCTCTCTTCTTCCTTAGCAACACGTGCTGCTTCGCGTTCAGCCTCCTTACGAGCCTTCTCTTCCTCCTTGGCGATACGTATAGCTTCTTTCTCTTCCTCCTTTGCTATTCTTGCAGCCTCTTTCTCTTCAGCAGCGCGACGCTTTTCTTCTTCCTTTGCAAGGCGGAGTTCTTCAGCTTCTCTTTCTTCCTTGTCCTTTTGAGCAACGAGAACTTCGTAAGCACTTTCACGATCGAAATAAGACTCGTAGGCTTTAATCCTTGATGGAGCAGCATTCTTGATATCCAGACGCTGTCCTTCAGTGATTGCACCGATCTGACTGAGAGGGAAGAGCATCTTTGCACGTTCTACAATCATAGGAGCACCCTTGGCATCGAGGAATGAGACGAGAGCTTCACCTGTTTCAAGGTTCATGATAGCATCTTCTGTCTTGAAATCAGGATTAGCACGGAATGTCTCAGCAGCAGTGCGTACGGCTTTCTGATCCTTTGGAGTATAAGCACGTAAAGCATGCTGTACACGGTTACCGAGCTGACCGAGAATCTCTTCAGGAATATCTGTAGGACTCTGAGTAATGAAATAGATACCGACACCCTTTGAACGGATAAGTCGTATCACTTGTTGAAGCTTATCTACCAATGCCTTTGATGTTCCGTCAAACAACATATGAGCTTCATCAAAGAAGAATATGAGCTTAGGCAAATCAAGATCTCCGACTTCAGGAAGCTGAGCATAGAGTTCAGTCATGAGCCAAAGAAGGAAAGTAGAGTAGAGCTTTGGATTGAGCATAAGCTTATCAGCTGCCAACACGCTCATCACACCCTTGCCATTCTCAACATCCAAGAGATCATTGACATCGAATGCAGGTTCTCCAAAGAACTTATCGCCACCTTCAGCCTGAATTCCAAGAATAGAACGCTGAATTGCACCAATACTTGCAGGAGCGATATTACCGTATGCAGTAGTAAACTTATCGGCATTCTGACCTACAAAGTCAAGCATCAGACGAAGGTCCTTAAGATCTATAAGGAGCAATTCATTGTCATCGGCAATTTTGAAAACTATGTTCAATACGCCACTCTGAGTCTCATTAAGATCCATGAGACGAGCCAGGAGCTGTGGACCCATAGCAGAGATTGTTGTACGCATTGGGAAACCTTGTTCGCCGAATACATCGTAGAAACGAACAGGACAAGCCTGGAATTCTGGTACATTATTCATACCGAATTCAGCGATGCGTTTTTCAATGAACTTGGAAAGCTTACCTTCTTGGCTTATACCAGAAAGATCACCTTTCATATCTGCCATAAAGCAAGGAACACCAGCTTGGCTGAAAGATTCTGCAAGTACTTGAAGCGATACAGTCTTACCTGTACCTGTTGCACCTGCAATAAGACCATGACGGTTACACATCTTGCCAGTAAGGCATATAGGACCGTTTGCAGAATGTGCTACGTAAAGTTGATTGTCAATGTACATATTTTATTAGATTTTATTAATACGATTGAAAACGTGATAAATGGTTTAAATTCTTTAATAATGTCTTTGGCAAAAATACATCTTTAAAATAATATAAGCAAGAAAAAATAGTAAAAACATGTTTTATAACATAAAATGCGCTTTTTATTGTCATAAGTATTGGAAATTATAAAAATTAATTTATATATTTGCCCTTGGATGGCAGTAGGCTATACCAACAATATCGTAAATTGAAAAACATTTTTTAATACCAAAAAATACGTTTATGAAAGTCTACAGTTCAAAAGAGATCAAAAACATTGCTCTCCTTGGTAATGATGGCTCTGGTAAGACAACACTTACAGAAGCTTTAGTTTATGATTCTGGTCAGATCGCTCGTCGTGGTCGTATCACTCAGCACAACACTATCTCTGACTACTTCCCAGTAGAACAGGAGTATGGTTATTCTGTGTTCAGTACTGTATTCCACACTGAATGGAATGGTAAGAAGCTTAACATTATTGACTGTCCAGGTTCTGATGACTTCTGTGGTGCTGCTATTACTGCAATGTCTGTTACAGATACAACTCTTATTCTTATTAACGGTAGCATTGGTACTGAAGTAGGTACACAGAATCATTTCCGTTATACAGAAAAGTTGAAGAAACCTGTAATCTTCCTCGTTAATCAGCTTGATAGCAACGAATGTAATTATGATGGTATTGTTGAACAGCTTCAGATGAACTACGGTTCAAAGGCTATTCCTGTTCAGTATCCAGTTGAGACAGGTGATAACTTCCATCAGATTATCGATGTTATCCTGATGAAGCAGTTGACATATAAGCCAGAAGGTGGTCTGCCAACTATCGAGGATATTCCTGCAGATCAGCTTGAGAAGGCTCAGGAAATGCATCGTACATTGGTCGAAGCTGCAGCTGAGAACGATGAAGGTCTTATGGAGAAGTTCTTCGAGACAGAACAGCTCACACAGGACGAAATGCGTGAAGGTATCCGTAAGGGTATGGTAACACGCAGCATTTTCCCTATCTTCTGCGTATGTGCATATAAGAATATGGGTGTTGCTCGTCTTATGGAGTTCCTCGGCAATATCGTTCCTTTCGTAGACGAAATGCCTGCTGTACATAATACTCGTGGTGAAGAAGTTGTTCCAGATCCAACAGCTCCTACATCAGTATATTTCTTCAAGACAGGTGTTGAACCACATATCGGTCAGGTTCAGTACTTCAAGGTAATGAGTGGTACTATTAAGGAAGGTGACGATCTCGTTAATGCAGATCGTGGTTCTTCTGAGCATATCTCTGCACTTCATGTATGTTCTGGTGCACAGCGAGAAAAGGTTACAGAACTCCAGGCTGGTGATATCGGATGCTGTGTTAAGTTGAAGGATGTACGTACAGGAAATACACTCAATGCTAAGGATGTTGACCATAAGTTCAACTTCATTAAGTATCCACAGTCTAAGTTCACACGTGCTATCGTTGCAAAGAATGCTGCAGATACAGAGAAGATGATGCAGGCTCTTACACGTATGCGTCTTGAAGATCCTACATGGGTTGTTGAACAGTCTAAGGAATTGCGTCAAGTCCTTGTACATGGTCAGGGTGAATTCCACCTTCGCACATTGAAGTGGCGTCTTGAGAACCTCGATAAGATTGCGGTTGACTATATCCCACAGCGTATCCCATACCGTGAGACAATCACTAAGATTGCTCGTGCAGACTACCGTCATAAGAAGCAGTCGGGTGGTGCTGGTCAGTTCGGTGAAGTACACTTGATCGTAGAACCATATCAGGATGGTATGGATGATCCTACAGTATATAACATCAAGGGCAAGGAATACCGCGTAACAATGAAGGGTAAGGAAGAGATCGATCTCCCATGGGGTGGTAAGCTCGTCTTCATTAACTCTATTGTTGGTGGTGTAATCGATACTCGTTTCATGCCTGCAATCCTCAAGGGTATTCAGCAGTGTCTCGAACAAGGTCCTCTTACTGGTTCATATGCTCGTGACGTACGCGTTGTAGTTTACGATGGTAAGATGCACCCAGTTGACTCTAACGAAATGGCATTCATGCTTGCTGCTCGTCAAGCATTCAATGAGGCATTCCGTGAAGCAGGTCCAAAGGTTCTCGAACCTATCTATGACGTAGAGGTATTTGTACCGGATGCAAACATGGGTGATGTAATGTCAGACCTTCAGAACCATCGTGGTATGATCATGGGTATGGATGCTGAGAATGGATATCAGAAGCTCAGCGCTAAGGTGCCATTGAAGGAAATGGGTAACTATGCTACTCAGCTCCGTTCGCTCACAGCTGGTGCAGCTTCGTTCACAATGAAGTTCTCAAGCTACGAACTTACTCCTGCTGATGTTCAGTCTGCTCTTATTGCTGAACATGACAAAGAAACACAAGAATAATATTTTTTCTTTCAATTTGATAAGAATAGCACCTCAAAAGGGTGCTATTTTTATTTATTTTCTTATCTTTGCGAGAAATATAATATAGAATACAGAAAATGAGTTTTCAAGACATCATATCCGAGTTAAGTTCGATCCTTTGGGGATGGCCAATGATAATCATGCTATTAGGTACACATTTGTATCTCACAATTATTCTTAGGTTTCCTCAGCGTTGGGTACATAAAGCGATAAAATTGTCTATCAAGAAAGATAAGGATTCTTCTGGAGAAGTGTCTCAATTTGCAGCACTCTCAACTTCACTTGCCGCTACTATCGGTACAGGAAATATTGTAGGTGTTGCTACTGCAATCAGTCTTGGAGGTCCAGGAGCTGTATTCTGGTGTTGGCTTACTGGTTTGTTCGGTATCTCAACAAAATATGCTGAATGTCTTTTAGCTGTTAAGTATAGAGTAAAGGATGAAAAAGGCAGATTCCTTGGTGGACCAATGTACGCCCTTGAAAGAGGATTGGGTTGGAAGACTATGGGTATTATCTTTGCTATATTTGCAGCAATATCCTCATTCGGTATCGGATGTACAGTTCAGGCTAATGCAATTGCAACTGTAACACAGGAAACATTCGGTTTATCGCCATATATAATAGGTATATTGCTTTGTATTCTAACAGGTGCTGTAGTTCTTGGTGGAATAAAGAGTATTGCCCGCGTTTGTACAGCTATCGTTCCATTTATGGCAGCTGTTTATATTATCGGCTGTTTTGTCATCATAGGAATCAACTTTGAATACGTCTGGCCTGCAATTAAACTCATTGTAGTAAGTGCATTGTCGCCAGAATCAATTGGCGGAGGATTTCTAGGTGGATCAATAATGCTCGCTTGTCGTTATGGTATTGCACGAGGACTTTTCAGTAATGAGTCTGGTATGGGTTCAGCACCAATTATGGCAGCAACAGCACAAACAAAGAATCCTGTTCGTCAGGCATTAGTTTCATCAAGTGGTACTTTCTGGGATACTGTTGTAATCTGTGCTCTTACTGGTGTTGTGATTGTTAGTAGCATTATTGCATATCCGGATATTGATTATCATGATGGAGGAACATTGACAAAACTTGCTTTCTCAAAGATTCCATATATTGGTGCTCCAATACTTACATTCGGACTTCTTTCATTTGCATTCTCGACTATTCTTGGATGGGAAGTATATGGAGAACGATCAATCAACTATCTGAACATCAAGAAATCTACTATTGTCTATCGTGTTCTTTATGTTGCAATGGTATTTTTCGGTAGTGTAATGAATCTTGAACTTGTCTGGAATATTTCGGATTGCTTTAACGCATTAATGACAATTCCGAATCTCTTGTCACTCATATTCCTTAGTGGAGTAATTGTGAAAGAGACCCGGAAATATCTTTGGAACAATAATCTGGATGCAGAATAATCAATTTGTTATCTGCATACCAGACTCTTTTATTTTTAGACTTCAAAGAATTTTGTAAATGCCTTGACGGTATAAATGTGATCGTCTACGCTTCCTGTTTCACGAACAGAATGCATAGCCCAGATTGCTGCGCCCATATCTACACCTCTTAATGGGAGAGAACTTGTGAGAATGTTTCCAAGTGTAGATCCGCCAGCAACGTCAGAATGATTTACGAAACGCTGTGAAGGAACACCCGCAAGACGACAAATCTCAGCAAAAACAGCAGCTCCGTCAGCATCAGTTGCATACTTTTGTGCTGCATTGATCTTTATTGCAGGTCCACCGCCCATTGCTGGATGATTTGTCGGATCGAACTTTTCTCCGTAATTTGGATGCCAGGCATGAGCATTATCGGCAGAAACCATAAACGATTGCTCTATAGCACGATAGAAACCGTCCTGGTTGTCACCTTGAGCCAATACAATTCTTTCAATGATAGAAGCAAGGAAAGGACTTGCAGCACCTTGTTTTGTTCCTGATCCCGTTTCTTCGTTATCAAAGATTGCAACGATTTGAGTCTGATCATTCACTTCGGAATTAAGAAGAGCATCAATGCCAGCACAAGCCATTGAAAGGTCATCAAGTCTTCCGCTTGAAATGAACTCATTGTTCAAACCGAAAAGACAAGCAGGCGTTGTATCGTAGAGATAAAGATCGAAATCAAGAATGTCTGATTTGTTGACATTGATTTCCGAAGCAATGAGGTTCAAAAGGACATTTCCTTTTTCAAGATTATCCTTAATAATTCCGATAACAGGAATCATATCCTTCTGCTTGCTAAGCTTCACGCCGTCGTTTACCTGACGATTGAAATGAATAGCAAGATTAGGAATCTGAAGCAAAGGTCTCTTGATATGAAGTAATCTTGTCTCTGGCTTGAGAGGATTGTCCGATTTCACAATTACTCTACCAGCAATCGAAAGAGGACGATCGAACCATGTAGAAAGAATTGCTCCTCCATAAACCTCAGTATTAAGCTGCAAGATGCCTTCCTTAAGGATTTCCGGATTAGGCTTGATTCTGAACGTTGGAGAATCACAATGAGCACAGATAAGCTTAAAACCAGCTTCTGCCAACGATTTCTTACCAATACGGAAAGCATAGATAGAAGAGTCATTCTTAGTTACATAAAACTGATCTCCAGCTTGTGCCTGTGTAATCGGCGATGAAGGATTAATCTTCTTAAATCCTGCAGATGCAAGATCTTCTTCCATCTTAGCTACAGCAAGATAGTTGACAGGAGAAGAATCAAGAAAAGAAAGTAGTCGGTTAATCATTACTTTTTGTCTTTGATTATAACATCAAGTTTGTTGAATGGGAACATGAATCCCTTATCCTTCAATTCCTGATATACAGCTTGGTTCATGTAACCAGCTACTGCCCAATAGTTTCCTGTCTCGCACCATGCACGAGTTGCGATTGTAACGCCACTCTCGCCAAGAGCTGCAAGACCTGTCCAAGGACCATCTACTGGTTCTCCTGCAATTGGAGCCTTAAGAATCATATCATTTGCATTCATGATAGCGAGAATCTCTTCACGAACCTTCATATAGTCAGTTCCATAAGCGAACTGGAAGTTAACATCGACACGACGATATTTCTGCTTAGAAAGATTCTTCATAGAACCTGTTGAAAGTCCACCGTTAGGAATGATAATTGTCTGATTGTCGAGAGAAACAAGGATAGTATTGAAGATCTGAATATCCTTAACAACGCCTTCGTAGCCTTGAGCAACGATATAATCACCGATCTTGAAAGGCTTGAACAAAAGAATCATCACGCCACCAGCGAAGTTCTGAAGAGTTCCACTCAAAGCCATACCGACAGCAACGCCAGCAGAAGTGAAGAGTGCAATAAATGAGCTTGTCTCAATGCCAAGAATGCTGATAATAATGATAGCCAGACAAAGGTAAAGAGATACTTCGATGATGCTTCCGATAAAGCCCTGAAGTGCTGCTTCAACGTTTTTCTTCTGCATTACTGCCTTAGCAGCTGCAACGATTTTCTTGATAACAAATTTACCAATAACAAATACTACAATTGCAACGAGAATATTCTTGCAAAGGAGCACACAATACTGAGAAAGCACAGTCCATGAAAGACTATTAAATAATAACTGATCCATATTTGTATAATATTAATAATGTATAGGTACAAATATAATGAAAAGAGTAATATTTCGCAAAATTATCATTATTATTTTGGTGTAAACTTGGTAATTTATTATCTTCGCAATAAGTTTTGATATTTAAAGCATGAAAGAATTTCTAAAATCCGTTGTCGAATATTATTGCCCATTGATCAAGAAGGAAGATGGAACTTTTGATGGAATGGGACTGAAGGATTATCTGTTTGTATTTCCAAACAGACGCAGCGGATTGTTCTTTAATCATTATCTGGCAGAAGTAATCAGTTCGCCTGTATTTGCTCCTGAAATGATTACGATATCAGAACTGTATCCATATTTCCTCGAATCAAAAGATATTCGCGTTCTTGATCGAATCGAACTCTTGTTCAATCTCTATGAAGTTTATAAGGAGATTTCCAAAAGTGACGAGAGTTTCGACAGTTTCATCTTTTGGGGAGAAATGCTCTTGAATGACTTCAACGATGCTGATAAATACCTTGTCGATTGCCGTTTGCTTTTCAGCAATGTCAAGGACCTGAAGGAAATTGACGATACTTTTTCTTCTTTGGATGAAGAGCAGATCAAGATAATACGAAGCTTCTGGACGAATTTCAATCCCAAGTCTGAAGGACAAAGTAAGGATGTCTTCAAACAGACTTGGAGCATTCTGTTTGAATTATATACCAAGTTTAAACAGAGATTGGAGTCTCATGAAGAAGCTTACGAGGGAATGGTTCAGAGATTTATTGTCGAAGACCTCCAAAAAAAGAAATTTGAAAACACTTTTGACGACGAGAAAGCCCGACTGACGAAGATTTTTGGTAAAAAAGTAGTCTTTGTCGGATTAACAGCGCTCTCCAAAGTCGATTTCGAGATTCTGAATCATCTTCAGCATTTTGGATTAACTGAATTCTGGTGGGATTATGTCGATGAAACCTTAAGAGATAAGAATTCCCACGCTTCGTTTTTCAAATCAAACACAATTGATCATTTCCCGAACGTTATTGAAGTCGAATCTCTCAAGGGAAATCTTGTAAACATAAAGGACAGAAACATAGAAGTTGTCGAAGTTCCTTCTTCTGTGGGTCAGGCTGTTCATGCAGCATCCACTTTACAGAAATGGGAGAAAGAAAAAAAGGATCCATTCAAGACGGCTGTTGTTCTTCCTGACGAGAAGATGCTTCTTCCGATGTTGTATTCCATTCCAAAGGAATATGAGCCATTCAACGTAACGATGGGTTATAGCTTGAAAGCTACAACTATTGCAACATTTGTAGAAAACCTTTCTCAACTACAGGTAAACGCTAAAACAGAGAAGAACAAACTTACTTTCTATCATAAGAATGTTCTTTCATTACTTTCAACTAACTTTGTCACAAAGTTGTCCGAAGGAAAGGCTTTACAGCTACAGAACGAAATAGTGACAAAGAATCAATATCGTGTAGATAGTAAGATTTTCAAAGGCAATAAACTGCTTGAAGCAATATTCAAGTCTTGCGGAAACGGCAAGGAATGCGCTGCTTATCTGAAAAAGATATTTGCTATACTTTCTGAAATTGCAGAACAAGAGCTTGCTAAGAAATTTCAGGAAGAAGAGGAAGATTCCGAATCATTATTAGGAGAGGAGTTCGAAGAAGAAAGAACTCAAGCTACTTTCAGCGAGATTGAAAGAGAATTCCTGTTTTCCTATATTAAGATATTCGACACTCTTGAAGAGAAACTAGAAAAGTTCAATAGCATCAATATCAGTTCTCAGATGTTTTTCTCTTTGTTGAAGAAGTTATCCAACTCAGAATCAGTAGCATTCAGTGGAGAACCTTTATCCGGTCTTCAAGTAATGGGAGTGCTCGAAACTCGAGGACTTGATTTCGACAACATAATAATTCTTTCGGCAAACGAAGGTACATTCCCGGCAAAATCAGTTGTCAATAGTTTCATTCCGATGAACCTTAGACATGCGTTCGGTATGCCAACGCAAGTTCACAAGGACGCTGTTTATGCTTATCATTTCTATCGACTTATTAGTCGAGCAACAAATGTCGTGATGATCTATGATAGCCGAACTGAGGGAATGCAAAGTGGAGAACAGAGTCGATATGTTAATCAGCTCGAATATCTATTTAATGTCAATGTAAAATATAAGACAATCCAATATAACATCCGCACAAGTGAATCAGGAAAGATTACTGTCAAGAAAGATCAGGTTGTAATGGACAAATTGAAGAGTTTCATGGAAGGCGGAAAACGAAATCTTTCTGCATCTTCCTTGAAACACTATATAAATTGTCCGTTACAGTTCTACTTGGAGAATGTTGAAGGATTACGTGAAGAAGACGAGATAGAAGAGAGCATCAACGACAAGGATTTCGGTACGATTGTCCATGAAACTCTTCAAGACATCTACGACAAGGTATTAGGTCGGGAAATTTTTTCTGACGATTTGGACAGAGTAATAAAGGATAAGCCTTTTATCCAGCGTATTATCGTCGAGAAATTCAAGTCGGTGATGAACGTGACAGATATAAAAGGATATTTGCATCTCGTTGAAGACATTATCTTGAACTATGTAATCTATGTTCTTGAACACGACAAAAAGATTACTCCTTTTACTTATATTGCATCAGAAAAGAAAGACAACTTCGTGTATGAAGTGAATTCTGTTGAAGACAAAGATCCGTTCAAGGTTAATATCGTTGCTATTTATGATCGATTGGACAAACTATCTGACGGAACAGAACGAATTGTTGACTATAAGACAGGAAAGACTAAATTAGGTCAAACTTCAAAACTTGACGTTCCTGAGATCAATCAGATTTTCAGCGAGAGCGCAAAATGTTCAAACGAAGCATTTCAGGTAATGCTGTATTGCTTGTTGTATGATAAGGAGAACCTTTCTCCAAATCTGTATTTTATTCGGAATTTCATGTTTGATTCTGAAACAGAAACAACGCTGAAATATGTTCCTGGAGGAAATATCCCAATCAATAACTTCAGCAGATATAAAGATGACTTTAAGCGAGCATTCGACAAATTGCTTGCTGAAATATTCGATGAGAACGTAGATTTCGAGCAATCTAAGGATGAAAATAGTTGCCGAATGTGTAATTTAAAAAATATTTGTAAACGCAATTAAACTTTTTTAAGAATATAAAGTCTTAAAGACGAAAATGGATAGAAACAGTAAATTCATTGATGAAAAAGCTCTGCTTGCTGAGCTGATTGATTTGAAAACGAGGCGACAAGCCTTTACCAAAGTCGTATCAGCATATCAGGAACAGTTATATTGGCAAATCAGAAAGCTTGTCATCAATCACGACGATACAGCAGACGTTCTGCAAAACACATTTCTGAAAGCTTGGACGAACCTCGATAACTTCAGGGGAGATTCAAAAATCAGTTCTTGGCTTTATACGATAGCTCATAATGAAGCCATCACATTTTTGACTAAGGCGCAGGCAGAAAGAGAAATGACGGCGGATGATCCAGACGGATATTTACGAGATCAGATACAATCGGATAAATATTTTGATGGAGATGAAGCCCAAAGGAAGCTGCTTCTGGCAATTGCAGAATTGCCGACAAAACAACGACAGGTATTCAATATGCGATATTTCGATGAGATACCTTACGAAGAGATGTCAACGATACTTAACACATCTGTTGGAGCACTTAAGGCATCATATCATTTTGCTGTAGAGAAAATAACTGAGTATTTGAAAAAAGAAGAAATTTAGCAGATAATAATATGAAAGAATTTGATATAGAAGAAACTGGAATGTTTGTCCCAAAGGGATTCTTTGATAAATTCCAAGAAGAACTTGAGGCAAAGATTGACCAGATGGAAGCTGAAAAGCTTGATATTATTGCCGCAAAGAAACGTCAGGAAGCTGCTGAAAAGAAGTTGCTGTTGCGTCGTTGGAGCATTGCAGCATGTACGGCATTGTTAATCGGAATTTCTCCATTTGTATGGAAATTCATGAATCAGCAAACTGCATCTCCTGAAATCAGCAACCTGGCTATGGTTGAGTCAACTCAAGCATCGGATATTGAATCGGAAGATGAAATGATGGTTTTCATGGTCAGCGATCTTGATATCTATGAAAATTTCTATGCTGATCTTTAACTATAATAACTTGATTATAAATATGAAACATATAGTTCTTACATTATCATTATTGATGATTACATTCATGTCATTCGCTCAGAAGCCGAACAATGGTCAAAGAAGGCATGAAAGACCAAATATGGAGAAGTTTCTTGAAGATCGCACGAACTTTGTTGTAAGCAAGATGAAACTCTCGGCAGAGGATTCTATTAAATTCGTGCCGATCTACAAAGAAAAACTCAAGGCAAAAGGAGAACTGATGATGAAATCTCGTCCTCCTCATATTATTCCAGGTCAGGAATATGCCGATAGTGTTTATATGAAAGCTGTTGAACTTGAGACAAACTATAAGATTGAGGATGCAAAGATCGACGAAGCATATAATAAGAAATTCGCAAAGATCCTTTCTGCAAAACAGCTCTTCATCTATCTTCAGGCAGAGAAAATGTTTGTAGGAAGTTTCATGCATCGCAACAGACCACACAAAGGAGATGCAAAGAAGGACTAATTATCAATCTAAATAGTCTTATTTGAAGATTATAGATTGTATAGTAACCGAAAAAAGTGCTTAAAATAATGTTTAACAACATATTTTGAATATTTTTTTCGGTTATTATTTTGTCTTTTATTAATAATGCGTTAAATTTACGTCATTATTAATTCAAATTTATTGACTTATGGTTTTAGATTCACTCCAAAACTCCACTAAGTATGAATCAATGCATCCTCTTTTCAAGAAAGCATTTGATTTCATAAAGAACACTGATTTTTCCAAACTCGAACCAGGAAAGATTGTTCTTGATGGAGATAACCTATTTGCCAATTATGCAGAATGTTCTACTAAAAGTGAGAACGATGCAAAAATGGAAACACACAAAGCTTATATTGACATTCAGGTTGCTACTGAGAAAGCTGAACTTATGGGATATATTCCTGCTTACGATCTGAAGGAACCTATTGATCAGTATAATGCAGAGAAGGATATTACATTCTTCAAAGACAAGGCAACTTCAATGTTGAACGTATGTCCTGGTCAATTTGTGATTTTCTGGCCGGAAGATGGTCATCAACCAGCGATAGGTGAAGGAAAATGGAGAAAAGTTATCGTTAAAGTAAAAGTAGATTAATCTTATTTATATTGACTTATGCAAAAGAAAAACAATAAAAAGAATTTTACTATCACAACCAAAAATGCAGATCAGGTTGTTGCAACTCACGATGATTTGTATATCAATGGCTGGATGGAAAAACTTCGTCCTGAGAATTTAGGTATTCTTCGTCGCGACAAATGGCTTTTGCCTTATGCTGACGCTATTATGGGACGATATAAATACATGTTGTGGAAACTTAATTGTTTGACAGCATCTTCAAAGTCTCTCAAGGATCTTGCTTCTGGTTTCGTATATTTCGGACTTCAGGATGGCAAGGACGGTTATTGGTATGTAAGGGAATGGGCACCTAATGCTACTAAAATCTATCTCATTGGAACATTCAATAATTGGGAAGAACTTCCTGAATTCGAATTGAAGCGTCTTGGTGTAAATGGCGTTTGGGAAGCTAAGATACCACAAGAAAAACTTCGTCATCAGGATCTCTATAAGCTTAAGGTTTACTGGGAAGGCGGTTGTGGAGAAAGAATTCCTGCTTATGCCACTCGCGTTATTCAGGACGAAGCAACAAAGATTTTCTCTGCAGAAGTATGGAATCCTACAAAGAAATACTATTTTAAGAATAAGATCTTCAAACCTCAGGTTGATCCATTGATGATCTACGAGTGCCACATTGGTATGGCCACAAACGAGGAAAAGGTAGGGTCTTACGAAGAGTTCCGTGTTAATGTCCTTCCTCGTGTAAAGCGACTTGGATACACTGCTATCCAGATCATGGCTATTCAGGAACATCCTTATTATGGTTCATTCGGCTATCATGTAAGTAATTTCTTTGCTGCATCATCTCGCTGTGGTACTCCAGAAGAATTGAAACATCTTATCGACGATGCTCATGGAATGGGTATTGCCGTAATTATGGATTTGGTTCATAGCCACGCCGTAAAGAATGAGGTAGAAGGTCTTGGCAATTTCTGTGGTCAGGCAGATCAGTATTTCTATGCAGGAGATCGTCGTGAACATCCTGCTTGGGATAGTCTCTGCTTTAACTATGCAAGTAACGATGTGCTTCACTTCCTTCTCAGCAACTGTCGTTATTGGCTTGAGGAATATAACTTCGATGGTTTCCGCTTTGATGGTGTAACTTCAATGCTTTATCTTAATCATGGTCTCGAACAAGACTTTAACGGATACGAAGACTATTACAATGGAAATCAGGATGGCGATGCAATCTGTTATCTCACTTTGGCTAATAAACTTATTCATGAGGTTAAGCCTTATGCAATCACAATTGCCGAAGAAATGAGTGGTATGCCAGGACTTGCTTGTCCTATCGAAGATGGTGGTATGGGATTCGACTATCGTCTTGCAATGGGTATTCCTGATTATTGGATCAAGACTTTGAAGGAGAAGACTGATGAGGAATGGAATGTTACTGACATCATGTGGACTCTTACAAACCGTCGTGAAGATGAAAAGACAATCTCGTATGTCGAGAGTCATGATCAGGCATTAGTAGGAGATAAGACAGTGATCTTCCGTCTTTGTGATGCTGATATGTATTGGCATTTCCGTGTAGGAGATGAGACTATGAACGTACACAGAGGCATTGCTCTTCACAAGATGATCCGATTGATTACTCTTGCAACAATCAACGGAGGTTATCTGAACTTCATGGGTAATGAATTTGGTCATCCTGAATGGATTGATTTCCCACGAGAAGGAAATGGATGGAGTCACAAGTATGCTCGTCGTCAATGGGATCTTGTAGATCGAGAAGATCTTAACTATCGATTCCTAAATGCATGGGATAGAGATATGGTTCATCTTGTTGAATCAGTATTGCGTTTCAACGAATCGCCTATCATTCCAATATGGGACAACAGAGGTGATCATGTGATTGCATTCGAACGTCGTCGTTTACTCTTCGTATTCAACTTTGACGGTCAAAGAAGCTATACAGACTACGGATTCCTTTGCAAGAACGGAGAATATAATCTATTGCTCAACAGTGACGATCCTAAGTATGGAGGATTCGGAAATGTTCAAGCAGATGCTCCATATCACACACAACACGATCCTATGTATGAAGCTGATGGAAAGGGTTGGTTGAAACTTTACTTGCCAGCACGTTCAGTTCTCGTTTTCAAACGTAATATGGCTTCAGATTAAAACACATCCATTTTTAACGTGAATTAGGAACGAATTTGGAACAATTTTTTGACGCGCACATCATCGTATATTAAGCGTTGTCATTATAATTTGTTCCTAATTCGTTCCTAATTTGTATTTAATCAAACTTTGATACAATATATTAATTGTCTTCTGTGTTTGGTTTCTTCACTACTTATTGGAAATTATTCTTTCTCCTAATATTTTATCGAGTTCCTTTTTAATGATATAAAGATCATTTAATCTCGACATTATCTCAATAGCCTTATCTCCGACATTCGGATCTTTCAATTCCTTTCTAAGTGTGTCAATTTCGATTCTGACAAGACATTCCTGTAATTCCTGAACGCATCTTGGAACAAGTACATCGAGATTTGTTTCCTCTTGAACAATACCTAAAGCATTATATCGATCTGACTCAAGAGATAATGCACAGTTTCTCACATCATCGTCCGGATAATTGAAGAAGAACTTCGTGCTACTAAATATCTTGTCTGTATCTGCAGTTTCATCAACGGCGAGCTTCAGCATTTTTGCATAAAGAGGATGCTGAAATTCTATCTCATCCTGTTGCAAGATATATTTAATATAATCAATCACTTTCCATTGATCGGAATGCATCTGATTATTTTCGTCTTGCCAAACATCATTAAATACTTCTCCGCCGTACTTTACAATACATTGGATTATATTTCTCTCGTAGATATCTGTAGGAAGTGACACACGATCATTCGTCAGAACTTTTTCAGACTGACTTTGGTTTTCTTGTTGTGCTTCCTGAAATTTTTCTATTTCATTTTCAGCATTAGAAACAGATGAAAGATCTTTTTCAGATGCATTTTTGTCATCTGATTCTCTTTCTTCACGATCTTGTTTTGCAATCAAGCGACGCTGTTCTATTTCGAACTTTCTTACTTCTGCAGCATAGTTATTCTGTTTGGTAGTTTGAATTGCTTTTATTATTGCTGGTTCAGATACTCCAAGAATTTGCGAAGCTTCTCTGATAAAAACAGAAGAAATAATAGGATCGGAGATAAGAGCAATACTTTGAACAATATTCTGAGTAATCTGAGCTTTCTTGATCGGATCGTTCTTTGCGTTTCCTTGAAGCATTATATGTGCTTTGAAGGAAACAATGTCTCGCTCATTCTCTTCAAAATATTTCGAGATCTCTTCCTTAGTATATTTTCTGCAAAAACTATCTGGGTCATCTCCATTCGGGAAAAGAATGAGTTGAACATTCATTCCTTCGAGCAAAAGAAGATCGATAGTTTTAAGTGCTGCTGTTATTCCGGCATTATCACCATCATACATCAATGTCACATTGTCGGTGAAACGCTTGATGAGACGAATCTGGCTACTTGTCAATGCAGTTCCGGCAGATGCAACAACATTCTGGAAACCGGCTTGAGACATTGTAAGAACATCGACATTGCCTTCTACAATATAACATTTATTCAGTTTGGCAATTTCAGATTTTGCCTGATAAATTCCGTATAACAGATCACTTTTATGATAAAGAGCCGATTCTGGTGAATTCACATATTTCTTGAAAGCATGGTCAACTCTTTGAAGAATACGACCACCAAAAGCGATAGGCTTTCCGGAAATGGAATGATATGGGAATATTACACGACCATGGAAACGGCAGGTTGGAGTTTTTCTTGGATCTTCGCCATAACATAGACCAACGCCATCCTTATTCTTTTCGGTCGGATCAAGTAATAATTCTCTTTTATATCCCTTGGCAAGAGCACGAGAAGCGAAGTCTGTACGATTCTCAATAGCATAACCTAAATGAAAACGCTTGATTGTCTCATCCTGCAATCCTCTTTCTCGGAAATATGTTAATCCAATGGTTTGACCTTCCTGAGACATGTAGAGATCCTGTTCGAATGTCTTCTGTGCGAATTCATTGACCATCAACATACTTTCACGAACAGTTTGACGAGCTTTTTCTTCGTCAGTCATTCGTTTGTCTTCGACTTCAATACCATATTTCTTTCCAAGCCATTTGATTGCTTCAAAGAAAGAAATCTGTTCGTGTTTCATTATAAACTGCACAGGACCACCGCCTTCGTTACAACTGAAACATTTACAAACATTCTTGGTAGGAGAGACGTAGAAAGATGGATTCTTATCGGAATGAAATGGACATAGACCAACATAGTTTTGTCCGCGTCTCCTTAGAGACACGAACTCTGATACTACATCATAGATTTGAGCAGTATCAACTACTTTATCTATAGTTTGCTGGTCAATCATTTCTTTAATCTAACTGTCAGATCAATGAATTCCTGAACAGATACCTGTTCTGCTCTCTTATTGAAGAATTCTTCGGCGAGTATTGACTCGGCTTCTTCCGGTTTCCATTCAAATATCAGTTGGCGAAGACAATTTCGAAGAGTCTTACGACGCATACCAAAAGCATTCTTAACCAAAGTACGGAAGTCTTTTTCCTCACATGGCAATTCTTTTATATTATTTCTCACCATCTTAACTACAGCACTTTGTACTTTTGGCGGTGGGTTGAATACTTCATTTCCGACGGTGAAACAATATTCTACATCATACCATACTTGAATCAAAACTGACAAGATTCCGAAAGCCTTTGAACCAGGTTTTGCTGCTAGTCGTTCAGCAACTTCCTTCTGAATCATTCCACTGCAGCAAGGGATCATATCTCGATAGTCAACAACCTTGAAGAAAATCTGGGAAGATATGTTATATGGATAGTTGCCAATCAAAGAGAAATTCCTGCCATCGAATACTTCTTCGAGCTTGAGTTTCAAGAAATCAGCCTCAATGATTCTTTTATCAAGAGTAACAGGATAATTGACCTTGAGATAAGATACAGACTCACCATCCAGTTCTACAACCTTCAAATCATATCCTTTCTCGATAAGGAACTGAGTCAAGACACCCATTCCCGGACCAACTTCAAGAACTGGATAATCCTTAAAGTCAGACAGAGTATCAGCAATTCTTTCAGCTATAGACAAGTCTGTCAAGAAGTGCTGACCAAGATTCTTCTTGGCCTTAACGGTCATTGTTCCATCAAATTCTGTAGATGGTTTGACATCCGAATGATAGTATTTTCTTTTCTTCATAGTTGCAAATATATATATTTATAATGTATATAACAACTATAAATAACTTTTTTACTTTAATTTTCGATTTTTTCTATTAAATGTTTTGTTGTTTCATTTTATTATGTATCTTTGTGCCATCAAATTAAAACAATTATGACAGCTTTTACACTTCATCATCACCATCATCTCTTATCTCATTAAACAGGTGAGCGGTTTTGTCGTGTAATTAATTATATGAAAGGCTTACCTGTTGGTGAGTCTTTTTTGTTTTGTAAATACTAAAAGAAAACTATATTATGTTACGTATCGCTATTCAATCGAAAGGCCGTCTTTTTGAAGACTGTATGGATCTGCTCAAAGAAGCAGGAATCAAATTAAGCAACGCTAAGCGCACACTTCTTGTGCCTTCAAGCAATTTTCCTATTGAGGTTTTGTATCTTCGTGATGATGATATTCCTGAATGTGTAGAGAAAGGTGTTGCTGATGTTGGTATTGTAGGTTTGAACGAATACAATGAACGTCAGAAAAATGCTAAGATTGTCAAGAATCTCGGATTCTCAAAGTGCCGTTTGTCTTTGGCTATTCCTGCCTTGATCGATTATCCTGGCATCGAATGGTTCAATGGAAAGACTATTGCTACAAGTTATCCTAACATTCTCGACAAATTCCTGAAAGAAAAAGGTGTAAATGCCGATATTCATGTTATTACAGGTTCTGTCGAGATTTCACCAAACATCGGTCTTGGCGATGGTATCTTTGATATTGTTAGTTCAGGAAGCACTTTGGTCAGCAACCGCTTGAAAGAAGTAGAGGTTGTTGTCGAAAGTGAGGCTGTTCTTATTGCGAACAACGATCTTGACGCAGAGAAGCTCGAAATCCTTGACGAATTGATGTTCCGCATTGATGCTGTCCGTGTTGCAGAAGACAAGAAATATGTAATGATGAATGTGCCAGATTCCAATCTTGACGCTGTTCTTGCAATGCTTCCTGGAGTAAAGGCTCCAACAGTCATCAAACTTGCTACAGAAGGATGGTCGGCAGTTCATACAGTAATTCCTGAAAAGACATTCTGGAATCTTGTTGGTGGACTCAAAGCTGCTGGAGCAGAAGGAATTCTCGCTTTGAATATTGAAAAGATGGTAATGTAATAATTCATACTTATGAAAATCTATTCATTTCCAGATAAGACTGAATGGGCTGAGATAACAGCTCGTCCTACTTTCGACAACAGTCAGTTGAGAGATCTTGTTAGTGGTCTTCTCGCTCAGATTAAGGAAGGTGGCGATAAAGTCTTAAAAGAACTTGAGCAGAAATTTGATCATTGTTCCTTGGAATCTCTTTCTGTTGAGCCATGCGAATTTGACAATGCAAAGAATGAGATTTCTTCTGAACTTAAGGATGCAATTGACAATGCATATAAAAACATTGCAAAGTTCCACGAATCTCAACACAGAACTTATGAAAAAGTAGAGACTCAACCTGGTGTTAATTGTTGGCAGAAAGCTATTGCAATTGACAAGGTCGGCCTTTATGTTCCTGGAGGAACAGCTCCTTTGTTCAGCACTGTTTTGATGCTTGCTATTCCAGCTAAGATTGCCGGATGTAGTGAAATAGTACTTTGTACACCTCCAAACTCTGAAGGAAAAGTTAATCCAGCAATACTTTATGCTGCTTGGCGAAGTGGCGTAACTAAAGTATATAAGATTGGTGGAGTTCAGGCAATTGGAGCTATGGCTTACGGAACTGAATCTGTTCCTAAAGTATATAAGATCTTTGGTCCAGGTAATCAGTTCGTTCAGATGGCTAAACAGCTCGTATCTCTGCGTGATGTAGCTATCGATATGCCTGCTGGTCCTTCGGAAGTTGCTGTAATTGCCGATGCTCAGAGTAATCCAGAATATGTGTCAAGCGATTTCCTTTCTCAGGCAGAACATGGAGCAGATAGTCAAGCAATCCTCTTTACAACTTCTACAGAATTCGCAGATAAGTTCAAGGTTGTGATGGAAGCTCAGCTTGAGAAACTCAAGCGCCAGGAATTAACAAGAAAATCTCTTGAACATTCGAAGATTGTTGTCTGCAAGGATGATGAAGAGATGATGGAACTTGTTAACGAATATGCTGCAGAACATCTTATTATTCAGACCTCAAATTATATTGAGTTGTCTGAAAAGGTAAGGAATGCAGGTTCTGTATTCTTAGGTCCTTATAGTCCTGAAAGTGCAGGAGATTATGCCTCTGGTACTAATCATACTCTTCCGACTAATGGATATGCAAAGGCATATAATGGCGTAAACCTTGATTCTTATATGCGAAAGGTTACTTTCCAGGAGATCTCAAGAGAAGGATTACGCAAACTTGGTCCAGTGATTGAAGTGATGGCTGCAAATGAGCAACTTGATGCACACAAGAATGCTGTGACTGTACGTTTACAGGATATGTAAAAGTATTAGAATATCATTATGAATAATATAAAAAACTTAATTCGTCCAAATATTGCAGCATTAGCTCCATATAGCTGTGCTCGAGACGAATTCAAAGGTGAAGCAAGTGTATATCTTGATGCTAACGAAAGTCCTTACAACAACGGAACTAATCGTTATCCTGATCCATTACAATCAGAAGTTAAATCGCTTCTTGCACCATTGAAGAAAGTCCGTCCTGAACAGATTTTTCTTGGCAACGGATCAGATGAAGCTATCGACTTGGTATATAGAATATTCTGTCGTCCTGGAATAGACAATGTTGTAGCTCCTGCTCCAACATACGGAATGTATCAGGTATGTGCTGATATCAATGATATTGAATATCGAGCAGTTCCGTTGAAAGCAGATTATCAGCTTGATATGGAAACTATGAAGCAAGCCATCGACGAGAATACAAAAGCTATCTGGCTTTGTTCTCCAAATAATCCGACAGGAAATGTCTTTGCTAAAGAAGATCTGCTGTGGTTCTTGGACAACGCAGAAGCAATGATTGTTGTTGACGAGGCATATATTGACTTTTCAGACAAAGGTACAATGGTGGAGATGCTTAACAAGTATCCAAATCTGATTGTTTTGCAGACATTCTCAAAAGCTTGGGGACAAGCAGCAATACGTCTTGGAATTGCTATGGCATCAGAAGAAGTAATTTCATTGTATAATAAGGTGAAATATCCTTACAATGTAAATATTCTTACTCAGCAGCAAGCACTTAAGGTTCTTGGCAACGTTGCAAAAAAAGAGAGTCAGGTTAAGGAAATTCTTGCACAGCGAGATGTCTTGAAGAATCTATTGCTTTCTTTGTCTTGTGTAGAAGAGATTTATCCAAGTGACTCTAATTTCCTTTTGGTAAAAGTAAAAGATGCAAATGGTATCTACAAATATCTTCAGGATAAAGGTATTATCGTGAGAAACCGTCATCGAGTAACCCTTTGTGCAAATTGTCTTCGCATTACCGTCGGAACACCAACTGAAAATGCAGAGATCTACAATGCCTTGAAGGATTTTTAATTATCAATTATGAAAAAACTTCTATTCATAGATAGAGACGGAACACTGATTGTCGAACCACCAATCACAGAACAGGTTGATAGTTTCGAACAGATTGAGTTCCTTCCTCGTGTTATCCAGAACTTAAGTTTCATTCGTCACAAGTTGGACTTTGACTTTATCATTGTAAGCAATCAGGACGGTCTTGGTACTCCAGCAAATCCCCTTGATCGTTTCAATGCAATAAATGACTTGGTTAAGAAGATCTTCAAGACAGAAGGTGTAACTTTTGACGAGGAATACTATGATGAGCATTATAAGGAAGACAATCATCCTAACAGGAAACCTGGAACAGGAATGCTCAAAAAGTTCATCGAAGGTAACGGAACTGAATATGATCTTACTAATAGTTTCGTCATTGGTGATCGCCAAACTGACGTTGAACTCGCCAAGAATCTTGGATGTAAAGCGATCTTACTTTCTGACAAAGAAGAAGATCTGTCTTTGAAATCATCTTCTGTATTTGTCGCTAGGAATTGGGATGAAATTGCAGCTTACCTTTTTGCAGGAGAAAGAACTGCCGAAGTAACAAGAACGACAAAAGAGACTGATATTCATATCAAGATCGATCTTGATGGATCAGGCAAGACAGATATCTCAACAGGATTAGGATTCTTCGACCACATGCTCGAACAGATTGGCAAACATTCTGGAATGGATTTGACAATCAAAGTAAAAGGTGATCTTGAGGTTGACGAACATCATACAATTGAAGATACCGGAATCGCTTTGGGTGAATGTATCGCAAAGGCTCTCGGAAACAAACGAGGAATCGGAAGATATGGTTTCTGCCTTCCAATGGATGATTGTCTCTGTCAAGTCGAGGCCGATTTTTGCAGTGATGCTACTGCAAGTGTCGCCCTCGACTTCGGTGGCCGTCCTTGGCTGGTTTGGGATGCAAAATTCTATCGCGAAAAAGTAGGAGATATGCCAACAGAAATGTTCCTTCATTTCTTCAAATCATTCAGCGATAGTGCAAAGATAAATCTCAACATCAAAGCAGAAGGAGAGAACGAACATCATAAGATTGAAGGTATCTTTAAGGCATTAGCAAGAAGTCTTAAGATGGCAATCAATCGTGATATTCACCACTTTGAACTTCCTTCAAGTAAAGGAGTATTATAAACATAAAGAATAATCTTTTTACTTGACTTTTTTAGATTATGTTACAAAAAGGCTGTTTTTTAGTAAAAATATGAAAAAAAAACATCATATTATATACCATAAAAAACAGTTTATTTATAAATTTGAACAACGAAAATACACTACACAAAATAAACCAAAATTTATGAGAGTAATCATTAATCCGGACTATGCTTCACTTTCAAAGTGGGCTGCCAATTATGTAGCAGCAAAGATTAATGCTGCAAATCCAACTCCAGAAAAGCCATTTAAGTTGGGTTGTCCAACAGGTTCTTCACCTCTTGGACTTTACAAGGAACTTATTGAACTCAACAAGGCTGGTAAGGTATCGTTTCAGAATGTCGTGACTTTCAACATGGATGAGTATGTTAATCTTCCAGAGGAACATCCAGAGTCATATCATTCTTTCATGTGGACAAACTTCTTCTCACACATCGACATCAAGAAGGAGAATGTACACATCCTCAATGGAAATGCTCCTGATCTTGCAGTAGAATGTGCGAACTACGAAAAGGCAATTGAAGAAGCAGGTGGCATTGATCTCTTTATGGGTGGTATTGGTCCTGATGGTCATATTGCTTTCAACGAGCCAGGTTCTTCTCTCACAAGCCGTACTCGCGTAAAGACTCTTACTACAGATACAATCATCGCTAACTGCCGTTTCTTCGACAACGATGTAAATCTTGTTCCAAAGACTGCACTTACAGTTGGTGTTGGCACAGTAATGGATGCAAAGGAAGTTCTTATCGTAGTAAATGGTCATAATAAGGCTCGCGCTCTTCAGCATGGTATCGAAGAAGGAGTAAGCCAAATGTGGACAATATCTGCTCTTCAGATGCACCAGCACGCAATCATCGTATGTGATGAAGCTGCTTGCGGCGAATTGAAGGTTGATACATATAAATATTTTAAGGACATCGAGAAAGATAATCTCTAATGAGACAACTTAACCCAAAAGAAATAGAAGTTCTGATTGCAGCGGGCTGCAATTCAGCATCTTGGGAGAAAGTAATTGTTGCCGAAGATTTTGATGTGCGCTATGTGCGTAACGTTGATTTCTTTGGCAACGTTACTTTAGGAAGTAACCTTGGAACAATCGAGGTCGCTCCTGGTTTCGAAAAACATTGCGGAATCAGAAATGCAACTCTTCGTGATGTTCAGATTGGTGATGATTGCCTTATTGAGAATGTGCGCGGATACATTAATAATTATTATATAGCCGATCACTGTCTCATCAGCAATGTTCATTGTATCGAAACTACTCCAAAAGCTTCTTATGGTGAAGGAACAGTAATTTCCGTTCTCAACGAAGTAGGTGATGGCAATGTAATGATTTTCGACGGACTTTCTTCTCAGCTCGCAAGCCTTATGGTTAAGTACGAGCAGGATAAAGTATTTACAGAGGCAATACGTAACGTCATCACAGAATATATTACAGATCGACGCAAACTCACTAATTGCGGAACAATCAATGCATTCGTGAAGATTGTCAATGTCGGCGAAATCAAGAACTGCCACATTGGTAAGTATTGCGTGATTGATGGCGCTCAGCATCTTTGCGACTGTACATTCAAGAGTCTTCCTGAAGCACCAGTAAAAATCGGAACTGGCGTAATTTGTGAAAATACAGTAGTTTATAACGGTTCGACAATCAACAACAACGCTAAACTCGAAGGATGTTTCGTAGGTGAAGCTTGTAAAATTGTTGACGGATTCACAGCTGAAAATTCTCTCTTCTTCGCCAACAATCACATGGCAAACGGAGAAGCTTGCGCAGCATTCTGTGGACCATTCTCTGCATCTCATCATAAATGCTCATTGCTGATTGGAACTGAATTGTCATTCTATAATGCTGGTTCAGCAACCAATTTCTCGAACCATGCATATAAGATGGGACCAATGCACTGGGGAATTCTTGAAAGAGGAACAAAGACAGCTTCTGGTTCTTACATTCTTCTTCCTGCAAAGATTGGTACATTCTCTGTGTGCTTCGGAAAACTGATGCACCATCCTGATACCCGTAAGCTTCCATTCTCTTATCTCATCGCCTATAGCGACGACATGTATATCATTCCAGGTCGAAACCTTACAACAGTAGGTCTCTATCGTGATATCAGAAAGTGGCCAAAGCGTGATAAGCGACCAGAAGCAGGAAAGAACTCAATTATCAACTTTGACTGGCTTTCACCATTCTCAGTTGGTGGAATTATGGTTGCCAAACGTACACTTGAAGCCCTTCGCGAACTTTCAGGTGATGTAGAAAACTACAACTATCAGAACTATATCATCAAAGGAACATCTTTGAAGAAAGGTATTAAGTACTACGATATTGCACTTCGACTTTATATGGGCGCAGTACTTAAACGTCATAAGCTTGAAGTTCCAAAGAGTAGTGTAGGAACAGGCAAGTGGAGCGATCTTTCAGGTCTTTTGATTCCTGTAAGTGAAGAGACACGAATAGTAAATGCAATCAAGGATGGAACTTTGAATACAGTTTCCGCAATCCGAGAAGAACTTTATAAAGCTAACGACAATTATAATGAATATCGTTGGGCTTGGTCTTATCGCCTGATTAAGGAATATTACAACATTGAAGGCGAGATTACTCCAGAATACGCGACAAAGATCGAAGAGGATTACATTTCTGCTCGACGAGCTTGGATAAATGAAATCCGAAAGGATGCAATAAAAGAATACGAACAGGGAGATGTAAACAAAGAAGTTTTGGACGACTTCCTCTCACTTCTCGATAAGGAAGTAGAAGTCGAAAAACTCAAATATTATCTCTGATCTTTCTAAATACAATCCGGAAGCCTAATAAAACTAAGAAGATTGGGCTTCCGGATTTCCTTTTGTCTGATTCCCGATCGGGAATTTGATTTCCGAGCTTTCGTTTGTCTGATTTCCAAACGGAAATTGGACTTCCGACATTCCGGAAATGAAATCTCCAAATGGAGAAAACACTTTTTAAAAGTCGGAAATGAAATTCCTAAATTTTTATAATGTATTTGGAAAAACGGAAAGGCTTTCATAACTTTGCGACATGGATTACATAGTTTTGGTTGCGCCATTTCTTTTTGTTGCGCTGATATTTATAAGTTTGGTTTTACTTTTGAAGAAGTTTTATAAGACAGGCGTGATTCTGTTTCTATTATCTATTGTCTTTAATGAATACACAGAATCCGTTCCGTTCAATTTAAACTTTGATGATGAGAAAGGAGATCTTAAGGTTTTATCATACAATATGTTCTCTTCGAGTGATTACTTCAAATCAGTCGAAAAGAACCCAAAAGAAATGACAGAATTCTTGTTGGCACAAGATGCAGATGTAATTATTCTTCACGAATACTTTATCTATTCTTGTGGAGCACTTAAAGATTCTTTGTTGAAAGTTTATCCTTATTATGGACAACAAGAGGAATTTGATTGCTCTATTGCAATTTTCAGCAAGTATGAAATGACACCACTCGAAGATTTGTACCTTGATTTGGAAAACAATGAATGGGTAGTGAATAAAATGAATCAAGCAGAAGCTTACGATCATCTTAGAAGCATGAATCCTCATCGTGCAGTTTCTTCTACAACATTGAAAATAGGGAATGACAGCGTTAGATTAATTGCTGCTCATTTAGCATCTAACCATTTTGACAAATCAAGGGAAGAAATGTCTGGAACGGATCTTAGAAAAAGAGAAAAGACAAAGAATTTCCTGAAATGCCTTAAAGCTGGACGAATCGAAAGAGAAGTAGAAATACAAGCCATAATGAAAGAAGTTCGAGAACTTAATGCGAAAGGACAGAAGGTCATAATTGCGGGAGATATGAATGATGTGTCTGGAAGTTCAACTCTCAAGAATCTGCAAAGAGATGGAATCCTGAAAAATGCATGGTGGGAGAAAGGTTTCGGAATGGGACTTACATTCCATAGTCATAAAGTGATGCATTTCAGAATTGATCACATGCTTTATACTGATAATATTAAGCTCAAAAACATCTCTGTATTGAGTCAAAATTTCTCAGATCATAATGCTCTTGTCTCAAATTTTGATCTTTAGGAATCAAATAAAAACTATTGTTTGGAAATATTGAAGATATTTATTATCTTTGCGATATCTTTAACAACATTACAAACAACATTAATACAACATGAAGAAAACATTAATTTGTCTTTCTCTCGCTCTCGCAACTATGGGAGCTCAAGCACAAAAGATGAGTGCTCCTAAGGGAGGAAAGGCTATCAGTGATGAGTTCCTCGGAATTTTCTTTGAGGATATCAGCAGTTCTGCCGATGGCGGTTTGAACGCTGAATTAGTACAGAACGGTTCGTTTGAATATTCTCCGAACGAACGCGACGGATGGGGTCCTGGCACAGCATGGAAGCGCGCTGCTTACGGACACTCAACTGGTTATATCGACTATGTAAGAGGCATTCAGAACCTCAACAAGAATAACCCAACATACATGCGTGTTGTCATTGAAAGAATCGTCAAGGGTCTTTCTGACTTCGACGGATGGTATGGCGTTGGTCTTATCAACAGTGGTCACGACGGAATAGCAATCAAGAACGGAGCAAAGTATAAGTTCTCTGCTTATCTTCGTAACACAGCAGGTCCTGCTAAAGATGTTCGCGTTGTACTTCACGGTATGAAGTTCTTCCCAATGGAGGAAGGTAAACGTCCTAAAAGACCAGAAAATCTCTCACTTGGTGAAGTTTGCTTCAAGGTTGAAAGCGCAGAATGGACAAAATTCGAAGGTGTAATCGAAGCAAATCAGGATTATGACAACGCTACACTTGAAGTAATCGCACTTCAAGAAGGTGTAATGGATGTTGATATGGTTTCGCTCATCCCAGAAGACACTTACAAAGGACATGGACTCCGTAAGGATCTCGTAGAAGCACTTGCCGGACTTGAGCCAAAGTTCATGCGTTTCCCAGGTGGATGTGTAGTTCATGGTGGTGGTGACGGTTTCTGGAACACTTATCGTTGGGAAAACACTGTAGGCCCAAAAGAAGAGCGTGTTCACTTGAAGAATACTTGGGGTTATCATCAGTCAATGGATCTCGGTTACTACGAGTATTTCCAGCTCTGCGAAGACCTCAACATGGCTCCTGTGCCAATCCTTCCTTGCGGTGTAGGATGTCAAGGTGCTAATGGCGGTTGGAACATTCCAGAGCAGAATCAGTGGGTAGTTCCAATGGACAATATGGAAATGTGGACACAGTCGGCTCTCGATCTCATTGAATGGGCAAACGGCGATGTCAATACTAAATGGGGTAAGGTTCGTGCAGAAGCTGGTCACCCAGCTCCATTCGGTCTTAAGTATCTTGGTATCGGTAACGAAGAGAAGATTACTCCTGAATTCGAAGCTCGCTTCAAGTATATGTATGAGCGCATCACTAAGGCTCATCCAGAAATCGTAATCGTAGGTACTTGCGGTCCTGGTTCTCATCCTGGAAATCCTGACTACGACAATGCTTGGAGAATCTCTGACGAGATCAAGATGCCTATTCTTGACGAACACTATTACGAACCACGTGATTACTTCTTCAACAACCAGCACAACTATGACGGATATGCAGAGAAACATCCAAACACAAAGGTTTACCTTGGCGAATATGCTTCAAAAGACAAGATGTTGGTTGACGCACTTGCAGAAGGTCTTTACCTGCTCGGTTGTGAACGTAACGGTGATGTAGTTACAATGACTTCATATGCACCTCTCTTCGCTAAGAAGGGTCACTTGTCTTGGAATCCTGATTTGATCTACTTCGATAACCTTCGTCCATATCTTACTTGCTCTTATTATGTTCAGCAGATGTTCGGACAGAGCGCTGGTCAGTATTTCTATGGCGATTGCGTTAAGTTCGACGGTGTAACAGAAGAGAAGTTCGCCGGACAGAGCGTTATCCTCAACGTGAAGACAAAGGAACTCTTCGTTAAGATGTGTAATGCAGATTCTCATCCTATCAGCGCAAATCTTAACCTCAGCCGTTTCCCAGGATTTAAGAACGTAGAAGTAACTTCTCTCACAGGCGATCCAATGGCAGAGAACAATTTCGACGAACAGCCTATCGCTCCTTCAACAGAGAGCATTAAGCTTAAGAAGAAAGCTACTATTGAAGTTCCTGCTAATACATTCATGATGATTCGTATTAAGCTCTAATAATAAAAACCGCAGGGAACGAAAGTTTTCTGCGGTTAATGTATTTATGATTGACATTCTAAAAAAAATCAGCAAGTTCATGGGTTCGTACACATCGCTGGTAGTAATACTTGCAGCGGTGATTGCGGGCCTTTGTCCTTCTACTTTTGCTTGGGTACAACAAGGACAGCGTCCAAATATAATTTTGGGTATAATAATGCTCACAATGGGTTGTACACTTTCGACCGAAGATTTCAAAATCCTATTGAAGCGTCCTACGGATATTCTGTTAGGTACAATTGCTCAATTTACCGTAATGCCATTTGTGGCCTATGGTCTTTCATTATTATTTAACCTTAATCCTTTTCTATCTGCAGGTATAATCCTCGTTGGTTGTTGTCCTGGAGGAGTATCTAGTAATATTATGAGCTTCCTTTGTCGAGGCGACGTAGCATTCTCAGTAGGAACGACCACAGTATCGACACTTCTTGCACCAGTTGTTACGCCTTTAATGGTATTGTGGCTTGCTGGCCAACAAATCGAAGTCGATGCATGGGGAATGTTCCAGAACATCTGCATCGTAACATTACTTCCTGTTGCCATTGGTGTGGTATTCAATTATTTCGGTTCTCGTTCCGCTAAAAATTCCGGAAACGCAAAATCACATTGGTTTGAAGATACAAAAGCCATACTTCCTGGCGTGTCGGTAATTGCATTGGCATGCATTGTTGGTGGCGTAATATATACAGTTCATCCTCGACTTGAAGAGAATGGATTATCTCTGATATTCCTTACTTTAGGTGTTGTAACCTGTCATAACGGTTTAGGATATCTTTTAGGATATACTATCGGAAAACTCGCAGGATTTACTACAGCTAAGAAGAGAACTATAAGTATTGAGGTAGGAATGCAAAACGCAGGAATGGCAACCGTACTAGCAAACGGATTCTTCGCAACACCAGCAGCAATTGCAGCAAATCCACTTGCAGCATTGACGGTCGTTCCTTGTGCAATCTCTTGTGCTTATCATAGCATTTCAGGAACAATTCTTGCTGGTTGGTTCAAGAGTTTAGATAATAGAAAGACAAAAGTTTAATTTAGGAATAAATCCTATTCTTGAATATGAGAAAGATCGAATTACTTGCTCCAGCTAAAAACGCCGAAATTGGCAAAGAAGCATTTAATCATGGTGCAGATGCAGTTTACATCGGCGCACCAAGATTCAGTGCACGTGCTGCTGCAGGTAATGAGATCATAGACATTGAATCACTTGCATCCTACGGACATCAGTTTGGTGCAAAGACAATAATAGCATTCAATACTATCATGCGTGACAATGAGCTTCCTTTTGCCGAAAAGATGGCTTGGCAGCTATATGAAGCAGGCGCTGACGCACTCATAATTCAGGATCTAGGATTACTGAAACTTAATCTTCCTCCAATTGAGCTTCATGCAAGCACACAGACGGATAATCGCACCATAGATAAAGTACGTCTGATGCATCAGCTGGGTATGACTCGTGTTGTTGTTGCACGCGAATTATCAATCGAGCAGATACGAGAGATTCATAATGCCGTTCCAGACGTTGAATTGGAATGTTTCGTACATGGAGCACTCTGCGTATGTGTGAGCGGACAATGCTATCTTTCTGCTGCAATAAATGGTCGTTCGGCAAATAGAGGAGAATGTGCCCAACCTTGCCGACTTCCAATGGATTTACTTGATGCTAATGGAAGAAAAGTTGTTACACAAAAGCATTTGTTAAGTCTCAAGGATATGAATCGAAGCGAATTGCTTGAAGATTTGATAGATGCAGGTGTTACAAGTCTCAAGATAGAAGGACGACTAAAAGACATGAACTATGTCAAGAATGTAACAGCATATTACAGAAAGAAGATAGATGCGATTCTTGAACAACATAGTGATTGGAAGCATGTTTCTGAAGGAAAAATATATTATAATTTCGAGCCGAATGTAGAGAAGAGTTTCAATAGAGGATTTACAGAATATCAAGTAAACAGAGAAAACTATTGGAATTTTGACACTCCAAAATCTGTCGGAGAATTTATTGGCACAGTAGGGAAGATAACGCCCAAAAGCTTTGAGGTAAAAGGCAAGATCTTATCCAACGGTGACGGAATTATGGTAGGAACTCAAGGAATGAGAGTAAATAAATTCGAGAATGGATTTGTATTTCCTCCTTCGGCTGAAGTCATAAAAGATATTCGTCCGAAGATGGAAGTATGGAGAAATCTCGATTATAAATTCGAACAAACTCTCGAAAAACCATCCGCAAAAAGAAAGATTCCTGTTAATCTAACTTTTGAAATCAAAGACTCTTTCGCTAAACTGATTCTATCTGACAAAACTATTTTTATTGCAGTAGAAAAAGGTCCATTTGATAAAGCAGAGAAGTCGCAAGAAGAAAATTACAGAAAACAATTGTCAAAACTTGGTGACACGATCTTTGAAATTGACACATTTAAATATTTAAACAATCAACAAGAGACTTTATTTATTCCTTCATCTGTTTTAGCTGAAATGAGAAGGGAAGGAGTAGATGTTTTATTGAATAAACGCGCTCAAATTGATTTGCAGAGAAGACATTCCTTTGTTTTGCCAGATTATATTTCTTTGTCAAAAAATCAAGATGCCAGAGGTATAATTCCTCAAGATTTCAGAGCAAATGCGATGAATAGTTTCGCTAAAGAAATTATTATGAACATGAATATTGAAAGTATCGATGATGCTTTTGAAAATCAACAGGATACAACACATCCAGTAATGATAACAAGACATTGTTTGAAATATGCTTTAGGACATTGTCCAAAGTATAAAAATACTAATGCAGAATATAGTTTTTCTACTGAAAAATGGAAAGAACCAATGTCGATAAAAATAGGCAACAGAAAATTTCTTATAAAATTCGGTTGCAATAATTCGTGTTTTTCAGAAATTTTTATTAATTTCGCGCAGAATTAATATAAAGAAACTAAATTATTATTTACAAAGATTATAGCTATGTCTGATCAGAAGAAAATTAAAACAGCTCTCGTTTCAGTTTTTCATAAAGATGGTCTTGATGAGATTATCAAGAAACTCCATTCTGAAGGTGTTGAACTTCTCTCAACTGGTGGCACACAGTCTTTCATCGAAAGTCTTGGTGTTCCATGTAAAGCTGTAGAGGATCTCACATCTTATCCATCAATTCTTGGCGGTCGAGTAAAGACTCTTCACCCAAAGGTATTTGGTGGTATTCTTGGACGTCGTGACAATGAAGGCGACCGTGAGCAGATGGCTAAATATGAAATTCCAGAAATCGACCTTGTAATCGTTGACCTTTATCCATTCGAGCAGACAGTTGCAAGTGGTGCAGATTTCCAGAGCATTATCGAGAAGATTGATATCGGTGGTATCTCGCTTATTCGTGCTGCAGCAAAGAACTTCAAGGATGTAATCATCGTTGCAAGCAAGGCACAATATCAGCAGTTGGCAGACATGCTCAACGCTAAGGGTGCTAACAGCGATTATGAAGACCGTATCAGTTTTGCAGAACAGGCATTTGGTGTTTCTTCACACTATGATACAGCAATTCACGCTTGGTTTGAATCACAGAAGTAAATTATTTGATGATTGAGAATAGGATTATTAATTAATTAAAACTAAAAAAGATCTATGGGATTATTTAATCTCACACAAGAGGTGGCTATTGACTTGGGTACAGCCAATACAGTCATCATAAATAACGGTAAGATCGTAGTTAATGCCCCATCTATCGTTGCTATCGACAACCACACAGGCAAACTTGTCGCTGTTGGTCATAGAGCACAACAGATGGAAGGAAAGACTCCAGATGGCATTACTACTGTTCGTCCTTTACGCGATGGTGTAATCGCAGACTTTAATGCAGCAGAGTTGATGATTCGTGGTTTGATTAAGATGGCATTTGCCAACAAGCATCATCTTTTCGCGCCACAGCTTCGTATGGTTGTCGGTATTCCTTCTGGTTCTACAGAAGTTGAAATCCGTGCCGTACGTGACTCCAGCGAACATGCAGGCGGTCGTGATGTTTATATGATTTATGAACCTATGGCAGCTGCTATCGGTATCGGTATTGATGTGTTGGCGCCAGAAGGAAACATGGTTGTTGATATCGGTGGCGGTTCTTCAGAAATCGCAGTTATTTCTCTCGGTGGACTTGTAACAAACAACTCTATCCGCGTTGCTGGTAATGACTTGACACACGACATCATGGATTACATGCGTCGTCAGCACAATATACGTATCGGTGTTCCTACAGCAGAACAGATCAAGATTAACGTAGGTTCTGCACTTACAGTACTTGACAACCCACCAGAAGACTTCATCGTTCGTGGTCCTAACCAGATGACAGCTCTTCCAATGGAAGTTCCTGTAAGTTATCAGGAAGTTGCACACTGTATCGAAAAGTCTATCGCAAAGATTGAAGCTGCAGTTCTTACTGGTCTTGAGCAGACACCTCCAGAACTTTATGCAGATATCGTACGCAATGGTATTTATCTTGCAGGTGGTGGAGCATTGCTTCGTGGTCTCGACAAACGTCTCCAGGATAAGATCGGTATCAAGTTCCATATTGCAGAAGATCCACTTCTTTCTGTTGCTAAGGGTACTGGTATCGCATTGAAGAATGTAGAGAAATATCCATTCTTGCTTCGATAATCTATAGTTAGAATGTGGAGTTTAATACGTTTTTTCGTTAAATATGCCTCATTGTTTACTTGGCTTATTTTGACGATAATAAGTATCTTTTTGTTATGTCAGAAAAATCCTTATCATCGCAGTATATGGCTTGGTAGCTCAAATGTTGTAATTGGTTCGTTCTATGAAACAATGTACAATATTAATGGATACTTTGGTTTACGTACTGCAAATGATAATCTTTTGAGACGTATCGGAGAACTTGAAGCTGAGAATCTCAGTCTTAAGAATTCTCTTCGAAACTACAAAGAAGATATTGAACACGTATCAGACTCCACAACTATTTATTCATATAAGCTTGCCCACGTTATTTCCAATAGTATAACTGGTAAGGAAAACTATATTACAATAGACAAGGGATCTCTTGATGGTGTCACACTTGATCAAGGTGTAGCAAACCATCAAGGTGTTATTGGTATTGTATCGAATGTTTCTGAGCACTATTCTCTCGTTCTCTCTTTATTGAATCCGAAGTTCAGGCTTTCTGCAAGTTTGAAAAACAGTGATTCATTCGGCTCGTTATGGTGGAATGGAGAAGATCCTCGCTATGCTCTTCTAGAAGACTTGCCTCGAACTGTAAAATTCGCTAAAGGTGATACAATTGTGACTACAAGTTATTCTGTATCCTTTCCCGAAGATGTGCCTGTAGGAACTGTAGAAGAAGCTTACGATCAGTCTGATAATATAAATTTCAGAACTATTAAAGTAAAATTGTTCACTGATTTCAACAGTTTAGGTACAGTTCATGTAATTGATAATAAAGATTCTGAGGAAAGAATCACATTATACAATTAAGAGATGATAGTATATATTTCAATCCTTTGGCTGGCTTTAAGTATATTTCTTCAAATGTTTTTGTTTAATCAATTACATTTGATGGGAGGTGTTGTATTGATATATCTTTACTTCCTAATAAAACTACCGGTTGAAATCAAAGTACCTGTCCAGATACTATTAGGATTCTTAACAGGATTGCTGATCGATATTTTTTCAAATACAATAGGAATGCATGCGTTAGTATGTACTTTCATGATGTGGGTAAGAATACCCATCTTTCACTTGTTTGTATTAGCAGAAGATTTTAAGGCAGGATCTCCTAATATGACGAAAATGGGTATTGGAGAATTCATTAAATTTGTAATAATTATTGTTTTATTACATTCTATTTTGCTATATACAATTGAATCCTTTTCTTTGTTCAATATCATTCCTTTAGTACTAAAGATATTTGTTACTACACTATTAACTTCTGCTTTTACTATCGGAATAGAATTTGCGACTAAGAAGAAAATCAGTTGATATTTGGAATTTAAGAGATGCAGCATAACTATGAACTTGAAAACAGACGTTTTGTTGTTGGTGGAATTATTCTTACAATTCTACTAATATATATTGTACGTCTATTTTATCTTCAGGTTATAGCTGGAGATGATTATGTAACCATTGCACAAGACAACGCTTTTCTTACGCGTATAAACTATCCTGCTCGTGGAGAAATATACGATAGAAAAGGTCAACTTCTGGTTACTAACGAACCAGCTTATGATCTTATGGTTACCATGCGCGAAGTCAAAAACTTAGACACTCTTGACTTTTGCAATACATTGAATATAACTAAAGAGATTTTTGACCAGAGAATGAAAGACATAAAAAACAAGGCCAAAAATCCAGGTTACTCGAAATATACAGAACAAACATTTGCGACTCAGTTGTCCGGTCAAGATTACGGTGCTCTTCAGACAAAACTATTTAAGTATTCCGGTTTTGCTATCAGACCTCGAACTATCCGACAATATAAAAGGTCGATTGCTCCTCATATACTTGGTAATATCCGTGAAGTAAACCCTAAAGATATAAAAAGAGATCCTTATTATCAGCGAGGAGATTACACTGGTGACTTAGGAGTAGAAAAGAGCTATGAAGTTTATCTTCGAGGCAGAAAAGGCAAGAATATCCTTCTTCGTGATGCTCATGGTCGTATCAAGCAAAGTTACGAGAACGGCATTCATGATGTAGCTCCAATTCCTGGACGAGATCTGACATTAAGCATAGATGCCGATCTTCAAGCCTATGCAGAATCTCTTATGGTTAATAAAGTAGGTGCTATGGTTGCAATCCAACCATCTACCGGAGAGATTCTATGTATGGTTTCAAGTCCTACGTTTGATCCAAAGCTCTTGGTCGGAAGACAAAGAGGAAAGAACTATAAAGCATTGGCAGCGAATCCATACAAACCATTGTTCGACCGATCAATATCAGCAAGTTACCCTCCAGGATCTACATTCAAACCGACACAAGGATTAATCGGCTTGCAAGATGGTGCAATTACCCCTCAAACTGTATTACATTGTGCGGGAGGTTTCAGAATGGGTAATTTCCGAATGGGTTGTCATGATGGTTCTGCGTCTTGGACTATTGTTCCGGCAATTGGAACATCATGTAATGGATATTTTGGATGGTGTCTTGTTCATATCCTAAATAATAAAAAGTATAAGACTATCCAGGAAGCCTTTACTGCATGGAAAGACTATATGGTTTCTATGGGCTATGGATATAAGTTAGGTGTTGATCTTCCTGGTGAGACTCGAGGATTTATTCCTAATGCAGCATATTATAACAAAGGATTCCGAACAGAAAACTGGAAGCCAATAAATGTTATTTCTATTTCAATTGGACAAGGAGAAATTCTTGCTACTCCGTTACAGATTGCAAATCTCGCTGCAACAATTGCTAATAGAGGTCATTATTATGTTCCTCATGTTATTCATGCTATCCAAGACACACTTATTCCTGACACATTCAGGATTAAACAAAAGACATTGATCGAACCTCAATGGTATAATTGGATTGTCGATGGAATGAGACATGCTGCAACAAATGGTACTGTATATCGAGCAGGAAATATGGATCCTGAAGGCATAGAACTTTGTGGAAAAACAGGAACTGCCCAGAATCCTCACGGAAAAGACCACTCTGTATTTATGGGATTCGCGCCAAAGGAAAATCCGCAGATCGCTGTTTGTTGTTTCGTTGAGAATGGTGGATTCGGTGCAACTTTCGGAGTTCCGATCGGAACATTAGTCATTGAGAAATATCTTAATGGACATATATCCGAAAGAAGAAAATTTCTCGAAGAAAGGATGCTAACTTCTTCGACAATGGCAAACATGAACTTCATGAAGAAATGAGTTTTTTCAAATCTTTTGACTGGATAACAGCTATTATATATGTTATATTAGTTCTGTGTGGATGGGCAACTATTCATGCAGCTAGTTCTGATTTCGGTTCGTTAAGCATCTTTGACTTCCAAAGTCATTCCGGCAAACAGATGGTTTGGTTCGGATTGTCTTTGTTCCTAATTATTGTGATACTTTGTATAGACTCTAAAACATATATGACTTATGCTCCAGTCATATACATTGTAATGATGCTGATCCTTGTCGCCACTATATTTTTAGCACCTGACATCAAAGGATCAAGATCTTGGTTAAGATTCGGAACATTCCAGATACAACCGGCCGAGTTTGGAAAGTTTTCTACGGCTTTGATGCTTGGATGGCTATTCAATACATACAATTTCAAGTTCACAGAGATTAAAAACTTCTTGAAAGCATGTCTGATAGCCTTACTACCAGTCATTTTGATTATATTACAGAAAGAAACAGGTTCCGCACTCGTGTATTTTTCATTGATATTCCTTTTCTATAGAATGGGAATGTCAGGCGTCGTATTATGGTGCGGGTTCTGCTCGGTATTGATATTCGTTCTTTCGGTCAAATATGGTGTTGATGTTGCAACCGGAGACCCGTCTGATTTAGGGCGAAATCTCGTCTTGCTTTTAGTACCATATTTGTGTTCGGCAATGTTAGCATTTTTTGCTGATAACAAACAGGCTGCATTTAAACTGATTCTTTATTCTACTGGAGTATTTATACTCTATGAAATAGTTAATCATTTCATACCTCATGAGTTTACTTTCAGATTCTGGTGGTTCGGATTAGGCATGTCTGTTTTTTCTATTATATATACGATTTGGCTTTGGTTGATAAGCAAAAAGAATAACTATCTCTTTGTTGCAGCATTTACATCATTCTTTATCATCTTGATGTATTCTGTAGATTATGCATTTAATAATATCCTTGAAGATCATCAGAGAACACGAATTGAAGTATTATTAGGAATTAAAGAAGATGCTAAAGGTGTTGGGTATAATGTGATACAAGCAGAAATTGCTATTGGCTCTGGTGGATTCACAGGAAAAGGATATCTTGAAGGAACCCAGACAAAATTGGCGTATGTACCAGAGCAAGAAACCGATTTTATCTTCTGTACAGTAGGAGAGGAACAAGGTTTTATTGGCACGTCATTACTAGTATTTCTTTATGGTTTTCTTGTTGTAAGACTCATAATGCTCGCTGAAAGACAACGCACTACATTTGCGTTAGTTTATGGTTATTGCGTTGCTTCTATATTTGCATTTCATGTAATGATTAACGTTGGTATGGTAATTGGATTAGTTCCAGTTATTGGAATCCCTCTACCATTTTTCTCATATGGAGGTTCTGGTCTTTGGAGTTTTACTATTTTGCTATTCATTTTTCTGAAATTAGACGCTTCGAGAATTGAACGATATTAACATTATACTTTATTAGTTGGAACCTTTATATTACATATAAGACAAAATATATAGCACTATATAAAATATTTATCAGATAGAACTTTAATATATAATATTATTTTCTATATTTGCATCCGCAAAACTAAGAATTCGGGGTGTAGCGCAGTCCGGTTAGCGCACCTGCTTTGGGAGCAGGGGGTCCAAGGTTCGAATCCTTGTACCCCGACAAAATTAAGATTTGCAAAAATATAATAGGAGGCTCCCTAGCTCAACTGAATAGAGCATCTGACTACGGATCAGAAGGTTACAGGTTTGAATCCTGTGGGAGTCACAAATAATGGTTCCAAAGACTTTTATTAGGGCGTATTCCAGAGCGGCCAAATGGGGCAGACTGTAAATCTGCTGTCTTTCGACTTCGGTGGTTCGAATCCATCTGCGCCCACATCATCCCACTAACGGGATGATTAATTTTAATTATATGTCTAACAATTTAAAGAACACTGCCGTTGAAGACTTCGATTGGGAAGCTTATGAGAACGGCGAATCTCTTGGTGGCAAGAGCGTAGATGAATTGACAGCAAGCTACGAAAAAACATTGAATTCTGTCAACAACAACGAGGTAATCAAAGGTACAGTAACTAACATCAACAAGCGTGAAGTTATTGTTAACATTGGTTACAAGAGCGATGGCGTTATCCCAGCTTCTGAATTCCGTTACAATCCAGATCTCAAGATCGGTGATGAAGTAGAGGTATTCATCGAATCACAGGAAAACCGTCAGGGCCAGCTCGTTCTTTCTCACCGCAAGGCACGTCAGTCAACTTCTTGGTCACGTGTTAATGAAGCACTTGAGAACAATGAAATCATCACAGGTTTCGTTAAGTGCCGCACTAAGGGGGGTATGGTCGTTGTTGTATTTGGCATTGAAGCATTCTTGCCAGGCTCACAGATTGACGTTAAGCCAATCCGCGATTACGATGTATTCGTAAACAAGACAATGGAATTTAAGGTTGTTAAGATCAACCACGAATTCAAGAATGTTGTTGTTTCGCACAAGGTTCTCATCGAGGCTGAACTCGAAGAGAAGAAGAAGGAGATCATGGGTCAGCTCCAGAAGGGTCAGGTTATCGAAGGTACAGTTAAGAACATTACTTCTTACGGTGTATTCATCGACCTCGGTGGTGTTGATGGTCTCATCCATATTACAGATCTTTCTTGGGGTCGTGTATCTGATCCTAAAGAAGTTGTTAAGCTCGACCAGAAGATCAATGTTGTTATCCTCGACTTCGATGATGACAAGAAGCGTATCGCTCTCGGCTTGAAGCAGCTTACTCCACATCCATGGGATGCTCTTGATGCTAACCTCACAGTTGGTGACAAGGTTAAGGGTACAGTTGTTGTTATGGCTGACTACGGTGCATTCGTTGAAATCGCAGAAGGCGTTGAAGGTCTTATCCACGTTAGCGAAATGAGCTGGTCACAGCACGTTCGTTCTGCTAACGATATCCTTAAGGTTGGTGATGAAGTTGAAGCTGTTATCTTGACTCTCGATCGCGCAGAGCGTAAGATGAGCCTCGGTCTCAAGCAGCTCAAGGAGGATCCATGGGAGAACATTGAAACTAAGTTCCCTGTTGGTTCAACTCACACTGCAAAGGTACGCAACTTCACTAACTTCGGTGTATTCGTAGAAATCGAAGATGGCGTTGAAGGTCTTATCCACATCAGCGACCTCTCTTGGACTAAGAAGGTTAAGCACCCATCAGAGTTTACACAGATTGGTGCATCTATTGAAGTTCAGGTTCTCGAAATCGATAAGGAAAACCGTCGTCTCAGCCTTGGTCACAAGCAGCTCGAAGCAAATCCTTGGGATGAATATGAGAAGACTTACACAGTAGGTTCAATCCACACTGGTAAGATCGCTGACATGATCGACAAGGGTGCTGTTATTGCTCTTCCAGAAGGTATTGAAGGTTTCGCAACACCAAAGCATCTCCAGAAGCAGGATGGTTCACAGCCAGCTAAGGGTGATACTCTCGACTTCAAGGTTATCGAATTCAACAAGGACAGCCGTCGTATCATTCTTTCTCACAGCCGTATCCACGAAGATGAGGCTAAGGCAGAACAGCGTAAGGAGCAGGCTGCAAAGCGTGCTGCAAAGCAGGCTCAGCCTAAGGAAGAGAAGGTTCAGATGCCAACTCTCGAGAAGACAACTCTCGGTGACATCGATGCTCTCGCAGCTCTTCGCGAAAAGCTCTCAGGTAAGTAATTATTACAATTACAATACAAAAATTGGAGGACGAAGTGATTCGTTCTCCTTTTTTATTTTAATAATCGCATGAATAGGTATTGTTAATATACAACCAAAAATTGTATTCAACGAGACATCAACTATTATTTAAATAAAACAAAATATTATTATTTGTAATAAATTTGACAACAAAAAAAACGTTAACAAACAAAAAAACTTGAAGCAATTGCCTCAAGTTTTTATATTTATTATAATTGATTTATAATTACTCTTTCAAAGCTGATTCAACAGCTTCATATTTCTCTTTGAAATCAGAATCTGTTTCTAGAAGATCATCAACACTCTTTAATGCATGAAGAACCGTTGCATGATCTCTACCTCCAATGATTGAACCGATTCTACTTACAGATTGTGTAGTATATTTCTTACAAAGATGCATAGCTGCAGAACGAGCAAATACCAACTCTCTCTTACGATTCTTTGAATTGAAAGACTTATTATCAACGCCAAAGATATTCTGAACTATTTGAATAATATTCTCGCAAGTAATAGTCTTTTGTTCAATTCTAATAATCATCTTCATGACTCTTGATACAAGATCTTTATCAATTGGACGATTAAAGGCTATCGAATGAGCTAACAATGAATTGATAATACCTTCAAGGTCTCGAACATTATCAGTTGCATTCTTTGCAATATAATCAATGATTTCAGAACCTAAATCAATACCTTCTTTATTACACTTACCTTGAAGAATGCTACGACGCAATTCATAATCCGGACGGTCAATTTCTCCAATAAAGCCCCACTTGAAGCGGGTGAGAAGACGAGGAACCAAATCCTCAAGTTCGACTGGAGGTCTATCACAGGTCATGATTAATTGTTTTCCTGTCTGATGCAATTCGTTAAAGATATGAAAGAATGTATTCTGTGTAGCAACTTTACTCTTTCCTGCGAACTCTTGAATATCGTCAACGATAAGTACATCAATGTTCTGATAGTAACTAATAAAGTCTGGAACACAGTTTTGCCTTACAGCATTAACATATTGCACCTGAAACAAATGACTCGTCACATACAAAACTTTCTTATCCGGGAAGTTCTCAAGAATCTTCAAACCGATTCCTTGCGCAAGATGAGTTTTTCCGACACCACTTGCACCGAAAATAAAGAAAGGATTAAAAGCATTGTGTCCTGGTTTTTGAGTAACAGTTAATGCAGCACTATACGCCAGCTCATTACTTTTACCAGGAAAGAATGATGATAAAGAAAGATTCGGATTTAAATTCGTTGGAATTGACGGCTCTTCAACCTTTACCTCTTTTGTAGGAATTTCAACGGTAGCATCTTTTACAATATAAATCTTATAATCAAGAAATGTATTGACGCCATAGACACGTTGAAGAGTTTTCTTTAAGAGATCAAAATATTGGTTTTCCAATTGATCATACACAAAATGAGAAGGAATACCAAGCGTAAGCTTGTTATTCTCAAAACTCAAAGGTTGGCAAGGTTCAAAGAAAGCCTTGAAAGCCTCCTCATTCTGCAAATTATCTTTAATAATCTGCAAGCAATCCTGCCATTGTGTTTGATAATTAGTTAACATTAATTGACTCTTATGTTGTGTTTGTGATTTAACGCTTGCAAAGATATGAAAATATTTTTTAAAAACAAAATGAAAAATTTCTTTAAAAATACTTGCATTTATCTAAAATACTGATTTTCAGCAATAGCAAACCGCAAAATCAAGATGCTGTACAACATATTATTCACAAACTCATAAATAACTGATAAATAGCAATAAAAGCAATAGTACAATGTTGTACTAGCAAAAGTTATCAACATTCTTTTTTAGTTTTAGCATCCTTGCTTTACTCCTTGAAAAAAGCATAGTTAGATTGTTGATAACTCTACTCAAATAGATGGAACGATTCCAAAATACTCTCAATAATAATTATTTTAAAATATAAAAAAAATGCTCGAAATATACATATGGAATGTTGCAATTTCGAACATTTTTTAGAAATGATATCATTTACAAATCATCATAGTCGAATCCGAATGGCAGCAATACATCGACAGACTCGAGTACATATATATCATTAGCGCCACATAATAATATTTCTATTGGAGAACCTGCGCGATACTGCGATTCAAACATCACTTGTCGGCATGCACCGCAAGGAGAGCAAATCTTTTCGTTAATAATCCCATTTTTACTTGATACAACAGCAATTTTCTTAACCTTCGCATCTGGATAAGCTGCACCTGCATAGAATAGAGCAGTTCTTTCTGCACATAATCCAGAAGGATAAGCTGCGTTTTCTTGATTAGAACCTTTTACAATAATTCCGTTATCAAGTAGCACCGCAGCACCAACATTAAACTTTGAATAAGGTGCATAAGAGCCTAAAGTCGCTTCTTTTGCTGCTTTCACAACATTTTTTTGACTTTCTGTTAGTTCATTTTCGTTACAAATTGTTATATTTGCAACAAGATCTAATGTTTTCATTGGGTTTTCAGTTATTAAATATCTTTGGCAAAAATAACATATCTATTTTAAATATGCAAATTCGAACAAGTAAATATAATATTTTACCGGCATTCCCTCTATACATTATTTTATTTTTTTATATATTATATAGTAATCAATGCAACGCATCAAATAAAAAGTTCACGACACAAGTCGGAACAAGACTAACTGTCTCACAGTATTGTGACAAATATGCAGAAGAAGCTCGTAACCAAATGAGAAAGTATAAGATTCCAGCAAGTATAACGCTTGCACAAGGAATCATTGAATCGGGCTATGGATCGAGCTACTTGGCTGTTGTTGCAAATAATCACTTCGGAATAAAAGCATATAGAGACTGGAATGGTCCAATTGTCAGAATAGATGATGACGCTAAAAAAGAACCATTCAGAAAGTACAAGTCTGTATTAGACAGTTACGAAGACCATTCCTTATTCCTTGTTAGAAATCAGAGATATTCAGCTCTATTCAATTATGATATAAGAGATTACGAAAGTTGGGCTAAAGGGCTAAAGAAAGCTGGATATGCTACAAATCCTAAATATGCTGATATACTTATCAAAATGATCGAAAACAATCATCTCGACCGTTTTGATGTACTTGGCAAAAATGCTTTCCTTGGAACTCCACATGTAGTTTATTTATCTAGTGCAAAAAAGGGGTTAAAATATATCAGGCTGCGCTCATCTGACGATCTTTCTTTAATTGCACAAGAATTTGATGTATCCGTCAGATCTCTTCGCAAGTGGAATGATTTACATAAGAAATCGGTTTTAATGGAAGGTGATATTATTTATCTTCAGTCAAAACGTTCTAAAGCATTGAAACAGTATCCTCAGCATATTGTCCAGCCAGGAGAATCTATGCATACCATTTCACAAATATATGGCGTAACAGTTAAATCAATAATGAAACGAAACAAACTTGTTTCAGCAACAGTTCAAGTTGGACAGGTTCTTAAACTCCGTTGATTATATAAATAATAATAAAAATATCATTAAAATTTGTAATAATAACATTTAAATGTTATATTTGCACAAAAATAAAACTAATTAAATTTAATAAATATATGGCAAACTGTAAACCTTATGTAGTCGGCATTGACTGTGGCGGTACTAATACTGTAATGGGTATAGTAGATACACGAGGAAAGATTGTCGCATCTACTTCCATAAAGACACTTGATTATACTGAGTTTGAAGATTATATTAATGGAATAGCTAAAGCACTTCGCAAAATAATGAGCGAAGTTGGTGGACCTCAGATGATTCGAGGAATCGGTGTTGGTGCACCAAATGCGAATTTCTATTCTGGCAATATCGAATATGCTGCGAATCTACCTTGGAAGGGTATTCTTCCTCTTGGAGAATTACTTTATGAGCATTTCGGAATTCCTGTAGCAGTAACAAACGATGCCAATGCAGCTGCAATTGGAGAAATGACTTATGGAGCAGCCCGAGGCATGAGAGACTTTGTTCAGATTACACTCGGAACAGGTATTGGTAGTGGAGTAGTAGTCAACGGTAATCTGGTATATGGTCACGATGGATTTGCGGGCGAAATTGGTCATTTAAAAATATGCAGAGACAAAAATGCAAGAGTGTGTGGCTGTGGCAATAAAGGCTGTATAGAAACTTATGCATCTGCTCCAGGACTAGTACGCACTACCAAAGAATATCTCATGTCAAGAACAGATGACAGTCTTTTGCGCGAGCTAAACATCGATGAAATTAATTCTAAAGATGTTTACGAAGCTGCATTAAAAGGTGATGCTTTGGCAAAAGAGATATTCGATTATACTGGACGTTTACTAGGCGCAGTACTTGCAGATTTTGCATGTTCGACATCTCCAGAAGCCTATATTATATATGGCGGATTATCTAAAGCCGGAGATATCCTCTTAAAGCCTGTAATTGAATCAATGGAAGAGAATCTTATTCCATCTTGGAGAGGTAAGATTAAGGTCATTGTATCTCAACTAAATTCATCAGACGCTCCAGTACTGGGTGCTTCTGCACTTGGTTGGAAAGCGGAATAAGATATGGCAATCAAGGTTCTAGGTGCAAGAGTTCACAATTTAAAAAATATCGATGTTACAATCCCTGGTCGTAGTTTGACCGTTATTACCGGACTATCAGGATCAGGAAAATCTTCGCTGGCTTTCGACACTATTTATGCCGAAGGTCAGCGTCGTTATATAGAGACATTCTCAAGTTATGCAAGAAATTTTCTTGGGAATATGGAAAGACCTGATGTCGATAAGATAAGCGGATTAAGTCCAGTTATCAGTATCGAACAGAAAACCGTAAACAGAAATCCTCGATCTACGGTAGGAACTACAACCGAGATTTACGATTTTCTCCGCCTTTTGTATTCAAGAGCAGGCGAAGCATATTCATATCTTTCTGGAGAAAAAATGGTAAAGTTCAGTGAAGACAAAATCATTGAACTTGTCATGTCACAATACCTTGATAAGAGAGTATATCTACTTGCGCCATTGGTTAAAAACCGTAAAGGTCACTATCAGGAACTTTTTGAACAATGGAGAAAAAAAGGATATATCTCCATGCGTATAGACGGCGAATTAAGAGAGATCCTTCCCGGAATGAAGCTTGATCGTTATAAAAACCATAGTATTGAGCTTCTGGTTGACAAAATGCGAGTGACAAACATAGATGAACAGCGATTAAGAGAAAGTGTCCGTCTATGCATGCGTTTGGGCGAAGGAATGATGATGATTCTTGATGGTGAGAAAAAGGATGAAAATGGAAATCCATATGAAATAAAGCATTACAGTAGGATGCTCATGGATCCAACGACAGGTCTTTCATACAAAGATCCTGCTCCACATGACTTTTCATTCAATAGTCCAATGGGTGCTTGTCCTTATTGTCACGGACTCGGAACTGTAACAATAGTTGACAAGGAAAAAATAATACCTGATCCAAAATTAAGTATAGCAGATGGCGGTATAGTTCCTCTTGGCAAAAAACGCAAGACGATGATATTCTTGCAAATTGAAGCCTTGTTAGGGACGTACGACTGCGACTTGGATACTCCAATAAAAGATATTCCTGAAGATGCATTAAAAGATGTTTTAAGTGGAACAGGCGAATGTTATTATGTAGATTCCGATGGTTCTGGCACTACAATGATGACAATGCCATACGAAGGTCTCGTAAAGTATATTGAAAGTTCTGCTAGTGACGAAGCATCAGCAAAAGAACGACGTTGGGCAGAGTCTTTCAGCACTGAGATAGTATGTCCTGAATGTAATGGTCAGCGTCTTAACAAAGAAGCATTACATTATTATATCGACGGAAAGAATATTGCAGAAGTAAGTAACATGACTCTGACAGAATTGTCAGAGTGGATCAAACGACTTCCTACAAAACTTAACGAAAGACAGCAGAACATTGCACCTGAAATAATTAAAGAAATACATTCTCGTATTAATTTCCTATTAGGTGTAGGCATAGGATATCTTTCATTAAATCGTCCTTCGATGTCATTATCCGGAGGAGAAAGTCAACGTATTCGTTTAGCGACACAAATCGGATCTCAGCTCGTAAATGTATTATATATCTTAGACGAACCTTCTATCGGGCTTCATCAAAGAGACAATGATCTTCTCATCCGATCATTAAAAGAACTTCGAGATGTTGGTAATACAATAATCGTAGTAGAGCATGATAAAGAGATGATGCTTGAATCGGATTATATTATTGACATTGGACCTGCAGCTGGACGCAAAGGTGGAAACGTAGTGTTTGAGGGTACTCCAAAAGAGTTGCTTGAGACACATACTATGACTTCTGATTACCTCAACGGTACAAGAAGAATAGAAATACCGAGTAAAAGAAGAAAAGGGAATGGCAAATTCTTAACTATAAAAGGAGCAACTGGTCATAACCTCAAGAATGTAACTGCGAAATTTCCGCTTGGAACACTTATAGGTGTTACGGGTGTTTCTGGTAGTGGAAAGTCTTCATTAATTAATGGTACTCTTCAACCAATATTGAGCAAACATTTCTACCACTCGTTAAAAGAACCTCTTTCATATGAGTCAATAGAAGGATTAGAAGATATTGACAAGATTGTGGATGTTGACCAAACGCCAATTGGAAGAACACCTCGTAGTAATCCGGCAACATATACCGGAATATTTGCTGATATAAGAAGTCTTTTTGTTGCGCTGCCGGAAAGTAAAATCAGAGGATATAAGGCTGGGCGTTTCTCTTTTAATGTAGGAGGAGGACGATGTGAAGTTTGTGGAGGAAATGGTTACAAAACCATCGAGATGAACTTCCTTCCAGATGTAATTGTGCCTTGTGAAAGCTGTCATGGAAAGAGATATAATAGAGAAACCCTCGAAGTAAGATATAAAGGAAAATCTATTGCTGACATTCTGGACATGACAATTAATCAATGTGTGGAATTCTTTGAGAATGTTCCTCACATATTGAATAAAGTAAAGGTTTTACAAGAGGTCGGTTTGGGATACATTAAGTTAGGTCAACCTTCTACAACACTTTCAGGAGGTGAGAGTCAGCGTGTTAAACTGGCAGCAGAATTAAGCAAGAAATCAACAGGTAAGACTCTTTACATTTTAGATGAACCTACTACAGGATTACACTTTGAAGATATTAGAGTTTTGATGGATTGTATTGCTCGGCTTGTGGACAGAGGAAACACTGTCATAATCATAGAACATAACCTTGATGTGATCAAGTGTTGCGATTATATTATTGACATGGGTCCTGATGGAGGATCTGCTGGAGGTCAAATTGTTGCAAGTGGAACACCAGAAGAGATTTGCGGTTTAGCAAAAAATAAAAAAATTGCAGCCGATACTTGGACAACTAAATATTTGAAACAAGAATTATGTTAATATACAACACTTCTTTTCATGTAGATGGAGATGCATTAATTGGTCCATTCAGAACCTACATGCGAGACATCTACCTTCCAAAACTTATAGAAAGAGGATATGTTAAAAACCCTCGCTTTGTCAGTCTGTTGACTGATATTGGCGAGGGAATGCAAGGCTTTTCATTAATGTGCGAAGTAGAAAACGTAGTCGTCTTGAAAAAATGGAAGAAAGAAATAGGAGATGAGCTTATGAAAAACTTCCATAATACATTCGGTGAAAGAATACTTACATTCTCAACATCAATGAAAGTAATAGAACTATAAGCGTTAGTCTCTATCTCCTAAAACAGGGAACTTCTTTCTAAACGCATTTAGAGCATCAATATCGATATCGGTTGAAATTGTACAAACTTCATCGTCTGCACAAGCCTTAATTAACCTGCCATAAGGATCAATAATCTGAGTACCACCATTATATTCGCATGCAGTATCTGATCCGATTCTATTAATACCGCAAACATAACATTGATTCTCTATTGCTCTTGCACGAAGAAGTGCATCCCATGGAACTCGACGAGAAGATGGCCATGAAGCAACATACAAAGCAACGTCATAACAATAAGGGCCAGAAGCCTCATTACGAGCGAAGATAGGAAAGCGCAAATCATAACAAACCTGCAAAAGGAATCTTACACCTCGCCATTCTACAATTACTTTTTCATTTCCTGCAGTATATCTGTTTTGTTCACCTCCATATGTAAACAGATGATGCTTGTCATAATGAACTTCATTCCAATCTGGTGTAACAAAATAGAAACGATTGTAAAATTTGCCATTATCTTCAGTTGCAATACTGCCAGCAATAGCTGCATCCATTCGATGAGCCATTTGTTTCATCCAGTTCAAAGAACTATGATCTTTTTCAGCAATACCAGCAGGTTCAATTGCAAATCCTGTACTCCACATTTCTGGTAGTACGTATAAATCACTTTTGGGAGCATTCTTAATAGCACGATATGCTAATTCTTGGTTTTCTTCAGGATTTGCCCAAACAATATCCTGCTGTAATAGTGTAATTTTCATAATATTAATTTTTGCTGTAAAGATAACCATAAATATTATATTATAAGCAAAATATAGAAAAACTTGTGTTATTTATTATAAACAAATGTCTAAATTAATTAATTGTAATTGTTTTCTAAAAAAAATACTATATATTTGCATCAAAATAAAGAAACTCTCGAATTATGAAGCAATTATTATTTTCAGTATATTTCATTATTTTTTCATTATCAGTAAACGCACAAAATACTGATAGCATTACAACGCCAATCGATCCAAAAGCAGACCTAAAAGAATTGCAGAAGAATATAAAGGAAGCAAAAGTTCTTTCTATAATTAATCAAAAGCCTAACTACGAACAAGCTCGTAAAAAAATCAAAGCAGCTTTCAGAAATTCTCAATATGAAGCAAACAAAGCTTTTGTATTGATGGAAGCTGGAAATGTAGAATATAACTGCTTTGAAACTGAAAGGAACAAACCAGCATCAGGTGCAAAAACCAACTTTTCTACTTTATACTTAGCTTCAGAAAAAGGTTACAACTATTTCCATGATTCTTATATCTTATATAACTCACCTGATTCGGAAGGAAAGATAAATAAGAAAAACAATGCAATGCTTCAAAAGAAAGCATGGAATTTGTTTGAGAATACAGACGGATTTAGAATGAATGCTGCAGATGCCTATAAAAATAAAGACTGGAAATCTGCACATAAGTGTTTTAATCTTTTTCTTAAAGCAATTGAATCAGATATATTAAATGATTATGCTTCAAAGAATGCTAAAATCAGTCAGGTCCTTTCTTTATATCAGAATGATTCAATCGTAAATCATGCTAAATACTATCGTGCTCTTTGTTCATTGAAAATGGATAGCATTCCTTTGGCTATTTCCGACTTAGACGATATCAAGAACAACTCATTCGAACAAAGCACAGTACTTCAAGAGTTAAGCAAAATATATATAAAACAACAAAAATTAGAAGAACTTGAAAATGTATTAAAGATAGGAGTAAAGAATATTCCATCAAATCCTTGGTTTGCTCGTAATTTAGTCAACCTCTACTTAAGTGAAAAATATTATAATGAGGCTATTGAAGTAGTAGATCATTTAATGAGTATCGATAGTATCAATGCAGAATATATTTCCTTGAAAGGACAACTTGTAGAGTTACAAGGTGATACAATTCAAGCGCTGAAACTATATGAGAAATCTTATCAAATTGATTCGTTAAATACAACTATCAACCTCAACTTTGGTAGAATTTACTATAACCAAGCAACATCAATTGAAAATCAGTATTTTGACTTGAGAGATTATGAAGAGGCATATAATCAATCAATGCCAATTTATCTTAAATCTTTAGAATACTATAAAGTTGCTTTTAAGCTCGATACACTTCATGAAAATCCTACTATTGGAAGAGCAATCAGAACTATAACCTACAAGCAATTCAGTAGGGCAGATTGTCAGAATCAAGAAGAACTGATTGACCTATACAATGACGTCAGCCGAGCATACAGTATGGATGTTTTTCCAAGATAGGCAGTACAAAAAGCCACGATTTGATTCGTGGCTTTTATTATTTCTTTTTCTTCTTCTTTTTCTTTTTACTTGCACTTGCTGCTATCATAGCAGCATCATATTGGTTATTTTCAAGAAGTTCTTTTGCTGGTAGAAGTGTTACTTTCCTACAATCTTCAAAATAACGACTATCTACATATTCCATCAAGTCATGGATGATTTTATCATCATCTTCTTCGGCTTCTTTATTAGCCAAATGGAATTGAAGTTTCATATGATTAGCACAAAATTCGAAAAGTCGGATTCGTTCATCTTCATCCTCAATTTTCTGTGCTTCATTAATTATCTTTTCCTCTATTAAACCATATTGACGGAATTTAATTCTTTGAGAATTTAAATTTAATGGTTCTGGTTTAGAATCGAGATTTTCTTTATGAATTACTTCATATGGATAATCAATATCAAGTTCAAAATTTGACAACAAAGCTAAATGATCCCAATACACCTGCATCATGCTTTCAGTTGGGTTGTCTTCGTTTTTTACTCTTGACATAAACTCAACAATTCCATAAGCATAACGAGTACGTTTTTCTCTATCTGGAATTGTCTTGCAGAATTTTATCAGGTTCTCAATATTCCTGCCATATTCTGGTAATTGAATCTTTTTAAGAGAAGTATTATATTTCTGCATATTATTTCATTTTTTCATCTAATTCCTCAAGTGGATTCTTAGGCATCTTAGCAACGAAGTCTTTTAGATAGTTAGGAGTGAAGTAAGCTACATCAACAAAGTCTTTCTTATTATATGCCTGAATAGCAAGTGCCATCATATCTGTAGCCATTGCTCTAACACCTTTAATGAAATGGGCATTTGGATGTTTAATTACCTCCTCACACTTTTCACTTCCATCGCCGATGAAATATATAGGATGATTATCAAGATATTCCTTCAAATAATCTTCAGTTACAATATCAGAAGAAATAGTCTTGACTTCATTTAATGATTTATCATATAAAGCTGTATATACTTCCATACGACGCGCATCAATCATTGGACAATAAAGAGCATCGTCTTCAATATCTCTTGCAAACATTATACGACAGCACATTGCCTTTAATGTATCAACAGCAATCAAAGGAACATTAAGACCAAATGCAAGTCCTTTAGCTTCAGACACACCAATACGAAGTCCTGTATAAGAACCAGGTCCTGCACTTACAGCGACAGCATCTGGCATCATATCGTTTTGTCGAGCATGTTCCATGACTCTTTCGACAAACATGCCAAGACTTGATGCATGATTTGGACCATCAATCTCTTCTTCGTGAAATTCTATATTGAAATCCTTGCATAAAGCTACAGAACAAGCTTTAGTAGAGGTCTCAATAAGTATAATATTTGCCATTTGATAAGATATTTTATGTGCAAATATAATGTATTATTTCTTTATTCCCAAATTCTTATTCAAATAAATATTTCAAAATAATTGGTTGTATAAAAATAAATAATTAACTTTGCTACAATTATAAACAGATTATCATTAACAACAAAATATTATTCAATTACTTATGGGTACAATCATCAATCTTCTTATTGGTGCACTTTGCGGTTACATCGCATGCAAACTAACTGGTCGAGACAATAAAGGTCTCTTAGTTAATCTCTTCTTAGGAATCCTCGGCGGCATGGTCGGCGGTTGGATATTTGACCTTCTCGGCATCTATACTGATTCTTTGACAGGAACTATTATTTGCGGTGTAGTAGGTGCTGCAATAGTTCTTTGGGGATTCTCTTTATTGAGTGGTAAGAAATAAAAATTATAAAGTTATTATAACTACAGATACAATCCCATTTTCCAGAAAGTCTGCCCAAAACAATACAGATCTTTCATATATTTGAAACCTAATTTTGTATATAGTTTTTGAGCATCTGAATTTTCTGGATCAACCAATAAGGTAGCAAGTGGCAACTCCATTTCGCTACCTTTCTTTATTAATGCTCTTAATATCTCTGAACCGATTCCTTTGCATCGATATTCTTCTAAAACTGCAACTGAATCAATATAATATTCACCTTCACAAGTTTCATCATCAAAGTGTTCGAAATCCATTTCTTCTGAATTTTCCTCAAAAAAAGAGAAAGTATATTCTTTAATCTCGTGATATCCTTTTCCATTATATCCTAAACCTAATCCGACAGGTTTATTATCGACAAAAGCAATTATTGCATTTCGGAAGGAGTAAAGTACATCTTCACGCTGACAAATCTTTTCAATATGCTGTAGAGTTTCTTCATCTGGCAAAAGATGAAGTGCCATTGCAATTCCTAACGCGACAAATTTTGAATCTTTTATAGTTGCTTGTCTTATTTCCATAATTCATAAATATTTCGACAAAGTTGATGATTTTAATAAAAAAACACAAATTTCTGATTATATTTCTTCTTGATATTTATATATAATGTATATTTGCAAAAAAATGTTGTGTTATTTATTATGAAAAAGCTAATTTTTACTTTTTACATTGCTTTATTCTCAATTATTCTCAACGCTCAGAACATTTCTAATCTTGGATTGGAAGGTATAATGAACGCTAGAGATTTTGGCGGTTATCAGATAGGAGAGAAGAAGATCAAAACAGGCGTTTTGTATAGAAGCGGAAATTTATCTTCTGCGACAGAACACGATCTATCAATTCTACAAGATTCTCTGCACATAAGAAGGGTATATGATTTCCGCACATTAGAAGAACAAGAGAAACATCCGAATCGTCTTCAGGACAATGTACTTTATGCAATTCTGCCTTCATTGGAAGATGCTATTAAACGATTCGAAATTCCGGAAGATCGACAAACTACTTCAGAAGACTTATTTATTAATAGAGCAGATTATTATATAGATAGTATTTCAACTAAAAAGGTAAAACAATTAGCTCATAGTTTCTATCCACTAATTATTCGTTCAAGAGTATTTCAAGAGCAAGTTGGACTTGAACTAATCGATAGTCTTGTCTCTTTACCTGAAGATGAAGCGATTATTATTCATTGTACAAATGGAACTAACAGAGCAGGTTGGGCAGTAACATTCCTACTTGCAGCATTAGGAGCTGACCGTGAAACTCTGATTGAAGAGTTCTTGAAAAGCAATATTTCTTACAATAAATATATTGAATATGCAGAGAATAAAGCTAAAGAACTTGAATATAGTGAAGAACAAATAGAAGATATCAAAGCATTAGTAGGAGTGAGCAAAAGAAACTTGGAAGAAGCTCTTGATATGATTGATAAAAGATATGGTTCAATGGATAAATATCTTGAATCAGCTCTTTATCTAACAGAAGAAAAAAGAAACAATCTCAAGAAAAGGTTTCTGGAATAATAAAAACGGATTGAGATTTGAGATCTGAGATAAATTAAATATTATTACTTTTCATTAATAATTAACCCCAGGGAAAAAATTCTCTGGGGTTAAAAGTTTTATAATGATATAGATAAATCAAATTAGAGGCTATCGCCAAAGTCTTTGCGGAACTTCTCAGCAAGTTCTTCCTGCCAATAACCGATTTCCTTCATGCGGCCGAAGAAGAAGCGAAGAACTGCTGGTTCTTCTGTCCATTCAAGACCACCAATAAGGTTACGATTATCCCAAAGCCACTTAACACGGTCAGCAACATACTTGAGCTGAGAAAGTGTATAAACACGGCGAGGAACAGCAAGACGCTGAAGTTCAAGCTCTGCATAGCGTTCAGTTCCATCTGGTTCGCGCTGTTCAGAAACTGTACCACGTTCCATACCACGAATACCACCAGCAATATACATTGCAGCGCCAACTGCTGCTGCAGGATACTGATTATGAGGCATATTTGGAACAAATGCACCAGCATTGAGGTGACATCCAAGACCTCCAGGAGGAAGGATTACAGGAACTCCATAAGCATCAAGTTCTTTTGCAAGATAGTTGATGAATTCAGGACCATGAGAAATATATTCCATATCCATTGACTCATAGAGACCTACAGCCATAGATTCCATTGTACGAACATCAATACCGCCATAAGTAAGGAAGCCTTCGTAGAGAGGAATGAAACTCATCATTTCCTTGTACCACTTTTCATCCTTTGAGCAGATAATACCACCCTTAGAGAAAGAAAGCTTACGAGCAGAGAAGTAAATAATATCGAAATGATCTGCGAGGAGTTTGTAGATCTCGCCAACCTCCATATACTTACAACGAGCTTCACGGGTCTTCATGAAGTAGATATTATCCTGAAGGAGTGAGGCATCAAGAACAGACTTTACGCCCTTATCATGACAAATCTCAGTTACAGCAAGCATATTTTCGAGAGAAACTGGCTGACCACCAATAAGATTTGTTCCAGCTTCAACACGAACGTAAGCTACATTATCCTTACCAATTTCGTCGATACGCTTTTTGAGGAGTTCAAGATCATAATCACCCTTGAAAGGATCATTACTCTGTGGGATAAGTCCCTTAGGTTGAACAAGTTCTTCAACAGTAGCGCCACAACGAGTAGCATGTGCCTTTGTTGTTGTGAAATGGAAGTTCATAATTGCGACCTTACCAGGTGCACAATATGCTTCGGCAAGAATATTTTCAGCAGCACGACCTTGGTGAACAGGAAGAACGTAATCACATCCGAATACATCCTTAATTGCCTTCTTAACACGAAGGAATGTTGCAGAACCAGCATAAGAATCGTCTGCCTGGAAAGATGCAGCAAACTGATTATCAGACATACAGTTTACACCTGAATCAGTAAGCATGTCGAGATAAACATCCTTGTTCTGAAGGAGGAATGTGTTGTTACCAGCTTCCTGAATCTTTTTAAGACGTTCTTCAACAGGAAGAAGATGAAGTTTTTGAATCATACGAACCTTGTGCATTTCGAGAGGCACTTGGTTTTCTGGTTGATAAAATTTAACTGCCATGATATTAATTAAATTAGAATATAAATTGTTGTGATTTATTAGATATTTGCAAAGTTAAACAAATTATTTATATATAAAAATATATTTGTCACAATTTTTATTAATACTGACAATTTTCCAGTAAATATTAATATATTTAGAATATTATTACATAACATCATTATTTCTTGAACAATTATCATATAAAAGTAGGAGAATATATAAAACTATTGATAATTCTAAATTTGGTTACTTAACATAACCCGAATTATATCACAAAACCATAATCAAAGAAATATTATGATCAATTATAGAAATACAATACGAAATTAAAGATCTTCTATTATGATATCAATATTTAAAATGTATAATAAAATGTCTTTGATAATAAAATTCTAAACAAAGAACTATGAAAAAACTTTTACAATTATATTTCCGAGTATTAAAAAATATAATCTCCAACTGGAGAATGGATTTTTGGAAACTCGGAAATCAAATCTACAATTGGATAATACGTTTTTTAAAAGTCGAAAATCAAATCTCCTTTTGGAGATTGTATTTCCTTAAACTAAAAAGTATAATCTACAAACTTGGATTATTATTTCAAGAATTTGTTTATAACAACAATTTAGTTGAAATAATACTTGAGTTTATTAATTTTATATTCGGCTTATTTTTTTGATATTTCAGTTTTGTCAATCTTACAAAAAACTTAGTTTGATGAGATTTCTCAAATCTCAAATCTCAGATCTCCAAAAAGTTTTTAAGCAATTGTTCTCCTACAGATCCAGACTTCTCCGGATGAAATTGTGTAGCATAAAAATTATCTTTGTGCAACGCTCCTGAATAATCAATACCATAATTGGTTTGAGCAATTGTATATTGATTTACAGGCGCATGGAATGAATGAACATAGTAAACAAAACTATTTTCATCAATGCCTTTAAACAAATCTGTCTTGAGATTAGTAATCTTATTCCAACCCATGTGAGGAACCTTCATTTCCTTGTCTGATGGACGGAATTTTACTACATCGCAATCAAATATACCGAGACAATCGACATTTCCTTCTTCGCTATGCTTGCACATTAACTGCATTCCAACACAAATCCCAAGAACTGGTTGTTTGAGGTTCTTTATTACTTTGTCGAGACCTGTTGCACGAAGATGTTCCATTGCAGCACTTGCATCGCCAACGCCTGGAAATATTACTTTCTCAGCCGTATTTAGCTGATCAACATCATCTGTGATAACAGCTTCATATCCAAGACGTTTAAGTGCGCAATAAACACTAAAAATATTGCCTGCGTTATATTTTACAATTGCTATCATTGAGATTTATATTTATCAATCATCATACCAACGAATCTTGTTGGATCTTGATGCATTGGATTTTTCATATTTAAGATCACTAAGCATTGAAGACTTAACAGCTACACAAACATTGAAACTTGCATAACGTCCAATAGGATTGAGATTAGCTGTAAGAACCCAACAGTGCATATCTCGACTCACATTAAAGTTCATGTAAGTAACTTCTGCCAAGTTAAAATCATAAGAGAGATTGTAACTGAAGTTCCAAGTCTTTGTCGGCTGAATACTACCTGAAACGGTTGCACTATGAGTGAGCTTCAAGTTATATTCCTTTTTCTTTGGATCGAAATCGGCATAAGCATATCGCATTGTATAGCTTAAATTCATCGACCAAGGCACACTCCAAATATAATATCCATCAGCATCATAAGTAGAGTTTCCTCCCTCCTTTTGCTTCTTTCGATGTCCTTCCCTCTCCTTCTCTATCGACGGATTCAGATCTTCGTTTATCTCATCGCCATATTCATCTTCCTCATATCCGTCTTGCTCATAATCAGGCGCTTCGCCACCAGCAAACCATTGCTTAAGCTTTTGATTACTCAGCTGATAACTGAAACTATAACCTGTGCTCATAAGTCGAGGGAACTTTCCTTGCGACCAACGCGTTTTATCGACCTTGATTGGAGATCCCGACTTCGACACTTCATACATATAAGTATCGAACGAAGCCTGAAGATTGACCGTTCCGACCTTACCGAGTTTCAATGTTGCACTAACAGGAATTGTCGGACTCCATCGCATAGAATCGGCTGCCAAATTATAACTTATGCTTGTCGTCAAGTTATCGATGATGGAAACCTTCTTATATCCGGTAGAATCTTTTTCTGATCGGAATTTAGCTTCAATATTATTAGCCAAATTCAAAGAAATCGAACCACTCTTTCCTGATCCGGTTGTACCAAACATATAACCTTGGAAAGGCGAATATTTCACGGTTTTCCAACCTCCAGCAACAGTAGAATCAGGCACTTGATAAGACGACCAACTTCCATAGAAAGGATCACTGAAGTCAGGAGCATAGTTGAAAGAAATTGTTGGTGTGAACAAGTGACGCACAGCTACAAGCTTAGAGTTTTTCCAAGCTGGTTTATACATACCATAGAGCTTTGTATTTGCGCTAATGCTTGTGCTATAGTTAAATACGTTATAGAATCCGTATACTGTATCTTTTGCAATACCTCCATAACTTCCGTTTGGATTCTGCATTGAAGGATCGTAGTATTGCATAGTCTTATGCGTATACATTCGGTCGGTAATGTTGAATGAAGGAGTAATATTGATATAGTTGAAAGCAGTAAATGTTGCTGAAATTGGAATATTATGTTGCATACCGTTATTCCAATCTCTAATAATATTCTTCTCGAACAACTGATCCTGTTTTGTTGTGATAGAATTAGACAAACGACCAGAATAAGTCATAGCAATCTTTTCATACCATCTCTCCGCTCCTACTTTTACCTTTCTCTTAAATGGATAGAGACGGCTCATAGAGATCGAAAGATCAGGCAATTGCAAAACGAGAGTTGAGTCTTGCTGACGCTGAGTAATACTTGCAGAAGCCGAGAATGACCAAACAGAATTAGGAATCTTGAACGAAGCATTGACTGTTGACTGCTTTGTAGATTGCGTCATATCTCGACTATAATACGTTGCAACGTTGCTTCGTTCGTAACCAGAAGTAGAATAGTTGACAGAAGCCGAAAGAGTCATATTCGGATTGAATCGGCTATCCTGTGAATGTGACCAAACTGCACGGAAGTTAGTACCAACAGAATAATCTGGCATTCCCTTCTCGCCTGTTACTGTTCGCATATAACTGAACGACATATTACCGGAAAACTTATAGCGAAGGGCGTATTTGGAACTCAAATTAACACCCCATGTACCCTTTGTATAAACATCGCCCGTAAGATTCATATCAACGTAATCATTGATGGCAAAGTAGTAACCACCATTACGCAGATAAAGACCCATCTGTTGATCAGCACCGTAAGTAGGCATCAAAATACCAGAAGAGTAGCTCTTCGTGAATGGGAAATATCCGAAAGGAATTGCCAAAGGAAGCGGAACATCTGCAACAACAAGATATGCTGGTCCGGTTACAATATTCTTGTTAGGACGAACTCTCGCCTTAGTCAATTGAATATAGAAGTGAGGGCATTCTGTCTGATCGCAAGTTGTATAACGGCCATTCTCAAGGAAAATATCATTATCAGGCATCTTCTTTGTTGTTCCACCAGTAATATAACCATCACCTTGTTGTGTCACGACATCGCGAATATAACCTTTAGCCGTCTTGAAGTTATATGAGATATGTTTCATCTCATATTCTCCACTATTATCCTTGAATTTTGGAATACCAATCAGTTTTCCGACATTTGTAGTATCCTTTACTGGATTGGCATGAACCAATGATGAATCGAGAGAAAGATTGATTAGTTCTGCTTGAAGTTCTATTGCGTCGTAAGTGACTTTACTTTCGCCAAAGAGATAGGCCATATTTCCCATTGAGAAGATCAACGAGTCCTTTGCCTGATAGTTGACAACAGCGTCAAGTCCACTATTACTCTTCTTTGGTTTAATCGAGTCTGTTGCAATTGTGTCAGATAAAATACTATCTGAAACGACTGACAAAGAATCAGCAGCAAGACTATCGATACTTAATAAATTCTCTTCAACGAGACTATCTGCGACAATATCACGTTTAATATCTTGTGCATATACAAAATATGATGGGCGCAATCCAACGATCGAGCTCATCATAATTGCAATAAACAATATATATATTAATTTACGTGTGCGCATACATTATATTTACGCGCGAAGATAGTAAAAAAAGAGATACGATTTGTAAAACTATGTCTTATTTTATCTATTTTTTAGAAGATTTACCTTTTTTAGGCGTTGCCTTATTCACTTCTTCACTCACATATGCTATTCTTGGCGAAGAAATATCGCATTTTACTTCTTTAGCGACCTGCAAAACCATCGCCTTCAGTTCCTCGTAGAAAACACTAGGCTGATAATCGCCTTTCTCTATCATACGAAGTTTCTTTTCCCATTGACCAGTCAATTCTGCACTCTTTAGAAGTTCTTGCTTGATAGTATTTATGACTTCAATACCAGTTTGGGTTGCAATGAGGTTCTTCTTCTCTTTCTTAATGTAACGACGCTTAAACAAAGTCTCGATGATTGCTGCACGAGTTGAAGGACGGCCTAAACCGTTTTCCTTCATTGCATCACGCAGTTCTTCATCGTCACACAACTTGCCAGCAGTTTCCATTGCTCGAAGAAGAGTTGCCTCTGTATATTGTTTTGGAGGTTGAGTCCATTTCTCGAGCAAAGATGGAATATGTGGACCAGATTCGCCTTTAACGAAATCAGGCAAAATGCCTTCTGAAACTTCCTCTTCACCCTCTTTCTGTTCCTTTGATTTTTCCTCTACATCCTTTGCAGATTCATTTGCATAAAGAGCTCTCCATCCAGCACTTATAATAGTCTTGCCAGTGGTCTTAAAAGGTACAGTTCCAGCTTCTCCCAACACTGTTGTTGTGCTGAAAATACAATCTGGATAAAAGACGGAAATAAAGCGTCTTGTAACCAAGTCGTATACTCTTCTCTCCCATTCAGTAAGGTTCATTGCAGGAACGCCAGTTGGGATAATAGCATGGTGATCCGTTACCTTTGAGTTATCAAAAACTTTCTTTGTCTTAGGCAGTTTTTTTCCAGGAGCAAGAAGTTCTGAAGTAAAGTTCTCATATCCTCTAAGTCCTCTAAGAATGTTCGGACATTTTGGATAGATATCATCGCTCAAGAAAGTTGTATCAACACGAGGATAAGTCGTAACTTTCTTTTCATAAAGACTTTGAATGAGTTTTAGGGTATCATCGGCACTAAAACCAAACTTTCTATTGCAATCAACCTGCAAAGAAGTCAAATCATAAAGTCTTGGTGGGTTTTCTTTTCCTTGCTTCTGTTGAACGTCTGTGATCTGAAATTCTTTGTCCTGAATTTCATTCAACAATACTTCAGCCTCTTCTTTCTTGTCAAAACGACCTTTTGTCGAATTAAAGGTTACATTCCGATAAAGAGTCTTCAATTCCCAATATTGCTGAGGAACAAAGTTTACTATTTCATAATGACGTTTTACAATCAATGCCAAAGTAGGCGTTTGCACACGTCCGATACTGATTACCTGTTGTTGATCTCTATGTCCGTAACGTATTGTATACAAACGAGTAGCATTCATTCCCAAAAGCCAATCACCAATAGCACGAGAAAGACCTGCCATATAAAGGTTTTGGTATTTATCCTGAGGAACGAGATTCTTGAAACCCTCACGAATAGCATCATCTGTCAACGAAGAAATCCAAAGACGATAAACAGGACATTTAACATTTGCCTTCTGCATTACCCAACGCTGAATCAATTCTCCTTCTTGTCCAGCATCACCGCAATTTATCACACACTCTGCATTTGCATATAGAGATTCGATAACAGCAAATTGTTTCTTTATACCTTCATCATCAATCAGAGAAATACCAAAACGAGGCGGAACCATTGGCAGATAATTCATATCCCAACGTTTCCATTCTGGAGCATATTCATCTGGAGCTTTCAGCGAACAAAGGTGGCCGAAAGTCCAGGTTACCTGAAATCCATTGCCTTCAAAATAACCTTGTCGTCTAGTATTTGCACCAAGTATATTGGCTATACTTTGAGCCACACTCGGTTTCTCTGCAATACATACTTTCATTATTTATATGATGATATTTACCAAATTCAAAATAATTATGTGGCAAAGATAATCTTTTTTATCTATTTCTGCAATATTTCATAATAATTTTGTATTTTTGCGCGTCATAAACACAACACAAATGCTTAATATTTTCATTGCCGAAGATGAACCATTAGCTGCCGCCAAACTGAAGATGTTTCTTCAAAAACTTGGCGAGACTCAATGTATGCATTTTGAAGATGGAATATCTCTTCTGGCAATGCTTGAGAAAGAAAAGCCGGAAGTGCTATTTCTCGACATTCAAATGCCAGGAGCAACAGGACTTCAGGTAATGGAAAAGATCAACATGCTCGGATATAAGAATATTCAGATTATTATCACTTCAGCCTACGATCAATATGCAATAGATTCTTTCAATTATAATGTCACAGATTACCTTTTGAAGCCATATACGCTCGAAAGATTGGAGTCTGCATTAACAAAGGCAAAGAATAATATCCGACTGTTGAGTTTGGACGAAAGAATAAATCAAGATATTATCACGATTAAGTGCGAAGGGCGCAGCGTAAACATTTCTTTGAATGACATTATATACTTTGAGTCATTGAAAGACTATGTAAAAATCGTACTGCATGACAACAGAAAACTTCTTACTTTGGGTACTCTTAGTTCATTTGAGAACAGATTGAATGAGGATTTTTCGCGCGTACATCGTTCATATATTATAAATAAGAAAGCAATAACTGAAACCGACGGGCATAGTGTTACAATGTCCAATGGATTCAATATCTCAATTGGTAAAACCTACAGAACAAAATAAATGCTATAAACAAGAATAACATCTAATTAATATTACTTAATCAATAACACAACAATTTTATGATTTTAATGATTATCGAACTCCTAGTAGTGCTCCTTGCACTCTATGTAGGTTCTCGTTACGGAAGCCTTGCACTTGGTGCAATTTCTGGTATCGGATTGGCTATCCTTGTATTTGGTTTCCAAATGAAACCAGGCACGCCTCCAACTGATGTTATCTACATCATTATTGCAGCAGTCACATGCGCAGGTATGCTTCAAGCTGCAGGCGGTATGGATTGGATGATTCAGCTCGCTGAAAAACTGCTCAGAAAACATCCAGACAGCATCACTTTCCTTGCTCCTCTTTGTACTTTCTTCCTTACTGTTATGGTAGGAACAGGACATGTTGTTTATACTCTTATGCCTATCATTTGTGATATCGCATTAAAGAAAGGTATTCGACCAGAACGTCCTTGTGGTGTTGCAAGTATTGCTTCTCAAGTTGGTATTACATGTTCGCCAATTGCAGCTGCTGTAGCATCTTTCGTTGTTATCTCTGCCGCAAATGGCTTTGAAGTAACAAATCTTCAGGTTATTGGCATTACAATTCCAGCTTGTCTTTGCGGTCTTATTTGCGCATCTGCTGTTAGCTACAAACGAGGCCTTGATCTTGATAAGGATCCAAAATTCCAGGCTCGTTGCGCAGATCCAGAGACATACAAATTTATGTATGGTAATACTGCAACATTACTCGACAAAGAAGTAAGCAAAGAGGCAAAGCTTTCTGTTTACATCTTCCTAATTGCTCTCGCATGCATCGTTCTATTCTCTATTTGTCAGATTATTGGATGCGACATCCGTCCTTCATTTCCAACAGGCAAGCTTGATGCTGACGGAAATCCTGTAACAAAGCCATTGGCAATGAACCTAATCATCCAGATTGTTATGATTGCTGCAGCAGCATTTATGATTCTTTGTGCAAAAGCTCAGCCGAAGAAAGCTGTTGCAGGTGCTGTTTGGCAATCAGGAATGGTTGCTGTTGTTGCAATCTATGGTATTGCTTGGCTTGCTGATACATATTTCTCTAACTACATGGACGAGATGAAAGCTGGTCTTGGAGACATTGTAACTCAATATCCTTGGTCAATAGCTCTTGCATTCTTTGCAGTTTCAGTTTTAATAAATTCTCAAGGTGCAGTTGTTGTTGCAATGCTTCCTTTGGCATATTCTCTCGGATTGCCTGGTCCTGTTCTTCTTGGTGTTCTTCCATCTGTTTACGGATATTTCTTCATCCCGAATTATCCTTCAGATATTGCAACAGTTAACTTCGACAGATCTGGAACAACTGTTATCGGAAAGTATCTCTTGAATCACTCATTCATGCTTCCTGGACTTGTTTCAGTAATCGTTTCAACTATTGTAGGCTACTGTCTTACAATGATTTTCTATTAAGTTAAATATTATATAATTAGTGCCCCGAGAAATTGGGGTACTAATATTTAATAATGAAACAAATACTAAAAGACTGGACGCTACCAATCTCAATGTTTTTGGGCGTTCTTGGTTATTTACTTTTCACGCAACTCTCATTCTTACATGACGCGAAAGAATTTTTGGTCGGTTACATTCCAATTATTCTTCCGTCGCTTATCTTCATCATCCTATTCTTTACTTATTGTAAAATTGAACCAAAAGATTTCAAACCACGCCGTTGGCATCTTTGGTTAATTCTGATTCAAGCAGCAGAAGTCGCAATGATTGTTCCTTGTTGCCTGACTTTGGAATCTAATTCTGAATATAAACCGTTACTTGAAGCAATACTCGCGACTTGCATTGGACCAATGGCAGCTGTTGGAGCTGTTGTTACACAAAAGATTGGCGGAAATGCAGCAACAGCAACATCATACACTTTAATATCTTCTGCATTTACAGCAATTGCTGTACCTTTAGTCTATCCGATTGTGGAACCTGGGATAGACATATCATTCATCGACTTATTCCTTAAAATCCTATCAAGAGTATTCCCAACAATTATGGTTCCGCTGATCATAGCATTATTGCTTTGGTGGCTTTTACCTAAAGTGAAAGAATATCTGGCAGAGAAATCAAAAGACTATTCATTTTATATATGGGGTATTTGCACAATGGTAAATACTGCACAAATCATCAGGTCAATAGTTAACTCAGATTGCTCAGGATGGGTATTTGTCGCAATTTGCATCTCTACTTGTGTTATAGTTTCCATACATTTTATAATCGGAAAAAGTATAGGAACAATCTATAACGACAGAATAGCTGCAGGACAAGGACTTGCACAAAAAAACACTGTTCTTTGTATTTGGATGGCAATGTCATTCCTAAATCCACAATCTGCAATAGGTCCAGGTTTCTGTTTACTATTTCAAAGTGTAGTTAACTCTTGGCAGATATGGGATTTTTCCAAAAAGCAAAAGACGTTGAAATAACTTGAATAATCAGATCTTATTTACGATAGACTGAGGAGAAATTCCATTCAAGCAAGGATAATTACCTAAAGCACAAGGCTTATTTCCAAAAACAGAACAAGGGCGACAAGGCATTTCAAGTTGAATACAATCATCGTCCGATTGTCCGTATGCCTTAAAACCAGCATACGGATGAGTTGCACCCCAAATACTTACAACCCTAGTTCCACACAAAGATGCAAGGTGCTGATTAGCAGAATCCATAGAAATCATACAAGAGAGAGAAGACATTAATCGAATCTCTGCAAGTAAATCTTTCTTGATAATATCTCCGACAACAACAACGTTATCATTTCCGAATGTATCTTGCCAATTATGGAAAGTTTCCATTTCATCTTTTCCTCCACCAAAAAGATAAATTTTCTTTCCTTTTGCAATAAGCAAACGTATTACTTCAGACATCTTTTCAAGAGGATAAATCTTTCCTTTATGAGCAGCAAATGGAGCTATTCCTATAGAATTAACATCTTTGGCAACTTGCTGATCAACAGGAATTATAGAATCAAAATCTAAAGAAACAGAATAACCGAGTTTTGATAATACTTCTTTATAATTATCGAATGAGGTCGGCTGTTGCACAAAGCGTTTGTTATTGGATCTGCACAACGCTTTCTTACCTGAACGATGTTTATCAATATGCTTTGTCTTAACACCACTTAATGTGAAAAGAAGACGAAGCACTTTAGTACGAAGCACATCGTGCATATCAGCAACAGCAGTGAATTGATTCTTTTCCTTAATTTCTTTGAACAATCGGATTAACCCAAATATTCCTTTATAATCCTTCTTCACATTTGCTCCGATAAAATCTACATTTGAAGGCAGCGAAGAATATAAAGGACGAATAAAATCCTGACTGAGAACCGTAATTCTCAAATCAGGATATTGTTTAGCCAAAGAATAAACTACTGGCACAAGCATTGCAACATCACCCAAAGCAGAAAAGCGGGTAATGAGAAGATGCTGAGATTTTATCATTTCTTGTATAAAACAGGATTTGTACTTGGATCGTTATACATCTTCATCTGACGATATACCTTCATATATTTCTTACCTGCTTCGATATCAGCAAGCAATTGATCAATAGCAGAAGAAAGGTCGACCTGTTGCTCAAGAAGCACATCAAGTTTTGCCTGACACTTCTGAAGGTGTTCTGCTGAAGCATCCTTACGCTCAACCTGCTCTTTCATGTGATAAATCTTGAGAGCAAGAATCGATAAACGATCAACTGCCCAAGCAGGACTTTCTGTATTAATAGTTGCATTGTCCAAAACCTTGACAGAAGAATAAATATCCCGGAAATAAGAATCTATCTGTTCTACAAGATCTGTACGATCCTGATTACTCTTATCAATGCGACGCTTCAAAACCAATGCTGCAGCAGGATCAATCTGAGGATCACGAATAATATCTTCAAAATGCCACTGAACAGTATCTATCCAACACTTTAAATATAATCTATTTTCAATGCTTCCTTCTTCGTATGGATTATTAATAGGTGTTTCTACGCTATCTGTTACATGATAATCATCGATAGCACGAACAAAAATAGGATTTGCGAGTTCTGTAAATGTCATACTTTGTTTCAAAATTTCATAAAATTATATGCAAATATAACAAGATTAATTTCAAATACCAAGGAAAAATTTAAATATTTATTTAGATGTAAAGAAAACGCTACTTTTTTCATACAAATTACGAAAAATTACTGTCATATTATTTGGTATTTTTGCAATTATTATTATCTTTGCGTTTGATAAAGCACAGCAAAATCATGAATTGTTCTGTCACTGAAATATTTATCTTTCTAGGTTCCATAGGGATGTTTCTCTATGGCATCAGAACTATGAGTGATGGACTTCAAACTCTTGCTGGTGATCATCTCAGAGGTATCATATCGGACATTAAAGGAAACAAGTTCTATGCTGTTCTTTCCGGATTCATTACCACTGCTCTTTTGCAGAGTTCCGGAGCAACTACTGTGGCTGCCGTTTCCTGTGTAAATGCTGGGTTAATATCTTTAGCACAAGCTATTGCTGTTATTATGGGTGCCAATGTTGGCACAACTGTAACAACCTGGATAGCTACAATTTTTGGATTCCATTTCGGAATGTCAATCTACGCATTGCCGTTGTTTGCAATAGGATTACCACTCTACAATTCCAACAAACGCGAAAGAAGTTCTTTGGGAGAACTGATAATTGGTATTTCTCTCATTTTATTCAGCATAAATATTATGATGCAGTACTCGCCACAAATCAATCTCCTACAATACTGCAGTAATATTTATTTGTATGTATTGATTGGAATAATTTGCACTGTAATATTTACTGCCTCAAGCGTTTCGTTCTGTCTTGCTGTTACACTATGCATGAACGGAAGCATAACATTGCTAATTGCTTGTGCCTTTTTGATTGGCGCTAATATTGGAACATGCATAAATCCTTTATATAAATCTTTCAAAGCAAATGCAATGGCAAAAAGAACCGCATTGAGCCATCTTCTTTTCAATATTCTTGGCGCAATATGGTGCATTGCCGTTTTCGATTATGTTATTGAATTAATCCAAGTCAAATATCCAGAATTATCTATCGCAATATTCCACTCATTATTTAATATAATAAGTCTTTTATTGTTTGTATGGTTCACCCGATACTTTGAAAAGGCTGTAACTTGGGCGATTAGTAAAAAGGGAGACGACAAAGAACCATTCAAACTTCAATATATCTCTTCCGGAATGATTGGCACGGGAGAAATAGCTCTTTCTCAAGCTAAACAAGAAGCTGTATCATATGCTAAGGAAACATACAAGATGTTCGGTCTTGTCAGAAGCATGTCAGTTGAACCTAATGGTAGTGCGAAACTGATCAATCTATATAACCAGGTAAAAGAACTTGAAGAAGAAAGCGATAATGCTGAAGAAGAGATTGCCGATTTTCTTAGAAAAATAAGCACTTCAGTATCAAGCTTTGACGGTGAGCAACTTACTTTTGCCATTTTCAAAATGATTGACGAAATGGAGAGCATTGCAGATTCCATTGAACATCTTGCAATAACAATAAAGCATCGAAGCGAACAAGGAATTACATTCGATATTGAAACTAAGAAAAATATCTCAAAAATGTTCGGATTAGTCGATGCAGCACTTCTTCATCTTGTTAACTGTATTGAGAAGGAAGAAGCCACAGAGACAATGATCAATAGAGCATATAACATTGAAGATGAAATAAATAATCTCAGAAATCTGTTACGAGTATCGACACTCGAACAAATCGACAAACAAACTATCTCCTTCCAACAAAGTACACTCTTTATGGACATAATAAAGGAATGTGAAAGAATCGGAGATTTCACAATCAATGTTGTTTCTGCAATGCCAAGAGAATAAAATTTACAATATATGAATAATACAGATAATTACAAAGAACCATCTAGACGCGGAGGCATAGAAGTAATTTGCGGCTCCATGTTCTCAGGAAAGACAGAAGAATTAATAAGGAGAATTCGTCGTGCAAAAATCGCAAAGCAGAACGTCGAAATCTTCAAGCCGACAATTGATGTTCGATACAGCGACAAAGATGTTGTATCTCATAATCGTCATGCTCATTCTGCTGTACCTGTCGAGAATTCATACAGTATTTTACTTATGTCTCAAGGATTTGACGTAATAGCCATAGACGAAGCTCAGTTCTTTGACGATGGTATTGTCGATGTATGCAACAAACTAGCAAATCAGGGCATTAGAGTAATTGTAGCTGGGTTAGATATGGATTATCTTGGTCATCCATTTGGTCCTATGCCTAATCTCCTTGCTATCGCCGACGAAGTATATAAGACTCGTGCAATTTGCGTACATTGCGGAAACTTAGCGAACTACTCTTTCCGTACAGCCAACAGTAATCAGCAAGTATTACTTGGAGAAATGCAGGAATATGAACCTTTGTGTCGTAACTGTTATCAGGAAATGATGACTAAGAAGCAACAAAATTGAAACATCTCATAATTTTCTTAAACTATTATCAATCACGACTTGATAATCCAGTATATCGTCTCTTTGCTACAGAGTCACTGTATCGAAGAAATGCGACATTGCTTTTTCTCACTAAGCCTCTAGATGAAAGAGAACTACTTCATGAAGTAACACTCCTACGAAATAAGCAGAATAATGACGAAGATATAACATTCCATATCTGTGCTAATTTTTTGCGTGAAGAAGAAGGATCGACATGCATCAATACTCTTCATCTTATACGCAAGACATTCACAGCAGATTTTGATCATCATTATCCTTCTTTCGCATATTGCATGATTCCTGACCTAGGAGAGGTAAGCGACGAGTGCAAGAAAACAGTGTGGAGAAATCTTGTAGAAATCAACAATGCTGTTTCCGACCATATTGATTGCCGTCTTCTTTCTACAATCTTCCTTTATAACGATTACTCACAAAAATCTTTAGCGGAATTTATCTTCAACATTACTCATTCGAACATATCGTTTGACAGATTATCTTCAAGACTTCCTGTTAAACAAACAGAACTATTTACAGAAGAAGATAACAATATTCCTGCTGTATCAATAGACTTCCCTCCTATCTTTGGTGCGTTCAATACAAAAGGTTTGTATTATCCAGAACAAGAAACACGAACATTCCTTCATCATTATTATATAGATTGTGTATTAAAACAATCAAAAGTCTATTATAATGACACCCAGATAGAACTCTGCAACGAAGTCGTCAATAAGATTCTTTCGAATGTTCCTCTACAGACATCTCGTGCATGTCTTCAGGATGATATGTTTATAAGGCTGAGTTCTGAAGACAATAGTCAATGGACTACCGTTGAATCATTTTGGAATGAAAATGTAGAGTTGCAGCTTCACGGACTTTCTGATTATCCAAAAGAAGATTGGTTATTAAAGATCAGACAGCGTACAGATACTTTATACCAAGGAAGATTCCGAGAAATAGGAACTGAATATTTTTTCAAACTTGAAAGCAAGAAGACAACACAATACAATACTGTATTGTCGACAATAATCACAGAAGTTTTTGCTCAAGAAGTTCAGAAATACCCATTTACTCCTGACGCACAAAAAACTATCGTAAGAGGTTTGATCAATGCGCTCCAACTTAAAGTAATGGAAATCCAGAATCTCAAAACAGAGAAATTAAAGGAGACAATTGAAATCGAACAGGAACTGATGGATATAAAGGATCAATGGAATGGTCTTAATATCTTCAGCAGAATGATGGGTAAAGATTCTCAGATTCTCACAAAATACAGAGAAGTCCTAACCAATTTTTATATCCAGAAGACAATTGTCCCAGGTTGTGATTTTGCAATCAAGTTGCTGAACGAACTGATTCCTGAAATCTCGAGTCTCATAGAAAGATGTGATATGTATCAAAACATCTTTGACGAGGCATTAGCATCTGTCGAAACACTTGTGAAAGACACCAATCCAAGTTCTTTATATGGAATATTTGGAGAGAAAGATCTTGCGCAGACAATGACTGTCATTGAAACAGACAAAGAAAATCTTTTGGCAGAATATGTAAATATCCTCCAATTATTGTCAAGTAATCAAATCTGTGAAGGAGATGCACTTCTATCACAAGTTCGACAGGAATTCAATGAAAAAATAGATAAATATATTGACTCTAGAATCGAAGACTGCTCAATTCCGCCTGTTCTTGGACTTACGATCATTGATCGTATTGAAAGATTCACAAACAATCTAGGAGGATTCCGTTACTATGTTGATTCTATGAGGAAACAGATTCCTGTAACAATTAAGACAAAACAAAACTGCAAGTCCAGCAACAAAGTTATTTTAATTGCACCGGAAATTGCAGAACAAATTGATAATTACGAACATCTTCTTTCTGATAATATATCTCACATTCAACTATTGAATTTGAAATATGGTCTTACTTTACAAGACCTAGATGGATTTGCAGGTCAAAAGATGTTTGTAGAACCTTCAATTTTCTGAGGATTATAGCATCTGGCAAATAACATAAGCGATGCAATTGTCTCATTGCTAGGGCCTGTTTGTTTGATGTTTTTCCTGATTTGTTTTGATAAAGAAGTAAAGATTTCCGTCATAGGCAAATATACATAATGTATTAAATAATTAGCAGCTTAACGCTCTTAATATAAGAACGCAAAGCTGCTTTATTTATTGTGTGGACGGAACAAATATTATACTGCAAGAGAAATATTATGCTCTTCTGCCAGTTTCCTCATATTAATCAACGCATAACGAATTCGTCCAAGCGCAGTATTGATACTAATATTTAATATATCAGCAATTTCTTTGAAACTCATATCCTTATAAAAACGCATCAAAATGATTTCTTTTTGGTTTTCAGGCAAAAAATGAATCATACGACGGATATCGTTCAAAATCTGATTGTGACACATTGATTCTTCAAGCGAAGGTATTACTTCGTCAAAGCTGTCACAAATCTCTTTATTACTAAACAGATCATATTCGACATCCGATTCATTTATTTGCGAAACAGTTTGCTCTTGGCGATAAATCGAAATTATCTTATTGTGCGCGATACGAAAAAGATATGAGGAAAAACGTCCAGACTCTTGATATTGCCCGGATTTAATCTTAATAATAACTTTGGTGAAAGTATCCTGAAAGATATCTTCCGCTAAATCTCTATTTTGGATAATAGAATTGATATAGTTATATAAACTATTCTTATAGCGGTTCAACAATTCGTCGAATGCTTCATTTTCACCCTGCGCAAAACGAACAATAAGTTGCTCGTCAGATAGATTTTTCATCTGTCTAAATTTTAGAATTTATAATGCGTAGAGTGTTTCGATAGGCTGTCTTTTTAATTGTTTATATTAATTATCACTGCAAATATCGGTATTTTTTCTACAATTCAATATATTTGTCTTGAAAAAAATGAAAAACAACACATATTTTAACCCAACAAAGTTATAAAATTGTTATATTTGTACAAATAAAACTAACTTTAGAACATTAATTTTTATAAAATGAAACCTACATTATTTATTCTTGCAGCTGGTATGGGCAGCCGTTATGGTGGTCTCAAACAGCTTGATGGTCTTGGACCAAATGGTGAAACAATCATGGACTACTCTATCTATGATGCTATTCAGGCAGGCTTCGGTAAAGTAGTATTTGTTATCCGTAGAGTTTTTGAACAGGATTTTCGTGATAAAATTGTTTCAAAGTATGAAAGCCGTATTCCTGTAGAGCTTTGTTTCCAGGATCTTGATAACCTACCTGCTGGTTTTACAGTTCCTGAAGGTCGTGAAAAGCCTTGGGGTACTAATCATGCAGTACTTATGGGTAAAGATGTGATCAAAGAGCCATTTGCCGTAATTAATGCCGATGACTATTATGGAAGTGAATCATTCAAGGTACTTGCAGACTATCTCACATCTATTGAAGGTACAGAAGGCAAATATGCAATGGTTGGATATCGAGTAAGCAATACTTTGTCTGAAGGCGGAACAGTTGCTCGTGGCGTATGCGAAACCAACGATGAAGGATTCCTTACAAAGGTTACAGAACGCACAAAGATTATTCGCGAAGAAGATGGTGTTATCCGTTTCATTGAAGAAGACGGAAAGGGTGATCTCGCAGAGAACACTCCAGTTTCTATGAATATGTGGGCACTTACTCCTGATTATTTCAAGCACTCTGAAGAATACTTCAAGCAGTTCTTGACAGAACACGGACAGGAACTCAAGAGCGAATTCTTTATTCCTCTTATGATTGATGTTCTTATCAACACAGGAAAGGCAACATGCAAGGTTCTCGATACTCCAAGCAAATGGTTTGGTGTAACATATGCAACAGATCGTCCAGCAGTAGTTGCTAAATTCCAGGAACTTGCAGATAACGGAACATATCCAAGTCCACTCTTCAAGTAATTAGTATAATCCAATACTACTACACAAAAACTAACCCAGTTCGACCTTCTTAATCGAGCTGGGTTTTAGTTTTTATATTCAAAAAGATAGTTATTTTGAACTTTCTTTATTAATTACCGAAATAGTATATATTTCAAGTATAGCTGAAAGGAATAGAAAGACAATCCAATTATTCGATTGCTGGAACATAAAATAAGCAGACAATCCATATAGAACGCCTATTACGTGACGTATGAAATATAAACGTTTTAGTCGTATATTTTTCCCTTCATACCTTTCTGCAAAATGAGAAATAAACAATATTGCACAACCAACAATCATCAAATGAGAGGCATATTGATGAAATAACATATATGAAACGGCTGCTATAACGACAAATGTATACGCGGTATAAATAAAATATTTCATTTTATAATATAGACATCTTCATTCTTCTTCTTCATCATTAGCTTCTCACGAGCGAACTTCTCAAGTTCTTTTGTATTGCCACTCACCTCTTCAATATGTGCTTCATATTGAGCTATACTATCACGATAGGAAGCAATCTCATCTCTTATCTGATCTTGTTGATGTTCTATTGTTTTCAGTGCATAGTAACTATGGTCGCTGAAAAAGCACATAAACAGTATAAACAAGAAAACAGAAATCCAAAAAAGATGTCTTTGTATGAACTTAATTTTACTTTTCATAATGGCAAATATAATTATTTATTATGAAAAACAGATAAGTAGATTGCAAAAATATACTTTATTGAATAATAATTTGATTATATCGTAAAAAACAATAACTTTGTATCAATATTTTCGACATAAATCAAATGGATTACGATATAAATCGGCTTAAAGAATATATAACAAACCTAGATATAGACATCGCTAACAGGATGCCTTGGGGTGATTTATTTATAGAGCCAGGAGATCCATATAATAAGAATGTCCCGCAAACCCGGTTCTGGACTACACCAAATGATTTTTACGAAAATCATAAAGAACTATGGAATAATCAATATAATGTAAGGTTTATATTTCGTGGAGAATATCTAACATATTTTACCACATCTACCCTCATAGATTGTAACATACAAATGGATGGCGCAGAGGAAGCTTATGTTTGCCCAAGTCCTGCATCGACACTGATAATGCTACAAACAAAGGCTAAAGATTTGCTTAAAAAACTAGATGAGAATAATCCACAAGAAATAACAAAGACTTCCAAAAAGTTAAGATACGCAATAAAAAAGAAAATATCAATAAAATTATTAAAAAGATAAAAAACTATTTAGATAATATTTTCGATAAACAATATATAAAGAATGAATAGATTTCCTGCTGAATGGGAGCCTCAATGTTTCGTACAAATCGCTTGGCCTCATATTAATACAGATTGGCAACCATACTTGGAAAAAGCTAATGAATGTTATAAGAATCTCTCAAAAGAAATTGCAAAGAGAGAAAAACTTAAAATAGTAACACCCGATCCTTCAAGTGTTGTTGATCAACTTAATACTATTAATGATATAAATCTTAACAATATTGAGATTATACAAATTGAGACCAACGATACTTGGGCTAGAGATCACGCCTTCATTACAACTAAGGAAGACGGCAAACGTGTTGTCAATGACTTCGGATTCAATGGTTGGGGAATGAAGTTCGCCTCAGACTTGGACAATCAGATTAACGAAAGAATATTCAGTCATCTTGAAGGAGATTTTATATATAAAGATAACCGGAGAATTATTCTTGAAGGTGGATCTGTTGAATCTGACGGTAAAGGTACAATACTTACAACTGCATCTTGTCTACTTGCTCCTAACAGGAACTATTATTCTTTAGAAGAAGCAGAACAAATGTTGCACAAAACGCTTTATGCAGAACGTGTACTTTGGTTGAATCATGGATACCTTGCAGGTGACGACACAGACGGACACATAGACACTCTTGCACGACTGTGTCCGAACGATACAATTGTTTACGTTCAGTGTAAAGATACGAATGATGAACATTATTCTGAACTAAGTTTGATGGAAGAAGAACTAAAAGCTATGCGGACAAAAGAAGGCAAGCCTTACAGACTACTTCCTCTTCCAATGACAAATCCGATTTTTGATGAAGACGAGAATGATTTCCGTCTTCCTGCTACATATGCTAATTTTTTAATCATGAATGGTGCTGTATTAATGCCGACATACGGTCAACCGAATAATGATAATATTGCAATGTCAATATTAAAAGAAGCATTTCCTGACCGAGAAATTGTTGGTGTCGATTGCCAGATTCTTATTCGTCAGCATGGATCTCTTCATTGTATCACTATGCAATATCCAGAATAATAAGGAATCCAAATTAATTATAAATAGATGAAGTATCTTCTCTTTTCAGTTTTCACATTCTTTATTTCATCCATATACGCTCAGGACATTTCATGGAAAAGACACGATGTAAATGGGCATATTACAGGTGTTACACAAGGTCCTGCGAATAAAACAGAAGAGAGTATGGGAAAAGTGAAAAAATTCAAGTCTTACTACTCTCCTAACGGGAAACGCTATAAGAAGAAGACTTCATCTCGCAAGGTTGCCAAAGCCATCATAAAAGTTCAACCGAACATGGAATCCGTGAAGGAAATTATTGGTTATAGCACGAAAGCCATGTCAAAACACAGACCAGAAAGCGAATTATCTAATTGGTTCGTTGACATTCTGATGGCAAAGACAGAAGAAATAACAGGGAAACATGTAGATGTTGGTTTTGCTAATTTTGGAGGAATTCGAGCAGACATGCCAAAAGGTGATATTTGTAGAGATGATATAATGTCAATGTTTCCCTTCGCAAATTCATTTTATTATTTTACAATCAATGGAAAAAGCATTAAGAAGATATTAACAAATATGGCAACTGGACGCATGGAAATTATAGGTGGTATCCATGCTGTATTCAAAGATAACAAACTGGTCTCAGCAACTATAAACGAGGAATCAATTGCTGATGACAAAATTTATGGAGCTGCTACTTTGAATTTTCTTATGGAAGGTAAAGGTTGGTTCCGTTTCGGACAATATGCAATAGAAGGATTTGACACGAAAGTTAAGATAATGGATGCAATGCTTCAGTATGTTGAACAACAAACAAAGCTGGGAAACAAAATCGAATATAAGAAAGATGGCAGGATAACAATATTATGAAGAAATTAATATACATTATTGCTTTATTTTATATAGGATATAGTCTGAAGGCGCAATCGTTGACTATACTCCATATGAATGATACACATAGCCATATTGAACCAGAGCGAACAGGTAGCGACAAAGGGAATGGAGGAGTCATTGAGAGAGCTACAATGATAGATAGTATCCGTAATGCGAATGGAAAGAATAATGTATTATTGCTTCATGCAGGAGATTTCAGCCAAGGAACATCCTACTTTACAGTACTTAAAGGCGATCTTGAAGTTGACATAATAAATGCCTTAAAATATGACTGTATAACTATCGGCAACCACGAGTTTGATAATGATATGGAGGAACTCGCTAGGCGATTAAAAAAAATTAAATGTCCTATAGTTTGTGCAAACTATGATTGGGGATCTGAAAAACCAGGAAAGTATATTCAGCCATACACAATAATCAAACGAGGCGGTAAGAAAATTGGCATTATTGGTATGCTTGTAGATATCAAGACATGTGTCGCTGCTACTATTGCGAATAAAATAACAAAACTTGACAATACTGAGACTCTAAACAAATACGCAGAAATACTAAAGGTAAAAGAGCAATGTGATCTTGTAATTTGCTTATCTCACCTTGGCTTTGATGTAGATATGAGATTGATTCCGAATATCAGAAACGTTGATCTATTTGTTGGAGGACATTCCCATACAACTTTAAAAGATATTAAATATGCGACGGATTTAGACGGCAATCAAATACCAGTTGTACAAAACGGTTGTTATGGCTTAAGTTTAGGCGAAATTACATATAAATTCTAATTGCGGTTATGCAACCATAATCCGGCTAAAATTAATAACGAACCAAGAATAAACCAAATAGTAATCTGTTCATTTAAAATAACGACTGCTGCTCCTACTGTAGCAATAGGATTAATGTAAACATAGTTTGTAGCAGCGATAACGCCAAGACGTTTAAGACATACAGTCCAAAGGCTATAACAAGTGAGTGATGCTACAAGGCTAAGAAATAAGATATTTCCCCAAAGTAACGGATTAGTAAAATCAATATTTATTGGTGAATCTTCTGGTCTAAACAAAAACCAAGGGATGATTGTCAAAAGTCCGTAACCAAAAACCTTACGAGTAATAAATACTGAAGAATAATTAGAGACAAGCAAACGCATAATAAGCGAATAAAACGCCCAGCATAAACATGCTCCAAATGCCAACATATCTCCTATTGGTGATAGATGTAATACAAATTGTCCATTCAATACAACTATAGCCATTCCTAGGAATGCAAAAACATCTCCTAAAATCTGGGATTTAGTCAACTTTGTTTTGAAAAAATAACAAATCAACAATGTTGAGAATAATGGACAACTACAAACAATAAGCGATGTATTGGTGGTAGTCGTATAATTTAAGGACATGTTTTCCGTGAGGAAATACATACTACCACCAAATAAACCAAGCAAAACAACAAGTAACTCATCTTTAAGATTCTTACAGAACATTCGTTTATGCGAAATAATCACAAGTCCGAGGTAGGCAATAAAGAATCTGATTGCAAATATACCCGCTGGAGTTAATCCATTCAACAAAAGTATTTTAGTCGAAACAAATGTTGTACCCCAAACAACGACAATTAAAATTGCAATAAGATGATATAATAAATTGTTGTTTTGCATATATTATTTCTTCTTCATTGTATATTGTATCATAAATATTATCAGAGCAACATACATTGCAAAAGAAAGCCATTCAGAACCTACAGAAGTATACCAAGAAGAATTGTCAAATTCAAATCCTGCAAAACGGATTCCAGCAGAAACTACACCCATAAGAGCTCCGCCTGCAATAAATCCAGAAGCGAGAAGCGTGCCAAATTCTCCGCGAGAAGTATTCAATTCTGTAGATGTAGATCTTGTTGTTACATACCAATTGATTGCACCTCCAACAAGAAGTGGCGCATTAAGTTCCATTGGAATAAACATACCTAAAGCAAAAGCAAGTGCTGGAACTTTGAAATAGTTCAAAACCAAAGCTAAAACTGCACCAATAGCATATAAATACCAAGGAGCACCTGTACCTGACATCAATGGTTCAATAACAGCAGCCATTGCATTAGCTTGAGGAGCAACAAGTGCGTTATCGCCAACAAATCCATATGTCTTATTGAGAATAATCATAACACCGCCGACTGTAGCAGCAGAAACTAATACTCCTAAAAATTTCCAAGTCTCTTGTTTAGCTGGAGTAGTTCCTAACGAGTAACCAATCTTAAGGTCTGTAATAAATCCTCCTGCTGTCGAAAGTGCGGTACAAACAACACCACCCATGACAAGAGCAGCAACCATACCGAAAGATCCCTTTAATCCTACAGAAACCATAATAACTGAAGCTAGGATCAAGGTCATAAGTGTCATTCCTGAAACTGGATTAGTACCTACAATTGCAATCGCATTAGCAGCTACTGTTGTAAAAAGGAATGAAATTATTCCAATAACAAGAATTCCAACAACTGCATAAAGAAGATTGAAATCTACCACTCCAACATAAAAGAAAATAAATGTTGCTATTATCGCGAAGATTACACCAAAAGCAATAATCTTCATAGAAATATCACGTTGAGTCTGATCAACGATAGCTGAACCATCATTTTTCGAAGAACCTCTTAATTCTCTACCAGCAAGTGTAACAGAACCTTTGATGATATCCCATTGTTTTACAATACCTATTAGGCCAGCTATCGCAATGCCACCAATGCCGATATGACGAGCGAAAGTTTTGAAAATTACCTCTGGTGACATATCATAGACACTTCCATCAATTGAAATATCAAAAGTAGGATTTAATGTCATTAGCATATTATCACCGAAGAATGGGAGAAGTGGAACAAGAACAAACCAAACTAAAGCAGAACCTGCACAAATAATAGCAGCATACTTTAATCCAACGATATAACCCAACCCTAATACGGCGGCACTTGTATTAATAGAAAATACCAACTTAGCTTTATCTGCAAGATAAGCTCCACCAGCTATTGCACGAGTTGAGAATGCTTCAGCCCACGCGCCAAATGTTGATACAACAAAATCAAAAAGTCCACCAACAATACCAGCAATCAACAATGGTTTAGCTTGTGAACCATCTTTTTCTCCAGAAACTAACACTTGAGTAGTTGCGGTAGCTTCAGGGAATGGATATTTTCCTTCTTTGTCGGAAACAAAATAACGGCGGAAAGGAATAAGTAGTAAGATACCTAATATACCACCTAAAAGCGAAGAAAGGAAGACTTGAATGAAACTTACGGTAATTTCAGGATGCTTTGCCTGAATTATATATAAAGCTGGTAATGTAAAAATTGCACCAGCAACAATAACTCCACTACAAGCACCAATACTTTGAATAATTACATTCTCACCCAAAGCATTCTTTCTCTTGGTAGCACTTGACAAACCGACAGCAATAATAGCGATAGGAATTGCAGCCTCAAAAACCTGACCAACCTTAAGACCTAGATAAGCAGCAGCTGCACTGAACACAACAGCCATCAATAATCCCCAAAATACAGACCATACAGTCACCTCTTTCTTTGGGGTTTGAGTTTCATTAACTTTTGTTTCCATAATTTATCTTTATTCAATAATATGCGAAGATATAAAATCATATCTATATTTCAAAATAATATGACTTAAAAAGCGCTTTATAACAATATTATAATTATATTTGCACATTAAAATTAAAATGTTTAAAGAAAAAATATGAAAAAGAATCTCGAAACCATCTGCATTCATGGTGGATGGAAACCTACAAAAGGTGAACCACAGCAGTTGCCAATCTATCAGTCAACAACATTCAAGTATGATACAAGCGATCAAATGGCTCGTCTGTTTGACTTAAAGGATTCCGGCTATTTCTATACTCGTCTCGCAAATCCTACAAATGATGCAGTAGCAAAAAAGATCAATGCTCTTGAAGGTGGTGTTGGTGCTATGTTAACTTCAAGCGGACAGGCTGCAAACTTCTATGCAGTATTCAATATTTGTCAGGCTGGAGATCATTTTATCACAAGCAACAGCATTTACGGCGGTACTTACAACCTCTTTGGTGTTACAATGAAGAAGTTGGGTATCGAATGTACATTTATTGATCAGGATTGGAGTGACGAACAGATTGAAGCATGTTTCAAGCCAAATACCAAATGTTTCTTCGGTGAAACAATATCTAACCCTGGCGGTAATGTATTCGACATCGAAAGATTTGCAAAGATCGCACACAAACATGGTGTACCACTAATTATTGATAATACATTTGCCACACCAATCAACTGTCGTCCATTCGAATGGGGTTGCGATATTGTTACTCATTCTACGACAAAATATATGGATGGACATGCAACTCAGGTTGGAGGTTGTGTATGTGATAGTGGAAACTTCGACTGGGATAAATATGCTGAAAAATTCCCAGGTCTTACGACACCAGATGAAAGTTACCACGGATTAACATACACAAAAGCCTTCGGAAAGATGGCTTATATGACTAAATTAACAGCACAGTTGATGCGAGACCTCGGTAGTATTCCAGCTCCACAAAACTGTTTCTTGTTAAACCTTGGTCTTGAGACATTAGCTCTTCGCATGAAACAACATTGCAGCAATGCTCAAAAAATTGCTGAATGGCTAGAGAAAAATCCTAAAGTCGGTTGGGTAAATTATGCGGGACTTCCATCTAATAAGTATTACCCACTCGCTCAAAAATATATGCCAAATGGAACTTGCGGTGTAATTGCATTCGGTCTTAACGGTTCTCGTGAAGAAGCAATTAAGTTCATGGACAATCTTGATTTCATCTCAATTGTAACACATGTTGCTGATGCAAGAACCTGTGTGCTTCACCCTGCAAGCCATACACATCGTCAAATGTCAGACGAACAGCTTCGCGAAGCTGGTGTTGCTCCAGATTTGGTTCGACTCTCTGTTGGTATTGAAAATGTAGAAGATATTATAGCAGATCTCGAACAAGCAATGTCGAAAATGTAAAATAATTAATGCAATAATTGAAATATAGATAAAAGCTGTGCCAATTTAGTTTTGACACAGCTTTTTTATTGTCCACGCGCGTCGATTACAGCGCGGGACTTCCCGAGAAGTCTTCGACGATCGGCAATCAGTCCGCGGGAAGTCCGGAAGTCTTTTCGACGCTCGTCGATCAGTCCACGGGAATTCCCGAGAAGTCTTCGTCGGTCGTCGATTGAGACATCATAATCAGGAGAGTTCTTATCCACGAGCGTCGATAACCTCTCTCCTTTTCGGGAATACTCATCTTAGTGATACGATCACTACTTTCATCACCGGGAGTTGTCTTCGTAGCTCTACGATCGGAATTCCCATATTCAAAAGTTGTCATCGTAGCGCGTGGATGAGAGAATCCGAAAGAAGGAATAATTGCCGTAGAGTTTTTTTAATTCCAAGAAAATGTTGAAAAGGCATTATTAGTGCATCTGTTTCAAATTTAAGGAAAACTTATAATCTAATTAACACCTTCATCAGGACTCCTCGTTCACGCAAGGGAAGATCATAATAGTATGAATCAATACCAGACTCTTGTAAGACAATATAATGCTTAGTATTAAATAGATTTGTTGCCGATAATGAAAACTGAAAAAACTTATTGAGATTGTATTTCAGATCTGCATCGTAAAGAGAGAAATTCTTAAATTGAGATTTAGCTATTTCATTAATCTGGTTATTGGCAGACAGTTTTATCTCTATTATCTTAGAAGGAAATATGAAGATTGAACCGTTGAACTCTAATTGCCTAAATTTATCTGAATTGGCTACTTGATTATGTTCCCAAAACAAAGACCCTCTTATGCATGCTATGAATCTCAACCACTGCAGTTTTTGATATCCTAAACGAAGTGTTGCACTTGTAATGTTGGAATGATTATTTGCAACTATTCCAGACTGTGACAAAAGAAATGCAGAATGTGAATATTCTGCCGATGACTTAATTGACAATCCAGTTTCTGGAAAACTTTTATCAAGTGATGCATTCAGAAGATAACGGCGGCTATGGTTTTCACCCTTTACAATCTTAGTTAATGTCATCGTTTCAGCATGGCTATAATCAATATAGCATTCATTCCGTTCATCTGTAAATGATGCATTTACATTGGCAAACAGCATTGTGGCTAAATTTCTATAACCTACATTCAGATTAACTCTATTATGCTCCACTAAATATATTTTTTCGTAATCGTTATAGAAGTTAGTACGATACGAAGTGCGCAGCATAAATGGGGATAAGAATAGAGGCGAATAAATGTCATTTCCATGAGAGGCAGAAAGGTATGCTTTCCACTTATCAGAGAAATTGTGGGTTACAGACAATTCTGGTTCAATTCCTAACTTGCTTCTATCTGCTGTTGTCTTATGAAATTCTTTGTTGCTGGAGTTAATTACTGTAATAGGAAGTGCAAGAGATAGAATGCTTGTAGTTCCAAATCTCATAATATACGTTGGTGAGATTTTCAATTTAGATTGTATAGACGATACAACGCCATCATAATCATATTCTGAATTCAAGAAATAATGTCTGATAGATAATTTAAGGCTATTGTTCCATAAAGGCAATGATGTAGTCAAGATGTTCTTAGAGGACATAGACCTTCTTGAGTATCTCTCTGCAATATTATCGAAAATTATTGTATCTGATGAGACGTCAAAGGATTCAGACCTGTCGAAATAGCGCAGATGAGACTTGATCTGCATATACTGTTGTCCAACAGGGAATGACATAGAGAAATAATTCTGTATATACGTTGGACGACTCTTCTGGTTTAGTTCAACCAAAACATTGTTATTAATTATTGAACCTGCAGATGAATAACGGTTAACAGAGAGTTTCAGTTCATCAGAAACAAACATATTGTTACCATTAAGCTCATATTTCATAACCGGCTGGACAGAGAATTCATTGACTGGAATAATCTTTTGTTGAATTAGTTCAACCGTCTGTGATCCACCAAAGATTGATTTGGAAAAATTCTGATATGTAGAATGATCTGAATATGTCAATACATTAAGGCGAAAAGATGCGTCTTCAGAAAAAGAAGAAAGATAGTTCAACCCTCCAGAATATGATTTGTTATGCAAATATCTTTTCTGTTCAATAGATTCGAACTGACTTGGATATGAGAGAAGACCAGGCGGTATCGGTTCATAGGCGTCAACGTCTTCAATGTCGAAATGCTCGCTAGTCTCAGAGGAAAGGTTTATACCGATATTGTTCATTTTTCCTGTAAAGAGCATTTGATTCTTTTTACCGACGCTTGTTAGGAACAATCTGTTATCCCATATGATTGGAGTACCGCCAACACCAGCCTCCAACTCACCAAACAACCTTGATTTATAATTTTGGTCAATCTTGATATTGATAGCTGCCTTGTCAGAATGTTCTTTTCCTCTGAGCATCTTTGTCGGTTGATGATTCTCAAGAATCTCAATAGCTGCAATTGCCTCTGCTGGCAGATTTCGTGTTGCCTGGTTGTAGTTGTAGCCAAGCAGGTCCTTACCTTCAATATAGAACTTATTGATAGATTTTCCTTGATAGGATATATAGCCGTTTTCCGAAACCTTGACACCAGGCAGATTGTTTAAGATATCTTCAAGATGCACATCCCCCTGATGCGTAAAAGCCTTAGCAAGATATGTTATGGTATCATTGCTTGTTCTTATAGGCTGAGCCTTAATTGTCACTTCTCTTATCTTGTGAGTTTTCTCTGATAACAGGATTGTATTAATTTTTTGAGTTGTAAATTTTGTTGCACAAGCCTTGACAGTCTCATATCCAATCAGAGAGAATACTATAGTATCTGTTCTATAAGCTCTCAGTGACACATTTCCGTCCTTATCCGAAAGCACGAAACTCTGTATTTTATTCTCTGGAGAGGTCACTCGGCATGATGCATCGATCAAAGGATGCTGATATACAGAGTCTTTGACAACAAATTTCAGGATAACAACCTCCTGAGACATACTTGGGAATATCCCGGCCAAGAGAGTCAGTATTACGAAGAGATTTCTTTTCAATTGTTTTACTCCAATTCAATAGGGTTATAAGGGTGTGCCTTGATCTTTGCTCTCACATTATCATCTATTATCACAGAACCATCACTAACCAATGCTTCCATAGGATCGTCACATGAGTTCTTATATATCTTGCGCACAGTCTCTCGCCTCGTTTTGACTATGTCTTTTCGGTTCCAATAATATATAGGATTGTAACCGTTAACGGTCTTAATTCCATTAAGTACAAAATCGTGATGACCCAGAGAATCTGTTACGCGCAACACTAGCCCTGGAAGACCATTGAATTTGTATGGACCATAAGGCATACTGATTTCTGGACAATACCATGCAATATAGTCTCTACCAAACAACCTTGTGCTTGCTTTGAAACATTGGTAGTCTGATATTATTGTATCTCCATCCAGTAGTTTCCAGTCTAACTGAGGGCAATCTTCCACGTACTGATACTTAGTTGTCGAACCGGCAGTACGCTGTATTGTCAGTTTTTTCGTCTGTTTATTAAACAAGATAGACTCATTGAATCTTACTAGTCTTAGCAAATTAATTCTCTGCACAACCTCTTTCGGATCCTTCTGATTTCCCTTTTTGAATGATGTATCCATCAGAGAATCGTATCTCAACTGATTGTAATCACCGAATCTATTAAAATTGTTGCTTACCTGCAAGAATGTTTGTCCCTTTCTTTTTTGGAATGAAAATTCAGCATCCGGGGTAAAGAAATAATCGTAAACGACCAAATAATCTGCATTACCTACAATTTTCTTGTGGATGCTATCAGTCTTAAGACTCTGTATTGCTGTCGTATTTATTGTCTGGGCAGCAATAGTCAAAGAGAATAAGGTGAAAACAATAGAAATGAGAATTCGAAACATATTAGATAAATCTTAAGATATAAGTCTTTGTATTGTTGCACTAAAAAACAATAGGTACAACAATACAAAAAAAATTAAAACTGATCAATGTCCCAATTTTCTGGACATAGAGTTTGGTCAGACATAATGTACATTGCTTCAAAATCTTCAGGAGTTCTCAATCTGTCTAAATCCATATAAAATGGAATACCACAAGATGATAAGAAACGATAAACTTCTCTAGCAAAGCATGTAGTACAAATGCCACAGAAAAGAAGTGCCACTAACGTAATTTTCTTTTTCATATTACATAATATTAGTATTCTTGCCTACTCTAAATAGCTTTTCGGCATTCCGCTCCTTTATGACAGTCGGTCTGTTTATATGAGAAAGTAACGTCTTCCGTTTGGGTCTTTTATTAGAAATATAATATATATAACTTCTATTAGAAACATTTAGACTCAAGAAGAATTACATTCATACTATTTTCGTATGAAAAAACAAATGTTTGATTATAATACAAAGAGACCTTCAAATATTGTATCTCCTATAAATAGTCTTAAAATGTATGAGCCAGATGAACAGGAAGATAAATCAATTATTATCTGAGATTTATTATGAACGAGTGAACTTTCTGTGACAATTTCTTCTAAACTCTCATTATAAATAGAAGCGGTAACATTACCATCATACCATTCAAATTGGATCTGAAGATCTGAATCACACAAACTCACTATGACAGAAGGTAATATATTTCTAGCACCTCCGTTATGAGAGTTGACATTCTCTTTAATTTCATTTATCTCTATAATGATGTCGTTTGCATACAAACTAGTAGATGTACAAGCGCATATCAAAGAGAAAAGAGCAATAAAATGTTTTTTAATCATAATAACTAATTTTTGTTTCACTTAAATTTAGTTTTGCAAAATTAGTTATTATAATTGGTTACTCAAAGTGTTTTAGGTGTATTTTTCTTATATTGTTATAAACTATATAGTATTGAATATTATTACATTAGCAACTAGTACACATATTTTAAAGTGTACTGATATATTATGATAAGTGTACTTTAAGGATAAATTGCTAAAAAGATTCCACAAAAGACCTCAATGACTGAGAATTGCCTTCAAGTCCTATTTTTTTCTTAAACAAAAGAAGTTTGTGCTTAACAGATGTTTCGCTTATACCATATAGCATGGCCAGACTTTTAGCTGGTAGCTTTAAACGTAAAAGCATTAAAAGCCTTATATCTTCTTCTGACAGCATCGTATATTGATTTTTCAGTCTATTGACAAAAAAATGTTCCGAGCTCTCAAGAAAAATCTCTATCTCGTTCCAATCATCTTCTGATAGGTTGATCTTCTTTTCAGGATGCTCTTTTATCTGACTAAGTAAAGACCTTATACTAATTTTCTCAGAAATATAGTTTCTCATAATGGATATTTGAGCATCTTTGTTAGCCATAACTATTTCCCGAATTTTTTGTTCAGTTTTCAGTCTTTCATCCGCGTGCCTCCTGTACATCATATAAATATAAAGTAAACTGAGTGTAATAATGAAGAATACAAACAAAGAACATATAAATAAAATAGTTTTTGTATTTGATAAATGTCTAATTTCAGCATTTGTTCTTGTCATTTCGATTAGTTTTTCGAAATTATCAATTTTATTTGCCATTTCTTTATGGTATACACTTTCAAGACTTTTGAATGCCGAATCGGAATATGCAATAGCCATAGTAGTTTGACCTTCCTTTATTGCCGTATTTTGCAAGAGTGCATATTTGCCGTAAGATTCTGTACTACCTGCTTTTGTTTTGCAATTTTTCAATAAATCCTTAGTTGCTTCCAACGAATCTAACTCATAATAAGCATCCGCTAGAGCTAACGTTATAGAGACATGCTTCTCTTTCGCTGTAGAGTAAGCTTTCTTAGCTTCTATTAGACAATCGACACTTTTACCGGATATATTATAGACAAAAGCTAAATCCTGATGGGCAGCAGAGATCAGCGTACTATCTCCATATATTTTTGCTAGTTCTAATGCTTTCGTACCAATTTGCAAAGCTTGTTCAAAATGGTTGTATGCAAGGCATTTTTCTGCATTAAGCATAATCCATACAAGATTGACATAACTTCTGCCAGAGAATTCTCTGTATAAATTTAATGCTTTTATCGACAATTCTTCTGCCTGTTTCAGGTCATGGTGTTTCATTATATTTGTCAACTTTTCAGAGGCAAGCACCTCCGTCAAAGTGTCATTGAAATCTTCGCTTGATTTGATAGATTTCTTAAAGCAAAACTCTGCATTCTGTGTACTGTCAACCAAAGAATAATACTTGCCCATGTAATACATAGTGCGCCTAAATAATAAAGAAACAGGATTCTCATACCTGTTATAATAGTTATAAGCGTATCTAATAAGACTATCACTATCTATATCGTAGCCACACTTATCCATTGCCCAATAATTTGCCAATGAATATTTAGCACGATATTCTTCATCTAAATTTCGGACATCGATTCCTTCCAGTATAGACAAAGTACTATCAGGATAAATATCGGCAAGACACAGGGCCTTTTCTATATCGGAATTTTTCTTATTCGTGCATGAATATAAAAACATCAATAATAGCAATAGAGGAAAGTTGAATTTATTCATATACATTAGTTTTGACGAGGTAAAGATAATGATAAATAATCGATATTAAAAATTTTATAGGTGTATATTTTAGATAATAGAACTATTAATTTTCAAGTATTTAAAAAAATTAAGGTATACTGTTTAGGGATACATAAAGAGAAACATGATACAAAATAATAATTTTATAGTTGCTGGTATATATTGGGATTATAATACTTCCGGTATTTGTTTTTTTTCTTGTCTCAAAGTTACTAATTCTATTTTAACTGACAGCAATAAATAAAAAAATAACTCAGAGCAGTTGCCCTGAGTTATTCAAATTTATATAAGAGTATATATTAATACTCAAGCTTAGTCTGACGAACGTAAGTAGCGTAACGCTTCTTAGCCATCTCCTCTGCCTGCTGGAAGAGTTCTGCAGCCTCAGCTGGGAACTGCTTAGCAACAGATGCGTAACGAACCTCTCCCTTGAGGAAGTCCTGGAACTTCTCCCACTGTGGCTCCTTAGAGTCAAGTGTGAATGGGTTCTTGCCTTCTGCCTCGAGTTCTGGGTTGAAACGCCATAGGTGCCAATAACCACACTCAACAGCCTTAGCTTCCTCAGCCTGGCTCTTACCCATACCAGCCTTCAAACCGTGGTTGATACATGGAGCGTAAGCGATAACGAGTGATGGTCCGTGGTAAGCCTCAGCTTCCTTGAGTGCCTTAAGTGTCTGAGCCTGATCAGCACCCATTGCGATCTGTGCAACGTAAACGTAGCCGTAAGTTGTAGCAATCATACCAAGATCCTTCTTACGAACGCGCTTACCAGCAGCTGCGAACTTAGCGATAGCACCAAGTGGAGTTGCCTTTGATGACTGACCACCTGTGTTAGAGTAAACCTCAGTATCGATAACAAATACGTTTACATCCTCACCAGAAGCGATAACGTGGTCGAGACCACCGTAACCGATATCATAAGAAGCACCATCACCACCGATGATCCACTGGCTACGCTTAACGAGGTGATCCTTATAAGTAAGGATTTCCTTGCAAGTGTCACAACCACAAGCCTCACAAGCTGCAACGATCTGTGGTGCGAGAGCCTTAGTTGTAGCTGCATCTTCCTGATTCTCGATCCACTGTTGCATCATAGCCTTAAGCTCTGCTGTGCAGCATTCGCAAGACTGAGCTGCAGTCATGAGACGAGTAAGACGCTGCTTCATCTTCTTGTTAGCAATTGCCATACCAAGACCAAATTCGCAGAAGTCCTCGAAGAGTGAATTAGCCCAAGCTGGACCCTGACCCTTAGCATTCTTTGTATATGGAGTAGATGGAACTGAACCAGAGTAGATTGAAGAACAACCAGTAGCGTTAGCAACGATCTCACGCTCACCGAAGAGCTGAGAAATTAACTTAACGTATGGAGTTTCACCACAACCAGCACAAGCACCAGAGAACTCGAAGAGTGGAGTTGCGAACTGAGAGTTCTTAACATTTGATGTGATGTCAACAAGATCCTGCTTAGAAGTTACGTTCTCAACGCAATACTGCCAGTTAGCAGCTTCCTTAGCAGCAGCTTCGCTTGTATCATCGTATGCAACCATCTTAAGAGCTGGGCCACCAAGTTTTGGATTGCCTGGACAAACATCAGCACAGTTACCACAAGCGAGACAGTCCTTAACGCCAACCTGCATTGTGAAGAACATACCCTTCATAGCAGCAGGAGCCTTCATTTCGATTGTATCACCACCGAAGCCAGCCTTTTCTTCAGCTGTCATAACGAATGGACGGATACAAGCGTGAGGACAAACATAAGCACACTTGTTACACTGGATACACTTCTCAGCATCCCAAACTGGAACGAATGCACCTACACCACGCTTTTCAAACTTAGCTGTACCTGCAGCCCAAGTACCATCCTCGATACCCTTGAATGAAGAAACTGGAAGAAGATCACCATCCTGAGCGTTGATTGGGCGAACAACATTGTTGATGAAGTCATCACCGTCAGTGTAAACCTTCTTCTCTGCCTCAAGAGTAGCCCATGCTGGATCAACAGCAAGTTCCTTATACTCACCACCGCGATCAACAGCTGCATAGTTCTTATTTACAACATCCTCACCCTTCTTACCATAAGACTTAACGATGAAGTGCTTCATCTCTTCTACAGCCTGTTCTACAGGAATAACGCCTGTGATACGGAAGAATGCTGACTGGAGGATAGTATTAGTACGATTACCAAGACCAATCTCCTGAGCGATCTTAGTTGCGTTGATATAGTAAACCTTAACGTTCTGCTTAGCGAGAACAGCCTTTACCTTGTTAGGAATGTTAGCAATGAGTTCCTCACCATCCCAAATTGTGTTGAGGAGGAATGTACCACCCTGCTGGATACCACGAGTAACACCGTACATGTTGAGGTAAGCCTGCTGGTGACATGCAACGAAGTTTGGAGTAGTTACGAGGTAAGTTGACTGGATTGGAGTATCACCGAAACGGAGGTGTGAACAAGTGAAACCACCTGACTTCTTTGAGTCATAAGAGAAGTAAGCCTGGCAATATTTATCAGTTGTCTCACCGATGATCTTAACAGAGTTCTTGTTAGCACCTACAGTACCATCAGCACCAAGACCATAGAACTTAGCCTGGAATGTACCAGCTGGAGCTACAGAAACCTCCCCACCTACTGGAAGTGAAGTGAAAGTGATATCAGCAACGATACCGAGAGTGAAGTGATTCTTTGGCTCGTTCATTGCGAGGTTCTCATATACAGCGATGATCTGTGCAGGAGTAGTATCGTTAGAACCGAGACCATAGCGACCACCTACGACCTTAATCTGGCCAAGGAGACCGAGCTCAGAGAGAGCATCAACAACATCGAGGTAAAGTGGCTCTGAGTTAGCACCTGGTTCCTTAGTACGGTCAAGAACACAGATCTTCTTTGCAGAAGCAGGAATAGCCTCCTTGAGGTACTTGAGAGAGAATGGACGATAAAGGTGAACGCAGATAAGACCAACCTTCTCACCCTGTGCAACCTTATAGTCTACAACTTCCTTGATACATTCAGTAGCAGAACCCATAGCAACGATGATGTTCTCTGCATCTGGTGCTCCGTAGTAGTCGAATGGACGATGCTTACGGCCAGTGATAGCAGAAACCTGATCCATGTACTTAGCCACGATATCTGGAACTGCATTATAATATGGGTTACAAGACTCACGGTGTGCAAAGAATACATCTGGATTCTCAGCCATACCGCGCATCTCTGGGTGTTCTGGAGAAAGAGCGCGCTCACGGAAAGCCTTAACAGCATCCCAGTCTACGAGTGGCTTGAGATCTTCCTGATCAACAACCTCGATCTTCTGGTACTCGTGAGAAGTACGGAAACCATCGAAGAAGTTGAGGAATGGAACACGGCTTGTGAGAGTTGCGAGGTGTGCAACTGCAGCGATATCCATAACTTCCTGTACAGAACCCTCAGCGAGCATAGCGAAACCTGTCTGACGACAAGCCATTACGTCCTGATGGTCACCAAAGATACAGAGAGCGTGTGAAGCGAGTGTACGAGCTGAAACATGGAAAACAGAAGGAATGAGCTCACCAGCAATCTTGTACATGTTAGGGATCATAAGAAGAAGACCCTGTGATGCTGTGAATGTTGTAGTGAGGGCACCTGCCTGAAGAGAACCGTGAACTGCACCAGCAGCACCACCTTCAGACTGCATTTCCTGAACAAGAACAGTTTCGCCGAAGATATTCTTACGACCCTGAGCTGCCCATTCGTCGACATTTTCTGCCATCGGAGATGATGGAGTGATAGGATAAATTGCAGCTACCTCTGAGAACATATATGCAATATGTGCAGCAGCTGTATTACCATCACATGTCATGAATTTTTTTGCCATTGTAATGTTTTTTAAAATTTAATTGTTATTGATTTAAACACTTATTTCGGTTTATGGGATTATAAAAATCCGTATATACATATTAATATAAGAAACCAAACAACCAGAGAGGAATCACATTATCATGTCCAATCTCATAATTGTCGATTGCATAATAATACTCAGGATTATTCTTTGTGCGTACAACCCAGTCACAAACACGGAAGCGATCACGACCATTGATGAGGAATTGTACATTGCGCTCGTTTGACTTATTCAAACGATTATCCTTATGCATCATGTTATAGAAGAATGTCTCACGCAACTGACGTGGCTCAACTTCATTCAAACAAGTAGGATAAAGAATATTTGTATTATGCATATAAACCACAGCAGGTTTCTTTGGGAACTGCTCATCAACGCTATAAAGCATATTGATAACACGAGCCTCCTTCAAATAACTGAGATAGTTTACAACTGTGGCACGGCTTGTTTCAATGCTCTTGGCAAGAAGGCTGACATTTGGAGAACATGGAGCTTCCTGAGCAAGTATATGAAGAAGTTTCTTCAACTTAGGGAGATAGCTCAACTCTATTTCTTTAAGGAAGAGAATATCTACTTCAAGCATAGTATTCATTCTCTTGATGAGCATCTCACTATAATTCTTCTTTTCGAGGAAGAATGGATAATATCCGTGATGAATATAGTCCTTAAAATATGATAAAGGCTTAATCTGACTGCAGATTTCCTGTGCAATCTGCTGGTGGTTAGCAAGTATCTCCTCATAAGTATAAGGCTTGAAATTCGAGCCTGTCATGAGATTAATATACTCGCGGAAAGAAAAACCACGAAGATTATACGAATCTACAATTCCTTTGAGAACAGGGTTTGCATCCTTAAGACGCATAACTGTCGAACCTGCAAAAATGATTTGGACACGTGGGAATTGATCATGGATAAATTTAAGTTCTTCACTCCATCCTGGATACTTGAAGATCTCATCAATGAGAAGAGTACGTCCACCTTGCTGCTGGAAATTCGAAACAAACTCTCTCAAAGTATGAGTGAAGAAGTAGAAATGATTCATGTTTATGTACAGACAACGACGATCGTCTGGTCCATACTTTTCCAATGCGTATTGAAGAAGGAATGTAGTCTTACCAACACCTCGGCTACCTTTAATACCAATAAGACGACTAGTCCAATTGATTTCTTCCATCAATGCTCTACGTACTGGGCTATAAACATGCTCTACCAAGTACTTGTGTGTTCTATAAAAAGTTTCCACTATACTTAATTTTAAAAATTTAGATTTTTTAATTTGGGCAAAGTTACCAAATTTTCTTCAAACTGCCAAGTCTATTTGTCAGTATTTTTCAGTTTTTTTCATTTCAGCTATATTTTTACCCCAAAATATGCTAAATAACATGCTTTGAGCAATCGTTTTCACGCAGAAATGTGTCATAAAGGCACTTAATAAGCCCTACTTTGTCTTCGTCTGGAATTGTCGCATCAATCCAATTAATCTTAATTCCTCGACGTTCCATGCCTCTGAACCATGTCATCTGACGCTTCGAGAACTGATGTATCGCAATCTCTAACTGATCGAACATTTCCTTATATGAAAGTTCTCCAATTAAATGCAGAGTGAGATATTTGTATTCCAATCCGTAATAAATCAGATCTTCTGGAGACAAACCACTATCAAGAAGTTTTTGTACTTCATCCAACATTCCACACGAAAGACGTTCTTCAAGTCGCCTGGTGATTTTCTCTCGCCTAAGATCTCGATCTATGGTTATTCCTACAACGAGACTTGGAACTGCAGGATATCCGACAAGTTGTTCAGCGTGAGTTTTATAATAATCACGAATCTCTATTTCTCGTATAGCACGTTTTGCAGTATCTGTATCTGTTGAATTATGCAAAGTCTTGTATGTTTTCAGAATCTCTTCCAATTCTGCGAGAGACTTTCCTTCAAGACTTATACGCAACTTTGGATTCTCAGGAACTTCATGCATCTCATATCCCTTCAAGATAGATTCTACATAAAGTCCACTTCCACCACAGAGAATTGGGAGTTTATTTCTTCTCGTCATGTCAGCCAAAACTTGATGAAAGTCTTGCTGATACTCATATATATTATATTTATAACCAGGTTCTTTTATATCAATCAAATGATATGGAATAGTCTTAACGACATTTCCTTCATTATCTTTAATAATATAATCATCAAGATCCTTTCCTGTTCCTAAAGTCATTCCTCTATAGAACTGACGACTATCTGCACTAATTACCTCAGTGTCATATTCTGCGGCAACCTGAACTGCAAGACGAGTCTTTCCTGATGCTGTAGGTCCGATAATAGTTATCATCAAAATTAATATATTGGTTCTATCTTACTATTTAAATAATAATGAGAGAGAATCTGTTTGTAGTCATAACCTTTAACACTCATACATGCAGCACCAATCTGGCAAAGGCCAACACCATGTCCCCATCCGCATCCTTTGAGTGTAAATGAATCACCTTCTTTTATTACTTCAAAAGCAGAACTATAAAGATGTGATTCTGAAAATGCTTTTCTGATCATCAGTTCTTTGCCTATCTCTACAGTCTTGAGAGAACCTACAACCCTTAACAATGAGATTCTACCAGAAGCGCCTCGCTTCAAAGGTATAATATCCTGAATTATACCAACACCAAGTTGGGTCTTCTTCTCAAACAAAGATGATATTTCACTTTGCGAATATGTAACGGTCCAATCATGAAAATCAATAGTTTTCTGATCGTAATCATTTAGAACCAGCTTAAGAACGGCAGAATCGCTTGTATTACAGAACTCGTCATCAACCGATTGAAGATAATCATAATCAATATCTTGCCAACAGGTTGAGAACAATTCAGACTTTCCACCACAGCACTTAGAGAATCGTGCGTCACAAACATTTCCATCCTTATCCTTAAGCACTTCTCCCCTAGTCTCATTTACAGCCTGTTCAACCAAGGGCGAAACTTGTCTTGTAATTCCTTGATAACGTTGACAATGATCGTCTGCACAAACATCATAATATTTGTGGTCCTCCTGATCCCAGAATTTTATTATTCTCTCGACAGAATCAGTAATTTCAGTATTTGAATCCTTCTCAGGATGTTCTAACGGAACTTTCTGCGATGAATTAATAACTTGTCTCAAAACCCAAGATCTTGAAATTATAGTATGAGCCTTTAAAAGTTCAAGATTATTCATTGCAGACATCTCACTCGATATCACGCTTTTCAAGTATTCTTCGATAGGAATTATATTAATAGCATGTAATTTTCCCTCTTTTGCAATCACTTGAAGCTTGCCATTAAAAACCTGATCTTCCTTCTTTTCCCAATGGAACTGCTTACCGATGGTAACATCTTTGAGTATAAATGGCTCATTTTTAGAAAGGAAATCTGTCAATTCCAATCTTTGATCAAGAACTCCATTTTCATAAATCTCATCTACAATCTTGTCTTCACCTTTGTAGATCATCAGATGATCTTTTCCATCTACAGAAAACATAATTGTGTCTGAATCAACAATACCGACACGCAAAGTATCTATAGATCGTTCATTCTTCTGAGTTGATCTACAAGATGTTATAACCCACAGAATTGCAACTGCACTCAACAAAGCAAATACATACTTCAAATACATATCAGAAAATTCTTCTTGCTGTTTTATATCTTATTCTATAATAATCTTGTGACGAATGATCTATTCTTACACCGCCAGAAATCGCAGAATGAATAAAATAGAATTCACCTGTTTTATTATCAGCTTCTGTCACAATACCTACATGACCTATTCGTTCACCTAAAGAATGTCCATTAAATAACACAAGATCACCTTGTCTTAAATCTTTCCTATCGTCTATCACTATTCCATTTGAGGCTTGTCCTGCAGAGGAAGCGGCCAAGTTAACTCCAAATTGCCGATAAATAAAAGATGTGAACCCAGAACAATCAAATCGTTTCGGTCCTTTCCCACCTGATTGATATTTGCATCCAAGATATTCTTTTGCTCTAGAAACTACTTGTTCGACAAGCTCAACGCTCTCTTTTTCATTTATTTTGCGAGAGACACCTATATTATCCAACTGTGCCGGATTTACAACTACCGAAGAAAGTATTTTATCCGATCTTTTTATATTTCCAAGTGAAGAAGGGATATTCTTATCAAAATAAACATCATCCGAATAGTCACTGTCTTTTCGACTCACCTTTTGTGTCAGGCAAGATTCAAATAACAACAGAATAGTAACTAAACAGATTTTTCGCATTCTTAGAAGTTTATTGTAAGCTGTCCGTTTTCCGGAAAAGGTGTTCCATTATCAAATACATAGACAAGCGAAGGCTGGTTTCTCATCAAAACACTCAATACGACGCCATCAACACCTATTCTGGCACCTAATTCAGTTAGGGTTTTCTCTGCAAGTCTATAAGCAATATCAGGGGTATTATTCTCGTGACTCAAATGGCAAAGGAAGACATGCTTCAAAGAATCATGATAAATAGACCGTATCAACTGAGAACATTCCAAATTACTGAGATGACCACCTTCACCTCTAACTCTTTTCTTAAGATAAATAGGATAAGGGCCATTCATCAACATATCTATATCATGGTTGGATTCAATCACTACATGATCAGCCTTTGACAAATAATATTTGATATCTTCTGTAACAATTCCACAGTCTGTTACTACACAAAACTTTACAGGCACCTCTCCTTCTTCTCCGATTTCTATATAATAACCGACATTATCTGTAGAATCATGAGGAACCATGAAAGGTGTTACAGAAAAGAATGTACCAGGAATCTGGATTGTTACGTCTCTTTCGATATATCTTCTAGAAGCATTCGTGAGTTTCTTAGACATACCATAATTCCTTTCCATACCACCATGGACAGCTTTTGTTGCATACACAGGAATATGATACAACTCTCCAATGCTTCCTGCGGAACGGATGTGATCTGTATGGTCATGAGTAATCAAAAGCCCCATTACCTTATCAAACGACAATCCATTCTCTCGAAGATTCTTCTGAATCGTACGAACAGGGATGCCTGAATCTATAAGAATAGCCTTTCTTCCAGCTTCAATATAATAGCAGTTTCCGCTACTACCACTCGAAAGGCTCATGAATTTCACTTTCATTTATATATCAAAAATATTGCTGGTACCTGAGGAATATATTCCTTAACTTGTTCGTCGGACGCATTCTGAGGAATCAACTTTCGCCACTCTGTTACAGTTCGCGTTTTAATGTTTTCATCAGCACAAGTAATATTAGCAGCAAGACAAATACGAGTCTGAGGTCTTAATGTTGAGAGCAAAGTCTTCATCATTTTTCCATTTCTGTAAGGTGTCTCAATGAAAAGCTGTGTCTGATCTTCAGAATAGACTCTACTTTCAAGTTGCTTCAATCTCGCTATCTTTTTTCCTTCATCTATAGGAAGATAACCATGAAAGGCGAAACTCTGTCCATTAAAGCCCGAAGCCATAACGCTCATAATAATACTTGATGGTCCTACTAATGGAACTACCTTAATACCTTTTCTTTGAGCAATAGCAACAACATCTGCTCCTGGATCAGCTACAGCTGGACATCCTGCTTCACTAATAATTCCGACAGAAAATCCTTGTTTGATAGGATCAAGATATCTGTCGATGTTGTTCCTGTCTGTATGTTGGTTTAGCTCATAGAATGTGAGACTTTCGATATCAATACTTTGCTCTACCTTCTTCAGGAACCTTCTTGCAGAACGAAGATTTTCAACAATGAAATACTTGATCCCAAGTATCACCTCTTTGTTGTAAGAAGGCAAGACTTGTTCAATGCTCGTATCTCCAAGAGTTACAGGAATAAGATATACAGCAGTTTCCATTTATTGCATTTTTAAGTTGCGAAGATACAAAATTTATTTAAAAGATGTACAAACATTATTTGGTTTTTCAAGAAACATTTAAATATTTAGGAAATCATTAAGAGGAAAATGATAATTCGATAAAGTAAGGGCTAGCATCTTTTTGAAGATACTAGCCCCTTATGTAGAAAATTATCAGATCGGATAATTATTCTTCAACAGCAGCCTGCGCGGCGGCTAACACGAGTATAAGCGTGCTGATTATCAGTTGTTTACGCAAGAGTCGGTCAACATATCGTATGCAGTTTTAGCACGTTCTGCAAATTCTGCAAGTTGACCTTTTTTACGTCCTTAGACAACTAATA
>JAZQOF010000025.1:0-58079 GCA_045627785.1 Bacteroidales bacterium | reverse complement strand
AAGGCGGTTATAGCACAAGGGCTCCACCTCTAACCATTCCGAACAGAGAAGTTAAACCTTGTAACGTCGATGGTACTGCGAAAGCGGGAGAGTAGAAAGCCGCCACCTTACAGAAGACTCGAACAGCTATAGTTCGGGTCTTTTTTTATTTGTAATTATTATAGTATCTATATTTTTTGTATTTCGCTTTTTAGATTCTTGAATTTCCAGGCAACAAAGTTAATTCCTGTTCTCAATTATAGCCAAATACTTTCGTCTGAATATGAAGTAGAATTTGGCCATTGTTATCGACGATCGTTGATAACTACTCTAGTCTTCCGATGGTCTGATTGCTGACCGTCGATCAGTTCTCCGGAAGTCCCGAGAACAAATTCCCGACCGTCGATGAGTCTAAGTTAGTTGATGTTGATACTTCGTTGTGAAGAAATCATTATACTTCTTTTTTTTGTAGTGTGTAATGTTAATTCTTAATAATATAATGTGCTATTAATTAAGTAATATATAATTTTATTTGGAAATCTCGATTATTTGAAGTAATTTTGCGTCGCTATTTTGGGTAAATATGCATAAAATAGTACTATTTTCTTATGAAGTTAAAGAATTATTACATATTATTATTTGTCTCTTTTCTCTTCGTTTCTTGCGGAGAATACACTAGAATTCTCAAGAGCACAGATGTGGATGAAAAGTACGAATATGCAAAGGTATATTACGATCAAGGGAAATATACAAGATCGGCAACTCTTTTGTCAGACGTCATTACGGTGTATCGTGGAACAGAAGATGCAGAAAATGCCTTGTATCTTCTTGCGATGAGCCACTTCAAGATGAAAGATTATCTTTCTGCTGGAGAGTATTTCGCTCGTTATTGTAATATGTATCCTCGTGGAGTACACGCTCAAGAAAGTCGCTTCAATGTCGCTTATGGCGATTATATGGATTCTCCGGATGCTCGATTAGATCAGGAGATTACGAAGAGAGCTATAAAAGAACTTGATTCTTTTGTTGAGATGTATCCTCGTTCAGAACTTGCAGATAGCGCAACTGCTATGCGTTATGAGCTTGTCGATAAGCTTTGTTATAAAGAATACTTAAGTGCAAAGCTGTATCTTAACCTTGGTACTTATATGGGTAATAACTATGAGGCTGCTGTTATTACAGCACGTAATGCCCAGAAGGATTATCCTTATACAAAGTATCGCGAAGACTTGGGATATGTTATCTTCAAGGCAAGGTATGAAGCAGCAGAATTTAGTGTTGATGAGAAGAAGGAAGATCGTCTGAGAGAAGCTTATGACGAGTATTATACTTTCATCAATGAATTTTCTGACGGTAAATATTCGAAAGAGGTCAATAAACTGTTCGAACGTATCAGTAAAGACTTGGAAAAATACGAAGAATAATAATTTAATATAATATATATTATGGATTACAAGAAAACAAATGCTCCTTTTAATACAGTAACACGTGATGTTATTGCACTTTGTGAAGATACAGGCAATATTTACGAGACTGTAGAGATTATTGCGCGCAGGGCAAATCAGATTGGTAGTGAAATGAAGCATGATCTTGATAAGAAGCTTCAGGAGTTCGCTACTACTAACGACAATCTTGATGAGTTCTTCGAGAATCGTGAGCAGATTGAAATCTCTAAATATTACGAGAAGTTGCCAAAGCCAACTCTTATCGCAACACAGGAATATAAGGAAGGAAATGTTTACTGGCGTTTGAACCAGCCACAGCAATCTGAAAACCAGAATCAGATCAATTTCCTCTAATATGCTGCAGAGAGTACAAACGATTTATATGTTGGCCAGTGTGGTTGCAATACTGATGTTGTTCTTGTTCCCATTGGCTACTTTTCAGATCTCAGAAGCAACATTCGAACTGACTTCACTCGGTTTGTCAAGTCTCACTCCAGAAGTGCCGCTTGACGAAATGCGTTGGAGTCTTTTTGTCGTGCTTCTTGTTATGTTGATATTGCCTTTGATTGCGATATTCATGTACAAGAAGCAGAAGATGCAGCTTCGTATGCTGATCTATACTTCTGTGGTTGATGTCCTCTTCTACGTGCTTTATTATTGGTTTGAAGTGCCATATTGTGAAGAGACAACATTCGCTTTGAGTACTGTCGACAACCTATTATTGTCTTCAAGTGGTTTGTTGCCGGCGTTGATGCCATTGTTGTCACTTTTCTGTAATATTATGGCAATGAGAGGCGTTATGTACGATATCGCATTGTTATCGTCTGCCGATCGTCTGAGAAGCTCCAAGAAGTAAGCATACACAAACGGGATTATTCCCGTTTGTGCTTTAGTAACCAGCAACCTATTCTGCATCTCATGCATTTATGAGGTTCGCAGTATTCTTTATAAAGTTGTAGCATCGCTTGGGAATCGAATGCATTCTTCAGCGGGATGCCGCAAGTCAACCAATAGTCCATATATCTGTTTGATTCAGCCGGAAGCGATTCGAGTAGATGTATGGCTTTTTCGTTTAAATTGTCATCTTGTTGCCATTGTGCATAAGCAAGCATTATCGGGACTACAGAATTAATGATGAGAGAGTCAACTGTAGATTTCCCTATCATCTTCGGAATTGTCAGAATTTTCTCCAATTTGCTGAAATCTTCACACTCTATTATTGTCGAGAAAAGATCCTTGTTGAAACAGATAATTCTTGCCAATGCTCTTAGTCTTATTGAGGGCGAAGCTTGTGGTCTTGTCCTTGACATTTTCCATGCTTCTTTAGGTAGAGGAACCAACGAGAACTTTGCTCTCAGGAAATCGTATTCTTTCTGGATTTCAACACTGTCTGCTAAATTTGCCTGGCCTAAAAGTAACGCTTCGATCTGGTTGTAATTGTCAGCGTGTTTTTGTAAAAAAGCAAATGGCAAAGAACGGGCAAGCCTCTCGCAAGCGTCGCTGTTTATGCCTGTTCCCAATGCTCTCGTAAGTGTAACATAAAGCGCTTCTGGCCAGCTTTTTTGTTTGTCGTCAATGATATCTCTTACTCTGTTTACTTTGTTAATCATTCGTTGTATTGCTAATGACGTTTGCCAGTCATGAAGAATGATTGCAGGAACAGAAGATAATTCGTTCCTGCAGTTGATTGCAGAGTACAGGAATCTATTGGAATCGGTCAGAATTTTGAAATGGTCCATTACATTCTTTGGAATCGTCATTACGGCAGTCTTGATTGTTTCTCCGGAATGAGTGCGTATTTCTGCATCTGCCGCCAAAACAACATGAAGAATCACGCTGTCGTAGATTCTGTCGTCCTGATGATGATGTTTGAACCAGTCGGATGCTTTGACGTGCATCTCAACATTGCCTGCCCATACGGTTCCGTTAATACGAATTTTAGCATTGAAGAAATCTGGACCGGAATCGAGGTTTCGTAACCCTGGGTGAATGATTTCGATTTCTGTTTTGTCGATTGAAACGACTGATTGGAACATTCTCTGTTGCCATACGTAGTACATTAGTTCTTCCATAATATGGTTTTAATAGATGAATAATTACGATGCAAAGATATTAATTTTATATAAAAATTAACCTTAAAGAGTGAAGAAATTATCATAAGTATGCATTTTTTTGTTATTTCTCGTTTTTTATACTATCTTTGTCCGTATTCTTTGTTATACAAAGACTCAAATATTAAGCAAATCGAAAGTTAAGGAATAATATGAAAATTGCATTGATCGGTTATGGCAAGATGGGCCATATCATTGAAGAAATAGCTTTAAGTCGCGGACATGAGGTTGTCTGCACAATTGACATAAACAATCTCGAGGATTTCGAGAGTGAAGCATTCCGCTCGGCAGATGTTGCCATCGAGTTCACTACACCTAAGACAACAATGGGTAATATGGCAAAGTGTCTCGCTGCTGGCATACCAGTTGTTGTCGGATCAACTGGATGGTATGATCATCTTCCAGAAGTTAAGGAAAATGTTGCAAAGGCAAACGGCTCTCTTTTCTGGGCTTCAAACTTCAGCATTGGCGTGAATGTTTTCGTAGCAATGCAGAAATATGTGGCAAAGATCATGAATGCTTATCCAAATTATGATGTTGCTATGGAAGAGACTCATCACATTCATAAGTTGGATTCTCCTTCAGGTACAGCAATCACAATCGCAAATGCCATTACCGACAATCTCGAAAGAAAAGACTGTTGGAAAGAGACATCAGCTCTTTGGCTCAACGAGGATATGAGCATTGATGTTGCCAAGAATGCAGAAGTGGGTACATCTTTCCAGTCGCATAATGACAATGAACTCGAAATCGTCGCATATCGTCGAGGCGAGGTTCCTGGAATCCATACTGTCGTTTACGATAGCGAAGTTGACACAATCACAATGACACACTCGGCAAAGAGTCGTCGTGGTTTCGCTCTTGGAGCTGTTGTTGCAGCTGAGTTTATGGCCGATGGAAAGAAGGGCGTTTATACAATGACAGATTTGATGAAATTTTGATTATGGAAGAAGAGAAGATTGAAAAAGGCTTTGCTCGCAAGATGACAACCGGCGACAAGATCCGATGCATTGTTTGGTGTATCCTTGTCGTGCTTTTTGCCATTTGGACTGGTTCATTCCTCCCTTTGCTTGCATTGCTCTATGTGATTGATTTGTATTGGACACATTTCATCAATTGGTATTGGTGGAAGGATATCAAAAACGGATTCGTTCGTAGTGTGATGAGCTGGATTGATGCTCTTGTATTTGCAATCTGTGCTGTTTGGATTCTCCAGAATTTCTTTTTCCAGAACTTCCAGATTCCTACAACCTCACTCGAAAAGTCTATGCTTGCAGGCGACTATCTTCTTGTGAGCAAATACCATTATGGTCCAAGAATCCCTATGACACCGTTGTCGTTGCCACTTTTCCAGCACACAATTACCATTGGCGATATGAATCTTGGAAAGTCGTACATCGAATCGGTTCAGAATCCATATAGAAGGATTGCCGGTCTCAAGGATATCGAGCGCAATGACATTGTTGTCTTCAATTATCCAAATGGAGATACTGTTGCGACCAAGCATCAGGACGATGATTACTATCGTCTGAAATTCCATCATGGAGTACAGGCTTTGCATGCAAACAAAGCTTTGTATGGCGATATTATCTACCGTCCAGTCGATAGACGAGAGAATTATGTCAAGCGTTGCATAGGTCTTCCAGGAGAAGAACTTAAGATTGTCGATAATGAAGTGTTCATTGACGGAAAGCAGATCGGCAATCCAAGATATCTCCAGCATAATTATTTTGTGATTACTCGTCCTGGCACTTCGATTGCAGAACGTACTTGGAAGAATCTCGGTGTGTATAATTCCGACTTGGTTGATATTACAAGTCAGGATTCAAATTTCGCACTTGGACTCGAACCTGACAGTGTTTCGGGAGCTTTGTGCAGCATCTATGTCTCGCCTTTGACAGAAGAGATGAAGGCAAAACTCCTGCAGTTGAAGACTGTTCAGGAAATCCGTATTGTTCCAGCAGAGGCATTCGGTAAGGATTATGTTTATCCATTGAGCGAAGACAATACCTGGACACGTTCTGACTATGGACCGATCTTCATCCCAAAGCGTGGAACTACAATTGCTCTCACTCCTGAAAACATTGCCATTTATGAGCGTTGCATCAGAGTTTATGAAGGCAACGACCTTAAGGTTGCAGAAGACGGTCAATGCACTATCGACGGAAAGCCTGTCACAGAATATACATTCAAGATGGATTATTACTGGATGATGGGTGATAACAGAGATAATTCGGCCGACAGCCGTTATTGGGGCTTTGTGCCGGAAGATCATATTGTCGGAACTCCGTTGTTCGTATGGTTCTCTATTGCAAAGGAAACCGGAGAATGGCGTAAAGACCGATTCTTGAAGAGAGTTAGCACAATAGGCGAAGAGTAAATGACTGTTCTTTCAACTGCATATTTCGCTCCTGTCGCATACTATGCGTTGCTTTTCCATGAGCAGGATATTGTGATTGAGGCTCATGAGAATTATAATAAGCAGTCGTATCGCAACCGAATGTTCATCGGAACGAATCAAGGACCTTTGGCTTTGTCGGTAAATGTCGAGAAAGGTTACGAAACCAAATGTCCGATACAGGAAGTTCGATTAAGTAGTCACGGCGACTGGCTCCATCAACACGAAATAGCTTTGATGAGTAACTACGGAAGCTCGCCATTCTATGAATATTATATCGATGATATCTTAGAAGTTCTACGAAGCGATGAACAGACACTCTTTGGCTTGAACGAAAAGATTCGGGAACGTATTTGTGAATTGATTGGCTTCTCTGCAAAAGTTCGATACAGCGATCAGTATCTCAGAAATGACTCAGAAAATTTTCGGGATCTCCGCAATACTCTTCATCCTAAGAAAAACATTCTTGAATCGGTTCCCGAGTTTGTCGCAAATCCATACTACCAGGTTTTTGGACAGAAACAGACATTTATGCCGAACTTAAGCGTTCTCGATTTGCTTTTCAATCTCGGCCCTGAATCGATTTTAGTTTTGAGAGATAGTATAAGAAAATAAATTCCTGAAAAGGAAAACAAGATAAAAGCATGCAAGAAAATATAAGTGACATCTTAACTCAGATAGGCTATCCTTCTGATTTGCGATCTTTGCCGGAAAGCAAGTTGGAGGAAGTGTGTGCTGCCTTGCGTCGTTTCATCATCGACGAGGTTTCTGAGCATCCAGGACATTTCGCATCAAGTCTTGGCGCAGTGGAACTGACTGTTGCTTTGCATTATGTTTTCAATACACCAGAAGACAGAATAGTTTGGGACGTAGGTCATCAGGCTTATCCACATAAGGTTCTCACAGGTCGTCGTGAACAGTTCGCTACCCTTCGCCAGAAAGGAGGCCTTTGCGGTTTCCCAACTCCTGCAGAGAGCGAATATGATACATTTGCAGCAGGTCATGCAAGCAATTCTATTTCTGCAGCATTAGGAATGGCAGTTGCCAACAACCTCGATGGTAACGACCGAAAGGTTGTGGCTGTGATTGGCGATGCATCAATCTCTGGCGGCTTGGCATTCGAAGGACTGAACAATGCAACTTCTCATCCGAATGATCTTTTGATCATCCTTAACGATAACAAGATGGCTATCGATAAGCCAGTCGGCGCTTTGTACAAGTATTTTATTGATATCACAACTTCGCATCGTTATAATCAGGTAAGATATAAGGCTTATACCACATTGAAGCGTTTCAACCTCATGAAGGACGGAATGCGTCGCGGATTTATCCGTTTCAATAATTCTTTGAAGTCGGTATTCTCTCGTCGACAGAATATTTTCGAAGGATTGGATATCCGTTATATTGGTCCATTGGACGGACACGATGTAGTTAGCCTTGTACATTATCTTCGTAAAATCAAGGATTTGAAAGGTCCAAAGCTTCTTCATGTCTGCACAATCAAAGGTAAGGGTTTTGAACCTGCCGAGAAGAACGCTACAGTTTGGCATGCACCAGGAAAGTTCGACCCAGAGACAGGCGAACGAATTAAGGAAGATACTACAGGTATGCCTCCAAGATTCCAGGATGTATTCGGAAAGACTCTTGTCGAACTCGCTCAGGCAGATCCAAGAATCGTCGGAATTACTCCTGCGATGCCTTCCGGATGTTCTATGAACTTTATGATGAAGGAATTCCCGGACAGAACATTCGATGTGGGAATTGCCGAGGAACATGCCGTTACATTCTCTGGCGGTTTGGCAAAAGAAGGAAAGCTTCCATTCTGCAATATCTACAGTTCGTTCATGCAGAGAGCTATCGACGAAGTAATACACGACGTCGCTCTTATGAATCTTCATGTCGTGTTCTGTCTTGACAGAGCAGGTATTGTAGGCGAAGATGGACCAACTCATCACGGAGCATTTGATGTTGCATTCTTCCGTGCAATCCCAAATATGATTGTAGCTTCGCCGATAAATGAACCAGCTTTGCGTAAGCTTATGTTTACTGCAACTAAGGTTAACGGTCCTATGGTAATCCGTTATCCAAGAGGACGAGGTTCAGTTGTCGATTGGCAATGTCCGTTGGAAGAGCTGCCTGTTGGTAAAGGCTATTGTCTGAAAGAAGGCAAGGATGCGGCAATTCTCAGTTTCGGCCCTATTGGCGTTGAGGCTAAGAAGGCAATTGAAATCGCAGAGAAAGAAGGCAAGAGCGTCGCACATTACGATATGGTATTCTGTAAGCCGCTCGATACCGAACTTCTCAAGGATGTATTCTCTCGTTTCGACCATATTGTGACAGTTGAAGACGGAACTTTGGCTGGCGGTTTTGGAAGTGCAATACTTGAAGAAGCCAATAGACAAGTTTATAAGGGAAAGATAGATTGTCTTGGAATGCCTGATGCTTTTGTAACACACGGAACAGTTCCGCAACTGTATGAACTATGTGGAATAGATGCAAAGAGCATAGCACAGAAACTATGAGATAATTATCAATTGTCAACTATCAATTATCAATTGTTATGAAGGTTGTAATTGCAGGCGCAGCAGAAGTTGGTACTCACTTGGCCAAGTTGTTGGCAAATGAGAAGATGAATGTGGTCTTGATGGATCCGGATCCAGAGAAGACATCATCATTGACCTTCTTCAATATCATGACACTTACCGGAAGCCCTACTTCCATCAATGATCTGAAAGAAGCAGGCGCACAGAGTGCTGACCTTTTCTTGGCGGTTACTCCAAATGAAAGTGTCAATATCCATGCGTGCATTCTTGCTGCAAATCTTGGCGCAAAGAAAACTGTAGCTCGTGTAGATAGTAATGAGACAATGAAACCAGAAAATGCCGATTTCTACAGGAAGATCGGTATCAATCGTCTTGTCTATCCGGAGTTGCTTGGCGGACAGGCTGTAGCTTCTGCAATCAAACGCCCTTGGGCAAGATCTTCACATGAATTGTGTGACGGACATCTGCTTTTGCTTTGTGTCAAGGTATATGACGATCCTAATCATCCGATTGTCGGAAAGACATTAGCAGAGATTGGTAAGAAATATGATAAGTTCCACGTTGCAGCAATCATTCGTGGCGAGGAATCGATCATCCCGAACGGCTCTGATACTATTCAGGCAGGCGATCTCGTGTATTTCATCACTGCTCCAGGCAATGAGAATAGTGTCCGTATAGCTTGTAAGAAAAAGGATGTGGTCATCAACCGCGTTGTCTTTATCGGCGGAACAAGACTCGGTATTCAGGCAACCCGACTTCTTCCGAAGAATGTCTCGGTCACTTTCGTCAATCATGGACAGAAAGAGGCAGAATACCTGAAGGATCGTGTTCCTACTGCAGAGATTATCGATGGCGATTCCACTAATATGGAAGAGTGGAATGAGATAGGTCTCGGACGTGGTGATGCAATTGTAGCATTGGGAGATAATTCAGGTGAGAATGTCTTGTCTTGTCTTATGGCAAAGAAACTGAAGGTTGGAAAGACTGTCGTTGAGGTTGAGGATGTCGATTACATTGCAATTGCCAATATGTTGAACATCGGTTCTGTAGTTAATAAGAAGATTCTCACAGCATCGGTTATCTATCAGCTGTTGCTTCGTAACGACAAGACTTCTTCCAAGACATACAGCATCTATGATGCAGAAGTGGCTGAGTTTGTGGTTCAGCCTGGATCGAAGATCACGCAAAAGCCAGTGATGCAGCTCGGATTAAGCCGAAATGTGACATTGGGCGGTATGGTCAGAAACGGAAAAGGTGAGACTATAACAGGTCAGACCGTAATGCAACCGGGCGATCAGGTTGTAGTAATATTCAAGGACGAAAAAATCAATCAGATAGAGAAGTTGTTTATATGAGAATGAACTGGCGTCTCATACGTTATGTCTATGGAGTACTACTTCTGGTAGAGTCCTTTTTCCTGGGACTCTCGACTCTTGTTGCTCTTTTCTACCATTACACTTTGGGAGAGAGCGACTGGATTGCATTTGCTGCTACAACACTATTGGCAAATGTCATTGGTTGGATTCTTCTCCGTACAGGCAAACACTACTCGTCAAACAAGATATCTACACGCGAAGGATTCTTTGTCGTGGCAACGGTCTGGATACTATTCACTATCATTGGAATGGTGCCATACCTCATTACAGGAACAACCCAGACAATAACCGATGCATTCATCGAGGCAATGTCTGGATTCACAACAACAGGATGTACTATAATCAACGATCTTGAAGCGCAGCAGCATGGCATTCTCTTCTGGCGAGGACTGACTCAATGGCTGGGCGGTTTGGGAATTGTGGTAATCTCTATGGCATTACTTCCTTTGATCGGAACTGGTGCAACACAGATTTTCGGTGCTGAGACAAATGGCTTGAGAGTAGATAAGCTGAGACCAAAGATTACAGAAACGGCACAACGTCTATTTGGAATATATGTAGTATTGTCTGCTGCAAATGTGCTGATGTATGCTTTAGGACCAATGTCTTGGTACGATTCAGTCGTTCATACATTCTCAACAATGGCGAGCGGAGGATTCAGCACACATTCCAGCAGTATCGGCTTCTTCCATTCCCGTTATGTCGAATATGTCTGCATTCTGTTCACATTCCTGACAAGTGTGAACTTCAACCTTTATTACTTCTTTGGAAAAGGCAAATGGAACTACTTCTGGAAGAATGAAGAGTTGCGATGGTTCTGCTTCATCGTCATTGGCTTTACAGGCTTCTTCATGTTCCTGAACTATCTCACCAGCGTTTCTCCAACTACAACTCCAGAACAATTAGCTTCATTAGGCGACGGAACATTTGAGTGTAATTTCCGCAGTTCATTGTTCCATACTCTCTCAATAGTATCCTCGGCAGGATTCCAGTCAGAGTATTTTGATTATGTGATGTGGGGTTCACTTTTCTGGCTTCCTACTTTGCTGTTGATGGTGATGGGTGGTTGTACAAGTTCAACAGCCGGAGGTTTGAAGGTTGTGCGATTCGTCGTGTTATTGAAGAACATGAAGAACGAATTCCTTCAGATTCTTCATCCACATACCTATACATCCGTGCGTCTCAATGGTCAGACGGTATCCAATGATTCGGTTTATAAAATTATGGCAATGATATTTATCTACATGATGCTTCTCATTGTTTCTGTTTTCGTTTTACAGTGTGTCGGTCTGGATTTTGTCACATCAATAGGAACGACAATCTCTGCTCTTGGTAATACCGGACCAGGTTTAGGCGCAACCGGACCAGCATTTACTTGGGCTGCACTTCCTGCATTTGCAAAGTGGTTCCTCTCGTTTGAGATGCTTGTAGGCCGTCTTGAAATCTTTACAGTAATTATCGTGTTCACAAAGATGTTTTGGAAAAAATAAGGGAAAAAGAAATTATGGCAACAACAAAGAAAACAACAAAGGCAAAAGAACCAAAAGGTCCTTCTTTTATCAAGAGTTTTTTCAGTAGCGAGATGACGAAATTCGTCGTGGGATTGCTCATTCTCCTATTAGCAGCATTCCTTTCTTTGGCGTACTTCTCGTTTTTTGTTACTGGGAAAGCAGATCAGGCATTGATCGAAAACTTGCCAGCAAGACAGATTCTCGGAACTCAGAATGGCATTGCCAACTGGGCAGGATCGTTTGGCGCTTTTGCTGCAGAATATTGTATCAACAGGTGGATTGGTGTTTCGGCATTCCTTTTCGTAATCGTTATGTTCCGTTTGGGCTATCGTTTGCTGAAGAATATTTCGATCCGTTCGCTATTTTCAGTGTTCGTTCGTTATGCCTTATGGTCAATATGGATTTCTGCTGCTTTGGGATATGTCGCTGCTTTCATCGATTTGGATTCAACATTCCTGTATATTGGCGGTCATCACGGATATGACTTGAGTCAGTTGCTCAAAGCAAATTTCGGCTGGATAGGAGCACTTCTGCTTCTTGTAGTTTCTTTCGTGTTACTTTGTTTCTCTTCTTATCGAGAGAAGACTGTCGATAACACTCGTGTCGTTTTTGGAGGTTGGTTCAAGGTCCCATTCTCTACACTTCGTAAAAAAGTAATCAAACGTCAGCAGGAGAGAGAAAAGAAGCGTTTGGAAGCGGAAGAGGCTGCACGCAAGGCTCAAGAAGAAGCAGAACGTCTTGCTCAGGAACAAGCAGCTGTTGACAATATGGAACTCCAGCAGGAGACTCCTTCTGATCCAACTGACTCAGATGAACCTATACTTCCATCAACAACCGACATACTGGAACCGGATCTCTTCGGCATAGATAATGAACCTGTTCAACCAGTTTCTCCTTTGTTTCCAGAAACAGATACAGAAGAACCAGCTGCAGAGGATTCAGATAAGACAGATATCCAGACAACAATAGTCGCAGCTCCTGAAACAGAAGAGGCAGAAGCTCAATGGGTACCATACGATCCGACAAAGGATCTTGAGATGTATCAGTTCCCTTCGTTTGATCTCTTGAAGCAGTATGCTCAGAATGTTCCTATCGATATGGAGGAACAGAACGAAAACAAAGAGAAGATTCGTCAGACATTGAGCGACTATGGTATTGAGATCAAGAGTATCACTGCTATGGTCGGTCCTACAATCACTCTCTTTGAGATCGTGCCTGAAACAGGAACGAAGATCAGCCGTGTGCGTAACTTGCAGGATGAGCTTGCAATGAGTATTGCGGCAAAGAGTGGTGTCCGAATCATTGCGCCAATCCCAGGTAAATCTGCAATCGGTATCGAGGTGCCTAACAAAGATCCTCAGACGGTATCAATGCATTCTTGTATTACAAGCAAGGTATTCCAGGAATCGAAGATGGAACTTCCTGTGGCATTGGGTAAGACTATTACCAATGAGGTCTTCACTTTCGACCTTGCTAAGATGCCTCACCTTCTCGTCGCAGGTTCTACAGGTCAAGGTAAGTCTGTCGGCTTGAATGCAATCATCACATCTTTATTATATAAGAAGCATCCGTCACAGCTTAAGATTGTATTGGTCGATCCAAAGCAGGTAGAATTCTCTATCTACGGAAAGATTGATAAGCATTATCTTGCAAAGCTTGCCGATGAACCGGAACCGATCATCACAGATGTCTCACGTGTGGTTGCAACTCTTCAGAGTCTTTGTGTCGAGATGGAAGACCGTTATGCTCTTGTTAAAGATGCTGAGTTACGTAACATCAAGGAATATAACCAGAAGTTCATAAATAGGGAGTTGAATCCAAACAAGCTTGTTAAGGCAGCACTTGGAAGTCGCGATGGTGTTCATCATCATTATATGCCATATATGGTTGTAATCATTGATGAGTATGGAGATCTTATTATGACAGCAGGCAAGGAGATAGAATTACCTATCGCTCGTATTGCCCAGAAGGCTCGTGCCGTTGGTATTCACATGATTATCGCCACTCAGCGACCTTCTACCAAGATCGTAACAGGCATCATCAAGGCAAACTTCCCAGCTCGTATTGCTTTCCGCGTGGCTTCTTCTATCGACTCTGGCATCATCCTTGACCAAAGCGGTGCACAGAATCTTATCGGACGAGGAGACCTTCTCTTCTCAACAGGTAATGCTCCAGTACGTGTTCAGTGTGCATTTGTCGATACTCCAGAGGTTGATGCAATCAATAAATTCATCGCACAACAACAGTCTTATCCTACAGCCTTCATTCTTCCAGATCCTCCAGTTGAGGGTGGTGGCATTGATGATGGCGGACAAGGAGGAGGTGTAGATCTGCATCAGCTTGATCCGATGTTCAACGAAGCTGCAGAACTTGTTGTAGCGACAGGACAGGGCAGCACGTCAATGATTCAGCGAAAGTTCGCAATCGGCTATAATCGTGCCGGACGAATAATGGATCAGCTGGAGGCTGCCGGTATCGTAGGACCATATACGGGTTCTAAGGCTCGTGCCGTTTTGGTCGATTCAGAGAGTGAACTTCAGAATATCCTAATGGATTTGAAGAATAACTGAGATACAAAATAAAAAGCAGGCGGTTGCCTGCTTTTTTGTTTAGAATATTTCGGTGTATAGATTTGTCCCTAATAATTAAGAGCGTCCACTACATTCCGGACAAACGCCTTTCACGACATATTCTGCCTCTTCTGCAATGAAACCTTCAGGAAGAGTTATTGCTGGAATAATCTGTTCGGTGAGACAAAAAGTCTTGCCGCATTTAGTGCAGGTAAAATGTACATGCTGTAGATGATGGTCATGATTCTCACAGCGGCATAGACAATATTTACAAGAACCAGAACCGTCATCTATCTCGTGTAGGAGATGGTTCTCAGTAAATAGTCTCAAAGCGCGGAAGATACTTGAGCGGTCAAGACTTGGTATGTCTGCCTCAATGTCTGAGAGACAGAATGCGCCGTCCATGTCCATGATGGAACGCAATACCAAGATCCTGACTGCCGTCGGCCTTATGCCGTGTTCGATCAGTTCATGTTCCATAAAACTAATTCATAATTGATAATTTATAATTGATAATTAGCTTCGCGCTGACAAAGATTGTTATAAACCTATATTTTTTACTCAGTCACAATAATTGTCAATTATAAATATCAATTTATTTTACTTATTGAGTTCTGCCTCAATAGCTGCTTTGATAGCTTCTCCGCGAATATCACGAGCCTTGATTACTCCATCGGCACCGATGAGCATGATATGAGGAATACCCAAAATGCCGTAGTCGTTTGTAGGGCCTTCGCCGCGACCGCCAGCGAAGATTACCGGCCAAGAGATAGGAAGCTCTGACATAGCCTTCTTTGTGTCGTCAACGCTGTTCTCCCAAACAGCAACACCCACAAAGTTAACCTTACCAGCATATTCTGGTCCGTAAACCGAGAGGAATTGCTGGATCTCGCGACGGCAAGGACCACACCAAGAAGCCCAGAAGTCAACGATTACAGGCTTGCCCTGTGCAACGATGGCGCCGAGAGAAGTCTCGATTCCGTCTTTCTTTGCATCTTTGATATCTACAGTTGTTGCCTTGAAATCGATGAACTGAGTGCCGACACCGGCTTTCTTTGCTGCAAGCTTTGCATTGAGCAATCGGTCATTGTTAGGGTTCTCCTTGATAGCCTCAGAAGCAGTCTCAAGCTCTGCAACCATTTCATCATAATCGAGTTCGTAAACAAGATCACTCCAGATGTCGTCGCCAAGAATGTTTGTCTTGTTGCGGTGATAGAAATCCTTCACGATTGCCGAATAAGCTTCGTCATCTTCTGCAGCGTTCAATGCTTCATTAAGAGCTGCCATCTCATTGTTCAATGAAGTACCCTTTGCGCTTCTTTCTGCAAGATTGACATCAATCTTACCAGGCTCAAGCACAACCTGTGCAGCATGACGGCGATCTACCATTGCTATTGCGATCTGTGGGTTCTCGGCTGTGCCGTTGAATGTAAATGCACCATTAACGATGTCGGCTGTTGCGAGAGTGTCACCCTTTGCAGGATCAACAAGAATAACTGAATTAGCACCCTCGATTTCTTCGCCAAGGACACCATTAATCACATAAGCATTGCTTGGAGTGCAAGCAGAAAGACAAACTATGCTTGCAAGTGTAAATAGACTCTTTTTCATTTTTTTGTTTCTTATAATATTAATAATGTGCAAAAGTAAGGTTTTCTCTCGATTTATCCAAAATTGTTGGGATAATTGTGATAGTTTATACAACTACTCTTGCACTTTATAACTTTATTTACGTAATAACGCCTGAACATATTTTACACTTTCATAGTATTCTTCGTCAGTGTTAAGATGTTCGATAATCATTGGCGTGTCAGGATTTTCATTGTCAACCAGCTTTGCGTATAACTTCAGGTCGAGCGAACCTTCACCACAAGCACATTCCTGAAGCTGGAAAGTATATTCCTCTTTCAGTCGGATGTCCTTAAGATGACAGCTGACTATTCTTCCCTTCAGTTTCTCGAAACATTCAACGAGGAACTTGTCATTGAAGAAATAACGCTCTGGGGAAGTGATCATATTCACCACATCAAGATGAGCTCCAAACTCATCTCGCTCAACATCGTCGATCAGTCGCAGATACTCATCAGGACTGCTTGGAATCATCCAAGGCATAGACTCGATGCTGAATTTGGTGCGTTGAGGCTTCGCCGTATCTATGATCTCTCGGATCATCATCACTGCCTGGTGCCATAGGTCTTTGCTGAAATTTTCACGATACCCGCCATCCCAACGAGGTCCATACGGTGTTCCGACAACATTTACACAGCATCGAGCTCCAATTTGATCAGCCATTCGAAGCTGCCCGATAGCATAGTCAATCCACTTGCGACGTTCTGTTGGATCGGCTGCGAGTGTGTTTCTCCAGATACCAACCTCCGCAATGACGAGACCTGCTTTGTCGGCCTCTTTCTTGTATGCCATAAATGTCTCTTCGCCTGAGAGGTAATCAACAGGAAAATTGACAGATTTCAACCCGAGAGCCTTGTGCTTTGCAGCCCAGTCTTCTGGAGAATTATGCTCCAGACATGATGAAATACCTAATAACATATATTAATTCATAATTCATAATTGATAATTCATTCAGAACATTCTTTTGTGAATTACTGAGGGATCCATTTTCTCAAGGCTTGCAATGCCTGTCTTTGCCATAATACCGGCGAGTTCTTCGGTCATTTGCTTCATTCGTGCAGCAACAGCTTCTGGGCCTTGCTTGAGCAATGGCATAAGATGTCGTCCTACAGAGACTGCCTTTGCGCCGAGTGCAAGACATTTATAAGCATCCATTCCGCTTTCGATACCACAATCGACAAACACAGGAATCTGGTTGCCTGTAGCCTTAATGATCTCTTCGATCATCATTAGCGGCGGTACAGCATATTGAATCATTCCGTGATGATGTGAAATGACAATTCCTGCACATCCAGCATCGACACATTTCTTTGCGTCGAGAGGACTTAATACGCCTTTGACTACAAAAGGTACACCTGCAGCTTTGACAAACTCAGAGAGCTCTGCTGTTGTCTTTGGACGCATCTCAAGTCCGAAGACATTGTCATATCCACCATTAGGATTGAATGCGTGGTCGATGTCCATGCCGACAGCAATACACCCTGCATTCACAGCATGCTCGATCTTGCGGAACACTTCTTTATTGTCAGCATGAGGTTTGATGATCTTGATGCTCTTAGCACCTGTTGCGGTGATGTCTTCCAATTCTTCATCTGTACCCATTCCGACCCAATGCAGAGTGTTGCAACGTGCAGCTGCTTCTGCATATATGGACATGCCATTCTTGACCGAAGCATCGCCGACTACAATCTTACTGTGCAGATGAGAGAGTGCTGCTGTCATGATTGGAGTGTCGAAGGTTTGTCCGAAAAGCTCCATCTTGACCGATGGAAGTACAGAGTCAAGGTATCTTGTTTCAACCAAAAGAGAATCAAAATAATCCCTTGTAATCTTATCTGAGTTTGATGTATATGCCATATTTTATGTAGATATAGGGACAATAGGATTTGTAGCGCGAAGCTTAATTATGAATTATCAATTATGAATTATGAATTCACTGCGATGTTATCGCATTATTTATCTCGTCCATCTTCTTGTCCGAGAGTTCATATCTGCCGATTACAAAAGCCGCTAAGATCATAAGCAGAGCAGGAATGAATGTAACAAGCCATACGATGCCTTCAAGCGTGAACGCTGATTGTGCCTGCACTTCGGAATTGAATCCAACGAACTCAAGTACAAGTCCTGGAATAACTCCTCCGAGTGCCATGCCAGCCTTCATGAAGATACAGATAAGAGCTGTAACGATACCTGCTACTCTGCGTCCGCTAACAAACTCTCCAAATGTTACGACTTCAGGAACCAAAGCCCACATATAACCTGTTGCGACAAGTAATCCTGCACTCTTGATGAGCTGCATCACGCATATAAGAAGGAAGCTAGACCGCATGGCATCGATAGTTGCAGTGAAGTATAGAAGAATCATGCCAATTACCGAAATTCCGATGAAGAAATAGAACATGCTTTTCTTTCCGATCTTTCGCTTAATGGATGGAACCATTGGTAAAAGGACAAATGCAGGGATAGTACCCAGCCACATGAATGCTGATGTCATGAATGGTGTAGCTTTGAGGTTGTAAGTCATGAAATATGACTCAGACGCATTGCTGATGCTCAAAGTAGTGAACGCTATTATAAAAAATGTCGAAAGTACTTGCAACGGACGGTTGTTCTTCAGTTCGAGCCACAGGTCCTTCATTTGTATTTTGCTGGTCTTGCTCGCGTCAGAAAGCACTTTTTCGTGACTTTGACTGAAACTATAGAATAGCAATGCAAGACCGGAAAGAGCAAAGATGCTCATTGTGATGAGCCAAGCGTTCTGCGCCTCTGGTGTATTGTAAACAGCAACCATTTCTCCAGTTTCCTCATTGAGTATCTTAGGCGCAAATATGGCAATGATGAGAGGCAGAGTCTTGATAAGTAGTCCGGCAATATTTGCGAAGATCATTCGCACACTTGTAAGGATTGTGATCTCATTGGTGTCACGAGTCAATGAATCTCCGAGTGCACCGTATGGAACGCTTGTCAATGTGAAGCACATGCTTAGTGCAACATAGGTGATGCAGGCATAAAGCAGCGAATTGCCGAAGCCATTCCAGAAACATAATATTGCCGATGCAGCGAGCGGAATACCACCGAAGATAAGCCATGAACGGTATTTGCCCCATCTTGGAAACATCCTATCGACAAATGTCCCGACAAATGGATCCCATATAACATCTATGACTCTAACGACAAGGAACAGCATTGCTGCAATTCCAGGATTGAGTCCATAGACGTTGGTGTAGTAGAACATGAGCCAGATGCTCACTGTCTGATAGATCAAGTTCATGGCAAGTTCGCCTGAACAATAACCTGTTCGTTCGCGCCAACTCAGCTTGAAGTATCCATTGATTGTTTCCATATATTAGTGGCAATGTTTCGTCTTTGTGGCAAATGTCGTTTTTCAAGGTTTATAAAACCTGATATGTTTTATTCCCAAGCTATTTCTCCTGAGCCGAGACAGATTTTCCCATCTGGGCTGTAGATGACACAGAACTGACCAGGAGCGACTCCATTGATCAGATCAGCGCTCTTGAGATACCAACGGTTATTTGGAAGTCTTGTCAGCATTCCATGAGTCAATTCCGGCACATGGCGAATCTTGAATAGGACGTCGTATGTATTCTGAGTGCTGTCTGTTTCAAATAGCTTTGCCCAAGGATCTTCTGTTATGAAGTGAAAATCCTGCATGTAGAGCTCGTCCTGAAGCTGAGCCTCTGGATTATAGCCTTTAGAGACATAGACGACATTCTCATTGATATCTTTCTTGCACACGAACCAAGGTCCTCCGCTCAAACCAAGGCCTTTGCGTTGGCCGATAGTGTGAAACCAGAACCCTTTGTGCTTTCCAATAATCTTACCTGTTTCTATTTCGACGATGTTTCCTTCTTTTGTGCCAAGAAAACGCTCGATGAATTCGTTATAGTTGATTTTACCAAGGAAACAGATGCCTTGAGAGTCTTTTCGCTTTGCAGCTGGCAGCTTTGCTTCCTCGGCAATTCTGCGAACCTCGCCTTTCTGCATAGTGCCGATAGGGAAGATGGAATGTGAGACTTGAAAGCCTTCGAGCTGAGCAAGAAAATCGGTCTGATCTTTCACTGGATCAGGAGTGGTGCCTAGCCAAACCTTGCCGTCTTTCTCGATGGTTGTGGCATAATGCCCAGTTGCAGTCTTGTCATAAAGATGTCCGACCTTCTGGTCGAAAGCACCGAACTTGATAAGACGGTTGCACATCACATCCGGATTCGGAGTAAAGCCTGCGCGAACCTTGTCGATGGTATATGCTACAACGTTATCCCAATAATCTTTCTGAAGGTCAACAACCTCGTATTTCAGGCCATATCGTTTTGCCATAGACATCACAATCTCAAGATCTTCTTCCTGAGGACAAGAATATCCGTCCTCATTCATACCGATCTTGATATAAAACAGATCAGGCTTGAACCCTTGTTCGCAAAGAATGTGAACTGCTACCGATGAGTCAACACCGCCAGAAAGTAATGCTGCTATATTCAATTTAAATTTTTAATTTTTAGTTAGTAAAAGCATTCCAACCTTGAGCCTTAAGCGTGATTTCGCTGTTTCCGTCGCGAGTGATCATTGCACATCCAAGACTTTCTTTTGTGATATGTCCTATGATGCGAATGCCTGGCAATTGCTGGATTGTCTCGTTCTGTTCTAGAGGAACAGTGAAGAGAAGCTCGTAGTCTTCGCCACCATTCATTGCTGCAGTTGTGACATTGAGGTTGAACTGCTCTGCCTGTACGGCTGTCTGGTAGTCGATAGGAATACGTTCCTCATATACTCGGCAGCCGACTTTGCTTTGTGTGCAGATATGGAGCAGCTCGCTGGAAAGACCATCGCTCACATCCATCATAGATGTTGGAGTGATGCCCGCGTTGGTCAATGCTTCAACTACATCCTTGCGGGCTTCCGGCTTAAGCTGCCGCTCCAATAGATATTCGCGTCCTTCGAATTCCGGCTTGAATTCTGCATCTTTGTTGCCTGCCTGGATCTGCTGGTAGTAAACAGCCTTCTCTCTTTCGAGAAGCTGAAGTCCCATATATGCAGCTCCAAGGTCTCCGCTCACACATATCAGATCGTTTGGCTTAGCTCCGTTGCGATATACAGGGTTTTGTGCTACACCTATGCAAGTGATGCTGATTGTAAGACCTGTCATCGATGCCGAAGTGTCGCCACCTACAAGGTCAACGCCATATATGTCGCACGCCATCTTCATGCCTGCATAGAGCTCTTCGAGATCCTCAACCTTGAAGCGCTTAGAGATGCCTAATGAAACTGTGATCTGACGAGGAGTGCCCATCATTGCATAGACGTCACTGAAGTTTACGACACAAGCTTTGTACCCCAAGTGACGTAGTGGACAATAAGTGAGGTCGAAGTGAATGCCTTCGAGCAATAGATCGGTAGTGACAACAGTCTTGCCGTCGGTAGCATCGATTACGGCACAGTCGTCACCTACACCATAAAGTGTAGATTTATTCTTAATCGGGAAGTTTTCGGTCAAGTGTTTGATAAGACCGAATTCTCCATATTCTTTTATTTCCATTGTCTTTCTTTATTTACGTAATCCAACACGATCTTGTCGAATTTCTCAGCATGATCCTGAAGGAAATATACTTCTGTTGGAAGGAAATAAATACGTTTGCGGAGACTATTGGACACAGCCGGGTGATCCAAGAGTCGCGAAGCATCTTTTTCGGTTGTGATGATGATTGCAGATTTTCCTCTTGTGCAGAATCCCATATCGTTGAGGCTGTCGAGTCGAGTCTCGATTTCCTTGATATCTTTGTTCGAGAAATGATGATGATCGCCGTATGTCATGTGATCCAACAGACGATAGTGCTTTTCTACGTAGCTATGCAGAACCGACGGATCGGCAATGCCTGATACGATAAGCACATCGGTCGCATGGTCGATATCGCAAGGCAAGCCTGTTTCCAGATTAATAAGACGTGCATAGCGGTAAGCACTATAAAGAATAGGCTGACCATTTGTAGGAATCTGACCAATTATATCTACTTCTTCTTCCTTGCGCAGAGCTCCTGGACATTTTGTGATGATCAGAACATCAGAACGCTTCACATTCTCCATCGGTTCGCGAAGTCTGCCTTGTGGCAAGAGCTTGTCTTTATAAAGAATGCGGTTGTGGCTTGTGAGACAGATGCTGAGTCCCGGCTTCACATAACGATGCTGCATTGCATCATCAAGTATGATTACCTTAGGAGGTTCAGGAAGTTCAAGAAGCTTTTTGATGCCTCGTACTCGTTTCTCATCGACTGCTACGATGAGATTCGGAAACTTACGGTATATCTGATAACTTTCGTCACCCAGTTTCGATGCGGATATGTCAGGCTTTGCGAGAACAAATCCTCTGCTTGTACGTTTGTACCCACGGCTCAACACCGCAATCGGACCGACTCCGTTCCTTTGCAGAAGTCGAATAATATATTCACAATGTGGCGTTTTTCCTGTACCTCCTACTGCGAGATTGCCGACAGAGATCACAGCGATCTTATCCTCGAAAGATGTCTCTTTCAAGTTGCCTGTGTCAAACCGTCTGTTCCTGATCCACACTCCAAGCCCATAGAGCCAGGATAGTGGAGCCAGAATTGGAATTGTTTTTACGTTTGGGAGATACATTATATATTATTTAAAGAGTTTTTGCGGGAGTGCGCTTATATCTTAGAGTGTCACATTGTCGAAAGAACGAGCCTGAATGCGATCAGCTTTCTTGAGATTGCGTATAAAGTTGAGCGCTTCACGATCTGTACCCATGATATGATCGGCAATACGGATTGTAGCTTCATCGACGCTCTGCTTGAGAAGGAGGGTCGAGAAAGGATCTTTTGCAGCAGGATAGCTCTTCTTGAAATAGTTGCCTTCTTCGATATTAGCAAGCTGAGCAGCATATTTTACAGCATCGTCCAGGCTTCCGAGTTCATCGACAAGACCGTTAGCCAAAGCATAAGAACCTGTCCAAACGCGACCGCCGCCAAGCACGTTCACACTATCCTTTGACAAACCACGTCCGTCAGCGCATCGAGTGAGGAAGAGATCGTAAGTCTGTTCTACGCCCTTCTGTATCTTTGCAGCTTCGGCTGGAGTTGCCGAGCGCATAGTGTTGAGCTGTCCGAACTGGTGTGTCTTAACCTCGTGGAAGTTTACTCCAAGCTTGCCGGAAACAAGATTTGAAAAATCAGGAATCATGCCGAATACACCAATTGAACCAGTGATTGTGTTTGGCTCAGCGAAGATATAGTTGGCTGGAGCGCTGATATAGTAACCGCCCGAAGCAGCATAGTCGCTCATTGAGACAACAAGTGGCTTCTTCTCGCGAAGGTCAGAAAGAGCCTTCCAGATCTGTTCTGCAGCAAATGCACTACCACCAGGAGAGTTGACGCGAAGAACGACAGCCTTTACATCATCGTCTTTCTCAAGTGCCTTGATTTCCTTTATGATTGTTGGCCAATAGATTGATGCTTCGCCTGAAGTAGATGAGTTGTCTGAAACGATTTCGCCGCAAGCATAGAGCACTGCAACTTCAGACTTGCCTGACTTCGGGAATGTAGAATCGAAATTCTTTGCAAGGCTTTTGACTGTGATGCCGTGGAACTTCTCTTGTCCAGTGAGACCACAGATGATGCCTTCAACATCTTCCTTGTAGATCATGCCTGTTACCAATCCTGTAGTTGCAAGTTCCTCAGGATTCATAAAGCTTACACCGAGATTTGCAAGGCTATCGATAGCCGATACTTCTACATTGAGGTGTCGTGCAATATCCTTTGCCATTGTGTCCCAGATGGAATTGAGATAGCAAGATATCTGTTCGCGATTCGCGTCAGACATCTGTTCGAGCATGTAAGGCTCAACAGCCGACTTGAAGGAACCGACGCGGAAGATCTGCATGTTGATGCCGAGTTTGTCGAGAAGTCCCTTGAAGTATGGGTTGAGTGAAGACATACCATCAAGAGAAACTGCACCGATAGTGTTCACATAGATGCTGTCGGCTACGGATGCAATATAATACTGACCGAGCGAATACTGGTCATTGTAGGATACGATCCATTTGCCCGACTGCTTGAACTGATCGAGACGATTGTGGATTGCCTCGATTGTCGCAGGATTTGCCGACATGCCGTCTGTGTTGAGGTAGATACCTACGATATTATTGTCTTTCTCTGCCACATCAATTGCGTCGATGATAGTGCGGAGATCGAGTCCTTCGTTGAGTGAAAAACCACTCATCAAGTCAATGTTGAACGGCATGTCTGAAGGGATTTCAGAAACTGGGCCGTTGAGCTTGAGAGTGAGGACATCGTTAGCTTTTGTCACCTTAGGCTCTTCAGAAGACATTGAGGCAACTACACCGAGGAAGGTGCAAGTATAGAAGAGAACGCTGAATATTGTAGCGAGAATAACGCCTACAAATGCAGCAAGAACCATTTTCAAAAACGATTTCATAGTTTTATGTTGTTTATTCTAATTTTTTATTATTGTGAAGAACCTTGTTTTCTCCATTAATCTCTTCAAGTGGAATTCTTACAAAATCTCTTTCCTGGATGAAAGGATGTGGAAGCGTAAGCCTTTCTGTTCGCAATTCAAGATCGTCATATGTAAGAATATCTATGTCGATGATCCTGTCTGTATATGACTCACCAGATTTGTGCTTTTTTGTCCTGCCCATTTCCATCTCTATCTCCTGAGTGATATCAAGCACTTTGGTAGGAGAGAGGCTGGTTCTGAGTTTTATCACATTGTTGGTGAACAGATGCTCGCTTTCAAATCCCCAAGGTTCGCTCTTGTAGAACGAGGACACAGCCAATATCTCGCCGACTCTGTCGGAAATCATTTCCATGGCTTTTTGTATATTCCTTTCTCCATTGCCGAGGTTGGAACCAAGCCCGAGATATGCGATGTGCTGTGCGATGTTCATTAATCTGGAAGAATCAATAATGCGTCACCGTAAGGACCGATCTTGTAGCCTTCCTTGATTGCAGTCTTATATGCGTTCATGAGAACTTCATAACCAGCAAACGCAGCAGTCATCATGAGATGTGTGCTGTATGGCTCGTAGAAGTTGGCAATCATACTATCTGCAATACTGAAGTTATATGGAGGGAAGATGAACTTGTTAGTCCAGCCTTCATAAGGCTTAAGGTAGCCTGTAGTGCTCACCATTGTTTCGATTGCGCGCATTACCGAAGTATCTACTGCGCAGATATGACGACCTGCATCGATATTCTCGTTTACTCGTTTTGCAATAGATTCCGAGATGAAGAATTCCTCGCTGTCCATCTTGTGCTTTGAGAGATCTTCGACATCGATCTCGCGGAAGTTGCCAGTATTGCTGTGTACTGTGATGAACTCAAAATCCACACCCTTGATCTCAAGACGCTTCATGAGTTCTCGGCTGAAATGAAGTCCTGCATAAGGAGCAACAACGCCACCTTCATTCTTTGCGAAAATTGTCTGATAACGTTCGCGGTCGGTGAATGGGTGATCCTCATCCACAGGTGTGTCGATCACTTCTCGGCGTTCTTTAAGGATTGGTGGGATAGGTGTCTCACCATAGCCGTAAAGAGTATTGATGAATTCCTCATGGGAACTATCGAAAAGGAATCGCAAAGTGCGTCCGCGAGAAGTCGTATTATCTATTACTTCAGCTACAAGACTCTCGTCTTCGCCAAAATAAAGCTTGTTGCCAATACGGATCTTGCGGGCAGGATCGACGAGTACATCCCAAAGGCGAGTCTCAGCGTTCAATTCGCGAAGCAGAAAAACTTCGATACGTGCACCTGTCTTTTCTTTGTTTCCATAAAGACGTGCAGGGAAGATTTTTGTGTCATTGAACAGAAGTAAATCTTTCTCGTCGAAGTAGCTCAAGAGATCCTTGAAAATCTTATGTTCGATTTTTCCGCTTGTCTTGTGAAGCACCATAAGCTTGGATTCATCACGGTTTTCAGCAGGCTGAAGTGCAATGCTCTCTTCTGGAAGCTTGTATTTGAATTGTGATAACTTCATTTCTCTTATACTGTATTTAGTTTATTAATTTTCCATATCTTCAACGATCGGCACTGTTGCAGCCCAATCTTCAACGTTCATTACCGAGAGGCAGTCTTCGATCTTGATGTCTCCAACCCTTGTGCGGCGAAGTCCAATCAGATAAGCACCACTATGCAATGCCTCGCCGATGTCTCTTGCCAAGGCGCGGATGTATGTTCCTTTACTGCATACGACGCGAATCTTTATGTAAGGAATCATCTCGTGTTCAACACTCACATCTTCGATATTCTGGAGTTTTCTGCCGTAGTCTTTGATGTGAACGCCAGTCTTGATCATTCCGGCCACTTCCTGCGCATTAGGAGAGATGATGCCTTGTTCCGGTAGATTGATGTCGAGCAGTTCCAGCTCGTCTATTACCAATGGTTTTGCTTTAAGTTCCACGCCTTCGCCTTCTCTGGCGTATGCAAATGCCCTTTTGCCGTCAACCTTCACTGCCGAATATACTGGAGGAATCTGCATTATCTCGCCGTGAAACTTTGCCAAAGCTTCGTCAACAAGCTCCCGTGTTATGTGCGAGGTCGGAAATGTCGCATCTATCTCGTGTTCCGCGTCGAAAGAGGCTGTTGTGCATCCTAAACGTAATGTCGCAATATATTCCTTTGTGCCAGCTTGGAGTTTGTCAATGAGCTTCGTGCATTTTCCCGTACATACTATCATAACGCCGGTCGCCATCGGATCAAGCGTTCCTGCATGTCCGGTTTTAAGCCTTTTGATCTTCAATCTGCGGGAAAGACTGTTTCGCACAGCCTTAACAAGATTGAACGATGTCCAGGTCAAAGGCTTGTCAAACCCGAGTATTTCGCCTTCTTGGAAGTTATATACCTTCATCGAGCCTTGCAATTAGAATGAGCTAAGTGCCCAGATACCAACTGCTGCGCAATAGATAGCAAACCAGATAAGCTTACATTTCTTTACAAGAGCAATCATAGCCTTGCACGCAATACATCCGGAAATGAATGCTGCAATAAAACCTACTGCCAATACCGAAGGATCAACAGCTGCTTCTGCTCCGTGTGTAGCGAGATATTCTGCGCTTGGAGCAAAGATATGCTTGAAGTCGAGCAAAGCCTCACCAAGGATTGGAGGAATCACCATGAGGAAGGAGAACTGCGCCATATTGTTTCGGCTGTTGCCCAAAAGCAAACCAGTCGCAATGGTAGAGCCGGAACGACTCAAACCTGGTAATACGGCAACTGCCTGCGCCAATCCAATGATAAATGCATCCATCATTGAGATGTCTTTCTTCTCTTTCGGACGAATGTAGAATGTCAGGGCAAGAAGTGCTGCAGTAACCAGGAGACAGACACCAACAACGTGTGTGCCGTTGAATGCAGCTTCAACCCAGTCCTTCATCACAAGACCTACAAATCCGATAGGAATCATCGAAATGAGAATCTTGATGCAGTATATCTGTTCTTCGTTGAATCTGTTCAATGCAGAATCAGTAGGAGGAGTTCCAGAAGGCTTCAATGGCTTGAAGAATCCCTTGAACAACCATACTATTTCTTTCCATAGGATGACAACTGTTGACAAAACAGTAGCAACATGTACTACAATGTCGAATGTCAATCCGCCTTCATGAATGCCGAATAATCTCTTTCCGATCTCGAGATGCCCACTACTACTTACAGGCAGATATTCGGTCAAACCTTGCACAACACCTAAAATAAGCGATTCTAAATAATCCATCGTTTTGTATAAAAGTGAAAAATGTTACTATCTTTTTATTTTTCTTTCTTGTTCCTGCTTGGTACAAGAATTCCAACAATCATTAAAATATACCCTAAAAAACAGATGTTCGGACCATAAACGACACGTCGGTCGCTGAATACATCCGGGTTGAAATTATCTGGAGTGCTTGGTTCACCCCACATCAAAAAAAATCCGATGAGGATGATCGCTCCGGCAATACCCATAACAATAAAATTGTTTTTACCTAAACAAAATCTCATATCTATCTTAAATTTTCATTTTTTACATCAAGTACAAATCGTCTTTCTTACGATTCAAGTATTTGTCGACCGAAGTCCATGCCGCAAAAGCAGGAATCAGAATGCCCGAAACCACTACACTTCCCACGATAATTGCAATAGGAAGCGGATGGAACAGAAGATCGGCAACAGCATCAAAGGCTCCTTGTGACATTCCATACCAGCCTAAGCCGGCAAGTGCGGCAAGTGCAATGACGGACGCGATGAGTCCGTATCCGATATTCTGATAAATCAAAGGACGACGTATGAACCAATTCGTTGCTCCGACCAGCTGCATTGTCTTTATCAGGAAACGATTGGCATACATTGCTATTCTTACTGTATTTCCGATTAAGGATATGCAGATCAAAATGAGCAGAACGACAAGAACAGTCAAGGCAATAGCAAATTTCCTGACGTTCTTGTTGATGACATCGATCAGCGGACTGTCATATTCGATATTCCCGATGCTCGCGCCACCTTTTGCCTTAATGCTCTTGACAATTGGGGCAATGCTGTCGGAATGCGCATAGTCAGCATCCAGTTGCAGTTCGACGCTCGGAAGGAGAGGATTATATCCCAAGAACGCTTCCGGATTCTCTCCCAATTGGTCGGTAAGTACGGTCAATGCGGAATCTGCACTGATATAGATTGCATCTTTTGTATATTTCTGTTTCTTCAGATCTTTTGCGAGCTTGGCACCGTAACCTGGAGCAGCAGCTTCGCTTATATCAATGCTGATGATGAACTGTTCGCGAAAAACTTTCGTCAAACTTGCGGCTGCAAGTCCGCCGACAGCCATCAACCCAATCACAAAAAGCACAAGGGTAATACTAAGGGTTGTCGTGAATTTTGCCCCTATGAATTTTCTGCGTTTTGGTTTCTGTATTTGTGAGCTCGACATTTTGACTATAATCTTTGATTATCTTTCGGGTAAATTCCAATAGGACATATTCCCCAAAATTGGTGCAAATAAACAAAATTTACACTATATTTGCAAATATAAATCATTAAAAATTCAAAAAGATTGCAAAAGCTTATTGTTTTTTCGAATAATATCGTATTTTTGCAACTAGTAAATTATAAAAAATATGGCTTTTAATAATATAACAGGTCGCTCAAGCACTCCGATAACGACTAATTTGATTATAATCAACTGCATACTTTTGTTGGCTTCATACGTATTTAAGACCAAGGGTATTGATCTCAATGATTGGCTCGGCTTGCACTATTATGATGCCCCAAGATATAACCCTTTGCAGATGTTTACCTACATGTTTATGCATGGCGGGTTCGATCATCTGTTCTTCAATATGTTTACCCTCTACATGTTCGGCCGTTTGCTTGAAATGGTTTGGGGCGGAGGAAGGTTTATTACCTATTATCTCGTAACAGGAGTCGGTGCCGCATTGGTACAGCAAATGGCATGGCGATATGGGATTGTCGCAGATGTGTTGTCGAGCGCTCAGGCTCATGACCATACTGTTACCTATGGAATGCTTGTTGCTGAAGCAGGTCCGATGCTCAACAATCTTGTTACAATCGGAGCTTCAGGTTCTGTGTTCGGCATACTTCTCGCATTCGGTATGATGTTCCCTAATGCCGAACTCTTCCTGCTCATTCCTCCAATGCCGGTAAAGGCAAAATGGCTCGTGATTGGCTATGGTGTCATAGAATTCTTCTCTGGAGTGGTAGGAAGTGGTGATGGCGTAGCACATTTTGCGCATCTCGGAGGAATGCTATTCGGTTTTATACTAATCATTCTTTGGAGAAAGCATCATAAACACGAATTTTGATTTTTCTTTTCTTGATTTGGGTGTAAGATGATAGAATACAAGAAACTGAATATTGTCGGAAAACTGATTTATATCAATGTGGCAGTTTATATTGTCACACAGCTTTACCGACTCTTTCTGTCACTGTTTTGTGTGTCGGGATTCCAATGGCAGGACTATTTGGCTCTGCATTCCAATATTAACTATTTCCTGCTTACACCTTGGACGGTCTTTACCTATTTCTTCACACATGCAGACTTGGGAATCGACCTCTTCCATATAGTATTTAATATGCTGTGGCTTTGGTGGTTCGGAAATTATTTCCTCCGCTACCGCATAAACCGTCAGTTCTTGAGCGTATATCTTCTGGGAGGTATTTTTTCGGGCTTGTTCTTCCTTCTGGTATATAATATCTTCCCATATTTCCTGGTTGAAAGAAACTTTGTGACACTCGTCGGCGCCAGCGGCGCAATCTTTGCAGTCATTGTTGCGACTGCAATGCGTTCGCCGGACGATATGCTCTATCTGAATTTCTTCGTTAGGGTTGTACCTGTAAAAATGAAATGGATAGCTGTCGCTGCCATAGTAATCAATCTGCTCAGTTTGCCTAATTCGTATAACACTGGAGGAATCGTATGCCATATCGGAGGCGCGATTTTCGGTTTCCTCTATAGTTTTTATGAGATGAAGGGAATAAATATTGCCCGTTGGTTTGAGATGTTCTGTGATAAGCTCGTCAATATCTTCAAACCACGTCCGAGAATGAAGGTTTCGAGAGGAGGAGCACGAACCGTGAATGCAGATAAACGAAAGGATATGGACTATAACACCCAGCAGAAAGAGTATCAAACAAAAATTGATTCTATTCTCGATAAAATCTCAAAGTCGGGATATGATGGGTTGACGGCAGAAGAAAAACAGCTTTTGTTTGATGCAAGTCACAGAAGAAAGAAATAGCAACGACGCGTGTAGATTATGGCATACAATAAGAAAACATACAAAAAGAAATCTTTGAGCGATAGGATTACCGATCTTATCGCATACGGTTTTATTATTCTTTTCCCTTGTTACATTATATATGCAACATACAACTTTTTCAGTGATCTTTTCGGCACCTCAAATGAACCGACAACGATCGAGAAGGTTGAGGATATTATCGACGAGGGAAGAGTCTGGAAAGTAGCGGATGTGCCTAATAGCCGACTTCAAGGCAATTATATACATGTATGCAATCCGGACAGTATTATTGAAACTGCATACGAGGACAGCATCAATGCTTTGCTCGCGCCTTTCAAGAATCGCTCGGATATCTTTGTCGTTGCACTCAATAAGGTTGAGAGTCCTACTATCTTTGATTTCTCTCACGAACTTTTCAATACATGGGGAATTGGTGACGCAGAGAAGAACAATGGTATTCTCGTTGCGATGACAATGAGACCTCATGCCATCTTTATCACAACGGGAGATGGAATGGAAGGAGATGTGCCGGATGTCGTTTGTCATCAGATTATTGAGAAATCGATAAAGCCGTATTTCAGAAAGGATGAATACGGAAAGGGATTGTACGAATGTTCAAAAGCTTTGGTTTCGCACATCAACCGAAATGATTCGATAGAGAATCAGCTGGTTCCAGGATCGGAGAATAATGTCTCATCAGCTTCCAACAACGGGTATTCATATCAGAACTCGACGGAATACGATGACGAGGATCTGTCTTTCTTTATGATAATACTCGCTTTCGGCGGTTTGTGGTATATTTTCATTTCTCCTTGTATTGGTATTTTCATTGCCGTTTCTTATTTGCTGCGAATCGGAAGTGTATACAAAAAGTCGAAGAAGGAAGCTTATTATGATAGGAATCGTATGGCTTATCTCCGTGCAAGGGATCTGAAGCCGACATCCAAAGACAATTCGGTTGCAATATTATTCCCGATCATCCTTCTGGCCTACATTCCGATGTGGTATTTGTACAAGAAGAACCGTAAGAAAGTCCGTATTTGTCCTCATTGTGGCTCCAAGATGAACTGTCTGAGCGAAAGCGAAGAAGATGCTTATATGTCACCTCAGCAGATTCTCGAAGAACGCGAACAGGTGTTCGACTACGACGTCTGGTACTGCAAGAATTGTCATCATACCATTGTCGGAGGATATCAGAGCAAGCGTTATGACAGATATTCTGAGTGCGAAAAATGTCATACCCGTTTGTCTAAGGAAATATCGCGTAAGACAATTTTAGAGCCGACTTATTCATCTGAGGGCATGAAGAACGTGGTTTATAAATGCCTGTATTGTAATCATCAGCGTGTGACAACATACAGAATACCTAAGCTTGAGAAAACAGTAGTCGTTAGTGGCGGAGGAGGTTACTCTGGCGGCGGAGGAGGCTTCTCCGGTGGCGGATCATTCGGTGGCGGACATTCGAGTGGCGGTGGCGCTGGTGGAAGTTGGTAAGTTTTGACAATAACATTAATATAATATGAAGAAACTCTTTTTGGCAGTATTACTGCTTTGTATCTCTTTGCCTGTGAGTTCGGTCAAAGGTCAGGGCGTTCAGGAAGATGTCGCAATACCTCAGCTTGCAGGAATCTGGACAGATGGACTTTGGCGATACGATGTGACTATGCAGGATCCGTTTACTGCAGTTTTCTCAAACCCTGAGGTCGGTAAGTTCCAGATCCATTGTCAGGATCTTGAGAAAGGAGAATGGATAACCGGACCGGTTGACGGCAATGAGCATTCAATCTTCGATGCGAAGTATTATGAGGATCACGAAGGCGAATTGCAGCAGTTTGTGATTTTTGATGACGGACATTCTGTTCAGGACTGCTATCGAAAGATTAATACTACTGATGATACTGGGTTTGATCCTTTCCTTCCATTCTATGGACACTATATGGATCATTCAGGTCGTGCAGCTACGCTAACTGAAAATACAATTACGCTTCCTGATTTCGAAGGAACATATACAGTGTGCTGGTTGGGTGATAATCCGACACCAGTGATTGATGTTACTCCAGCAAAGGAATATGGTAAGAATCTGCGCCGTTTCTTCTTGAAGCTTACGACCGATGGTATGGATGTCTGTGAAGCCGTGCCTGATGGAGACGAGTTCGATCCGGGACGTTTGCTCTATCGACTCGACTTCGACTATACTGCAGACAGTCAGCCTCGTTGGGAGAAGTGTATGAAAGATCAGATTCTGTCACACGCTGCGTTCAAGTTCGTGCCAAAGGAACTCTTGCCTATCATGCGTAATCTTCCTTATGCAATCCAAGGCTATTCTTTCGGTAAGGAAAACTTGAAGAACTACTTTGAATCACAGCTATGGTATTCGCCTGAGTCAAAGCAGATTTATTTGAGTCGTATCGAAGAGTTTAACTGTGCGTTGATCAAGTTTATTGAACGATTCGAATTGGATCAACACTAATATTGAAGAGATATGAAGAGGATTTTCGCTTTTGTTTGTCTTTGCGCTTTTACAGTTGTCGCTTTTGGCCAGAACGATGTGGCAGAACGCGTCAGTGTAATACGAAAGACTTATGCCCAGGCATTGGAAAATATCAAACATGGACAGGAAGATGCCAATCTGAATAACTCGGCTACAGTTATTCTTAATGAAAACTGGCCGGGATCCGGTCCTTGCAGGTTTCAGGCTGATTTCTATTTCACTACGGAATTTGACGAGGAAGCAGTCTTCAACAACCGTTCCATCTATATGATACGCACAAAGGATCTGTGGGCAGATCGACCTTACACGGCAGAATATCTTTTGGATCCTAAGACCGAAGACCTGATGTTCTGCTTCGTCCGTAGCCCAAAGGTTGAGGGAGAAGGTTACGATGAAATCCGTTATTATTTTGCCGAAGATGGAAAACTCATTCGTCAGATTTCTGATGGAGTGACAGTCGATAATCCTGAAATTGACTTCTATCTTTTTGATGTCAGACATTGCGCTGAGTTGAAGAATATGTTTATGCATATGCCTCCATATCTTGATCATTAATAAACTATGACGATGAAATCAATAAAATTTTTAATGGCAATTGCCTTTTGTGGACTGATTTCCGTTTCTTGCACAGGAAAAAAAGGTCAGAACGAACCTGACGCACCTCAGGTTGTTGCTCCGGATACAATAGCAAGCGAGACAGGAAAGATCGATTGGGATGTGAATTCTGCTCCTGTTTATATCATGTGTGATAGGGTTGCTAACATCCACGTTATCGATAGTGAGGTAGATTCTGCCATTGTTGCGGCAAATATCAACACATACAATACTTTTGCGTGCTCGCAGGGAACATCTAAGCTGAGCTTTAAGGAGTTCCAGACAGGTGAAGCAGGATATGGAAATCTTGTGCGTACCGAATGGGAGACAGGCTTCCTGTTCAATATCGAGAATACATTCTTCGATCCGGAAGCAGAATATCCTAGCAACGATGGTCTTGCCCTCAATGATGCATTCCTTAAGGATCACCAGGTGATTCCATTCAGGTACTTCAACCCATGGAATGATGCCGTCCAGAAGGCGCCACTCTCGTTGATCAAGACCTTGCGTGCAAAATATAACAATGCAAGGGTGAAGAAAAGCACTCTCGATGCACAGACCTCTGACAAGAATATCTCTATCTATTCCGTTCAGTTCGACCCACAGGATACCGTATGTGTTGCTATGCGAGTCGTGACTGTTGGCGATTCTTTGTATATTCTTGATGAGACCACCAATTCCTATAACGACATGTCTGCTTGGCATGTCGATGATGGTGGTGAGTATGGTTCTGTTTCTCCGACTGTCATCACCCAAGGTCCTGATGGTCTGGATATCTTCTATGTTGAAAGTGCACCGGAAAGCACTACCTTGAAAGTGTTGTTGTTGCGCGATGGACAGATTTATTCGGAAACATTTTTCTCATATTATCATTATGTGGATTTCCGACCTTCGTTGAAGCCTGTGGAATTACCTGCTACAGCTGTTTTGCAGGATGAGCAGTTAGGCTATAAGGTATGGATCAACGAAGATAAGAAGCCTGAGGGAGAAAACTACGGTGTTTATACAGTTTATTATTCTCAGCCGGAATCAGAAAAAGTATATCGTCTTCTTACTACTAACCCTGATCTCTCGGTTGTCAACTACGAGTACTGGCCGACCAATAATTTCGCGTACACGGATATCGATAAGGTTGTGGCAGCTGATAATGCTAAGATCGTCCCTCTCGAATTCAACCAGGTCGGTGTTGTCCTGAGCGGATGCCCTGATGGCCGTAACGAGTTCTCGTATCTCATTCGTATCTGCTGGAATTTTGATCCTGATACAGCAGATTGGCTTCCTGCAAATTCCGGCTTCTGTGGTTTGGATGATGATAACAATTTCAAGCTCATGTCTTATCAATACGATGATGACGGCCGTTATAATGTGATGCGTTACTTCACCCGGTTAGGCCAGTTCGTGCGACAGGAACGAGTGCAGGAAGCTGCAACGCCACAGGTCGTAGATCTCGGTTTGAGCGTCAAGTGGGCTTCAATCAATGTCGGTGCAACTCGCCCTGATGATTATGGACATTTCTATGCTTGGGGAGAAATAGAACCGAAGTCTTCATATACAGATAATTCATACTACTACGAAGATTTTGATCGCGAAAAATTGCTGAAATACGGTATTATAGATGAATATGGCTGCCTGACACCTGCACATGATCCAGCTGCCACTGTTTGGGGTGATGGCTGGCGTATGCCTACTGCTGCAGAATTTGAAGAACTCGCAGTTAAGTGCAGATGGGAAGAAGAGCAATATCCTTCTGATGTGCGTGGATATAAGGTTGTCGGTCCTAACGGTAACTGGATCTTCCTTCCGACAGGAGGTGAGATGAGCGGAGAAGATTGTATCAATTTCGGCTTCTACGGCAACTATTGGACATCTTCTATCGATGGTATTTACGCAAAGGCTATGCGTTATTCTATCCCAGACGATTCTCACGACATCCAGCGATATAATCGTGAAGCCGGATTTAATGTACGAGCAGTAAAACAGTAATTTTTATCTTATGAAACCCTACGTTGTTATGGCATTGTCGTTATTCACATTTCTTTCGTGTGCCTTCGTCAGTAAACCCAAGGAGCCGATGAGCTACTATGCTTATGGCGCAGGTAATGGCTATGCCTTGTGGGCAGAGCGCTATAAGGCAGAACTGAAAGAAGATGGTACGGTGAAGCTGACCTATGGAAGGACTGAAGATATGTCGGCTGAAGAATATGGCGATACGCTTATTGTCGATGCTTCTGTAATGAAGCATATCGAAGAGATATATCTTGAGCACAAGATGTACAAATACAAGAAGCATTACAAGCCATTATTCGACGTGACAGATGGCGACGGATGGGGCGTTTCGGCAGAGTTCGGAATATCGCGCCGTGAGAGGAAATTCTTCTCAGCCAGCGGTTATGAAGCGTGGCCGAAGGACGACGGAATAAAGATTATCAATAGCTATATCAAGTCCTTTTTCAATACAGACAGCGATAAAACAGATCAGGAATAATGAAAAGAATACTATTCTCAATAATATTTTCGGTAGCAGGCTTTTTCGCTTTTGCTGAGCCGGAATTCGTACGTATTAATGTCTCGGATGCTAATATCCGACAGGAACCGACCGCTTCGTCTGCTCGACTCGTATGGAATGGCGATATGCTCGATTGGTCAACCTTAAAGACAAAACAGGCATATCACGAGCGCAAAGGAACCGTAGTGCAGGTCTTGGAAAGAACTCAGGGCTGGACAAAAATCTATTTCAACTCTCAGACAGGTTGGGTGTCTAATACACTGATTGAAGAAGTGACGCCTGCCAAAATCACAAAAATGAGATTTGAAGAGGTTGTCGAGCAAAACAGCGGAGCAGATTACAAAAGCTTTGTTTGGCTTGATGATGATCATGTTTTGTTCACACGGCATGGCGGAGAAGGCACTCAGGAAATACTGTTCGGCAAGTTCTCAAAGGGAACACTCTTGCTCTATGGAAATCCGTTGAAGGTTTATACAAATCTCTCTTCCGGATTCGGTATAGAGAAGATGGGTGAGGACCCGTATGCATATTATAATGTGAATTACGGCGATGATTATAAGAAGGAATTTGCCAGTGCTATGGATATCTCGAAGTTAACACCGGAAGAAGCCGACAGGGTTTCAGACCTCTTCGACACTCATGCCGATTATGAGCGTTATTATTTCCTTCCAGCTCCTTATGAACAGAACCTGATGTATAGCACTTGCGATGTCTCGTTGGACGGTGAAGAGTCGGGCGCACCGATCAATTATACCGTTTTCGATGCCTTCCTTTCAGATCAGAACGGCGAATATTCCAATGTGCGCGATACCCCGAACGGGAAGGTTATCTCACGCATTCCGACAAACCGCGTAATGCAACTTTCTCTTTTGTCTCAGGGTAATGGCTGGTGGAAGATTACAAGCTACTGGGAGACAGGAAATGAATACTATGATGACATCATAGGAGGTATGATCCACTACTCTTGTCTCGGCGTTTCAACCAGAAACTATGGCGGACAGAAATGCACATTGCGCAAGGCGCCAGACGCACAGTCTCAAGGCGTTTATCATTTTATGTCAGAAATGACACTCCGCCCGAAACAGCTTTCCGACGATTGTAATTGGGTGCTCGTTGAGACCTTCGACAAAAAGATCTCCGGATGGATTGAATGCTTCTGGATCTGCGGTAATCCAGTCACGAATTGTATCTGAAAAGTTTGTTGACATCAACACTTTGCGCAATGTGTTGATATCGACGTGCGTCGATCAGACAAACGGAAGTCCGGAGAAGTCTTCGACGGTCGTCAATCAGTCCACGGGAATTCCCGAGAACTCTTTGTAGGTTGAAGATTATTACTATATAATTCGTCAAGTAGTCATCGACGCGCGTCGATGACTACTTTCTTTTTCGGGACTAATCGTCAACTTGCTACGATCATTACTTCTGTTTCCAAGAGTTATCGTCGTAGGCCTACGATCAGAGCTCCCAGACTCCAGAGTTATCTTCGTAGCGCGTCGCAGCCACTTGGCAAAACTTTTTCTTATAAACCTACTTTATCTTTGTCAATACTTGAAACTTGAGCCTCCGACAAACTCTCTCATGATGGATGTTGGAGGTATTTCTTTGTCTGAAACAGGAGTGAAGTAATGAATGAATTTCAGGAGACGATGAGCTTCTGCATATTCCGGACAGTTCTTCGGTACAGAACGTAGGATCGGCTCCGCATGGAGGCGCAAGACTGCAAACTCGATGTTGAGGGCAGAATTGAACATCACATCGGCATTCTCCTGATAAGGGTAAATCCATTTCTCTTCGCCTTCGCAGACAAGCGGCCATTGCTTGATGGTCTCTTGTGCTGTGTATGCACCTTTGTTGTAGTCGCGGATGATGCGACGCAGCAAGCGATTGTCGCGAGTCGGAATCCAGTTGTGATCGTCGAGAGAAATGGCTGTAAGGGTAGAGGTGTAGATCTTGTATTTGTATTGGTCCGGAATCTGTGCTGTGAGCATTGGGTTGAGGGCATGTATGCCTTCGATGAGCAGGATCTTTCCCTCGCCGAGCTGAAGTTTCTTGCCGTTGTATTCTCGTTTGCCTGTGGTGAAATTATATTCAGGAATCTCGACCTTTTTCCCTTCGAGAAGGGCTTTGAGGTCACGTTCCATGGTCTCATTGTCTACAGTCTTGATATTCTCAAAGTCGTATCGCCCGTCCGGGAATTTCGGAGTATCGACACGATTGACAAAATAGTCGTCGGTAGAGAATGATATCGGGCGTAGTCCGCAAGCCATGAGCTGGATGGAGAGACGTTTGCAGAAGGTCGTCTTGCCGGAACTGGAAGGACCTGTGATAAGCACTATGCGTACAGGATTCTCTTTAGCTCGATAGCGTGAGTTGATATCTTCTGCAATCTGTACAATCTTTTTCTCCTGAAGTGCTTCGGATACCTGAATCAGCTCGCTGGCACGGCCGTTTTTGCAAGCCATGTTGACTGCACCGACATTCTGGAGTCCCATTATGACATTCCAGCGGACGTATTCAGAGAACACTTCGAATGTCTTTGGCATTGGAACAAGCTCGGCAAGTTTATTAGGATCTTTCTTGTCAGGAATGCGAAGAAGCATGCCGTTGCTGTACTTCTCTATTCCAAATACTTTAAGGTAGCCGGCAGAAGGAACCAGGGCACCGTAGTAGAAATCAACGGTGTCGCCGAGAGTATAATAATCTGCATAGATAGTATCTCCGCTTTCGAGCAGACGAACCTTGTCGGTAAATCCTCGTTCCTTGAAGATGCGCACTGCTTCTTCTGTCACAGCTTCATTGCGACGGAATGGCATGTCCAAGTCGATGATTTCCTGCATGCGTATGCGGATCTTCTCGATATCTTTTTCTGTCACCGGGCTCCCGTCGGCCTTATGGAAGTTGCAGAAATACCCGTGCGAGATAGGATGCTCGATGTAGAGACGACTATCTGGAAATACATCCTGACTGGCCTTGTAGAGCACGAAACAGAGTGAACGAATGTAAACACGCATTCCGCTCGAGCTGCGGGCATCGACAAACTCCACGTCGCGATTCTGCCAAACGCGGAACTTCAATCCCTGCGAACTGTTATTGACCTTGGCAGAGATAGGCGGATATGGAAAGTCTAATTCGGGAAACGCCTGAAAGATTTCAAGCAGAGTTGTGCCTTCAGGAAAACTCTTGGTTATGTTGTTGTTCTTGCAACGGATCTGCAACATGATATTATTGTAGGAAAAATGTATATAAATAAGAAAAAGGGAGTAAATGGACATAACATCACATTTACTCCCTGATATTTTATCGATTATACGAGATGGCGGATAAGTTCCTCCTTGTCACCTGGAAGCATATCGATGACTGGGATCTCAATCATTGTGTATGCGCCTGGCTGCTGCTTCATTGAAGCACGTGCAACATTTACGAGAACCTGCGCTGTGAGAGCAGGGTTGTTGATCTTCATGTTGAACTCGAAGAGCTGGTTGTGAGTCTTGCCAGAAACACCCTTGCGAGTGAGGTTCACACCATGTCCGACATCGTTGAGAGCATCTACGCTTTCAACCTGGAATACGTGTGTCTCATCACTTGCGAAATATGGATCTGCCTTGATTGCCTTTGTAACTTCTGCAAGATCTGCGCCTTCCTCAAGTTCTACATAAACCATACGGCGGTGAATGCCTTCGCCTACAGGGATTGTCATTGAGAGTGCATCCTTAACGCCAGCCTTTGAGCGAACGCATACAGAGTGACCCATTGAACGGCCAGGACCGAAGTTTGTATAGCTGATACCCTTTGGAGCAAGACTCTCCATGAGTGTGCGGACGATTGAGTCTGAACCTGGATCCCAACCTGCAGAAATAACACTTACTGCATTGTATTTCTTTGCTTCTGCATCGAGAGAACGACGGAGGTCAACGATCTGAGTGTGGATGTCGAAACTGTCAACAGTATTGATGCCGAGAGCAAGACACTTCTTTGCATGTTCTTCAACTGAGCGTGTCGGAGTAGCAAGGATTGCAACATCTACGCCTTCGAGTTCTGCAATATCCTTAACAACATTGATGTTTGCGAGTTCGGCAGGTTTGTTTTCTGCACCACTGCGACGCACGATACCTACAAGTTCAAAATCTGGAGCTGCCTCGACTGCTTCGAGTGCATACTTTCCAATATTGCCATAACCGACGATGGCTACACGGATCTTTTTCATATTATTATATGGTTATAATTAAAATTCCGAACGCAAATATAAATAAAAAGTGTATGTCTGCAAAAACAATGTGGGCAAAATGCTATTTTATAAGCAGTTTTTTGGAAAATGTTCATAATTTTCTTATTTTTGCATACTTTTTGAGAAACAAAATTATTGAAAACAATATAAACATGAAGAAACCTATTATTATTTCGGCAATTTTGGCAGCTTCGGCTCTGTTTGCCAATGCTCAGGAGACTCCAATGTGGGTGCGCCAGCATAGTATATCACCGGATGGAAGCACAATCGCTTTCAGTTATAAGGGTGATATCTTTACAGTTTCTGTAAATGGAGGAGAAGCACGACAGTTGACTACTCACAATGCTTATGACTCAGCTCCGGTATGGAGTCCTGACGGAACAAAGATTGCATTCGCCAGTGATCGTGAAGGCTCGATGGATGTGTATGTAATGTCGGCAAAAGGCGGTGCTCCAAAGCGTCTTACATATACTGCCGGCAAGGAAACGCCTCTGGCATTCAAGGATAATAAGACTGTGCTTTTCCAGTCGAGTATACGCCCAACGGCTAAGGATATGCAGTTCGCCAGTGCTCAGTTCTCACAGGTCTATCAGGTGAGCGTGAATGGTGGCCGCCCAACTATGGCAACTTCCTGGACAATGGAAAATGTCTCAGTCAGCTCAGATGGTAGCCAGTGGCTTTATACCGACAAGAAAGGCTATGAAGATGCCTGGCGCAAACACCACACTTCGTCAATTACCCGCGATATTTGGCTTTATGATGTTGCTGGTAAGAGTTTCAAGAAGCTGACCGACTATAATGGAGAGGATAGAAATGCGGTTTGGGGAGACAATGGCGACTATTATTACCTCAGTGAACGGAATGGCAGCTTCAATGTTTACAAGAATAACATAAAGGGCGGTAGTGCAAAAAAGCTTACCAGCTTTGACAAACACCCGGTTCGTTTCCTGAGTCGTGCAAATAATGGCGTAATGAGTTTCAGCTACGATGGTGAGCTCTATACAATGACCGAAGGAGCCGCTCCAAAGAAAGTCGTGATCAGTGTTGTCGCAGATAATCTTGAGCAGGACGTCATTCGGGAGTTCAAGAGCGGCGGAGCAACAAGCTTTGCGGTTTCTCCAGACGGAAAGGAAATCGCATTTGTGGTACGTGGCGACGTCTATGTCACTTCGGTTGATTACAAGACGACAAAGCAGATTACCGATACTCCGGAACAGGAACGTAATGTGGACTTCGCTCCAGACGGAAAGGCGTTGGTATATTCTGCAGAGAGAAATGGCGTATGGCAGATCTATCAATCAAAGATTGTCCGCAAGGATGAAAAACTATTTACATACGCAACAGAAATCAAGGAGGAATGTCTGACCAAGAATAATATCACTTCATTCTATCCGAAGTATAGCCCAGACGGAAAAGAGGTCGCTTATCTCGAAAACCGTACAGCTATCAATATCATCAACCTTGCCACTGGCGCTATCCGTAATGTGATGCCTGCCCAGTTCGAGTATTCTTACAGTGACGGTGATCAGTATTTCTGCTGGAGCCCTGACAGCCGTTGGCTGCTTTCGAATTATATCGGAATAGGCGGTTGGAATAACAAAGACGTTGCTTTGATAAAGGCTGATGGTTCGATGATAAAGAACCTCACAGAAAGCGGTTACAACGATACGAATGCCAAGTGGGTGCTCGGTGGTAAGGCAATGATCTGGGGAAGTGATCGTGCAGGTTATCGTAGCCACGGAAGCTGGGGCGCAGAAGATGACGTGTATATCATGTTCTTCGATGTTGACGCATACGAGAAGTTCCTCATGAGCAAGGAAGAGGTTGCGTTGTTGGAAGATGCAGAGAAGAATGACAAGGATAAGGACAAGGACAAGAAAGACGATAAGGCAAAGGATTCAAAGAAAAAGGGTAAGACTGCTGACGAAGAAAAGAAAGAAGACATCAAGCCTCTCGTTCTCGATCTTGAAAACGCAAAAGACCGTGTGATGCGTCTCACTGTCAACTCTTCACGTCTGGGCGATGCTTTGCTCGACAAGAAGGGTGAGGTGCTCTATTATACAGCATCGTTCGAAGGCGCACCAGACCTTTGGAAACATGAATTGAAAGAGAACAAGACATCAATTGTGAAGAAGGGCGTAGGTCGCGGTGATCTCTTGACTGATAAGGATATGAAGAATATCTATATCAGCAGCCGTCGGGGATTCTCAAAAATGGAAATGGGCAAGAGCGATGCTAAAGACATCAGTTTCGAAGCATTGTTCAACTATCGTCCTGCTCAGGAACGTGCTTATATTTTCGATCATATCTGGCGCCAGGTAAATGAGAAGTTCTACGATTCTTCTATTCGTGGAATTGACTGGAAGGGATATCGTGATGCTTATGAGAAATTCCTTCCGTATATAAACAATAATTATGATTTCCAGGATCTTCTGAGCGAGTTCCTTGGTGAATTGAATGGTTCGCATACCGGTGCAAGATATTATGCTCCTTCGAAAGGACTTGCCGTTGCATCGCTCGGTTTGTTCTATGATGAGACATATACAGGCAAAGGCCTTAAGATTGAAGAGGTAATTCCGAAGAGCGAACTCACAAAGAAGAAAAACGATGTAGTGCCAGGATGTATCATTGAGACTATCGACGGCGTTGAGGTCGATGATAATGGCAATGAAAGCTATCTCCTGGCAGGTAAGGTAGGTAAACCAATCCTTCTTGGTGTTTATAATCCAGCAACAGGCAAACGTTTTGAAGTGAAGACCAAGGGTATAGGTTCCGGTGAAGAGACTGGCCTCCTTTATAGCCGTTGGGTGGAGCGAAACCGTAAGATTGTCGAGGAAAAGACCAACGGCCGTATTGGCTATGTGCATATCAAGGGAATGGATGCTGCAAGTTTCCACACTCTATACAGCGAAGTCCTGGGCAGATATCGTGAATGTGATGCTATCATTGTCGATACTCGTCATAATGGCGGCGGCTGGCTTCACGACGATGTTGTGACATTGCTGGGCGCGAAGGAATATACCCGTTATACTCCACGCGGTCAATATATCGGCAGTGATCCATTCAATAAGTGGACAAAACCGTCTTGTATGCTCGTGTGCGAAGATAACTATAGCAATGCTCATGGTACACCTTGGCTTTACAAAGAGCTCGGCATAGGTCAGCTTATCGGAACTCCTGTTCCTGGCACAATGACTGCCGTATGGTGGGAGACACAGATCGATCCGACTATCGTATTCGGTATCCCTCAGGTCGGTTCTATGGACAATCGTGGAAACTATCTCGAAAATCAGCAATTATATCCGGACATCGAAGTTTATAATCGTCCTGAAGACGTGCTTGAAGGTAAAGATGCACAGCTTGAAAGAGCTGTTCAGGAGATGATGCAGTATGTTAAGTAAGAAAATTTAACGGTTTTTCTAAGTTTTTGTAGAAAAATTTGGTATTATTATTAAATAAGTCTATTTTTGTGTCAAATTATATAACAGAAACACATGAATAGACTTATTTTATTTTTGTCTTTATTCTTTTCCTCGGTTCTGATGGCTTATGCTGAACCGATAGACAAAGATGTGTGTACTACTCTCAAGTTGTCTAAAGATACAGTGTCTCAACAGTCTTTGGTAGTGCGCAATCCATGGGTTTATAGTTTGAACCATGGAAAACTGGATTTGAAGTATCAACAGGAAGGCTTGAAGTATGGAGCTTATGTCCCTTTGAAGGAACTGGAATTTCATTCATTGCCATTGCTGGCTTTTGGATTTATTGCCAAAGGATCAAAAAAGGATTTCCGTGCTGCCAGAAATAATTTCATCCCATCATATAAAAATGGTTTGGATGATATAATCCAGTTCGGACCTTTCGCTGCATCATTTGCTATGAACCTGGCGGGTTATGAGGGACGAAGCGATTTCAAACGATATTTCTTCAGTGCCGGATTCTCTTATGCTTTCATGGCAATGTTTGTCAATGGCATCAAATATACTGCTTCGGAGATGCGCCCGGATGGAACTTCTGCCAACTCGTTCCCTTCAGGCCACACAGCTACAGCATTTACTGCCGCAACAATTATGCATAAAGAGTATGGTCTTACCCGTTCGCCATGGTGGTCTGTACTTGGCTATTCTTTTGCTACTACTACAGGTATCATGCGTACGCTCAATAACCGCCACTGGATTTCGGACGTGCTTGTCGGTGCCGGTATCGGTGTCATTTCAACTGATCTCGGTTACATGATGGCTGACTTGTGGTTTAAGAACAAGCATCTGAACCGCGAACCGAATAAGGGTAATTATGATATGCTGAAGTATCCTTCGTTCTTCCGTCTCTCTTTGGGTATGCAGTTCACCAATGATATCAAATTCCCTACAGAGAATGTCGAGTATATCACCACTCAGCGCGTGTGGAATGAAGCCGGCGCAGCAGAAATGGAAGATAATTATATGACAATCGTCCGTTATGGAAATCCTTTCCGTATTCCTGATGATTTCAACGCAGCTTCAGATGATCGCACGTATAATAATTATCTAAGTTCCTTGCCGGGAAATCAGGAGGGTACGACATTCTATAGAAATCCTAGATTGAAAGTCGGTTCTGGTACTACAGTTTCTGCAGAGGCTGCATATTTCTTTACGAATTATGTGGGAGCAGGTGCAAGAGGCCGAATAACCACAGCACCGGTTGTGGCAGACGGTCTGTCAACCTATGATACCAACAACAAACTGTTGTACTCTACTTCAGTCACAGATGTCTGGTCGATGGCAGATATCGGAGTCGGTGTATATGTAGCATGGCCTATCAGCTCTCGCCATAATATCAGCGCTAAAGCCTTGTATGGCCGTCGTTTCTTCGGTTCTCTTGAGTTCCAGTCGGAATATGATATTCCTATTACTATAGAGGGAATGGAAAATGAGTATATCCCTATCTTGGGCGATAATTTGTATATTGATAGTACAAGCGCAGATAATCTCACTGCGGGTTTGACCTATACATATTCAATGGGTAATGGTGTAGCAGTTTCCGCATTTACAGAGTACGACTACTCTAAGCCATCATTGACGGCTGAATATTGCCCATATAATTCCGATGTTTTGAAGAGATTGTCGGCCGCGTCTATGTTTAAGTTCCAGCAGAGAGTGAAATCATTGACAATCGGTGCGTCTATGACAGTGCTTTTCTAATTTATATTGATTTTTGATTATGGATTATATATATAGTTTTTGTAAGACAGTCGTAACGGTCGCACTCTTGGCAGTGTCGGTATTGGGTTTTGTCTCTTGCGATAGAAATGCAGACAAAGTAGAGATAGAGACTTTTGACGGTTGGTATGTCGGCGAGTTCCAGGTAAGCCTTTATGTGCCGGAAAGAGAAATTGAGGTGCTTGACAGCTGTACTGTACCACAGATGGGCTATGACTCACTGAATGTACAATTCCTGGATAATGCAACCAAGGTAGCCTTCTCGATGAAGAACTTTGAGGATATCCGATTCAATCTTCCTTATCTAGATGAAAATGGCGAGGTCTTGCCTGTATATCAGGATGGAGTATTTGCCGATTTGTACAATATGTTAAAGGACGCAGTTGCCAAAGGAGACCTGGAGCAAGACGTATTTGAGACATTCAAGTCGGAAATTGATACTTTGCGAGATGTGCTGGTTGTATCAGATATTTCTTTTAGTCCAATCCCAATCGAAGAGGATGGCGCTCTCCTGGTTTCTTTTAACCCAGAGGAAATGGTTCATTTCACACCTATCACAATGAATCCTGCTGTATATACCAGAAAGAGTAATGTGTTTACAGCATTGAAATACCTCGAACCGGTTTTGACTAAATGGGCAAAGGAAGGAAAACTCTCAGCTGAAATTATTGAAGACTTGAGGAAAATTGAGAAGCAACAGTCGAATACAATCGAAGATGGTTCAGGAATGTGCCTATGCGGTTATTCGAATTTCTATTTTGATATAGACTGCCGTCTTAAAAAAGCAACTAATCTGCTCGATAATATTTCCCTTGCATTGTTCGGAAGGAATAGTGAGGGCAAGCCAAACAAGGAAGTATGGTTGTTGCTGAGGTTTAAGGGCGTATTGGACGGAATACAGGTCTTCCTGTAATATCCTATTTTCTTGGAGCTACTGGTGGTAGCCCATTTAGCGGACGAGGCATGACGGGATTAAACTCCATGGAATTGCTTCGTCCGTTCTTGTTCATATATCCCTTGAGCATCGGGCCGAAGTCAAATCCTATCTTCGCGCCACCACCAGTTTTGTAATATGGTCTGATGATAGGTGTGGTTTCATGACCGTAGAATGCATCGTAGCTGTGCGATGCACCGAGATCAATGCCCCAATGGTTGTCGGTCTCGAGTGATATGTATCCGCCGGCATACCATGCTTGTCCTACCTGCATTGTGGAAAGGAAACTGCCAGGAGAATAAGACCCGAACATCGTAACGCTGAAGTTGTTGCTCGGATGATATACAATTGAGCCGTTAAAGGATGCCCGGTTGTAAGCGACTCCATATTTTGTAACATCAATGCCTGCAGAAACCGTCCAATGCCTTCCGAGGCTTTGGTAGATTGAAGCCCCCGAATTGTATATCCCGCCTAAAAGCATATTGGACTGTGAATTGTTATAGCCGTAAATATATCCGGATTTCCAATGCGGCAGCGAAGGCAAGGCGTAGTTAGGTTGAACTTGCCAGTTAAGTTTAGGAATATCTAATGCTGATTCCAGTTGAGGTAAGTCAAGGTTTGTGTTGTCTGATGAAGAAAGTGAGGCCTCTTTCGGTGTTGCCTCTAAGAATTCATTCCTTAAATTGATAATAGTCGAGTCTTCTTTCTCTTCAACAGTAGTTTGGGCGTGTATTGCATTACATGCCAATCCTATACAAAAGAGAAAAGAAAGAAGACGCGACATCCCATTTAGAGATTTTCTTCGATTGCAGCCTTGATGTCAGATTTTGGCGCAGCTCCGGTAATCTTGTGGACCTGAACACCGTCTTTGAGGAAGACGAGTGTTGGAACAGCACGGATGCGGAACTGAATGCTGAGGTCTCCTTCTTCTTCCTCAACATTATATTTGCCAATTACAGCTTTGCCTTCATATTCTGATGCAAGCTCTTCGATGACAGGGGCAAGAGTCATGCAAGGACCACAGTGAGTGCCCCAGAAATCTATTACTACGAGTTTGTCGCTTGCGAGTATTTCCTCTGCATTAGCGTCTGTGATGTGTAATGCCATATTAATTTGATTTAATATTAATGAGTTCGCAAATATAATGATAAAAAGATGACATGCGTTATTTTGTAAACAAATATTATATATTATTTGCAATTTTAGCATTTTTCATCTATCTTTGCATTCTAATCGCAAATAGTTTTGACCCATGAATCGGATAGATATTTGTTTTTCACCAGCACTTTTGAGTCAATACGATCACAAGGATTCAGTTGTGGTCGTTACTGATGTGTTCCGTGCTACTACAACTATATGCACAGCTTTTGCCAATGGGTGTAAGGATATTATTCCAGTAGCAACCGAAGCAGAAGCATTGACTTATAAGGGTATGGGCTATCTTACTGGAGCGGAGCATTCTACAGAACGATGCGCGTTTGCCGATTTCGGTAACAGCCCGGCAGAATATAGTGTTGCAAAGGTCTCTGGTAAGTCGCTTGTAATGAAGACTACAAACGGAACAATAGCTATCAAAGGCGCTTCGGAATGTCATAAATTGCTGATTGGCGCTTTTGTCAATTTGCAGGCGGTGGCACGTAAGTGCAAGGAGTTGGACAAGGATATTCTGATTGTTTGTTCAGGTGAGGAAGGTCGTATCTGTTTGGAAGACTCTCTTTTTGCGGGGGCTTTGACTTCATTGCTATTGGCTGAAGGAAATTTCTCTACAGCGAGTGATGGCGCTCGAATTGCGGTTGCCCTTTGGCATCAGGCTAATAGAGATTTTTCAGGGTTCTTGATGCAAAGTGAACATGCAAAGAGACTCATTCAACATGGGTTCCGCAGTGACTTGAATTATTGTCTCAGAAAGAGTATTTTCGGTGTTGTCCCAGAACTAAAAGGCGATAAACTAATAGTTGGATAAAATGATACAATTAGGAAAATATAATACTCTGCAGGTAGTTAAGGAAGTCGATTTCGGTATTTACCTCGATGGTGGAGAAGGTTTGGAAATTCTTATGCCATCTAAATATGTGCCGCAGGATACAAAAGTAGGAGATGAGATGCACTGCTTTGTCTATCAGGACAGCGAAGCAAGACTTATCGCTACTACAGAACATCCTTATGCAACAGTCGGAGAATTCGCCTGCCTAAAGATAAATAGTGTGAATGCAGTCGGAGCTTTTGCTGATTGGGGAACTAGTAAGGAATTGCTGATTCCACATCGTGAGCAGACTGTCAAGATGGAAGAGAATCACCGATACATTGTATATATCTATGTAGATAAGGTGTCGGGAAGAATAGCTGGTACTGCTCGCTTTGATAAATACCTCGACAATACTCCTCCATCGTACGAGGAGAATGAAGAGGTCGATGCGTTGATCTGGAAGCCTACACCATTGGGATATAAGGTTATCATCAATGGTCAGCATAGTGGATTGATATATAAGAATCAGATCTTCCAGCCTGTGCATGTGGGAGAGCATCTTCGTGCTTGGGTGAAAGGTATCCGCGAAGATGACAAGATTGATCTTATGCTCCAACCGATGGGCTATAGGAATGTGATTGATGGTGTTGAGGCTGCAATATTGAAAGCGTTGCACAACAATAATGGCTATCTGCCTTTGACCGATAAGACAGAACCGGAAGTTATTGCAGATAAGTTGCAATGTTCTAAGAAGAATTTCAAAAAGGCAGTCGGCGCACTCTATAAAAAAGAGCGAATTATAATTGCAGACGATGGAATCCGTCTTCTTTAAGGAATGATATCTTGCAAGAGAGATAGCTAGGATAAACAAAAAACGGCAACGCGATGCGCTGCCGTTTTTATTGTTTACAATGTTGATTAACGAGGATTAAAGAGCAGGGATGAGCAACCAAGCTTCAGCACAAGTGCCCTTTTCTGTAGGATACTTTGCACGGATATCGTCACGAACAGCTGTTGCATCTTCGCGAGTGTCATAACCACCAGCAACAACACGGTACATACCGCTTTCGTTCTGTACGAGGAATGCGTTATAGTTGCGTGAGTTCATCTTGCTTGCCATGTTCTCAGCATTCTCCTTGCTACCAAAACTGCCGACTACTACGTTGTAGTCCTTCAAAAGACCGCTTGCATTTGGATCAACTGTCTTAACTTTTTCCTGACGATCACCTGCCTGAACTACAGGAGCAGTGCGCTTTGGAGTAGTGTAAGTGATTGGTGAAGAAACTTCCTTAACCTGAGATGCAGGTTCTGCTACTACAGCAGCATCGCTCAAAGTTTTCTGTGACTTACAACTTGTCATTGAAACAGCTGCAACAACGGCCAAAGCCATCAAAAGAGTTTTTTTCATATATTTTTGTATAAAATTGATTGATATTTAATATGTGCAAATATAATATTTAATTTTGTATTTCGCCAATTTTTATAGTATTTTTTTATAATGTTTTGCATTTTTTGAAAATATCACTATTTTTGGCGCATAAAATAGTTTGAAAATTATGAAAGATTGCATAATTGTATTGAGTGGAGGCCTTGATAGTGTGACTCTTTTGCATGAATATAAAGACAGGATAGCATTGGCAGTGACCTTTGATTATCATTCACGTCATGCAGAAAAAGAGATAGCTTGTGCACGTTGGCAGTGTGAAAAGTTGGGCATTCCTCATTTGGTCCTTGAACTGGGATTCATGGATCAGTATATGAACAGTTCTTTGTTCGCAAATTCCAAAGAAGAAATCCCTGAGGCATCTTATGCCGAGAGTAATATGAAATCAACTGTGGTGCCATTCCGTAATGGCATAATGCTCTCAATTGTGGCGGGGATTGCCGAGAGTCGTGAATTGAGCTATGTCCTTATTGCTAATCATTCCGGTGATCATGATATCTATCCGGATTGTCGTCCTGAATTCATAGAGTCGATGTCGTCGGCAATTTTTAATGGAACCTATACTAAGACAAGGATTCTGGCACCTTATACAAATATCTCAAAACGAGAGATTGCAATAAAAGGAAAGTCGTTGAATGTCGACTATTCTCATACTTATTCATGTTACAAGGGTGGCGAAAAACATTGCGGTAGATGCGGAACATGTATTGAGCGTAAAGAAGCTTTAGATGGCTTTGATCCTACTGAATACTATGAATAAAAATACGAAATAGATTTGACAAAAAGGAATTTTGTTATTTTTTCGATCATTTATTTGGAAGGTTAAAATAAAAACTCTATATTTGTGCAGTTAACTGAAAACAAATAAAACACATAATATTACCAAAACTAGAAGATCATGAATTCAATTGCTTTGATGAACAAGGCTGCGGACAATATCCGTATCCTTGCTGCCGCTGCAGTCGAAAAGGCTAAGAGCGGTCACCCAGGCGGTGCTATGGGTGGTGCTGATTTTATCAACGTACTCTTTAGCGAATTTCTTGAGTACGATCCAAAGAACATGACATATGAAGGACGTGACCGTTTCTTCCTTGATCCTGGTCACATGGCTCCTATGCTATATGCTCAGCTTTGTCTTGCTGGTAAGTTTACTACAGACGAACTCCAGACTCTCCGTCAGTGGGGTAGCGCTGTGACTGGTCACCCAGAACTCGAAGTTGCTCGTGGTATCGAGAATACTTCAGGCCCTCTTGGTCAGGGTCATGCATATGCAGTTGGTGCTGCTATCGCTGCCAAGTTCCTTGCTGCTCGTCTTGGCGAGGAGGTTATGAGTCAGAAGATCTATACTTACATTTCTGATGGTGGTATTCAGGAGGAGGTAAGCCAGGGTGCAGGTCGTATCGCTGGTACACTCGGTCTTGATAACCTCATTATGTTCTACGATTCCAACGACATCCAGCTCTCTACTGAGTGTGCTGTAGTTACTACAGAGGATACTGCAATGAAGTATCGCGCTTGGGGATGGAATGTAATCGAAATCGTTGGTAATGATGTTGAGCAGATTCGTGGTGCTTTGACAATCGCTAAGGCAACTAAGGGCAAGCCAACCCTCATTATCGGTAAGACTATCATGGGTAAGGGTGCTTTGAAGGCTGACGGTTCTTCTTATGAGCGTAACTGCAAGACTCACGGTGCTCCTCTCGGCGGTGATGCATTCGTAAATACTATCAAGAATCTTGGCGGTGATCCAGAGAATCCATTCCAGATTTTCCCAGAGGTTAAGAAACTCTATCAGCAGCGTCGTGCAGAGCTCCGTAAGATTATGGATGCTAAGTATGCAAAGAAGGCTGCGTGGGCAGAGGCTAACCCAGAGAAGGCTGTTCTCCTCAAAGAGTGGTTCTCAGGCAAGGCTCCTCAGATTGATTGGAGCAAGGTTGCGCAGAAGAAGGACGATGCAACTCGTAATGCATCAGCTGCAGTTCTCAGCCAGCTCGCTCAGCAGGTTCCTAATATGATTTGTGCTTCTGCTGACCTTTCTAACTCAGATAAGACAGACGGATTCCTTAAGTTTACTCACGATCTCCAGAAGGGCGATTTCTCAGGCGCATTCTTCCAGGCAGGTGTTGCTGAGTTCACAATGGCTTGCTGCTGCGTAGGTATGGCTCTTCACGGCGGTGTTATCGCTGCTTGTGGTACATTCTTCGTATTCAGCCCATATATGCTCCCAGTAGTTCGTATGGCAGCTCTTATGGAGCTCCCTGTTAAGTTCATCTGGACTCACGATGCATTCCGTGTTGGTGAGGATGGACCTACTCATGAGCCTGTAGAGCAGGAGGCACAGATTCGTCTTCTTGAGAAGCTCCGCACTCATAAGGGCCGCAATGCAATGCTTGTACTTCGTCCAGCAGACTCTGACGAAACTACTGCTGCTTGGAAGCTTGCTATGGAGAATACTGTATCTCCAACAGGTCTTATCTTCTCTCGTCAGAATATCAAGACTCTCCCAGAGGGTAATGACTATGCTGGTGCAGAGCAGGGTGCTTACATCGTTGCAGGTTCAGACGAACAGTATGATGTTATCCTCCTCGCTTCTGGTTCAGAGGTTTCTACTCTCGTTGCTGGTGCTGAACTCCTCCGTGAAGATGGTATCAAGTGTCGTATCGTAAGCGTTCCTTCTGAGGGTCTCTTCCGTCGTCAGACAAAGAAGTATCAGCAGCAGGTTCTCCCTGCAGGTAAGCCTAAGTTCGGTATGACTGCTGGTCTTCCTGTAACTCTCGAAGGTCTTGTAGGTGCTGATGGCGAAGTTTGGGGTCTCAGCAGCTTCGGTTTCTCGGCTCCTTATAAGGTGCTCGATGAGAAGCTCGGCTTCACTGGTGAGAACGTTTACAACCAGGTTAAGCGCATGCTTAAGAAGTAATTCTTCAACATTATATTTTATGGAGCGGAGGATGATGCCTCCGCTCTTTATCTTTATATCAACTGTATTTCTTGATAAATATGGAAATTAAAAATTTTGTAGGATTGGCTTCAGACCATGCAGCATTCCCATTGAAACAGTTCGTAAAGCAGTATCTTGAGGAAAAGGGTATTCCATATAAGGATTATGGCACTCTGACTGAAGAGAGCTGCAACTATGCTACATATGGCCATGCTTTGGCTAATGCCGTTGAAGCAGGCGAGTGTTATCCTGGTATCGCTATGTGTGGTAGCGGTGAGGGTATCAATATGACTCTCAACAAGCACCAAGGCATTCGCGCTGGTCTTTGCTGGATTCCGGAAATTGCACACCTCATTCGTCAGCATAATAATGCAAATGTTCTTGTGATGCCAGGCCGTTTCATCGATACTGATATGGCCCGCAAGATCCTTGATGAATTTATGACAACAGAATTCGAAGGAGGACGTCATGAGCAGCGTATCGCAGATATCCCTTGCTGTAAGTAAGATAGTTCTTCTTCTGTTCTTTGCTTGCCTGTCTTCATGTGAGCAACGTATATTGAAGGTTGCTTGTGTAGGAGATAGTATAACAGAAGGCTATGGATTGGAAAACCCGGAAGTTGAGGCATATCCGGCTGTCCTACAGGGTATCTTAGGGGAAAAGTATGTTGTGGAAAATTTCGGAGTCAGTGCTCATACGATGATGAATAAAGGTAATCATCCTTATATGAATTCTGACGAGGGAAGATTCCGTTTCCAGGATGCTTTGTATTTCTGTCCGGATATTGTCACAATAATGCTTGGAACCAACGATAGCAAAGGGTGCAATTGGGATTCTTCAAAAGAAGATTTTGTTCCTAGCATGAATGCTTTGATCGATAGCTTTCAATGTCTTCCTAGTCGTCCGGAAATCTTTGTGTGTATTCCGATTCCTTCTACAGGTTTTGCTTATGACATTCGTCCTGAGGTTATAGATTCAGAGATATGCCCTTTGGTTCGAAAGGTCGCTGAGGAAAGAGGTTTGCATGTCATTGATTTGCATAAGGCATTTCAACCGCATTTGAAGACACTCGAAGATTTTGTACATCCGAATAAAGACGGAGCAAAGGTTATTGCAGAAGAAATAGCAAAGGTTTTGCAAACGAAGTAAATTGACATAAATAAAAAACTAAAGGCGCATTGGAATCCCATTGCGCCTTTTCGTGTAATTGTGTTTCGTGTGCTTTATTTATGGTCCTAGAATAACTTCTGTTTTTTGAAAATCCAGTATCCAAGGCATGAAACGATAACTGTAAGAAGAAGAATAACAGGGAATGCCCAAATCCATTCTTCCCAACCATTCGGAACATTCATTCCGAAGAAACCGCTTACACATGTAGGAATCATCAGGATGATGGTGATAACGGTCAGTTTCTTCATGATTGAGTTCAAGTTGTTGCTGATGATACTTGAATATGAATCACGCTGACGTTCGAGGACTTCGCTATAGATGTTGGCTGTAGCATAAGCCTGTTGTAACTCGACTTCGACATCGTCGAGCAGATCTTCGTCATAAGGAAGATGGCGCAAATGCTTCTTGAGTCGAACCATTACCACTTCATTACCTCGCATTGATGTTACGAAATAGATGAGGAACTTCTCCAATCGCATCAACAACTGAAGTTGCTCATTTTCCATTGAATCCTCGAGCGCTTCTTCAGCTCGTCTCATCATAACATTGATCTGTTTCAGGTATTTCAAATACCATACGGAACTTGAAAGGAAAAGAGAGAGCATCAAGTCGTAGCGCTGACGTTCTGCGATCTGCTTGCGGTTTGTCCAGCGAATGAAGTCATCAAGGAACTCTGCTTTGTAATAGCAGACAGTGATGAAAACTTCTCGATGCACTAGAATCGCAAAAGGCACTGTGTTGAAGATGATATCGCCGTCTTCGTCAATCTCTTTGCTTGGAATACGGATGAGAGTCATCAACCAGCCATCTTCGCTTTCAGTACGAGGACGTTCTTCAATATCTTCCGCATCGACAATGAAATCCAAAGGTGCACCAAAACGACGTTCCAAGTCATTAAGCTCTTCTTCATTAGGCTTAGTGACTTGTACCCAACATTCTGCCTGCCATTCAGGCAACTGTTTGAACCCATTTTCGCACTTCCAGTATTCTGTCATGTCGTTACTCTTGAGATTAATTCTTAACGGAAAAATTAAGAACAAATGGCTGATAATTCTCTAATAGCACCGCGAAAATAGTCTTTTTTTTCAAAACATAAACCTTTTTATCCGAAAAAATAGTATTTTTGTGCGTTTTTTACCACATAAGATGAATTGGACACCTGAAACAAAAGCTTTTATCGTTCAACATTTGAATGATGATACAGATAGATTACTTCTGTCTGCGCATCGTTATCCGGGTGTCGATATGCCTTTTGTCGTAGATCAGATTTTGGCGCGTCGGCAGTTGAGAACCAAGTTGCCGGAATGGGCTGCAAATGATGATCTGATAATGGGCGGAAGGGTTCCTGCTGAGCAATGTTCTTCCGAACAGACGGCATTGTATAAGCAGTCATTGGTAAAAGGTGACTCGATATGTGATATGACAGGCGGAATGGGCGTCGATCTGTTCTATATGTCGAGAGGATTGAAAAGGGCAATATACACAGAGCGTCAGCATCATCTTTGTGAAAATGCCAGACATAACTTCTCGGTTCTTGGTGCAGACAATATCGAGATACGCGAGGGTGATGGTCAGACAATGCCGATTCCTGATGTCGATACCATTTATCTCGATCCTGCCCGAAGGGCTAATGATGGAAGCCGAGTGTATGATTTGGCTTCGTGCGAACCCAACGTCGTAGAGTGGCAGGAAGAACTTTTGTCTCATTGTAAGCGTCTCGTCGTCAAGATGTCTCCAATGGCAGATGTCTCGAGAGTACTGAAACTGATGCCTGCAATTTCTCAAATTCACATCGTTGCGGTAAAAGGTGAGTGCAAAGAGGTTTTGGCTGTATGTGATAAGGAGATTCCTGCAAACAACGTCGAGATTTTCTGTGTCGATATGCTCCAAAGTAGGAATCACGAACTCCGATATTGTGTTTCTGAGGAAGAAAATGGAAGATCCGCTTTCGCAGAACAAGTCGGAACTTGTCTTTATGAACCCGACGTCTGTATTTTGAAGGCAGGAGCATTTAAGACACTCTGTTCGCGTTTTGATATTTTGAAATTGGATGTCAATAGTCATCTTTATACTTCGGATGTTTTGGTTCCGGATTTTCCTGGACGTGTTTTCCTCGTGGATGAGAGACTTCCGTTTTCTTCGAAGTCTATTAAAAGTTTGTCGAAGACATTCCCTAAAGCTAATATAACCGCCAGGAATTTTCCGATGACAGCCGATGAACTGCGAAAGCGTTCTGGAATAAAAGATGGCGGAGATATTTATTTGTTTGCAACTATGCTGAAAGATTTTGGAAATATACTTCTCAAGTGCCGAAAGGCTTTACTCTCGTTGCTCTTTATACTGTGCTTGATTCCTGAGATTGCGATGGCAGCAAGCAATAAGAATGAAGCGTCTGTAGAGCAGATGTTCGCTGATATTGCAACTCGTTCACCGTATTTCTGGCAGCAGGGAAAAGAATTCGTCTGCCTGAAAGAAAAGGTTGACTTCACTCTTGTACCGGAAATTGTCGAAAACGCAGTAGATACAGTTGACTATAAAGGATCTGTGTGGAAGTTTGACGCAATAATCTCAGAAGAGGATTGGATGGGACAACAGACGATGGCACTTCGATTTATGTCACCTTCCGATAAGGCCTATAGATTCTCTACAAACCGACTGATGTCACAGGCTTCAGATACAACATATATTCCTTCAATTTTCGGTTTGTATCCGAAGTCGGTTATTGACGAGGTTAATGAAATCCTTCGTGCGCGTACATTATATATATTAATTAATGACGATCGGATTTCTGATGGAGATACAATCAGGCATGATAAGTTTGTCAAGGTAAACATCGATTCCGTAACCTATGGAATCGAGCAAGCTCCAATCAAGGTCTTCTTCCGTTATGAAAATGGCGTTTCTGCCTATATCTATACGTCTTTGCCAGGTTCAAGGGAAACTCAGACTTCCACTGTGATCAATAAGTATTTCTCGGTAAATGATCCCTTCAAAGAATATCCGAACATCACAGAAGAAACTTGGTCTCTCATTCAGCGTAGCCAAGTAAAGATTGATATGACGCGAGAAGAATGCCGACTTTCATTGGGACGACCACAGCGGGTCTCTTCATATAACACAAAAGCTGGTATTTTGGAAAGATGGCTGTATCCGGGAAAAGGTATTCTTGAATTTGTTGACGGACGTTTGATACGTATGGGCAGAGATAACTGATATGACGAAGAAAGAAAGATATGAGAAGATTATCGAGTACTTTAAGACTCATAATCCCAATGCAGAGACAGAACTGAATTACCATACCCCTTTCGAGCTGCTTGTCGCTGTGATATTGTCGGCACAATGCACAGATAAGAGAGTGAATATGGTTACGCCCGATCTTCTGAAGGCTTTCCCGAATGCAAGGAAGATGTCGGAAACAACGGCCGACGAGATTTTCGAATACATAAAAAGCATTTCTTATCCAAACAATAAGGCTAAGCATTTGTTGAATATGGCCAAAAGACTGGTTGAGGAATATGGAGGAGAAGTGCCAGAAGACTATGATGCGCTGTTGAGTTTGCCAGGTGTTGGACGAAAAACTGCCAATGTTATGGCTTCAGTCGTATGGAATAAGCCGAAGATGGCTGTCGATACACATGTCTTTCGCGTGTCAAACAGGATCGGATTGACCAATAATAGTAAGACTCCATTGGAAACAGAACGGGAATTGACCAAGAATATTCCTGAAGAATTTATCCCAATTGCACATCATTGGCTGATTTTGCATGGAAGATATGTATGTATCGCCCGCAATCCTAAATGTAATGAGTGCGGAATATCTGCCTACTGCAAGGATTTTGCAGCAAAAAAATGAGACCTTAATGAGGTATTTGTAATCTATATTAAGCAAAGGTGTGCTTATTTGCCCCTATTTTCACCGGGCATTTTAATTTTTCTTTAATATTTTTTGGAAAGGGAAGAAATAAGCTCTACCTTTGCACCCGCAAAACAGCGACGGAGACGTTGCGCTTTGCATACGATCTTTGAAAGAGTGAAATCGAACAACAGGAAAAACTAGTAGTACAAGATAAGTAGAGTAAGAAAGCTTTACCGTCAATATGAATGCCAGGACTCTTAAAAAGACTATTCTGAAAAGAATAACGATATTTACAACGAAGAGTTTGATCCTGGCTCAGGATGAACGCTAGCGACAGGCCTAACACATGCAAGTCGAGGGGCAGCACTTCGGGTGGCGACCGGCGCACGGGTGAGTAACGCGTATGTAACCTGCCCATCAGT
>JAZQOF010000024.1:0-5456 GCA_045627785.1 Bacteroidales bacterium | reverse complement strand
AGCAGATTCTCAAGAAGAAGATTATTCTTTTGATGACAACATCCTTTTGTAATTTTATGCGGACGGTTGTGACGTTGATCCAAGCCATGCACGGCATACTTCTGCAAGGCAGGTCGATGTAACCGTATGCCATCTATGATTCTGTACTCGCCCTCTCATCAACAAAATTCTTTCTAAAAACGCCTTAAACAAATGTTAATTCATCGTTAACAAATGTAAATCGTCCATTTCCCGAAAAACGCCCCAATTTCCCACCTTTAGCACCCTCTCCAACCCCCTTTATTCCCTACCATAAAGTTTGGGAACATAAAGGTATCACAAGCATAGTGAAGCGCATGGCTTGCCTTGATAATCAGCCCAATAGGATTTCTACATAAAGTCCGGCGTGGGGCTTTCAGCGTTGCTCGTTTCGACTAACAGGGCAATGCGAGAGCCTATACACAGTGAGACGAGTAACAAGACAGGCTCCCACGCTTTTTTTTGTCTATATGTCAACCTTAAATAATTCCAAGAGAGACTATCTGGGAGTCTTAGTCATAGAAGAATCGGTATGATGTTAGAACTGTCTTCTATAACTAATAGCTCAACATGCAGCAGACCTATCTGTTGTGATTTTGTATACCACTACGTTTTGCGGACATTTCATTCTTGTACAGAAGAAAAACACTTACCATTTTTCTATATAGTTACTGTTCTCTTGTTAACTTTGACCCAAAGTTAAATCACATTATTCATTTAAAACTATTAATTATGGCAATGTTTCAGATTACCACGAAGCAGCGCAACACATGCAACGGCATCCGCATTGAGCCTGGCATGACCGTACAGGTCGTAACCAACAGTTTCAGTGATCCAATACACACCAATGGTGGCCAGCAGGTCATCGATGCCTTCATGCGTGTCTATGGCATCGACATCAAGAAGGCCGGCTGCCTGAGTTCGGTTTATTTGAGTTGTGAAAGAATCGGATAAATTAGACAAAACCTCCTTATGGGAAAGAATAATAAAATTCTAATCAATGGACTAATTGATATTGGATTAACCACGCTTAGCCCATCTGCATTTCTTGTTAAAAAGGCCGTAGAATATTCTACTGATTTTTTAGGTCCAGATAAAGAAGAAGCGAAACAGATATCAGAATACAAACACTACGAGCAGGTTCAAAAAGAGGGCAGGAAATTAATGAAAGATGGAAATCTAGCTTTAGCAAGAGCCCGTTTTATTGAAGCAATGGAATCCAATATTTTGCATGACAGTGTTATGTCTGATTATCAAGATTGTACTCGGAAGTGGCTTCTTAGTTTAGAAGAAGGAGATGGGTTTAGGGGATATGAGTTTTCAAATCGTCAATTTATTTTTATTGTTAGAGATATAAATCATATTGCGGGTTGTATTGATCCTGAAGGCATAATTAAATGGACATTTACATTGAACGATTGGCCATCTGACATTGAGTTCTCGACAGGTCGTCCAGAAGCGAATACTCTTTATGTAGCCCATCCGGTTCAAGAAGGGCTATATTTGCCTTACGAGAAGTTTGAAGAAACCATTTTCATGGAAAAAGTAAACGAACTTTGTTTGTTGGCACAAGCTCTTGGTGCAACCGAGATTTCTATGCGCTCCATTCATGGCAGAAGTATTGATGAAAGCGGAGACAGAAATTGGGGTGCAGGAGGAAATGTAGAATACGAGGGTGTCAAAGTCGGTGGTGATTACCGCAAGAATGACAGCAGGAAAGAACGCTGTTCATCCAACCATTCTATCGAACGAGTTCAAAAATTCGCTCCGATGTATTCACCATATTGTCCTAAGGATTTATTATGGCTTGAAACAGACAAATTGTGGCAAACTATGGTAAAACAACGAATTGAAGGCAATATCCTCCATCATTCAATCAGAGTCAAATCTTCTGAAGCATGCAATTTCTCAAGCAGTACTGCTCATGATGTAAAAGCATCTTTAGAAACGATATCTGCCAAAGTAGGTACCCACTTTGATTTGACCGACAACAGGTCTTTCAGTCAAACAATGGACACAGAATGGGAGTTAACTATTGACTTTGAAGACAAGAGAAATTTGACTCAAAAAATTGAGGAGCCACTTCCAATCGGTTCTTTTGTAGGATCAACTAGTGAAGGAACTCCAATTGTAAATCAAAATACAGAGACTCAAAAAAACATAAAATCACAAGATAATGAAGGTTTATCAAAAGCTGAGCATGAGTATCTTTGTGAAGTCAAAGATTGTTTAGCAGATGGAGAAATCGGCTCACGAGAACGTCGTCTATTAGAAAAGCTGAGGGAGAAATTAGGCATTTCTTTAGAACGTGCTGCAACTCTTGAATCCACGCTCAATCTATCGTTAACAGATGACGAGAAAGAGTATGTGGAAGAATATAAGAGCATCATTGCTGATGGAGAAATAACACCTCGTGAGCGTCGTTTGCTTGATAAGCTAAGAACCATGCTTGATATCTCAAAGGCGAGAGCAAAAGAGATTGAATCACTACAAAATAGTGGTTGTTTTGGAATGCAGTATCAATAAAATAATAGTATGCGTAATTGTTCTGATAAATTAGAAAAACTTGTTATTGCAATTGCTCAAGGTTATAGGGATAATACAATACCGTGTAATATGATTGTTGGTGCAGAATATAATAAAACTATATGCTGTAGAAAAACTATAACTATTAGCATAGAAAATTTAAAAAGAGATTTACATCCATTGATTCTTCAAAAACTTGATGCCCTAGGCGGTGTTGGCAAGAAAAGAAATGGAAATACTCTTGGCTATTGTGCAGAAGTGCATGCTGCTAGTGGCTTACTCAAACAAAATGATGCCCAAAACATAAATATAGATCAAATAAAATTTTCGAATGCATACCGTCCAAGAAACATGATGCCTACTCCAATTTCAGGGATAAGGGATTATTGTCAAAACTGTCTCGATACCTTTAATATTAAAAATTAATATGCCATACGATAGACTTTTTTTAGAAACTACCGATTTGGATTGGTTTGTTCAAGTTAACAAAAGATGCATTCATGCAGCATCAGGTGGTGGCATAATTCCCAAAATAGTTATGCAGAATAACACCGTAAATGATGAAATAAGAGATCGTGTATCTATAGAGTCCTCAAAAGATTATAAGACAGAACTCAACCCTCATCTTCGCGAAATATTAAATCTAGAAGAGAGAAAGGATGATTTTGCTTTTCTTCTTTCCACTTTGGGAATCGAATTCGGCGATGATCCTATCCAGACGTACATAGATAAAGTGTACGTTAATAGTTTTGTTGAATATGCCAAAAAAGGATTTTGGTCATTCGATAAGACAAATACTCACAATTATTCGGACAATATGTATCACCTTGTCGCCAGACCTGTTTCCTCTCACAAAGAGAGTTTTGGCATAGAAGGGAGTAAATTATACATAAAAGAAAAAATAAGAATAACTACAACAGAATGCTTCAATTTAATTGGTCTGATAAATGATATCAGTTAATAAATAGTTTCGGGCTGCCCAATCTATATCTCCCCAAATAAATTGACAGTACTCCTCTTCGTTTCAGGAATCAAAGAATCCTGAAAAACAAAACCTTCAAGGGATTTGTCTAAAGAGGAAAATGCTCTATGGGATGGTTCTTGAGATTCAAGCTACACCTGACATGCAATGAAAAACGACGAACTTCCTAATTTCGTGATTACTTCTGGAGATGTCGATGATAGAAAACCTCTTAAATATAAGTCTTTTGTGATTTATCTGTGGTAAACTTTTCAGAGACAAGGGATGTATCGGCAAGAACTTGTTTAGAAGCTATTCATTGATGGAACCTAACTCATTTCGAAACTGAAAAGCAATATGAAAGGGGCAATGAAGTCTGTATCTAACTAGCGGCTGCGAAAGAGAGCAATCATTGAGACTATCAATGAAGGAAGAACATCGCTCAAATAGGACACTATAGATACAGATGTTTTGATAACTTTATCATTAATCAGCTGGGAGGTTTGGCGGTCTATTGCTTCTCCCCCCCCAAAAAAAACGGCTATGAGAGTATAATCTGTCGATTGCTCTAATGATAGAGAGCTTATTTATTCTAAAGTATTTTCGTCGAACTTACTTTATTTACAAATCAATAACAGAAAAGACATAAGTTATGAGCAAAACATTTTCAGAAATCCTTGAGCAGATGCTTGAGGCATACGAAGCAAATCCAGAGAAGGGAGCAGATGCAGTAGTATCTGAGACCTTGAGGGATTTGGGTGTGAGTGAAGAGTGCCAGCGGAAAGCAGAAAAGGCTGGCAAAGTAATTGATGCCATTCAGGAGAAGGCAGCTTCGTTGGCAAAGGCCAAAGAAGAGGATACTCGTGAACGCTGGATGACGCAACAGATGCTGCAAATCAGTGAAGGACGTTCAGAAGAAGAGGCTGAACAGATTCACAAAGTCATCAAAGAGAGCACAGAAAAGAATCTTGAACAGCAAATGACAGAGGAGGCATAAGTGATGGCACAGATGAATGAAAACGTAATCAATGCAGCAGTTGAGGCAGCTGCAACTGTGTGTGATGTCTCTACCAAGTACTCTGCTTTACAATCGTTATTACTTGGCGAGAGTGTAGAGCAGGAAGACATACCACTCTTGCGAGAGTTCAAGTGCGTTCAAGAATTCCTGGACCTTCCGATGAACGACCCGAAGGAAGGGGAACTGAAGAAACTTTTTGCAGGAGCTGTTACTGTCGCTGCTGAGAGTGGCGTGCTGCCTTTTGACTTGCCGAATAATACAGCCGAAGGTATTGCGTCTGTGGTAGATGAAGGATTAAACCGAGTCAAGACAGCATTTAAGGTTGCCACGGGAGAAATGAGCATCGAAGAGGCTGCGGACACTATGATTGATCGTGCCGCTGCTCGTGCTGTCGCACTCGTTGATTTCGCCTTGGACAATGACATTGCGGGTAATGCTTTAGCAAATGTTGCCACAGCGATTTACCCTCCTGCAGAAGCCTTGCGACCAATTATTGTTGCAACAGTTCAACATGCTGCTCCTGTAATCAAAACAGTTGTTCACACTGTTGTGCCGAAGATTGCAACTGTGGCTAAGACTGTTGTAAGAACAGCGATTTCTACGGTGAAGGAGTATGGAAAGACTTTGATCAAGAAGGGAATTTCTGCTCTGCTTTCTTATTAAAGCGATAAAAATATGATACTACAAGCAAAAGCACGTCCAGTGCGAATCAGAATCAAATCGGGAGGGGAAGAACATTCCTCGTTTGAATCCTTGAAACGTCATTTTTGTGTCAAGGATCTGTTGCCATCAGCCAAGGATGGACGTTTGTCGCGTTGGTTGAGACAGCAGGGAGAAGATTCTGTTGCAAACTGTATTGACGCACAGAGTAATGAACTGCCATCAACAGAAGACCTTACAGAACAAGCCTATATAAAGTTTGTCCTTGCCTTC
>JAZQOF010000023.1:0-38854 GCA_045627785.1 Bacteroidales bacterium | reverse complement strand
CTTTACAACATCTTCGAAGACAACAACTGAGCCGCGCACGAAGTCGCTCTTCTGATTGCCAACCTGAGTTGCAGGTTCTTCATTCTCTACCTCTTCGTAGTCTGCATCGTTACTCTTGCTGTCTTTCTTGCTTTTCTTGCCGCTTTTGCCATCAAGCACGTCATCTACAGCTTCGCGAGTCTTGTTTTCAACTTTGTTTTCAACAGAATTTTTAGCTGCATCAACAGCACGTTCGCCCAAACGCTTGAGCCAGCCTTGAGCACTTAGGTCAGTGTTGCAGCACATCAATGCAACGAGAGTCAAAAGAAATGTTTTTTTCATATCATTATTAGTTTTGAGATTGTATTTTCCGGACAAAAGTACACATTATATATATTTAAAGCAATCCCCCAAATGGGGGATGGGTTGTTTTTTACACTTTTAGTCTATGTTTTTTCTGATGATATTTGATAAAAATCGACAAACAACCTTCGATAGTTGAGGCTATTTATCAAAAAAGTGTTATCTTTGCGCTTGTGAAATAATTAAACAAAAAGAATAATGGCAAAAGTTAAAATTTCTACGACTCTTGGCGATATCATTGTTCGCCTTTACGACGAGACTCCACTTCATCGCGATAACTTTTTGAAATTGGCTCGCGAAGGTTACTATGATGGAACACTTTTTCATCGTGTAATCAAAGGTTTCATGATTCAGGGAGGCGACCCGGATAGCAAAGGCGCACCAGCAGGTAAGTCTCTTGGAACTGGTGGTCCAAGTTATACAATTCCTCGTGAATTTGTTTATCCTCAGCTCTTTCATAAGAAAGGAGCACTTTCTGCAGCTCGTCAAAGCGATCAGGTAAATCCGGAGAAGGCTTCGTCGGGAAGTCAGTTCTATATTGTTACAGGCGAAGTGTATAGTGCAGGCAAGCTCACACAGATGGAAAAGCAACTTGAACAGAAACAGTTGCAGGGAATCTTTGACCAGCTTGTTGTAGAAAATCGTGAGAAGATTCTTGATTTGCGTCGTAATCGTAATCAGGCAGGAATCATGGAGTTGCAGGAACAGCTTCAGAAGGAGACATACGCAAAGGCAAAGGAATTGGGTAAGCCAAAGTTTACCGACGAACAGCGCGAAGCATACACGACAATCGGCGGTACACCTTTCCTCGACAATGATTACACTGTCTTTGGAGAGGTAGAGTCCGGTATCGAAATTGTTGATGCTATTCAGAATGTCGCAACAGGAATAGGAGATAGACCAACAGAAGATGTTGTGATGATTTCTGTTTCGGTTGTAGAATAATATTATATATTTATAATGTGTATGAGAAAGTACATATTTGTATTATTTATCACTGCTTTTCTCTCATCTTGTAGTCACAAGCCAGTGAAAGTATTGTTGGCTACAAGCAAAGGTGATATTGTAGTAAAGCTTTACGATGAGACGCCTATCCATCGAGACAATTTCAAGAAGCTGGCAAAGACTCATGCTTTGGACGGAACATTGTTCCATCGTGTGATTAAGGATTTTATGATCCAGGGTGGTGATCCAAGCAGTAAAGGAGCAAAGCCAGGAATCTTGTTGGGCGAGGATCAGGTCGGAGAAGATCTCCCGGCCGAGATCCGCTATCCTGAGATTTTTCACAAACGAGGTTCTTTAGCAGCAGCCCGTGAAGGTGACGACGTCAATCCTGAGATGAAATCGAGCGGCAGTCAGTTTTATATTGTATGGGGTAAATCATCTCATTTGAATGGTAAATATACTGTCTTTGGAGAGGTCGAGTCTGGACTTGATGTTGTCGAAGAGATACAGAATGTATCGACCGATGAGAACGATCGTCCGCTTGAGGATGTAGTTCTTCTTGAAATGAAGTTGAAATAATACTATTAAAATATATATGAATGGCTGGCTCCTTTGAGGAAGTTGGCCATTTGTTTCAAATGTTGCCAAATATCCCTACTTATTGTACAATTTTCGTATTAATTTTTCTTAATAAATTGTAATTTCACCCCCTTGATTTTAAGATAAAATACAATAAATAGCAAAAAAATACAATAAAAAGCAAAGATAGTATTTTACAGCATATTTTGTATTTTGCTATCTTTGCACCGTTAATTTGGGTTAAATTGCAAAGATTTTACTCCAAATTGCAAAGTCTTATACGTGAACCATCAGACTAATTCTATTATTTGAGTGCCTACGCAAGTAAACTCCAATTGCGTGTAAAAGGCTAATAAAGGGGTAAAACAACAAACACTAACATGAGTATCAAAACAAGAAAGACATGGCTCGTAGGCGGAATGGCTGTCCTACTCGCCAGCGGTGCTCCAGGTTTCGTGGCTCCAAGTATGATGAATACTGTAGTTGCGCAGTCTCAGCACATCACAGGTACTGTTGTCGATGAATTTGGAGAACCAGTCATTGGCGCCAATATCCGTGTCAAAGGTACTACAAAGGGTGCTATTACCGATTTCGACGGTAAGTTCTCTTTGGATGCTAAACCAGGTGAAATCCTCGAAGTATCGTTCGTGGGTTATACAGCTCAGGAAGTTCCTGCTGCTGCTGGTATGAAGGTTACTCTTCGCGAGGATGCACAGTCTCTCGAAGACGTAGTCGTTGTAGGTTACGGTACACAGAAAAAGAAACTCGTCACTGGTGCCACTGTCCAGGTTAAGGGTGACGACATCGCAAAAATGAACACAACTCAGGCATTGGGAGCTTTGCAGAGCCAGAGCCCTGGTGTCAATATCCAGGCTACATCTGGTAAACCAGGTGAAGGATTTAAGGTAACAATTCGTGGTGCTGGTACTAATGGTAATACTGCTCCTCTTTACGTTATCGATGGTGTGTCAGGTGGTGATATCAACTCTATCAACCCTGCCGATATCGAGTCAATCGACGTTTTGAAGGATGCTGCTTCTTGTGCAATCTACGGTTCTGCTGCTGCAAACGGTGTAATCTTGATTACTACTAAGCAGGGTAAGGCAGGTAAGGTTTCAATCGCTTATGATGGTAACGTAGGTTGGCAGAATATCTATCGTCTCCCACAGATGTTGACTGCTAAGCAGTACATGGAAGTTCAGGATTTGGCTCAGTTTAACTCTGGTATGCCAACTTGGGACTGGGCTTCATTCTTCAATGGATACGAGGATCTTTACAAGTCATATGTTGACGGTTCAAATCCTGGTACAAACTGGATTGAGGCTATCCGCACTAAGAACGCTATCACAACTAGCCACTCAATGAACCTCACTGGTGGTAACGATATGAGCAAGTTCTCTATTGGTCTTGGTTACCAGTATCAGGACGGTATCATCGGTGGTGATGCAGCAAAGACTGACTATTCTCGTTTCACAGCTCGTATCAACTCTGAGCATGTTCTTTTGAAGAGCAGCAAGGGCTTCGATATCGTTAAGATTGGTGAGAATGTTTACTATCGTCACACTTCAAATCAGGGTCTCTCAACAGGTAACCAGTATGGTAACCCATTGTCAGATGCTATGCGTATGGCTCCTATCGTTCCTATTTATAATAAGAATGGTGGTTACTTCGCATTGGATGATTTCAAGGAGACAGGTTTGTTCAACTACAACTCTTATCTTAGCAACCCTGTTTATCAGTTGATGAACACTCAGGGTGGTAACAATGAAAGCCGTAGCTATGGTTTGAACGCTGTTGGTTATATCGAAATCCAGCCAATCAAAGGTTTGACTTATCGTGGACAGTTAAGTTACAACCAGAGCTCTTGGAGTTGGCGTGCATACAACCCAGAGTATTATATCAACAATCAGGGTGCATTCCACACTCAGGGTGATGCAACTAATCAGGTCGGCCTCGGTTGGGGTTGGAACACAACTAATACTTTGAACTATAAGTTCGATGTTGCAAAGCACAGCTTCGATGTATTGGTTGGTACTGAATTTGGTATGTCAAAGCCTAACTATGGTATGAACTTGGCAGTATCTGCTTCAGATCCAGTCGTTGGTGATTTGCAGCATGCTTATATCAGCCTCATGAAGAACCGTACTCAGGCTAACGCTTCAGGTATGGGTTATACTGATTCAAGAGGTATGTCATACTTCGGACGTTTGAATTACAACTATGCTGAAACATACATGTTCTCTGCTATCTTCCGTGCAGATGGTTCTTCAGTATTCGCTCCTGGTCATCGTTGGGGTTACTTCCCATCAGTAAGTGCAGGTTGGGTAATGACTAACGAAAAGTGGATGGAAAATACTCAGAGCTGGCTCGACTTCTTGAAGCTCCGTGCTGGTTGGGGTCAGAACGGTAACAAGAACGTAGGTGCATTCCAGTATGAGGCTGCATTCGCTTATGATGCATACTCTAACTACTCATTCGGTAATGCAAAGGATCAGCCTGTAAGTGGTGCTTCTTTGAGCCGTCTTGCTAACCCTGATTTGACTTGGGAAACTTCTGAGCAGTTGAACATCGGTCTCGATGCTCGTTTGGCTGGCAGCCGTCTTGGTGTAAACTTTGACTGGTACCGCAAGACAACTAAGGACCTTTTGGTAAGCGTTCCTGTTTCTCCAACAACAGGTTTCTCTGAGGCAATGAAGAATGCAGGTACTGTTCAGAACCAAGGTATTGAAATCGCTTTGACTTGGAATGACAAGATCGGTGATGATTTCAACTACAACATTGGTTGGAACATGGCATACAATGATAATAAGGTTACAAAGGTTAACTCAGAGCGTAAGTTCAACAACTCAGATGCAAACCTCCTTTCACAGGGTACTGGTATCGTAGCTCGTTTCGAGGAAGGTCAGCCTATCGGTTACTTCTATGGTTTGAAGACTGATGGTGTAATCCAGAATCAGGCAGACTACGAAGCATACGTTGCTGGTTTGAAGGATCACAGCGCTGCTAACTCTATTCAGGGTGATGCTTTGAAGGTCGGTGACTTGAAGTTCGTCGATGTTAACGGTGATGGCATTATCAATGATGACGATGCTACTTACCTCGGTGATCCAACTCCAGACGTAACAATGGGTGTTAACCTTGGTTTCAACTGGAAGGGTCTTGACTTCGGTTTGACAGGTTACTTCGCTCTCGGTCAGCAGATTGCTCGTTCTTACCGTCGTTTCTATGATAGCGGTCAGGATAACTTCACAACAGAGGTTTATGACTACTGGATGGGTGAAGGTACAAGCAACAAGTATCCACAGTTGAACGTTATGAACAACGGTGCTAACTGGGGTCCTCGTATCTCTGACATCTATATTGAAGATGCAGGTTACTTCCGTTTGCAGAACGTAACTTTGGGTTATGACTTCAAGAAGCTCTGGAAGGCTTGCCCATTGTCACAGCTCCGCGTTTACTTCGCAGCACAGAACTTGCTCACAGTAACTAACTACAAGGGTATGGACCCAGAAAATGGTAAGTCTATCGCTAGCCAGTCATGGGTAACAGGTGTTGACGTTGGTAACTATCCACAGCCACGTACATACATGGTAGGTTGTAACATTAAATTCTAAAATCGAATTTCGCAATGAAAAAGTTTAATATATTAGCAACTGCAGCAGTTGCGTTGGGATTAACCTCTTGCGGCATTGACGATGTAGAGAACATCGGCGAAATGTCTCAGAGCCAGTTCCCACAGACTGAGGCTGACGCTGAAGCAGTTCTCGCAGGTGTTTACCAGAACTTGAACGAGACTCACGCAAATCCTCAGTGCTCATTCCTCTATATGGCTTGTTTGGCATCAGACGACCAGCTCGGTGGTGGTGGTGCAAACGATAAGCTTATGCAGGCACATGACTTGATCGCAAGCTCTGGTTATGATATGACAAACCAGTTCTATGCTGACCGTTTCAAGGGCGTTTCTCGTGCTAACGTTTTGATCGAAGTGTTGAAGGACGCTGATACTCCAGTTAAGAAGCAGGCTCTCGGTGAGGCTCTCGCTCTCCGTGCATTCTACTACTATGAGTTGGCTTCTATGTACGGTAATGTGCCTTTGGTACGTAATGCAGAAGAGGCAGAAGCTACTCAGGGCGATGTAGCTGTTCTTTGGGGTCAGATTCTTCAGGACTTCCGTGATGCTGTTAAGCTTATGGATTCTGAGCGTCGTACAAACGGCCACTTGGACAAGTACACAGTTGAAGGTCTCCTCACTCGTGCTTGGTTGTTCTACACTGGTATGTACGGTAACGGTTCTGATATCGCTGCTTTGACAAGCACTACATACAACCCATTGACATCTGTAGCTCTTCCTGATGGTACTACAATGACTAAGGATAGTGTTAAGGTATATATTAAGGAAGCTTATGAGTCAGATAAATTAGGCTATGGCTTGGTTCCTGATTTCCGTAATCTTTGGGCTTATACAAACAAGTTGACTGTTGAGCAGTATGACTATACTAAGGATAAGGGCTTGAAGTGGGTAGAAGATGATAACGCTATCAACCCAGAGTCTATGTTCGCTATCAAGTTCAACAAGCAGGCTTCTTGGTCAACAACTATCGGTTATGCTAATGGTATCGCTCTTCACTTCGCTGTTCGTAACGACAACAAGTATGCTGACACATTCCCATTCGGTACAGGTTGGGGTGCTGGTACAGTAGCTGAAAACCTCGTTATCGACTGGAAGGCAGCTGAACCAAATGACATGCGTCGTGATGCAACAATCAACGACTGGCATAACTATCCAAACTATCACTCAGCTTCTGCTCAGGACTTCATTCAGGAAACTGATTACTACTCAAAGAAGTGGTCTCCTATCACAAACTTGCGTGCTGATGGTTCATACGGTCCAACATTTGAAAACGATATGTATCCAGACGGTTGGGAAATCTCAGGTGTAGATAACTTCCAGCTTGGTAACATCCACGACTTAGTACTTCTCCGTTATGCTGATGTATGTTTGATGTACTCAGAGTTGTGGGAGGACGTAACAAGTCTCAATAGAGTTCGTACACGTGCAGGTTTGCCAACATTAGGAGGCTATTCTCTCGAAGCATTGCAGAACGAGCGTCGTTGGGAGCTCGCTTGCGAAGGTATTCGTTGGAACGATATCCGTCGTTGGCACATTGCTGCTGCTGCTCTTGACAGACAGACTAACTCTAACTGCTACAACAATGGTTCAGCAGATAAGAACAGACCACAGTGTGGTGGTTATGTAGCTCGCTACAATGCTACTGCAGGTTTCGCAAAGATGCCTGAAACTCAGGTTACTCTTGGCGTAGTTGTTCAGAACCCAGGTTGGACAGATGCTTCAAGTGATTACGGTGGATGGAATTAATTACACTAATCTGAAAATTTACGAAACAAATGAAAAAGATTATATTTAGCTTAATTGCTTCCGCTGCACTTCTCACAGCTTGCGATCCTTCAACAGATAGCAAGGAATGGAGCGGACATAAGACTGAATCATTTACCATTCAGACTAAGCAGTACGATCTTAATGCAGATGGTACTTATACAGAAGCTGCTGAAGGTAACTATATTGAATACTTCACAAGCCCAAGTACAATTGTCGATGTTTACTATGTAACATCTAAGGGTGTTGAGATGACCCTCTCTAAGGGTAAGGCAAGCGGCATGGTCGAGTTGAAGCCTGCTCGTGGTTCTGAACCTCTTCAGACTCTTTACTTCAAGACTCGTGAAATGGATGGCTCTTCAGTAACAATGGAAACTAAGGTTACTGTTACTGTTGCTACTGACCTCTCTCCAGAAGTTAAGCTTCTCGCTTCTAACTCAGGTACAAAGAAGTGGAAGTGGATGCCTACATCAGTAAATGGTGGTGCTTGCTGGGGTAACGCTGGTTATGGTGCAGGTGCACAGGCTGCTGATGGTACTATCAACGGTGCTTGGTGGGGTTGTGGTGTTGAAGATGGTGAGTGCGGTGATAAGTTCAGCTCTCAGCTTCAGCACTCTGCTGCAGGCAAGATCACAGGTGAAGAATACTCAACATCATACATGGAGTTCTCTGAAACTGGTACAATCGATAAGTTCGACGCAAAGGGTAACAAGCTCGGTTCTGGTACATTCTCTGTTGATGGTTACAGCAACGGTGATCCTATCGATGGTAAGATGAATGTTGGTTATCTCAACACATCTGCAGGTGCTATCCTTTGGCCATACTCAATCAACACAGGTGGTGCTCAGCCAGAACGTTATGAGATCGCTTACCTTTCAGTTGACCGCATGATCCTTATCTGGGCTGCTGCTGGTACAGGTGACTGGTCAGAATGTACTTGGTGGTCATTCGCAAGTGACGATGATGTCGCTGGTTGTCTCACAAGCACTAAGTGGGGCTGGGAACCAACTGCTGTTAACGGTGGTGCTTCTTGGGGTAACGCTGGTTATGGTGCAGGCGCACAGACAGATGACGGCAATATCAACGGTGCTTGGTGGGGTTGCGGTCCTGTAGATCTCAACTGCGCTAATACATTCGCAGATCAGCTTCAGCATTCAGCTGTAGGTGCTCTCACAGGCGAAGAATACTCTACTTCTTACATGGAGTTCACTGAAGACGGTCTTGTTAACAAGTATGACTTGGACGGTGCTAAGTTGAACAAGACTGATAAGACTTGGAGCATTACTAAGGGTGAAACTCACGCTGGTATCGCTACACTCAACACAGCAGAAGGTGCAATCCTCTGGCCATATTCTATCAACACAGGTGGTGGTCAGCCAACATCATTCGAAGTTGGTTACGCTTCGAGCAAGAAGTTGATCCTCATCTGGGCTGCAGAAGGTACAGGTGACTGGTCAGAATGTACTTGGTGGTCATTCGGCGCTAAGTAATTTGGCAAAATCAATATAATAGAATGCGCGTCGCAAGGCGCGCATTTCTTTTAAATTATTAAAATGAAGAAATTTCCTCTTTTATTCTTTTTGAGTCTTATCCTTGTTTGTGCATGTAACAGCAACAAAGGGGAAGAAACATATTATGTGATAAAAGGAACAACATCACAGAGCCGACTCAATGGTAAGAAACTTTTTATCGTGCCTTGGGGAAGCAAGCAGATTGAAGATAGCATCGGAGTAGATTCGGTGTATATCAAAGATAATAAATTTGAGTTCAGAAGCAACAAGGGTGAATACATTGCCCGAGTATCTATCGAACGAAATGCCCGTTACGGAACTCAGGACCTGCTTATTGTTACTGAAAGTGGTGGCGAGATCAATGTTGTGATCGACTCTATCTCTTATGGAGGAGGAACGCCTCAGAATGAGGCTCTCCAGCAGTGGAAAGAACTTAAGGAGGCGCATGATGCAATTGCCGGTCCTCAGGTAGTGCGTTTGTATAATCTGCGCAAGAATCCTGCCGACAGTTTAGCTGCAAAGGCTCTTTCCGATTCTCTGAAGGAATTCAACGAACAGTTTAAGAAACAGGTTCTCGATATAACAAAGCTCATCAACAAAGGAAAAGGTTACGATCTTCTGATGTCGATGTATGGAGATTAATCAAATGAAGAAATCTCTCAATTATATATTCACTCTCATATTATGTCTCTCTGCCTACTTCTGGTGGGCAAAGGGATATGATGCTTTTATATCCTACCACGAACAGTTGCAGATGTTCCTGTGCAGTTCCGAGTATTTCCTTGAACGGATTGCATTGCCTGGCGGATTGTCAGACTATATTTCCGAATTCATTGTCAGCTTCTTCTTCTACGCACCGATAGGCGCAGGATTTATAGCAGCTTTATTAGTACTCATTCAGTTGTTATCATGGGCGTTGATCAAGCGTCACGCCAATACTGATCTAGGATTTGCACTAAGCTTTGTCCCGGCAATGTTTGTATGGATGGCATTAACCAATCCTAATGTATTGTTCTCACTTCCTGTTTCCATAATCGGAACATTATTATTGTGCCTTTGCTATCGTTCAGACAAAGGCGCCATCTACAATGGCATTGTGACAGTCATTGTCATTCCTCTTTGCTATTGGCTTTTTGGTACAGCAGTTTATCTTATTCCTCTATATTTAATCTTGCTCGCTATTGCAGAAAAGAAGTATGTCGATGCAGGGTTAGCGTGTCTTTATACAATCTTAATTGTCGGATTTAGCACCCGAATGCTCGATTATCCTGTATATCGTGTTCTTTCTGGGTTGAATTATTACCGTTATCCGACTGCAATCCCAGTTTTTTCATTATTTTTGCCAATGGTTCTTGCTGCCGTCTTGCCTTTTATGGCAAAGGCAATGGCAAGTATCAAACTCTTCTCGGGTAAGAATGAATGGAAAAGCCTCACGGCATTCTGTCTCATTATCTGTGGCGCATGCTACGGCTTGGTCTCAACATCTGTCGATCCAGCAATGAAGGAACAGATCGAATATGACTATCTCGTAAGAGGTTCACAGTGGAATAAGATCATTGACAAGGCAAATAAGAAAACTCCAGATACTCCTTTGACGGTCGTTTGTCTGAATCTCGCATTAAGTCAGACTGGACAAATGCCTAACAGGATGTTCAACTATTTCCAGAATGGCGCAGAAGGACTCTTCCAGCCAATGCTGAAAGATTGTTTTACACCAATTCCTACAGCCGAGACATTCTTGAAACTTGGCATGGTCAACGAAGCACAGGAATATTTCTTTGAGGCACAGGAAGCTATCCCGAACTATCGTAAGAGCGCACGTTTCACTCGTCGTCTGGTTATGACCAATCTCATCAACGGTCAGTATGAGGTTGCTGCCAAATACCTTAGAATGCTCAAAAAGACTCTTTTCTATAGCGCTTGGGCAGAAGATGCTGAGAAACTTCTCAATAACGAAGAGGCAATCGACAACCATCCGATCTATGGCGAGGCAAGACGAAATACCTACACTGACGATTTCCTGATCTCAGATCGTGAGATGGATAATATGCTCGGTTTGCTTCTGGTTAAGAACCCGAGAAACAAGATGGCTTACGAATATCTGATGTCCTACATCATTCTTCGTAGGGATCTTGAACATTTCTACGAATATTTCCAGCTCGGTGGTAAGTTGGGATATAAGGAAGCACCTCAGATTTATCAGGACGTCCATTCCTTCCTTGAGGCACAGAAGCTGAAAGACGAACGGATGTATAACCAATACAAGAATACTCCAACCTGGAGATATCTGTTGAGGCAGAATTGATTATTACAATGCAAAGAATATTTATATCTATCATATTTTCGGTTTTATTGGCAGCTTGTACACCTTCACCAAAAGATGTGAAGGAAGTCGCAAGTTTGCCTGAAATCTTCCCGGATTACATCGATGTGACAGTGCCAGCCGAGATTGCTCCGCTTAATTTCAACGTAATGGGAGATGATGTCGAAGCTGTCGAGGCTGTCATAAAAGCCGGAACAGCCGAAATCAGGTCTTTGCAGAAAGGTAATCTTGCTTCGTTCGATATCGGCCAGTGGCATAATCTTCTGGACGCAAACAAGGGTAAGGCAATACAGGTTACAGTTACTGCACTACAGGGAGGAAAGTGGAACAGATATAAGGCGTTTACTATCAATGTGAGTCAGTATCCGCTTGAGGATTATGGTTTGACCTATCGACGCATTGCTCCTGGTTATGAGGTGTATAGCAAGATGGGACTCTATCAGCGTTGTTTGAGTAACTTCGATGAGGAACCAATTATTGAGAATACCGTTTCACCTGGAGCTTGTCTGAATTGCCATACTGCCAATCGCACCAATCCAACCGAGTTCACTTTCCATGTGCGTGGACAGCATGGAGCTACATTAGTGCAGCGCAACGGTAAGAGGGAATGGCTTAAGGCACGCAATGATTCGCTCGGCGGTTCGATGGTTTATCCTTATTGGCATCCGGAAGGAAAGTACTGTGCTTATTCTACCAACAAAACAAATCAGGCATTCCATTCTGCTCCTGAAGAGAGAATCGAAGTTTATGATGTTGCTTCCGATGTGTTTGTCTATAATGCTGAGACACATGAGTTGATCACATCACCATTGCTTTCCACTACAGAACACTTCGAGACCTATCCTGCATTCTCGCCAGACGGCAAGACTCTCTATTTTGTGTCTTCCGACTATAAGGAGATTCCATCTGAATATAAGGACATCAAGTATGATCTCTGTTCGATTTCGTTCGATGCTGCAACCGAGACTTATGGCGATCATGTGGATACATTGTTTTCGGCTTCGAAGCTTGGCAAGAATATGGTTTTCCCTCGACCTTCCTATGACGGGAAATACATCATGTTCACAATGTCCGACTATGGATGTTTCCCGATCTGGCATAAGGAAGCCGACCTCTGGCTTTTGGATTTGGCTACAGGCGAGGCAAGATCTTTGGACGAGGTTAACTCCGACGACACAGAGTCATTCCATAACTGGTCTTCCGATTCTCACTGGTTTGTGTTCTCGTCTCGTCGTTCGAACGGACTTTATTCCCAGCTTTTCCTCGCGTCGATAGATTCCGACGGCAACGTGACAAAGGCATTCCTTTTGCCTCAATCGAACCCTTACGATTATTACGACGGAACAACATATTCGTTCAACGTGCCTGACTTCACAAGCACAAGAGTTTCCTTCGACTCACATGCGTCAGTCGAAGAGATAAACTCTGAACAGAGAGTGTCAACGACGGTTGCAGATCAGTTCTCCGGACATCCCGAGAACTGATTGACGGTCGTCATTCGGTTGTCCGGAATTCCCGACATCCAATCTTCAATTGCAGATTACATCAATGAAAAGACTTATACAACATCTACTATTCGCGCTGACAGCAACTGCAGTCTGGTTGTTCTGGTGGCTCATGCATCCAGAGATTCTGGCATATCAGGAGCAATATCAGATGTTTCAGACCACATGGAGCTATTTTGTGGAACATCTTTCAGAGGTTGGTGGCTTGTCGGTTTATATTGCAGAATTCCTCACGCAGTTTAATGTCTATCCAGCTATTGGCGCAGCATTCATTGCTTTGGAGATGTTTGTCATAATGGAGCTGTTCCTTGCAATTCCGTTCAGCATCCGACTCCGTTTTCTCAAAAAGAAAAAAAACTATACTCTCAGTTCCTGGGTCAACGTCTTTGTCGCAATAGGTTTTGTGTGTCTGCAGAACTGGATGATGGGAGACGAGAATCTCTTGCCATCGTATAATATTGCTGTGATATTCTTCCTCTCGTTGGTATGGCTTATTTCAAGATTCAAGTCTTGGGGCTTCAGGTTGGCTGTAGCCTATGTCTATGGCATGCTCGTCTATGGTGCAGCTGGAATAACACACTATCGCATTCCGCATCAGGTTCTTTCCAATCCTGGTTTCAATGATAGGAAGACCGAGATTTTCGTTTACGATCAGCTTGTGCGAAACGAGAAGTGGAATGAGATAATCCAGAAAGCAGAAAAACAGAATCCTACACATCCGCTTGGCATTCAGGCGCTGAATCTTGCTTTGGCAAAAAATGGAATACTTTGCGACCGAATGTTCTCATTCAATCAGGTAGGCACAGAAGGATTGTTCAACGCTTGGAAATACAATAGTGTCGATTGTATTATCTCTTCGGAAATTGCCTGGCATACAGGTCTTGTCAATACGTCTTTCCGTTACAGCTTCGACTCTCAGGAAGCTATTCCAGACAAGCGAAAGAGCGCTCGTCTTATGAAGCGAATGGCAGAATGCTGCATCGTGAACGGCGATTACAAAACAGCTAAGAAATATCTTAACAAGCTCGAACATACTTTGTTCTACAAGTCGTGGGCGAAAGATGCCATGCAGTATCTCGGTAACGAAGGCATGATAGATCAGCATCCTGTTTGGGGTGAGAAACGCCTCGTGCGATTCAAGAGCGATTATCTCTTCAACTATCCTGAGATTCACAAGATGTATGCTTTGCTCGCAACCGAAAGTGAAGGCCGTAACCGTATTGCATGGGATTATTTCAATGCTGCAACATTACTCAAAGGCGATCTTCAGACATTCGTCGGAATGAGTCACTACAGTAAAGAGTTGTTTGGCGAGACCATCCTTCCTAATCACGAACAGGAGGCGTGGGCATTCTTCTGGACATCATCTCATCCTACATTCGAAGGTTGTCCTGTGCCTATCAATCCTTCAATACAGTCGCGCATCAAGCAGTTTGCCGATATATTCATGCAGCAGAAGGGAAAATTCACAGGATTTGAGATGACTTATTCCGATACCTATTGGGTTTATTTCCTGAAGAAACAGCAATCTCAGACGAATGCTCAGAACACAGATGCTGTCTCTTCGGCTTCGGCACAATATTAATTGCTATGAACAGATACATATATTTAATTATATCGTTGCTCTTGGTTTCATCCTGCACACCTTCACCAGAGAATGCTGTGAGGGTTGATGTGCTGCCTGAGATCTATCCTGATTATATTGGTGTGACAATCCCGGCAGAGATTGCCCCAATGAATTTCTGTATGGCCGACGAAGCTGTTGAAGCAATTGTTGTTGACATAAAAGGCAGTAAAGGCGGAGAACTTCAGTCGAATACAGGATGGTTTGCCGATAGGAACGTGGCTCAATTTAATATTGCCGACTGGCACGAACTGACAAAAGAGAATATCGGTGGAGAGCTGGAGTTCAGCGTCAAGGCATTGAAGTCTGGCGAATGGAAAGCTTACGAGCCGTTTACCATGACAGTGAGCGACAAGCCTCTGAACGACTATGGCATCACTTACAGAAAGATTGCTCCTGGCTTCGAGACATTCTCCAATATCGGAATCTATCAGCGTTGTCTGTCCAACTTCGACGAAAATGTCATTTTCGATGTGAAGGATGTTGACGGACAGTGCATGAACTGTCACTATGCCAACCGTGCTAATCCAGAGCAGTATCTCGTTCATGTGCGAGGAAAACATGGTGCTACAATGGTTCACAATGGCGAGAAAGATACATATTTGAATACCAAGACTCCAGAGACTTGCGGAAGTTGCACATACGGTTATTGGCATCCTGACGGAAAGTACTGCGCATTCTCTTTAAATAAGCCAAAACAGAATTTCTATACTGGTAACAGAAAGATCATCGAACCTTGGGACCTTTATTCTGACGTTGCTGTGCTTGATGTCGAAAGCAATGTGTTGCTTCGTACACCTTTGCTCGAAGGCGACGCTTTCCAGACTACTCCGGCATTCTCGCCTGATGGCAAGACTCTGTATTTCTGTGCTGCCGATGCTAAGGAAATGCCTGCAGAATATCAGCAGGTCAAGTACAATCTCTGTGCTATCTCGTTCGATGCTGAGACAGGAACATTCGGCGATAGGGTAGATACCTTGCTCAATGCCAGCCTTATGGATAAGAGCTTCAGCCTTCCTCGTCCGTCATACGATGGCAAATTCCTGATGTATTGTCTTTCAGATTATGGCACAACGCCTATCAATCGTATGGAATCGGATCTTTGGATCATGAATCTCGAAAATGGAGAGACAAGAAGGATGGATGAAGTGAACAGTGCAGAGACTGATGCCTATCATAACTGGAGTACCGATTCGTCATGGTTTGTCTTCGGCAGCAAACGTGAGGATCATTACTACAGCCTTCCATATTTCGCTTGTGTCGATGAGAATGGTATTGCAACAAAACCGTTCCTCATGCCACAAAAGAATCCTCGCGAATACTATCTTGAGAGTCTTTATTCTTTCAATGCTCCTGATTTCACAAGCGGAAAAGTACATCTCAACCGCGAAGAATTCTCTGAGCAGATTCTGGAAGGAGAAAGAATACAGGTAAGCTGCAAGTAAATTAAAAATTAAAAATTAAAAGTTATCAATTGTCAATTATCAATTAAAAATATAAATTTTGAAAAGACTGATAACATACATAATAGTTCCTATACTCGTTTGGATAGCACTCTTCCTGCTGTTCCAGACGACTTATGCCTATCATTTCTACTACTGGGAGCAGCATCAGCTGTATTTGCCTACCAATGTCTATACGGGCGATCTCGGATGGCTTGATTGTCTTTCCGAGTGGATCACTCAGTGGTATTTCTATCTTTATGTAGGTCCTCTTATCCTCTCGTTTGCCATCACACTCACATGGACATTGTTCTTCCATCTTGGTACTAATATCACATCAGGAAAAATATCCAAAGGCATAGTGTTCAAGGGAATACTCACTATTGCTCTTCTCATTGCCAATATCTTCATTCACTTCACCGACAGGAACATGCTCAAGGTTCAGCTCCTTGCCATCATCCTGTTGCTTGCCATCTGGTGTGCCTCATTCTTCTATCGCAAACTGTCGTACCTCGGTATTCTTGCCTTGCTCGCCGTTTGTCCATTCTGGGATGAGATACGTTTTGCTGTGCCTAATTCCGATTACGAGACACAGCTTGCAGTTGAGAATGAATATTACTTCGGCAACTATGAAAAGGCTGAAGAGATTATTGTCAATGCCGAGAGAAAATCCGACATGATGATCTTCTACTATAATCTCATGATGGCTAAACGTGAAGCTTTGCCTGATCATCTCTTCGACATGCCGAAGCAGGTGTTGGGCACCGAACTCACACTCGATGAGAATTCGCCTCGCGCTGTGTTCCGTATCATGCCCGATTTCTATTACGAAGTGGGAGACATGACCTATGCCGAACGAGCTTCGCTGCTCTGCATGGTGTTCACACGCAACAATATCTACACTCCGATGATGAAGCGACTCGTCGAGATCAATCTCGTGTCGGGCGATACACTCGTTGCCAATAAGTATCTTCGCATTCTGAAGCAGGCACCTGCCTATCGTCACTGGGCAGAGATGCATACTCCAGGTCAGATGCCACCACGCATCGAACAGGATATCCTTCGTCGCCGTCAGTTTGTCAATGTCAGCGATTCCATTCGTCTCGGTGCAGATTCTCATGCAATTCTTGAGCGTCTGCTCGATACCAATAAGAATAATATCGTAGCACTCGACTATCTGCTTTGCACTTATATGCTTGAGCGCAACGAACAGGGATTCAAGAATGCTTTTTACAAATATGCAACTCGAACTACAGAACTATATGAAAGCGGACTTCGTTAAACACATACTTTCTGCACATAGGACATTTGTGTCGGTAGCCTTGGCTGCTATGGTTCTCTGTGGTTGTACATCCAAGCCGCACGACGAGATCATGGTCGATGAGCTGCCGCCTATCTTCCCCGATTATGTCGATGTGACCATACCGTCGAATATTGCTCCGCTCAATTTCCTTGTGCGAGGTTTCGATGAATATGATGTGACCTATTCCGTTGACTATCAGAACGACAATAATATAGAGAAGTGGCACAAGGCATTGACTGCCAGTCAAGGCAAGGATATCAACGTCACGGTAAAGGTAAGGCGCGACGATGGACAGTGGCTTCAGTATCGCGATTTCCCGATTCATGTTGCCTGTGATACCATCGACCCGATACTGACCTATCGACTCATCGAGCCTGATTATGAGGTGTTCTCACATCTGCAGATTCAGGAGCGAGACATGACATGTTTCGATACCCGTAATCTGTGTGACCATAAGCTTGTCGGCAACCGTTGCATGAACTGCCACACCTTCGGACAGAACCGTCCGGATCTCTCGTTCATGTATGTGAGAGGCGAGGGTGGAGGCATGATCCTCAATCGCAATGGCGTCCTTCGCAAGCTGCGTGTACAGACACCAGAGATGACTGGAGGTTCCGTGTATGCACAATTCTCGCCTTCTGGTCGTTATCTTGTCTGTTCGACCAATAACATCATTCCGGCGTTCCACGCGAAGCCAGAGAACCGCCTTGAGGTTTACGATTCCACATCCGATGTCTATGTCGTCGATCTTGAGACAAACGAGATCTCCACGTCTCCGCTTCTCTGCGACTCGGCAAGAATGGAGACCTTCCCATGTTTCACACCCGACGGCAAGAGTATCATCTATTGCAAGGCCGACAAGAGCCTGAAAGCCGAAGAAATGCTCTACAGCCTCTATCGCATCGGTTTTGATCCTGAGACAGGCAGGATTGCCGATACCGAAGAATGTATCTTCGAGGCAAAGGCAGGCGAGAAGACATCCGTGTGTCATCCTCGTGTTTCTCCCGATGGCAGATATCTGCTGTTCACCATAGCCGATTTCGGCACGTTCCCGATCTGGCATCGTGAATCAGATCAGGCGATGATGAACCTTGAGACAATGCAGCTCGAACCGATCGATGTCGTCAATTCCGAACTCAGCGATACCTATCATTCCTGGAGCAGCAACAGCCGTTGGTTTGTATTTGCATCCAAGCGCGACGACGGTCTTTACGGACGTCCGTTCATCGCTTATGTCGATGCCGACGGCAAGGCTCATAAGCCATTCGCAGTGCCACAGGAAAATCCTCTATTCTACGACAATTTTCTTAAGTCGTTCAATGCGCCTGAACTCGGCAAGGCAAAGGTCGATTTCGTTCCGAGCGATGTGCAGGAGGTAATGAATACAAAGGCAGAAGCCTTTACGATGAAACTGACTAACAAATAATTATAACATGTGTAACACAATGAAAATTCGTACTTTAGCATTATTATCTATGTTATCAGCATGCACAGCAATGTTTGCTAACGATTGGAAACTCCGCAAGGACGGTGAAGAGAAATGGATCGACGCACCTGTTCCTGGAACTGTTGCATTGGCTTATACCCGTGCCGGTCTGCTCGAAGACATCCGTTACGACGACAACCTCACTCGTATCGACGATGCCTGGTACAACTCCAACTTCTGGTATCGCACTACCATCGACGTGCCGGCTCTTGCTGCCGACGAGTCGTTGATCGTCAACTTCGACGGTATCAACTGGAAGGCCGAGATCTTTGTCAACGATAAGGCTGTCGGCCGCATCGACGGTGCTTTCATCCGTTCGCATTTCGATATCACAAAATATCTCAACCCGGGTGCAGAGAACATCCTTGATGTCAAGATCATCGGCAACGAGAGCTATGGTGATGTCAAGATCCCACAGCTCAACAAGGATGTGCCAAACGGCGGTATCCTCGGTCTGGACAATCCTACATTCCATGCCAGCATCGGTTGGGACTGGATTCCTACAATGCCAGGTCGTAACATCGGTATCTGGAACGACGTGACATTCACCGTTGCCAAGCGCGGCATCACTATCGGCGATACATTCTTCGATACAACACTTCCTGGCACTACACCACGTCATCTCGTTGCCGACGAGGCTAAGGTCGCACCTATCATCACAATGAACAACTACGGCGACAAGGCAGTCGAAGGCACTATGCGCATCGCATTCGGCGATAAGGAGGTCGAACAGAAGGCTGTCATCGCTCCTGGTGTCAACGATATCGATCTCGACGCCTTCATGATCTCCAAGCCAAAGCTCTGGTGGCCTGTAGGCTATGGCGATCAGAACCTCTACGACGTTACAGTGACATTCATTGCCGACGGCAAGGAACTCTGTCAGAAGAATACCAAGTGTGGTATCCGTCAGATGCAATATACTATCGAGGAGACAGCAATGCAGATGTTCATCAACGGTCGTCGTTTCATCGGTCATGGCGGTAACTGGGGCTTCAGCGAACTCAATCTCAACTACACAGCACGCGACTATGATATCGCCATTGCCTATCATGCCGACATGCATCTCAACTTCATCCGTAACTGGGTAGGTCAGGTAGGCGATGAGGAGTTCTACCAGGCTTGCGACAAGTATGGCGTGATGGTATGGCAGGACTTCTGGTTGGCTAATCCGTACGACGGACCAAATCCGAAGGACGAGAAGATGTTTATGGAGAATGCCAACGACATGGTTCACAAGACACGCGTACACCCTTGTATTGCTCTCTATTGCGGCCGTAACGAGGGTAACCCGCCTACATCGCTCAGCATTCCGCTCAGCGAACTCGTTGCCGATCTCTGTCCTAACAACCTCTATATCTCGCATTCTGCCGAATATAACGTGAGCGGCTACGGTCCTTACCGTGCGCTTTCTCCACAGGATATCTACGAGTTGCCACGCGGTCGCAAGAAGATGCACAGCGAACGAGGCTATCCATGTGTTCCATCGTACGAGAGTATGTGCCGTATGTTCCGTCCTGAGCACCAGTGGCCACAGAACGACGTATGGGCAATGCACAACTTCACGCTTCAGGGCGCACAGCGTTGCGAGACATATAACGCTCTTATCTACAACGGTCTTGGCGAGGCAAACAATCTCAAGGAATATGCCGACCGTGCACAGTATGTCAACTATAACGGCTTCCGTGCCTTGTTCGAGTCACGCAGCAACTACCGTCAGGGTCTTCTCCTTTGGATGAGTCACCCGGCATGGCCATGTCTCGTATTCCAGACCTACGACTATTACTTTGATGTCAATGGCGCATACTTCGGAAGCAAGAAGGCTTGTGCTCCTATCCATGTCTCTTGGAATCCTATCACCAATGGCGTTGAGGTAGTGAATGAATGTGCCGGTCAGCGCGACAACCTCACAGTCGAGGCTCAGGTCATCGATATGGCAGGCAATAAGATCTGGGAGGCAGCCAAGACTATCAACTCGGCTGAAGACTCTACAGTCAAGGCTTTCCTCCTTGGTGTTGCTCAGGACAAGCTCAGCGATGTCTATTTCATCAAGCTCGTGCTCAAGGAGAACGGCAACGTGATTGCCGACAACTTCTACTGGGAAGGAAAGGAGGTAGGCAACTGGCAGGCAATCCAGCAGATGGCACTCGCTAAGCTCGATGTCAAGGTGGTTCAGAATGCCGATGCTACATTCACTGTCAGCGTGACAAACCAGAGCGAGCTTCCAGCACTCATGCTCCGTCTCAACCTCGTGAACAGCAAGACAGGCAAGCAGATACTCCCAGCGTTCTACGACGATAACTATTTCTGCCTCCTCGGTGGCGAGACAAAGACCGTCAACGTGCGCTATCTCACCGACGAGAATCCTGCAGGCAAGAAGTTCAAGCCTACGGTTACCGTCGAACAGCTCCGATAATACAGGCGCGTAGCTGAATTATAAATTATAAATTATAAATTATCAATTGAAAAATATTGCAGTTTGGATTGGCGCACTCATCGCAGGTGCCATACTTGGTTTGTTCGATGTCGAGTGGCTGCATGCCCTGACCTCGTTTGTGGCAACGGCATTCACGCGCATGTTCCAGTTCGTTGCAGTGCCTACTATAGCGTTGGCAGTCATCACGACATTCTCTCAGTTAGGTGCCGACAAGGGTACTGGCAGGATCTTCCGCCACACCATCACCTACACGCTTCTCACTACTGTCGTGTCGGCTGCCGTGGGGCTGCTGCTCTTTGTGATTGTCGCACCTGGCAACCTCTCGCAGGATCTTGTGTCGCAGGGACAGGTCGATGTTCCAGAAGGGCTCACGCATCTCTCGTACTACGATCATATCCTCTCGGTGATACCAAACAATATCATCACACCGTTCTCGACAGGCAATGTGCTCAGCATCCTTCTCATCAGCGTCGCTTTCGGCTTCGGCTTGTCCAAGCTCCGCAATGAAGGCAACAGCAATGTCGAGGCGCTGATACGAGGCATCTTCGGACTTCAGGATCTGCTCTTCGCGTTGATCCGCATGCTCATCGTCATCCTGCCTGTAGGCATTGTGGCCTTTGCCGCACAGCTCTCATCCGAACTGTCGGCTGGCGTCATCCTTGGCTCGTTGGGCTTATATACTGCAGTCATCCTCAGCGGCAATCTCCTGCAGATGTTCGTCGTGTTGCCGGTCTTCCTGTTGTGCAATAAGCTGAATCCCGTCAAGGTCTTCCGTGCCATGTCGCCGGCAGTCCTTATGGCACTCTTTACCAAGTCGAGTGCAGCCACCTTGCCGGTCACAATCCGTTCGGCAGAAGAGAATCTGCATGTGCGTCCTGAGGTGTCACGCTTCGTGCTTCCTATCTGCACCACAATCAACATGAACGGGTGCGCGGCGTTCATCCTCGTCACCAGCCTTTTCGTGCTTCAGAACGGTGGCGTCGAACTCACTCTCACCACAATGCTGTTCTGGCTCGTGATCTCGGTCATCTCTGCCATCGGCAATGCTGGTGTCCCTATGGGATGCTACTTCCTCACACTCTCGCTCATGGCAGGACAGGGCGCACCTGTAGGCATCATGGGCATCATCCTGCCTATCTTCACAATCATCGACATGATCGAGACAGCCGAGAACGTGTGGTCCGACTCATGCGTCTGCGCTATCACCAATACCAAGGTATAGATTTTGATAGTATGAGAAAAATCGCAACACTCATCCTCGCATTCTTCAGCGTCACCCTTTTGTATGCACAGAAGGATCTCAGCATTGTGTTCATCGGCAACAGCGTCACCTACGGAGCACAGCATCCCGAAGCTACACGCATGCAGACATGCCCACCAGCACAAGCGACAGCATGGCTCATGTCGCAGCCGGAGATAGGCGAGGTGCATTGGGCAAACAATGGTGTCAATGGCTGTACGTCCTACGATTTCCTTCCACAGCAAGGCAAGGGATTGTTTGCCGAAGCGCTTCATAATGCCGATTCGCTTGAGATGACATTTCCATCGGCAGAGATGGTGTTCTGCATCAGCCTAGGCTGCAACGATACCGCCCGACGCCCTGCCTATGGACCATCGACTCCAGGCAAATACGAGGAGAATATCACATTGATCGTCGAGACATTGCTGGCGCGTTATCCCGATGCAGTGGTGATACTCAACAACAGCATCGCCTATATGCCGGGCACTCACACGCAGCACGGCTCCAGGATGATGTTCGACCTGCTCACAGTCTTCAACGACATCGAGAAGGACATCGTCGCGAAGCTCTCGAAGACCTATGGCTCTCACATCCGCCTCGGCGATACCGACGGCTATGATCATTTCAAGGATGAGACTATCTATACCACTCAGATGTATCCTGAAAAGGGTTGGCAAGGCTCTACCTTCTATCTCCATCCTACACCCGATGGCTCACATCATCTCGGAATCCTGTGGGGCAAGGCTATTCTCCGGAATCTTTGATTTATATTTATTTCTCTGAGAAAACTTCAGCAAAATACAAATAATGCCAGCGGAAAAACCGCTGGCATTATCATATTCTTTTGATGTGCAGAAGGAGCTATAGTTATTCTTTCTTCTCCGGCACTTCCCAGGTTCCTCCATAATTACAACTCTGGGCATTGCTTGGCTGCATCGAGATGTCCAAGCTGTTATTGTCCCACATTGTGATCTGGAAGCGGTAATTGACGAAGCCGTGCTTCAGTTTGAGGTCTATCTTCCTGCCGTTCTTTTTCTTGGTCGGTTTGATGCTGATATCCTGGCATGCCTCGTCGAAGTTGAGTCCTTCGTTGTCGTATGTCGGATTATAGACCTGACCCATGTATGGCAGATGCAGGAATACTGAATCGTTGCGCATTGCAAACGAGAAGCCGCTAAGTCCGTATTGTGGCTGATAGGCCATTGGCATCATACTGGAGATGTCGGCAGTGAATTCCAAGCTCTGTGCATAGCCTGTCAATGTGCACATCAGAGTCGATGCTATTAAGAAAAGTCTTTTCACCGATTACTTTGTCTTGAGTGTGAGTGTTACGACGCTGTGAGCAGGGAGGGTCACTGTGAGCTGGCCTTTCTTGTCAACCTTTGCACCATTGAATGCCTTTGGTGCGATAACGTCTGTCTTGTCGAAGTCGTTGAAGTCATCGACGTTCTTTGCGTTGATGATCTCGCCTGTAGCGCCTGTAACCTTGATGCCGTCAACATTGACTGCTACGACATGCTCTTTGGTCATATCGAGGTTAGAGAGTGAGACGTGGATCACACCGTCCTTGTCGCGCGATGATGATGAGCTTACTACTGCTACCGATTCTTCCTCGTTTACCACTACGCGGTCGCATGTGAGTGTTGCAGGGAGGAATGTTGCCTCACGGTGTACGTTGTACATCTTGAAGATATGATAGGTAGGAGTGAGGAGCATCTTTTCGCCGCGTGTGAGGATCATTGCCTGAAGCACGTTGACTACCTGTGCGATGTTGGTCATCTTCACGCGGTTGGTATATTTGTGGAAGATGTCGAGCGATGAAGATGCCACGAGAGCATCACGCATTGTGCACTGCTGGAAGAGGTGACCTGGGTTTGTGCCTTCCTCTACTTCCCACCATGTACCCCATTCGTCAACGAGGAGGTCGATCTTACGCTCAGGGTCGTACTTGTCCATCACAGCGATCTGCTGCTTGAGACACTTCTCGATCTGTGTAGAACGGCTCAATGTCTCGTAGTATTCCTGCTGTGTGAAGTCGGTTGCCTTGCCCTTGTAGTCCCAATTGCGTACTGAATAGTAGTGGAGTGAGATACCGCGCATGCCACGACCGATGTTCTTCATGCAGACGTCGGTCCAGCGTGTATCCCAGTCGCTCGCACCTGAAGCAATCTTATAGACCTGATTGCCTGAGTGGTTGCGAACGTATGTGCCGTACTTGCGGAACTGATCTGAATAGTACTCTGGAGTCATGTTACCACCGCAACCCCAAGCTTCGTTACCAAGACCGATGTACTTAACCTTCCATGGCTTCTCGCGGCCGTTCTCACGACGCATCTTTGCCCATGTGCTGTTGCCGTCGGCTGTCATGTACTCGATCCAGTTTGACATCTCTTCTACTGTACCGGAGCCTACGTTGACGCTGATGTATGGTTCGCAACCGAGCATCTCGCAGAGGTTGAGGAACTCGTGTGTGCCGAATGAGTTGTCTTCTTCGGTGCCACCCCAGTTGTTGTTGACGAGCACACGGCGCTTCTCCTGAGGACCGATACCGTCCATCCAGTGATAGTCGTCGGCGAAGCAACCGCCCGGCCAGCGCATTACAGGCACCTTGAGCTCCTTGAGAGCCTCGAAGACGTCCTTGCGGTAACCGTTGATGTTTGGAATGTCGCTGTTCGGACCTACCCAAAGACCGCCGTAGATACATGATCCGAGGTGCTCTGAGAACTGTCCGTAGATCTCGTTAGGGATGATGTCCTTGCCCTGATCAGGGTGGATAGTGAGCTGTACATCCTGTGCCATTGCTGTGAAAGCAAGTGCCGATGCAGCTAATGTCAAAAGTTTCTTCATGTTATTGTGGTGTTTATCAATTATGAATTATCAATTATCAATTATCAATTTGATTCTTCGTCTTCTATTTCTTTAGGTTCATCCTTCTTGCCAAGGTATTCCGGGAGGTTCATGCCAGCCTGTTCGAAGAGCTCTGAGAGAGGTGGAACGCTCTTGTAGAGACCTGAGAGGAAGTTGGCTGTAGAAGTCTTGCCATCGGCACCTGCAGCACCACTGTTATCCCATACAGTAACCTTGTCGATAGAGATGCCCTTGATAGCTTCGACCTGAGTCTTAACGAGTTCTGGGAGCTTTTCGAGGAGGAGGAGGGTGTATGCCTTGGTAGCATCGCCGCCAGCTGCCTGTATCATCTTATCGTAACCCTGAGCCTGCTTAGTGAGGATCTCGTAGAGACCCTTACCTTCTGCTTCCATCTTAGCGAAGATAGCATCAGCCTCACCCTGTGCATTGACACGCTTCTGTTCTGCTTCTGCCTGTGCCTCGATGATCTTACGCTGTTTCTCGATCTCCTGAGGAACGATGATGTTGGCACGCTGAGTAGCGCTCTCACGTTCGGCACGGGCAAGTTCGGCAGCACGCTGTGCAGCGTATGCCTCTTCGAGAGCCTTAGCCTCGGCAACCTTCTCGGCAGCAACAGCCTTACGCTGTGCCTCAGCTTCTTTCTCACGACGTTCGGCGTCGGAATTTGCGATCTCGACCTTTGCCTGGTTTTCACCGGCTACGGCGCTTGCATTGGCAGCAGATGTGCGGATACGAGTCTCCTTCTGGAAGTCTGCCTTACCAGTCTCACCTCGCATCTCTTCCTTAGCCACGCTGACCTTAGCCTCGTTGATAGCCTTTGCTGCAGCTTCCTTACCGAGTGCCTCGATATAGCCTGACTCGTCCTTGATATCGGTGATATTTACGTTGATGAGCTTAAGACCGATCTTCTTCAATTCGATCTCGACGTTCTTCTTGATATTCTCCTGGAATGCGTCACGGTCCTGATTGAGTTCCTCGATCGACATGGAAGCGATGACAAGACGGAGCTGACCGAAGAGGATGTCTCGTGCCATGTCCTGAATGTCGTTAGGAGAAAGGCCGAGAAGACGCTCAGCGGCATTGTTCATCGAATCTGCTTCGGTAGAGATACCTACTGTGAATCGGCAAGGAACATCGACGCGGATGTTCTGGCGCGAGAGTGCGTTGGTGAGGTTAGCCTCGATAGAGATAGGAGTGAGGCTGAGGTATTCGTAATCCTGAATGACAGGCCATACGAAAGTACCACCACCGTGTACACACTTGGCAGAACCCTTACCTGTTGATCCATAGACAACCAAGATCTTGTCTGAAGGACAACGACGATAGCGCTTGAGCAACGCTGAGAGAATCACGACGATGGCAATGATGCCAATCACTGGGAGTAATGTTGGATCCATAAAATATTAAATTTTCTTTACGAGTAATGTTGAATTCCTGATAGTTGAAATGATCTCGACTTTTGCGCCTGTAGGGATAGCCTCGGCATCGTCGGTGATAGCTTCGAGTTCGTGGTTGGAACCGTTGAGGCTCACCAGTACCTTACCGCTGTCGGCACGTGCGGCAGGAATGCGGAGATAGACGTCGGCAGTCTTGCCCACTACCTGTTCGGTGTGGAAGGTGTTGTCCTTGTCAAGCTTCAGAACCCAGTGCAGCAGGAGCGCAATGGTGAACATGAAACAGAGACCGATGACAAAGGCAAGAACCGAAAGCCAAAGACGGTTTTCGATGGTGTTCCAGAAGAGTACTCCTGTCCAGCCGAAGCCCAGAACAAAACATACGATAGTCTTGACCGACACGATGTGAAAGCCTTCTGCATCAAAATCTGCATCTCCTCCTAAATCAGCATCAGCATCTGTGTCAAAACCTACAAACGTCCCGATAGCCTGAATGACAAAGATCAGGCTGCTCACAAGTGCAAGAACCCAATAGCCTTGCAGCATAGTGTCAAGTGACATGAAAGAATCAATCATAGGTATTATTATTTTAAAATGTAAATGTCGGTGTAAAGATAGCAGTTTTTGTTGAATTATTCAAATGAAATAAACAAAATATCTCTGAACCTTTTGTAAAAGTCACTGAAATCGTTTAACTTTGGGCAAAAAATAGAATAAAAGCTACTGGTATTATGGAATTAACTCTGAAAAACGGTAAAAAACTGAAGTATGACGGAGCTCTCGTGATGGGAATCGTCAACGTTACTCCCGACTCGTTTTTCGAGGGTAGCCGATGCCAGGACGAGGAAACCTTGCGCCAGCGTATCAGGCAGATTATAGCCGAAGGCGGTGTCATGGTCGATGTCGGTGCATACTCTTCGCGTCCCGACGGAACTGATATTCCTGAGGAGGAAGAGATGTCGCGCCTTGCAGCTGCCTTGCCTGTGATCAACGAGGAGCTCGCTAAGGCTGAGCGCTGCATTCCCGTGTCGGTAGATACCTTCCGCGCTGGTGTGGCTAGGCGTTGTGTCGAGGAATATGGCGTGGATATCATCAACGACATCTCGGGCGGAACACTCGATGAGGATATGCTCAGGACGGTGGTGGAGCTGAATGTGCCATATATCCTGATGCACATGAGAGGCACTCCGCAGACAATGAAGGAGATGACCGATTATCCTGACGGCGTGACCAATGATGTGATGGGTTTCTTCAGACAGCAGATAGGCAAGCTCGAGGCTTTGGCAGAGGAGATGGATGTGGACAAGGAGTCGCTCCAGGTGATTCTCGACCCAGGGTTCGGCTTTGCAAAGACCATCGAACAGAACTACCAGCTATTCAGCAATCTTCCAGCCTTCAAGATCTCGTTCAAAGACTATTCGCTTCTCGTGGGTATCTCGCGCAAGTCGATGATATACAAACTGCTTGATACCGATGCAAATAACTCGCTCAACGGCACATCGATACTCAATGCGCTCGCTGTGGCAAGCGGTGCTGATATCCTGAGAGTGCATGACGTGAAGGAGGCGGTTTCAGTTGTGCAACAGCTAATTCATAATTGATAATTGATAATTATTGGCTGACGCGCTAGGTAATAATTTAAACTTTTAATTATTAACTTTTCATTTTTAATTTTTAATTTTGAACAATCGTGTGGAACTTCGGAATCGTAGATGCTCTTGACATACTTTCGGTCGCTGCTATTCTCTATTACCTATACAGGGTGACAAGGAAGAGCGGATCGTTTGTGATCTTCCAGGGTATTGTGATCATATTCATCATCTGGCTTGTGGTATCGCAAGTCATCAAGATGCGTCTTCTGGGTTCTATCCTCGACGGTTTCATCAACGTCGGAATGATTGCGATCATCGTAATCTTCTCAAGTGAGATACGACAGATGCTCGTGCGCTTCGGTTCGCGTTACCAGTGGCAGGCGCTGCTCTCTTCCTTCGGCCGTTCGGACCTGAAGCTGAGCAACAATCATCAGTGGATCGACGAGATGGTGCATGCCTGCAGAAACATGTCGGAACAGAAGGTTGGCGCATTGATCGTCATACAGGGTAACGATGATTTGAGCGACTTTGTGACTCAGGGAGAGGAGATTGATGCAAAGGTATCGACTCGTCTCATCGAACAGATATTCTACAAGAACACACCTCTGCACGACGGTGCGATGATCATCAAGGGCAACCGAATATACAAAGCCGGCTGTGTGCTGCCTGTCTCGCATAATCCGCGTCTCGATAAGTCGTTCGGCCTGCGTCACCGTGCTGCAATGGGCTTGGCAGAGCTTACCGATTCGAGAATAGTAGTAGTGAGCGAAGAGACAGGTCATATAGCTCTCTTCTCACGTTCGCGCTACAATTCGAACATCACGGCTGCACAGCTGCAGAATAAGTTGATAGGTAAAAACAATCAGCAGAAAAAATAAATGTCAGATATACTACACATAGCCTTTCTGGTGCCGGACGTAACGGCGATAATCTCGTTGGTCTGTGCATTGTTGCTGCTCATTCTCTCGGCAATGATCTCAGCATCGGAAGTGGCTTTCTTCTCACTTCGTCCTAGGGACCTCGCAAAACTCGAAGACGAGACACACCCTAGTGACGGACTTATAAACGACCTTCTCGAGAAATCGGAACGCCTGATGGCTGCAATCCTGATAGGTAACAATCTGGTCAATGTCGCCATCATCACGCTCTTCTCGCTTTTCATGACAAGGGTAATAGACCATAATGAGACTTCGGTTGTCGTGATCTTTATCCTTGAAACGGTCATCCTCACATTCCTGCTCCTCCTTTTCGGTGAGATAATGCCGAAGGTATATGCAACCCACAATCCGCTTAACTTCTGCCGTTCGGTGGCAAAGATGCTTAAGTCGATGACTGTGATATTCAGTCCGTTTATCTCCCTGCTCGTCAGTTCGACAGGATTTGTGAACCGTCGTCTGGCAGACAAGATGAGTGCCGATGTGACAGTAGAAGACCTTAGCGAGGCAATGAAGCTCACTCCTCAGGTGGGAAGGGACAAGGAAGAGAAGAAGATGCTGGAAGGTATCATCCAGTTCGGTAACAAGACTGTGAAGGACGCAATGACCAGCCGTAGCGAGATGACGACACTCGAGATCAACGAGCCGTTCAGCAAGGTGCTGAATCTTGTTGTGGATCAGAGATATTCGCGTATTCCTGTATATGAAGAGACCGAAGATCACATCAAGGGTATTCTCTATATCAAGGACCTTCTTCCGTTCCTCGACCGTAACGATTCGTTCAAGTGGCAGAACCTTGTGCGTGATCCGTACTTCGTGCCTGAGAACAAGATGATCGACGATCTTCTGGACGACTTCCGCAAGCGTCGCCTTCACATGGCTATTGTGGTCGATGAGTTCGGCGGTACTTCAGGCCTCATCACCATGGAGGACGTGCTCGAGGAGATCGTGGGCGAGATCAGAGACGAATATGACGAGGACGAACGTACTTGGGAGAAAGTCGGCAAGGGCGAATGGATCTTCGAGGCTCGTACGTCGATCATCGACTTCTGCAAGGTGGTGAACATCGATGCGGAGACTCTGGGCGACAAGGCCGACAACTGCGAGTCGATAGGAGGTCTGCTTCTCGAAATCAAACAAGACTTCCTGCATCTCAATGAGAATGTGAAATATAAAGGAATACTCTTTACCGTGCTTTCGATGGATAAACGAAGGATTGACAGGGTGAAGGTGAAGATTAAGGAGATGTAAAAATACAATAGGAGATTGTCATGATGATGCAGTATAGGGTAGCACGCATAGATAAGACCGCTGATGAGTATGAGGCTTCTCTGGAGCATAAGGATTATTATGCCGACAAGGTTGCTGACCTTAAGCCAGAGAGTCGCAGAAGGCTCGAAGTGCTCGCTGTGCGTTGCCTGCTGAAGGATATGATGGGTGAGGAGCAGCAGATTGCCTACAACCAGTACGGTGCTCCATCGTTCGTCAAGCCATCATCGCAAACTCCATATCTGAGCATCAGTCATACCGATGGTTTTGTCGCTGCAATAGTTGGCGGAAAGCCTGTAGGAATCGATGTGGAACGACGAGGCAGACGCGTGGAGAAGGTCGTCTCAAAGTTCATGCAGGATGCTGAGATTGCTTTGGTTGAGAGCTTGCAGAATGCGTCGGACGACAAGGAACAAGCAAGATTCCTTTGTCTGCACCTGATCTGGAGCGCTAAGGAAGCTGCTTTCAAGGTTCTCGGACAGGAATACTACGATCTGCAGAACCTGACTTGTGTTAAGAAAATAGATTTTATTAATAAGGTAATGAAGATGGAGGTCAATGGGCAGAATCCGTTGACGGTTCATTTTGACTACACAGAAGATTACGTGTTATGCTACTTAATGTCGGAATGATAATATTGGGCTTTCTCTGCCTGATCAAGGGTGGAGATTTGTTGGTCGATGGCGCTACAGCTATCGCCCGCAAAGCCAAGGTGAGCGAGATGGTGATCGGCTTGACGGTTGTCGGATTCGGCACTTCTGCTCCGGAACTTCTTGTAAGCCTTCAGGCAGCACTCGAAGGCAGTTCGGGTCTTGCTATCGGTAATGTTGTGGGTTCGAACATCGCAAATATCGCTTTGATACTTGGCGTGTCGTCGATGATAATTCCTTGTCCGACTGATAAGAAGACAATCTGCATAGATGCTCCGTTTATGGTATTCTCGGTGATTGCCTTCAGCCTTGTAGCCATGACAGGAACAATCTCACGCCTTGCAGGTATTATAGGATTCCTGATGCTTGTCGCATTCGTGGTGTGGCAGATCATTGATTCGCGTAAGAAGGAGACTGCACAAGCAACTGTAGCTGTGGCAGAAACCATGCATCTGAGACGAGCTGTGATGTATCTCATTTTCGGTGCAGTGATGCTTGTGGGTGGCGCAGATTTCCTGATCGACGGTGCTTCGAAGATTGCACGTCAGATAGGTGAGAATATCGGTACTCCAGCTGAGGAAATAGAGAGAATCATAGGTCTTACTATCGTTGCTGTCGGCACAAGTCTTCCAGAGCTCTTTGCTTCGGTAATGGCGGCAGTAAAAGGTAAGACAGATATGGCTATCGGAAATATTATCGGTTCGGTAACATTCAATATTCTTTCGGTAATTGGCCTTTCTTCGGCAATCTGTCCGATTCTGAACAGTGATGTCGGTTTTATGAACGATTATATCGTGATGAGCGGCCTCGCAATCATTCTCTGGATGTTCCTGAGAACGCGCTACATTCTAGAACGATGGGAAGGCGCCTTGCTCTTTATTTCTTATTGTGGCTATATTGCAGCAACTTTGATGAGTTAAAAGTTAAAAATTAAAAGTTAAGAAATAATAGATAATTATTGCCTTGCCAATGTTCAGAATAAATCATTTTAGCTGATATGCCAAGCTATTAATTTTTAACTTATAACTTATAACTTTTAATTTTAATTTATAAAACGGTAATTTTCGCAAACTTAAGCAGAAGTGTCTTGTCGCCCATATTGTCGAACGTGACAACCACGCGTACGTTGTCGCCATTTCCACTCACTTCCTTTACTGTGCCTTGTCCGAAGCGGTCGTGCGCGATGCGAACGCCGGCTGAGAGATTCTTGCCACCGACACTGATATTGGCCGACGGAACATGCGAGATGAGATTAGGCTTGTCTGCTGCGTTGCTTGTTCTTACAGATGGAGTAGAAGCTACCTTGACAAGTCGTGAAGGCTTGAAAGTAGTCGTAGGACGAGGTCTTTCCTCAGGTACTTCAAAACTGCATCCGAAACCTAAGCTTGTACTGCCAAAATAACCTCCACCGTTATTGCTGAAATAACCACCTCCATTGCTTCCATAGTTATTCTGTTCGCGAGCCGAGCCTGTCTGCCTAATATACTGCTTGTCGATATCCTTCAGGAAACGTGACGCAATAGCCGGTTCGCTCTTGCCGTTACGAAATCTCTGCTTCGAATAGGAGAGGAAACAGTTTTCTTCGGCACGGGTAATGGCAACGTAGAAAAGTCGTCGTTCTTCTTCAAGTCCTCCAGGTTCGTTGAGCGACATGTCGGAAGGAATAAGGTTCTCTTCAAGTCCGACAATGAATACATTCTTGAACTCAAGACCCTTTGCCTGGTGGATAGTCATCAGGGCAACGTAGTCGGTTGACTTGTCGTCTTCCACTTCTGCAGGATCGAGATCGCCTGAAAGCGATACGTCGGCAAGGAAGTCGATGAGCTTGTCGTTAGGATTGCCTTCTTCGGCACAGGTCAGGATGAACGACTGGATGGCATTCAGAAGTTCCTCGACGTTCTCCTTTCGGCTTTGTTCCTCTACTGTAGTACCTTTGTTGAGGTCTGCCTTGATGCCGCTCATGTTGATGACATATTCGGTCAGCTCAAAAGCGTTATGCTCGGAATTGAATGCCTGGAAATCTTCGATCAATGAGGCGAAATTCTGCAATTTTGCGGCTGTGCCTTTATTGACATCCACACCAAAGGAGATAGGATCCTTGCAGATCTCAAAGAGGTTCGACTCGGCTACATGCGCAGTGAGTTTGCCTACTGTAGTATCACCGATTCCTCGAGCAGGATAATTGATTACGCGCTTGAATGCCTCTTCGTCGGCTGGATTGACAATTAGACGGAGATAAGCGAGCACGTCTTTGATTTCCTTGCGCTGATAGAATGAGAGTCCTCCGAAGATCTTATAGTCGATGCCTTTCTTTCTAAGTGCCTCTTCGAGTATTCGGCTCTGTGCATTTGTGCGGTAGAGGATAGCGCAATCCAGATAATTGTAATCCTCGCGGTTGTGAAGGTTGTATATCTTTTCGGCTACCATATAAGCCTCTTCCATATCGCTGTAGGTGCCAGTGAGTGAAAGCAGGCTTCCTTCGTCGTTCTCGCTGAAGATAGTCTTCTTGATCTGTCCTTTGTTCTTGCTGATCAGGCTATTGGCAGCGTTGACGATATTCTTTGTGCTTCGGTAGTTCTGTTCGAGTTTGAAAAGCTTTGTCTCAGGAATGTGCTTGTTGAGGTCGAGGATATTGTTGATGTTGGCACCTCGGAACGAGTAGATCGACTGAGCATCATCGCCCACAACGGTCAGATGCTTATGTCCTCTCACAAGCTGTTCGACAATGAGATTCTGCGCTTTGTTGGTGTCCTGATACTCATCGACCAAAACGTATTTGAAATAGTTCTGGTAGAAATTCAGGACATCCGGATGGTCGCGGAAAAGAATGTTGGTGTAGAGCAGAAGGTCATCGAAATCCATTGCTCCTGCCTGATAGCATCTGTTCCAGTATGTCTGATAGATCTCACCCATACGAGGACGCTTTGCCTTTGCGTCGTAGCTCATCAGTTCGCGGTTGGCAAGATACATTCCAGGAGTTATCAGGTTATTCTTTGCATTGCTGATCTGTGCCTGGATGCCATTCGGCTTGTATATCTTATCGTCGAGACCCATCTCTTTGATGATGGCTTTGACCAACGAACGGGCATCTGTCTGATCGTAGATCGTGAAATCCGATTTGAATCCGAGTCTTTCTGCTTCCTGTCTGAGGATTCTGCTGAACAGACTATGGAAAGTTCCCATCCAGAGTTTGCGAGAGAGGTTTGGCCCTACAAGGTCGCGGATTCGTTCTTTCATTTCGGTAGCAGCCTTCTTGGTGAAGGTAAGTGCAATGATTTCGTCGGCGCGGTAACCATTGGTGAGCAAGTAGGCAATCTTGGTAGTGAGTACTCGAGTCTTGCCTGAACCAGCTCCCGCTATAACAAGCTGAGGGCCATCGCAATATACGACGGCCTCTCGCTGTGAATTATTCAATTTTTCTAAAATGTTCATATTGTCGCTTGTGGTCGAAGATTAGAATCTCCAGCCGATAGTGAGCTCGTATCTTAGTGAATGTGTTGTCATATCAATGTGATCGGCCTGAACGCCAGAAGGGAGAGGAACACAATTCCAGTCATCGTCAAACTCAACATCCTGAGTTGTTGGGAATGCTGCAATCTTCTCGCTCTGGATACGGTCCTGAACAGCAAAGTCACAGAAGAAACTGTCTGACGAATATCCGATACCACCACAGATGAAATGTGTGTTGTCGAGGATGCTGTAGTTGGTCTTTGTGCTGCCATCGTACATCAATGTGCGATCGTCACCCCAATAGTGACCGTATCGATCCTGTTCGCTCCATACAGTACAGCCATAATCGTCGTTAAGGAACTGCTTCTTGTATGGAGATGTCTGATGAGCATATCCTCCTCGGAGGCTCACATTGTCTGTCACACGGTATTCTAAACCTGCCTTGATGGTATGCATTGCCTGCATATTCTCCTTCAAAAGGCCGTTTGTGCCCGAATAACTTGTGCCGTCAGTTGACTTATATTTTGCTGTAGTGAAATCCTTAAGGTCGTATTCCAGGCTAAGGATTGCCTTTCTTCCAACAACATAGGCAGTAGATAACTGGTATTCCCAAGGTGTTGAGAACTTGTAACGATAATCGTATGGACCATTGTTGCTGGCATAGGAATAGTCCTTGCAACGCTCATCGTTGGTAAGCATCTGACCATTGTAATAGTCGCGCATGTTGTACCAGGTAGGAGTGTGGACAGCTGCACCAATTCTCCAAGCGCTTGTTGGACGATAGATAACGCCGAACTTGAGGTTCAAACCAGTACCTTTTGTCTCAAGGTCGTTGCCGTATTCTGTGTAGTCGCCAGCGTAGTTGTAGTCGTAGTCTTCGTAGAGATCAGATACGATAATCGAGTTGAAATCGACAATCGAAAGAGTAAGACCTGCATAGAATGTATCATCCCAGTTGGCTGAGAGGTTGATGTTATACTCGTCGGTACGATTCTTTTCTGTCACATTCAAACGCTGGTATGACTCAAGTCCTTCAAGATCGTTGTATGCTATGACACCACCATTGTATTCGTCATCATCGATAGCGTAGGAGTCGTAACCCATAAGAGCCATCAATGGGACATTTCTGTTGTTCCATGCATCGTTTGTAGCGAGATAGCCAGGATCGTCAAATCTGTCAATCGCGCACAGAGCATTGTTTGCCCTAACGGCGAGATATGTGCCGAATGAAGATCTCGGATTATCGTTGGTCATTGTGTACTTACGATGCACATCCTCAGAGTGGTTGAATCCGAGACCGATGTTGAAGTTGACAAGACTTCCGCCTTCAGGACGCAAAGAAAGAATATACGAGAGGTTTGAAACCGAACCGCTTGTCTTTCTTGTGGTCTCAACTACCGATCCGTTTGTAGTCGCACTTGCTACATTGAGTGTAGGAGAGAATGAGAACTGACTTGTGCCACGATATACAGCAATACCTGCAGGGTTATCAATCATACAAGTAGGATCGCCTCCTAATGCACCGAAAGCACCTGCCATTGAACGGTAACGAGCTGTGCCGGCAATGTCAGTCGTCGAAAAACGACCTGCATCTACGACATTCTGAGCTACAGCCGAAGCCATTGTTGCAGAAAGTGATATTGCGAAAAGTATTTTCTTCATTTTTAATTCTTAAAAAGTTTTGAAGGGTATTAACGTCTGCCTCCGCCACCGCCGCGTGAGCCACCGCCAGAGAATCCTCCGCCGCCACGTGAACCGCCACCTGAGAATCCTCCACCACTGCTGTAGCTTCCGCTGCTACGGCTAGAGCTTGATGAACTGCTGCTGCGTGAGCTATTGTAAGAACCAGAGCTGCTTGAACTGCTTCTGTTAGAGCTGCTGCCTCTGCTGTGTCCTGAATAACCACTGTTGCCGGAAGATGAGCTTGATCTGCGAGAGTAGCTTGATTCGCCTGTGCCACGTGAATAGTTCGAGTTGCCTGAACCGCGTGAATAGCCGCTATTCGCAGAACCGCTATTTACAGAACCACGCTGATGTCCTGAAGGACGAGAGTAGCTGCCTGTACTTGATTCACCTCCACGAGTAGAACCTCTACGTGTTATGCCTGTTCGGTTTGTACCAGCATTAGAACCTGCACGTGAAACATCCAATCCACGGTTGCGGTTTCTTGATGCCATATTTCCGCTAATGCCAGGTCTGTTCAAATGACTCTGAACGCGTCCTCCTGTGCGGTTGTGCTCAGGACGATGGTGGAAATGTGCGCCATTGTGGTATGCATAATATCCGTGATGATGGTGGTGGTGAATATGTGGACCATAATAGAATGGATCATAATAACCAGGCCACCAGTTCCATGCGTAGTGGAAATTGCCCCACCATCCGTAAAAACCAGGACGAGCCCAAGGATTATAGAAAGGATCGTACCAAGGATAGCTATAGTCATACCAAGGATTCCAACCCCAGGCAGTTGACCAAGGAGAATACCAAGGATCAACATAAACGTTAAATACGATATTGTGGAAGCGACGGATGCGCTTGCTCCACATGTATGGTTCGTAGGCGTTGAGAGTGATAATCTCAATCACTGTATCCTGATGTATGGTCTTGTCATCATCGACTGAGACAATCTTGTGTGTGTTATACGAAGATACATAACTGTCGTCAGACGCAGTTGTTGCAGCAGAACTACGACGGTTGTATGAATCGACATCCCAATCATCATTTGCATTTGTCGACCAGACATCACCGGATGCCTCTGCGTAAAGACTCTTCTTAGATACTTTCTTCTCCTTGATCATATAGATATCATCCTGTGCAAAGAGAGTCGCTGGAATCGAAATTGCGAATGCCAGTGTAAGTAATATCATCTTTCTCATAGTCGGAAATAATTAGTAGTTACTGTTTACAATAAAATTGTTGGTCTCAAGAAAAATTAGTGTTTGTCTGCACCAAAGATATGATATTTTTCTTTATATTTGCACCTGTGTTTATTTTTTTAACAAATAAATCTCGACCTTTTTAAATAAAATGGTCATTTTGTTCAACGTATTAACTCAATAAAAGTGAATTATATAGAAGTTTCGTTAAAAACAAATCCGTTCAGCGAGGAAATCTGCGATGTTTTGGCTGCTATGCTCGGCTCATTGGACTTCGATAGCTTCTCAACTGAAACTGATTGTCTGAAAGCATATTGTCCGACTGATAAATACTCTGCCGAACAACTTGATGCTTTACTGGCAAATCTTCCTTTCCAGGAAGTGGAAGTGACCTACTCCGCAAAGGAAGTTGAAACTCAGGATTGGAATGCTGAATGGGAAGAAACGGTTAAGTTTGAACCTATTATAATAGGAGATCAGTGTTGTATTCATGGACCTAATTCGGAGGATGTGCCTGTCTGCAAATATGATGTAATAATTGCTCCGAAGATGTCGTTCGGAAGCGGACATCATGAGACTACGGCTCAGTTACTTGAAGAGATTATTTCATTCTCGGAAAGTCACAAGGGCGCTTCGGTTCTGGATATGGGTTGTGGCACTGCTGTTCTTGCAATACTTGCATCGAAATGCGGAGCTTCGCATGTCCGTGCAATAGAGATTGATGACTGGGTAGCCGACAATGCCAAAGACAATGTCCTGCTTAATAATCTTGCCGGTAAGATTAATGTAGAGTGTGGCGATGCATCTCTTCTTGGCGATGGCAGTCGCTATGATCTCGTTTTGGCTAATATCAACCGCAATGTCTTACTCGCAGATATGCATGCCTATGTCGCTAATCTAAATCCGCATGGAACTCTGATGATGAGTGGTTTCTATGAAGAAGATCTGCCTATGATTCGAGAATGTGCCGAAGCGTTAAATATGACTTATGTCAAGCATCGTAGCCGCAATAATTGGGTAGTAGCTGTTTTTTGTAAGGGATAATCCTTAAGAAACTCGTCCAGCTCTACAATTAATCTTCCAAATCTTTGCGTATTATCTTTCTTTTCGTATTACCTTTTAAAATAATAAAACGGGTTGGACTTTCGTCCTTCCCGTTATTATTTTGCATTTCTTTAAGATCGAGAGAATTTTACTCTGCTACTACGTTAACAGTGATGTCAGCGCTTACCTCGCGGTGAAGCTTAGCAACTGCAACATAAGAACCGAGAGCCTTGATTGTCTCAACAACGATAGTCTTACGTTCTACGTTTACACCCTTAGCCTCGAGAGCCTCAGCGATCTGGATGTTAGAAACTGAACCGTAGATCTTACCGTCTTCACTAGCCTTAACAGCGATAGTGAGTTCGCCAGCTGCAGCGATAGCTGCTGCGAGAGCTTCAGCGTCAGCCTTGATCTTAGCCAACTTGTTAGCCTGCTGCTTCAACTTCTCTGCGAGCTGCTTGAGTTCAGACTCAGTTGCGAGAATAGCCTTCTTCTGTGGGATGAGATAGTTGCGGCCGTAACCGTTCTTTACCTCTACTACATCGTCCTTGTATCCAAGATTCTGGATATCTTCTTTCAAAATAATCTTCATACGTATATCCTTTATCTTAAATTACTTCAACATATCTGTTACATAAGGAAGGAGA
>JAZQOF010000022.1:0-47780 GCA_045627785.1 Bacteroidales bacterium | reverse complement strand
CAGTATAAGGCAAGATATTGTCAAAAATATCAATCTTTTGAAGTCGATATTCCAAAATACACACGCATACGTATAAGATAGGTAGTAATTGTCACTCCAAGGTGTCAAACGATGATATGTATCAAGAAAATGTAGCAAAATAGTGCTTTTTTATGTGGTTATTTTTGGTTATTCGGGTATAAATTCTTACCTTTGCATCTGTTTTGTAACATGTTGATTATCAATGTCAATTTTGATTTTTGCGACATGTGAGCAACACCCAGTGCTAACGCATTGATAGTCAATATAAGTCGTTTTCGAGGAGGTGAAGTAAGATTAAAACTCTTAATTTACAGATATCAGATCCGTGTAACGCAATCGTTGCACGGATTTTTCTTTTTTGTATAACTCATTTGTCGTTTAATTATCCGGCTTTTTCGAGCACTCATCGACGCGCTACGACATCAACATTTGTTTACAAGTGTTGATGTCGACGGTTGAAGATTTGATTTCCGGACTTCCGGTAGACTCATTGACGACCGTCAATCTGACTTCCGGAATTTCCGAGAAGTCTTCGACGCTCGTCAATAAGTGCAGCCAATTTATTGCATTATAATCGTATATCTTTTTTGGTATACAGCAATACACTTTAGGGTATTTGCAGAATAAATACCAAAGAATAGCAAAAAAATATTATATTTCTGCTAGCGAAAAACAAATATCACTATATTTGTAATCGTTTTATCAATGCTAATTAAACGAAACAATATATTTATCTTTCAAATATCAATCTCATGAAGGCTTTAAATAAACTCAATGCTCCAAAAAGTGTAGCACCTGAAAAGATTATTCAGTTTGGCGAAGGCAACTTTCTTCGCGCATTTGTTGACTGGATTATTTGGAATATGAACAAGAAAACAAACTTCAACGCAAGTGTCGTTGTTGTCCAACCAATAGAAAAAGGCATGGTAGAGTGGCTTAATGGTCAAGACTGCCTTTACCATGTAAATCTTCAGGGCAGGCAAGATGGTAAGCCAGTTGATCAACTCGACCGCATTGATGTTATCAGCCGTGCGCTCAGCCCATATTCTCAGAATGCAGCCTTCATGGCTTTGGCGGAACAACCAGAGATCCGATTCGTTATTTCCAATACAACTGAAGCGGGTATTACTTTTGATCCTAATTGCAAGTTTTCAGACTCTCCCGCATCTTCTTACCCAGGCAAATTAACACAACTTCTTTACCGACGTTTCAAAACATTCAATGGTAATCCGAAGAAAGGCTTGATTATCATGCCATGTGAATTGATTTTCCTCAACGGACATCACCTCAAGGAATGCATCTTGCAATATATAGATCTTTGGAAAGATGATTTCGGCAAGGATTATGAAAAGTTCAAGAATTGGTTCATTAAATACAATTATGTCTGTGCGACACTAGTCGACCGTATCGTACCAGGCTTCCCTCGCAAGGATATTTCGAAATTAGAGAAACGTGCAGGATACAGAGACAATCTTATGGTTCAGGCAGAGATTTTCCATCTATGGGTAATCGAAAAACCTTCTAACATGTCCATTTCTGCTCTACGAAAGGAATTCCCTGCAGAAAAGGCAGGTCTTCACGTACTCATAGCTGAAAGTGAGGCTCCATATCACGAACGTAAGGTTACTCTATTGAACGGTCCTCATACTGTATTAAGTCCTGTAGCATACCTTTCAGGCATTAATATTGTTCGAGATGCTTTGCACGATCCTATCGTAGGCAAATATATCAAGAAGGTTCAGTTTGACGAACTGATGCAAACGCTTAATCTTCCTATGGATGAGCTAAGACAATTCGGTGCAGATGTGCTAGAGCGCTTCGACAATCCTTACGTAGATCACGCTGTAACAAGCATTATGCTTAACTCTTTCCCTAAGTTCGAAACACGAGATCTTCCTGGTCTAAAGATATATCTTGAACGTAAAGGAGAACTACCAAAAGGACTTGTACTCGGTCTTGCTGCAATAATAACATACTACAAAGGCGGAACTCGTGAAGACGGAGCGCCAATACAGCCAAATGATGCGCCTGAAATCATGAATCTCTTGACACAACTTTGGGCAACAAGTGACACTCGAAAGGTGGCAGAAGGTGTACTGGGTGCTACAGACATAATTTGGAAAGAAAGTAAGCAGAACCTCAATGAGATTCCTGGTCTTACAGATATGGTTACAGATTTCCTCAACCAGATTCAAACTAATGGCATGAAGGAAACTGTAAAGGGAATAATTAATTGACAATTCGCCAATGAAATCATTCTTAAAAATCAATCCTGCCGACAATGTGATTGTAGCAATACAATCACTTGCCGCTGGTACTATAATAAAGGTCGATGATCAAGAAGTTACAATCCAGACAGACATTTCTGCAGGGCACAAATGTGCATTGAAAGACTTTGCCAAAGGTGAGGATGTAATCAAATATGGGTTCCCTATCGGTCACGCTTGCCATGCCGTGAAAAAAGGATGCCTTATGAATCATGATGATATCAAAACAAACCTTGAAGGCACACTTGACTATAGCGACATTAAACTTAAAGGATTAAAAAAGCAACTACCAAGCGGAGAACAACTAACATTCCAAGGCTACAAACGAGCTGATGGACAAGTCGGAATCCGCAATGAAGTCTGGATAATACCTACTGTAGGATGCGTCAATGGCATCATCAAACAGATAGCAGAAAGAACAAAAGAGATATTAGGAGACAATATTGAAGGTATCGATGGTATTTTCCATTTTCCACACAATTATGGTTGCAGCCAGTTAAGTGAGGACCATGAGAATACGAAAAAGATACTTCGAGACATGGTACACCATCCTAATGCTGGTGGCATCCTTGTTGTAGGACTCGGATGTGAGAATAACCAGCCAAAGATCTTCGAAGAATTCTGCGGTGATTATGATAGAAACCGTGTTAAATTCATGGTTTGTCAGGAAATTAAAGGCGACGAAGTAGAATATGGTGTGAAAATTCTCTCAGATCTCATAAGGAATGCCCAAAGCTATAAACGTGAAACGTGTCCGGCCGCAGATCTTCGCATTGGCCTAAAGTGTGGTGGCAGTGACGGTTTTTCCGGCATAACTGCCAATCCTCTACTCGGTGAATTTTCCGATTTACTTTGTGAACAACAAGGCGGCACAACAATCTTGACTGAAGTTCCTGAAATGTTCGGTGCTGAGACAATTCTTATGGAACGATGCGGCAACGAACAACTTCTCAAAGAGACAATCTCGCTGATTAACAATTTCAAGAACTATTTCATCAGTCACGGAGAACCATGTGGAGAAAATCCAAGTCCGGGCAATAAAGCCGGTGGCATTTCGACACTTGAAGAAAAAGCACTCGGGTGCACACAAAAATCCGGCAAGAGTGTTGTTTGCGGTGTTATGGAATATGGCGATCGAATAAAAAACAACGGACTCAACCTACTATCTGCACCAGGCAACGATCTCGTTGCTTCGACTGCTCTTGCTGCAGCTGGATGTCAGCTGGTGCTTTTCACAACAGGAAGAGGAACGCCTTTTGGCACTTTTGTTCCTACAATGAAAATCAGTACGAACTCAGGACTTGCTTATCGAAAACCGACTTGGATTGATTTCAATGCAGGAGTATTGGTAGAAGACAAGTCCATGGAAGAGACTCTTGCAGACTTTACTAAAAAGATTCTCTCGGTTGCTTCTGGCGATTTAACCAATAATGAAAAGGCCGGAATCCATGAGATATCAATCTTCAAAAATGGCGTAACGCTATAATTAAAGCCCGCAACATTTTTTGCGGGCTTTAATATTATATGTTTACATAAAAAATCTTACTTTCTCAGCACAATACCATCGGCACCAGAAGACCGTTGGAATGGATAGAGTCCGAACATAGACATCGTTGCTGCCATATATTCTATAAGCTGAGCTTGTATCTCTTCGTATTCTTCCCAATTCTTAGTGTAAGAGAAGCAATATATTTGAACAGGAATACCTTCATCATCGTTAGGCAACTGCCGTACCATACAAGTCATTTTGTCGTTAATCTTCGGATTATCGCACAAATACTTATACAAGAACCCGCGGAAGGCCTCAAGGTTAGTTGCTGTCTTTTTTGACGAGTCTTCTGCAAGATAACCCTTAGATTGCCAAGATGTAAATTCGGAAGCAGAACAGAGACGCACGCTATGGATATTCACATTAATCTGTCGTGTTATGCGTCGTCCATCGCTCTCGCTCATACCCTTCCAGTTCTGAAAAGTTTCTGTTATCAATGCATATGGCTGAATGGTAAGAATTGTATTATCCCAATTCTGAACCTTAACTGTAGTGAGAGTAATTTCTCGGACTACCCCATCGACTCCTCGACTCGGCATTACAATCCAATCGCCAGGACGCACCATATCATTGAGAGAAAGCTGGATTCCGGCTACAAGTCCCTTGATAGAGTCCTGAAACACCAACATCATGACAGTAGCAAAAGCACCAAGTCCTCCCAACAAAAGCAACGGCGAGCGGTTTATCAAAATGCTAACTATCGCAATTGCTCCAACAAACCAAACAGCGACCTGGAACGTCTGTGCTAACCCTTTGAGAGACTTTGCTTTCTTATGTCCCTTATAAATAAACACATGATGCAAGGCATCGATGAAAGTTGTAAGGAATCGGCATACATTAACGACTATATATATAGCTGTGATTCGTTCTACAATAAGTTCGACATTGCCTTTAAGAGCAAATGGTAAGGCAAAAGTCAGGATTACAGGCGGAATAATAGCTGTGAAGGCATGACAAACCTTATCACTGAGAAGAATATCATCTGTCTCAGTCTCTGTCTTAGCTGTTATCTTTCGAATAGTCGGAATGATAATATTGACAAGGATTATGTCTGCAAGGTAGGCAACAAGCACTATTCCTGCAACTATCGCCAAACGCCACCAGATACTGATCGTCGAGACATCTATTGCATAAACTTCCTGTATAAAATTCTCCATTCTCGAAATATAAGCTCTTATTTATTTCAAAAGATTATTCCTCAACCTTTTTGTTGTAGTATCCGGAAAGTACGAGATATGCAACAACATCGGCAAAACTTACAATGACTACAGCTGGAAGATAACCAACACAGCACACCAAAATGCCTATAATCACTATAGCTATCTCAGCAAGAACGAGGATAATAAGATTCATTACATTACCGCTTGTCATATTCCACGATGCCTTAATGCAGCCCATAATATCATCTTCCGGGCAATCAATAGCGCGGACCGAAGCAAATTTTAGACGGGCATCAATGTAAAGTCCTGGAATAATACAACAGCAATATCCAATAGTTGTTAACACCTTTACAACGATGGCTATCACTACATACTTCACATATACGTTGATATCGAGTTTCCAATGGTCAATTGCGACCTCGTTGGATGTGCCTTTAGCCAACTGAAGAAGACAATTGATAAAGCCCAACATAATAACTGCCGATAAGATAGTACTGACAATCATTCCTGTCGGATTCGAATAATACAACTTCATGATTGCATTAAAATCCTGATTCTCGAGTGCGCTCTGCAAAGCATCAACATCAATTGCCGGAGTAAACAGATTACCAACGAAATATTGAATAAGGTACAATACAAAGTACACGATTACAAGTACAATACCATATCTCTTAGTGAGCTCCCAAGAACGCTCAAGAACATCTGAGACAGAAAAATAGATCATAATAAATTCGTTTTAAATAATATTTCTAACTATGCCCCAAACACAGAACAACGCAATAATAGAAAAGATTACTTTATTGGAGTTGCACCAACGATAAATCTTACTTTGTCTAGTTCTCTGTGTCATTCCACATATTATATATAATATAATGAATGGAAGAAGGCAGAATAACACCGGGTTGTAAGAATATGCTTCCTGAATATTCCCATGCAAGAGAGCCAGCAACATACGTTGAGCTCCACAAAATGGGCAGTCATAGCCTGTGAGCAGATGAAAAGGGCAAGGAAGCATCAGATAGTTATTTAACAATTACAAATACATCAAAGGCTTCCCTTAGCGCGCTTTTGTTCCATAAGGAACTTCTCTGCGCGGACAAGGTCTTCTGGTGTATCAATACCCACAGTCTCTATATCAACTACACGGACAGTAATATGCACACCATTCTCGAGCCAACGCAACTGTTCGAGAGACTCAGCCTTCTCAAGAGGAGTCTGTGGCATTGCTGTAACACGAGCCAATGCCTCCGGACGATAGGCATAAAGGCCGATATGCTTATAAAATGTGTGGTTGTCTAGCCATTCTGATTGATCTACACCTCGAAGGTAAGGAATCACACTGCGGCTGAAATAAAGCGCCTGACATTGTTTGCCAATCACGACCTTTGGACTGTTTGGATTAAGAAGAGCCTCTAATCCGTCTTCCTTATGGAATGGCTTAACGAGAGTGGCGATTTCTGTCTCGACCTGCATGAAACAATCTTTGATGGCTTGAATCTGCTGTGCCGCAATAAATGGTTCATCGCCCTGTACATTGATTACGACATCATACTGTACGCCCAATGCCTCTGTCACCTTTTGATATGCCTCCTGCACACGGTCAGTACCACTCTTATGGTCAGCAGATGTCATCACTACACGGCCGTTGAAACCTGTTACTGTATCATAGATTCGTGCATCATCAGTTGCAACTACTGCCATATCGACAAGTGGTGCAACCTTTTCATATACACGCTGAATCATTGGTTTGCCACCAAGCAATGCCAAAGGCTTGCCAGGAAAACGTGTGCTCGCATAGCGGGCAGGGATTATTGCTATTACTTTCATAGTTTCATTATAATGCTCGTACCTCTTCTACGCCTCTCACCTGTTCGATGATACGCATTGCCTCTGAGAGTTCAAAGGCAGAAGGGACTTGCATTCGTACTTTTGTAGTTACTATATAATCGACCGTCTCTGTATAAAGAGAGTCAATTGAGAGATGTAGATTATTGCTTATTACATCTACGAGGTCCATAAGAAGACCATCACGATCGATGCTATTAATCTCGATATTTGTAGGGTAAGTACGGTTAGGAAGGATAGGAAGGTCAACATTCACAATCGAATCACCTTCCTTAGCCGAACGGGAAATTGCCAATGGACAGTTTCTCTTATGAACTACAATCTTACCCTCTTTGGTTTTGAATCCTGTAATCTCATCGCCAGGCAATGGGTCACAATCCTTACAAAGTTCGTATGGGAACTCATCTGCAGAGATACCACTCTTTGAGAGAGAGACATTGACCGCACGTCGAGCCTTATAAGTGCTGACATGTTCAAGCCAATGTGCCTCAGGCAGTGATGTGAGATCTGTTCCAACCTCAACACGATCACCTCGCTTAAGCACAGTAAAGATACTTTTCAGCTTGCCATTGATGCGGGCATATTTCGCATGATTACCAATATTGGTATGTATGTCGTAAGCAAGATCGAGCACAGTGCTTCCTTTAGGAAGAATCACGCTATTACCCTTAGGTGTGAAGACGATGACATCATCATTGTAGAATGAACTGACAACCGACTCCATGAACGAACTATCGGCACCAGATTGAGCAATATCACGAAGAACTGTACGGAACTTCTGAACCCATGTATCAATACTTTCTGTACGGTCGAGCACGCAGCCGAATTGAGTATTTCGATGCATTGTCTCAGTTGAGATATGGACTTCTGCCCATCCACCCATACGAGTCATAACCTGTGTATGAAGAGCCTGATAGCCGTTTTCCTTAGGCTGATCAATATAATTCACAAAACTATATGGACGTTCCTTATACAAATCTGTGATGATACTATATACCGCAAGACATTGATTCTTCTCCGACTTATAGCGATTAGGATTGTAGGTGAACACTACATTTACCTGATGAATATGCTCAAGCTCACGGAAAGTTAGTCCGGAGTTCTTCATCTTTCGCCAAAGCGCATAAACAGAACGTGCACGGCCATATACATTAGCCTCAATGCCTTCATCTGCTAAAGCCTTACGGATAGGATTAAGGAATTCCTCAATATCCCTTTCGTGAAGTCTCATATACGAAGATATCTTCTTATCGATACGCTCGTATTCCTGTGGACTTCTGAACTTCAAAGAGAGATTCTCCAGTTCTGACTTAATCTCATACAAGCCAAGACGATTGGCAAGAGGTGCATAGAAATAGTCTGTTTCTGAAGCAATCTTCATCTGCTTATCTGTACGCATACTGCCCAAGGTACGCATATTATGCAGACGGTCGGAAAGCTTAATCAAAAGAGCACGGATATCATAGTTAATTGAATCAAGCATCTGTTTGAAGTTGTCGATCTGCTTGCTAACCTTATACTCCTCTGCCTCTTTCTTTGTCAGAACACCAACGAGGAATGCAACATCTTCGCCGAATGCCTCTTTGATATCTTCGATTGTATATTCTGTATCTTCAACTACATCGTGAAGCAGTGCCGTCATTACACTGACAGTACCAAGTCCCAACTCCACAAGAGCTGTGCGAGCCACACTAATAGGATGTGTGATATATGGGATACCACTTTTTCTAAGCTGTGGAGCATGTGCTTTCTTTGCAAACTGATATGCAGCTTCTACTCGGGGCAGATCTTCCTCGGGCAACAACTCTGCTGCGCGTGCCATAAGTTCGGCATGCATCTCGTCTACCATGCGAGCGCCTTCTTCTGGGCTACATTTACCTTCCATACTTGTATATGTTATTCTGACTTCTGCTGTTTTCTAATTCTTCAAACTCGTTTACGATACTCATCAACTTCTCGCGTATATCCATCAGTTTTGATATCACTTCCTGCTGAACCTCAAGATCCGACTGTTTTGTCAAAAGTTTCTTTTTTGCACCTTCGATTGACAATCCTTCTTCGCGAAGCAGATGCAGTATCAATGCAACCTTTTCCTGTTGTTTTTTATCATAGAGACGCGACTCTCCTTTCGTACGCATCGGTTTTAAAACCTTAGGAAAGTCTTTCTCCCACTTTCTTAAGACCTCTATCGATACGCCGAATTTCTCAGCGACCTCTCCAATGGAAAGATATTTCTTCTCTGGGTTCAATGCCGGATCGGATAGTTTTCGCATACTCTTTTGTTATTCTATTTTCTCTTTTCTGATATTTCTAATAATATCGGTTTAACTTAATCCATTACTTGTCCTACATTCTCCAAACGCTGAAGCAACTCTTCGTATTGTTCAGGAGTAAGATCCATAAAATAGTAATGAGCTGGATTCTGTATTACGCCTCGTAATAGTACCTCATAATGAAGATGAGGACCTGTAGACTTACCTGTACTTCCAACCTCTCCTATCTTCTCGCCACGTTTTACCGATTGGCCTCGTCTCACATTCATCTTCGAGAGATGAGCATATCTGGTAATATAACCATAGCCATGATCGATGACGATACACTGGCCATATCCTGTGTCCCATTGTGCCTGTCGGATCACGCCATCACCTGTCGCATAAACGTCAGTTCCTTTTTCGGCGCTGAAATCCATTCCTTCATGAAACTTCTGGACATTATATACAGGATCTACTCTCCAACCAAAGCCCGAAGCAACAGTCTTAAGGTCTTTGTCCTTGACTGGCTGAATAGCCGGCACATGCTTCAATCGGTCTTCCTGATTACGACACAGATTTGCGACTTCGTCAAACGACTTCGACTGAAGGTACAACTGTCTTTCCACAACGTCCATCTTCTGATATACCGACAAAACGAGTTCTGCATCTTTGAGCGAAAGCAGAGAGTCATAACGCTGGGCGTTTCTAAGCAACGCCTTTCGGTTCTCCTCGCCTATCGGATCACCTTGCATAATCACCCTATAGAGATTATCATCACGTTGTCCGATATCCTCAAGAACCTCTAGCGCATTGTCAAGGCGTTGGTTCAGGAATTTGTATTTCTGTTGTAGCTCTTCATGTTCCCTTTCGAGTCTCCATTCAGACGGTGAACCAACCCAGAAAATGAATCCATAAAGCAATAAAGCACCAATGATTGTACCCGACAAAAGATGGCGTATCACAGCATAGACATGTGTCCAAACTGAAGGCTTGCTTCGCTCGTAACGCCCCTTGTCTTTATTGTACTTAAAATGGATCCAGTGTGCCAAAACGTATTTTATTTTGCTACAACAATAGCGCAAATATCATTTAAATCTTTGTTGAAAGCAAATTTTTGGACTTTTATATTAATAATGTTCCTTTATTTTTATTATTTTTGCGCGTTAATCAAGACAAAATATAACAAAATACAACATACAAAAATGATGACAGCAAAAGAAATCCGCGAATCGTTCAAACAATTTTTCGCTCAGAAAGGTTGCACGATCGTACCATCGGCTCCAATGGTAATCAAAGGAGACCCGACTCTTATGTTCACAAATGCTGGTATGAACCAGTTCAAAGATATCATCCTCGGCAATGTCGAAAAGAAGTTTTCGCGTGCCGCAGACTCGCAGAAATGCCTCCGTGTGTCAGGTAAGCACAACGACCTTGAAGAGGTTGGTCACGACACTTACCACCACACAATGTTCGAGATGCTCGGCAACTGGTCATTCGGCGACTATTTCAAGGAGGAGGCAATCTCTTGGGCATGGGAATATCTCGTTGACGTATTGAAACTCGATCCAAAGAACCTTTACGCTACAGTATTTGAAGGCAGTGCAGAAGAAGGTCTTGAGCGCGACAACGAGGCAGCTGCTATTTGGGAGCGTTTCCTTCCAAAAGATCATATTCTCAACGGAAACAAGCACGACAACTTCTGGGAAATGGGTGATACAGGACCATGTGGACCTTGTTCAGAGATTCATTTCGATAGTCGTTCAGAGGAAGAGAAAGCTCAGGTTTCTGGTCGTGATCTCGTAAACCATGATCACCCACAGGTAATCGAAATCTGGAACCTCGTGTTCATGCAGTACAACCGCATGGCTAACGGCTCGCTCGAAAAACTCCCTGCACACGTAATCGATACAGGTATGGGCTTTGAGCGACTCGTTCGTACAATGCAGGGCAAGACATCCAACTATGATACAGACGTATTCCAGCCAATCATCAAGGTTATTGGTGCACTCTCTGGCAAGAGCTATGGCGAGGAAGAGAAGACAGATATCGCAATGCGAGTAATTGCTGACCACATCCGTACAATTGCCTTTGCTATCACAGATGGTCAGTTGCCAAGCAATGCTAAGGCTGGTTATGTAATCCGCCGAATCCTCCGCCGTGCTGTTCGTTACGCATATACTTATCTCGGACAGAAGGATGCATTCCTCTATAAGCTTCTCCCTGCTTTGATCGATTCAATGGGCGATGCTTATCCAGAACTTGAGGCTCAGAAGACTCTTATTGTCAAAGTGATTAAGGAAGAGGAAGATTCATTCCTCCGCACACTCGAGAATGGTATCAAGCGTATCAATGCCATTATGGAAGATACAAAGGCAAAGGGTCGCACTGTTGTAAACGGTCGTGAAGCATTCACACTCTTCGACACTTATGGATTCCCACTGGACCTCACAGAACTCATCTGCCGCGAGAATGGTCTTACTATCGATGAAGAGGAATTCAACCAGAACATGCAGGCACAAAAGGAACGCGCTCGTAATGCTGCAGCTGTTGAGAACGGCGACTGGGTTGAGCTCAAGGCTGGCACTCCAAAGTTCGTAGGTTATGACTTCCTCAAGTGTGAGACAGAGATTCTCCGCTACCGCCAGATCAAGCAGAAGAATAAGACTTTCTATCAGATCGTTCTTGCAGAGACTCCATTCTACGGTGAAATGGGTGGTGAAGTTGGTGACCGAGGCACACTCGAAGCCGATGGTAAGAAGATTCAGGTAATCGATACTAAGCGCGAGAATAACCTTCCTACATGTATCACTACAGAACTTCCTGAGGATGTCACTGCTACATTTGTTGCAGAGGTGAACGAAGAGGCTCGTATTGCTGTAGAGTGCAATCACTCAGCTACACATATCCTCGACTACTGTTTGCGTCAGGTTCTCGGAACACATGTTGAACAGAAGGGTTCTCTCGTAACTCCAGATTCACTCCGTTTCGACTTCAGCCATTTCCAGAAAGTGACAGACGAGGAACTTCGTCAGGTAGAACATCTTGCCAACAAACTCGTTCGTCAGAATATCCAGCTTGAGGAACATCGTGATATGCCAATCGAAGATGCTAAGGCAATGGGCGCTATTGCTCTCTTTGGCGAGAAGTATGGCGATACAGTCCGCGTAATCAAATTTGGTCCTTCAATCGAGCTTTGCGGTGGATGCCACATCCCTTCAACAGGTCAGATTGGTATGATCCGTATCCTTTCAGAATCTTCTGTAGCAGCAGGCGTACGTCGTATCGAGGCTATTACAGGTGCTAAGGTTGAAGAGATGCTCGATGCTCAGCAGGATCTCGTACGCTCGCTCAAGGAATCATTCAACAATGCACCAAACCTCCTCGCTACAATCAAGAATATGATTGCTGAGAATGCTGAGGTTAAGAAGCAGATTGAAGCATTCAAACGCGAGAAGGAGAATGAACTCAAGAAGGAATTCCTCAAGAATGCCGTTGAGGTCAATGGCACAAAGGTAGTTCGCATCTGTGGCGAACTCGAGCCTGATTCAATCCGTAACATTGCATTCCAGCTTCGTGCTGAGAACAAGGATCTCGTTGTTGTTGCCGGAACATCATTCGCAGGCAAGCCAATGCTCACAGTTGCTGTGGGCGACGACCTCCTCGCACAGTTCAACGCAAGCAACCTCGTTAAGGGTGCAGCCAAGTTGATCCAGGGCGGTGGTGGCGGTCAGCCTCACTTCGCTCAGGCTGGCGGTAAGAACTGCGATGGTCTTCAGACTGCTGTACACCAGATTATGGACTCTTTGAAGTAATCAGCGATTACAAGACAATACAAATGCAGAAACTATTCCTCTCAATACTGATTTCGGTCTTGACTTTCGCTTCGGCATTCGCTGGAGCGAAGATCAAGCTTGACAAGAAAAGTCATGACTTTGGCACTATCAAGGAAGCTGATGGTGATGTGACGTGCTATTTTGAGATAACCAATACGGGTGATGCTCCTCTGCTCCTGCTTAAAGCTGCTTCGAGCTGTGGATGTACAGTTCCTGAGTTTTCCAAGGAACCGATCCGTCCTGGTCAGTCGTCTCAAGTGACTGTCACCTATCATGCCAAAGGTCGTCCAGGACCTTTTACCAAATCTATCCGCATTTACGACAATAGTGCACCGAATCACGTTTCAATGGTCACAATAACAGGTAATGTTATAAGTGACCGTAAACTTGAAGACGACTACTCGATCGAGCTTGGTGGAGGAATACGTATCATGAACAAGAGCCTAAATTTCTTCGATGTATATCCAAACAAGGCTAATCGCACTCGCACGCTGTCAATCTACAACGAGAGCGACGAACCTGTACAGCTCACATTCCGCAACGTACCGAAGCACATCAACCTTGTGTGCGAACCGGAAGTGATCGAGCCGAAGAAAGAAGGCAAAGTCTTTGTGACCTATCTCACGGACAAGGTAAAAGATTGGGGCTTCCAGAAACATACTTTCAATCTCTATGTCAAAGGCAAAGAGACCAAGATGAAGAACAACCAGATCACCATTATGGCTGATATCTGGGAAGACTTCTCGGTATTAAGCAGCAAAGAGAGAAAGATTGCGCCTGTAATCTCAGGTTCTGCCAAGAACATTGAGTTTGGCAAGTGCACCAAGCCAACTACTAAGTCCATCACTATCTCAAACTCTGGCAAGAGTAAGCTCATCATCCGAAAGATCATGAACGATATGCCAGGTGTTTTCCAGGCTGAAATCAAAGACATGATCGTCAAACCTGGAGGATCGACAACACTCAATGTGACATTCGATCCATCAGCATGCAAGATGTCAAGCATCACCCATCACATCACCATTATTTCGACCGATCCTACAAATTCGCGAGTTCTGGTGAACATGAGTGCTGATAAGTAAAATGTAACTCACGCATAACAAAGAAATATATTGCGCAAATACATTTTTCTATAATTTTTGAAAAAATTCAGTGTAAGGTTATAAGATTTACTCAAAAGTAATTACCTTTGTAAACCTTATACATTTAAGACAGCAAAACAAGCAAACTCAATTATTTTTAATATTTAATACTCATCTAATATGGCATTTTTAACTGACGAAAAACTCGTAATCGTAGGTGCAGGTGGTATGATCGGTTCAAACATGGTTCAAACAGTTCTCATGCTCGGTCTTACTCCAAATATCTGTTTGTATGATATCTATGAACCAGGTGTTCATGGTGTTTACGACGAAATGTGCCACTGCGCATTCCCAGGTGCTAACCTCTCATATACTGTAGATCCTGCTGAGGCATTTACAGGTGCTAAGTACATCATCTCTTCTGGTGGTGCTCCACGTAAGGAAGGTATGACTCGTGAAGACCTTCTCAAGGGTAACTGCCAGATCGCAGCTGATTTCGGTGAGAACATCAAGAAGTACTGCCCAGACGTAAAGCATGTTGTAGTTATCTTCAACCCAGCTGACGTTACAGCTCTCACAGCTCTCATCCACTCTGGCTTGAAGCCAAACCAGCTCACTTCACTCGCAGCTCTCGACTCTACTCGTCTCCAGCAGCAGCTCGCTCTCGAGTTTGGTGTTGCACAGGATAAGGTTACAGGTGCTTACACTTACGGTGGTCACGGCGAACAGATGGCTGTATTTGCTTCTAAGGCTATGATCGATGGCAAGCCTCTTGCTGACATGATGCCTACTCCAGAGCGTTGGGCTGAGATCAAGCACATGACAACTCAGGGTGGTTCAAACATCATCAAGCTTCGTGGTCGTTCATCATTCCAGAGCCCAGCTTACCAAGCTGTTAAGATGATCGAAGGCGCTATGGGTGGCGAACCTTTCACTTGGCCTGCTGGTTGCTATGTAAACTGCGACAAGTGCGGTATGAAGAATGTTATGATGGCTATGCCTACAACTATCGACGCTACAGGCGTTCACTTCTCAGCTGTTGAAGGCACAGAAGAAGAAATGGCAGCACTCAAGGCTTCTTATGCTCACCTCGAGAAGATGCGTGACGAAATCATCGGCCTCGGCATCATCCCACCTGTAGCTGAGTGGAAGACTATCAATCCAAATCTCTAAGGCAGGATCTTAAACAGATAATTAGTTTATCAGATAACAAACCAGCACTCGGTTTTCGAGTGCTGGTTTTTCGTTACTATTACATTAATTAAATATGTGTCTACTTTTTCGTTAGCTTAATCTTTACCAGTTTTAATTGTTGCTGCATAGGCGCTGTTACAAAGACCCAAGACTGCCGAAAGAACAAACAGAGTCTCAATTCCTACAGCATTCCATATCCAACCGCCAAGCAATGCGATGAATATGGTAATAAGATGATTGACCGAGATTCCAGTAGAGATAGTAGCTCGCATCTCCTGCTGGCTGTCCGAAATATCCTGCACATAAACATTCGACGCCATCGAAGCTAATGAGATTACCGAGTCGAGAATATAGTTGACACAACAGACCACAAAGGCTGTCTCCATCGAGAACAGATGATGTGCAAAGCCATAGAAGAAACACACTATGACAAGTACCAAGGTATCGGCAATCATTACCGTCTTATATCCTACCTTATCGATAAGTTTTCCGACAAGCGGCGCAAGAATGAAACAGGCAATGGCAGAGATTGCAAAAAGCATACTGATAACACCCGCATCAGCACCGTAGAAGAGGATGAGGACATAAGGTCCAAAAGTGAAGAACACTTGCTTTCTCGCTCCATAAAAGACCTCAAGCATATAGTATTTGGTGAACTTTTTGCGGAAATAGAATCGGCTCTTGTTCTTATCTGTCCTACTCTTATCCACAAGCCTGAACGACACTATCATTGCCAATGCGAAAAACACCATTGCAACGACAAAGACAGGCTGGAACAATGCTGTTGACGGCACTACTGCAAATGCAATAATAACAGCAACATAGCCAAAGAGATTACCAATCTGATAAATGGAGTTCTGATAACCTAAAGCCTGTCCGCCATGTCCTTCCTTCGAATACTCGAGCGAGAGTGTATTCTTCATACCGAGCTGTATGTGTTCGCCTGTAGAATAGATAAAGATAGCGAGAATCACTAAAGCTTTGACAGGAGAAATGAAAGCCTGCATACACATACCGATGACCATCACAACCATACCCATCTTGTACATTTTCTCGGCCGACGAACGGTAGAAAACGGCAAGTATTAGCACAAGCAGCAAGCCTGGTACCTCACGGAAAAACTCGGTAATTCCTCGGTCGAGTTCATTCATCCGAACGACCTCAGCCATGTAATTATCTATTACTCCCTTATAGAGACCGAAACCTATTGCAGACAAAAGCAGCGAAAGGAACAAGGCTTCCCAACGACTTTCAGACTTAAATATCTGTCTTACCTTATTCATCATATAATGGCGGAATTTTTGCCCAAAGTTACTAATATTAATGTAATAATAATATAATTATATGTTTTTTCTTTGATATGTTGCGAAAATAAGTATATTTGCAGTACTAAAGACAATGTCAAAATAAGGATTTACACACCCACACTAATATGAAAAAAACGAATCTCTGGATTATGGCCGTCTGCCTTGCAAGCATGACTTTGAGCAGCTGCCGACTAAGTGTCAAGATTGAAGAATGTGACGGATACAACCTCGTGCATCAGCCTAGCGGTCCGGATTTGGGCTATAGTCCTAAATCTGGTCTGAAGTTGATATATGAAGACGGATTAGTGTTCAAGGATCTTAATGAAAACCAGATGCTTGACAAATACGAAGACTGGCGTCTGACTCCAGAAGAGAGAGCAAAGGATCTTGCAAGGAAGATGCGTCTGAACGAGATAGCTGGTCTGATGCTTTATAGTAACCACCAGGCTATTCCAAACTCTAACGGATATACTCCTGCCACTTGGGGCGGAAAGTCATATAAGGAAAGCGGTGCCCAGCCTTGGGAACTCTCCGACCAACAGAAAGAGATGATCGAGAAGGACAAATTGCGTCACATCCTTATCACTTCGGTCGAAAGTCCAGAGGTTGCTGCCAGATGGAACAATGAGGTTCAGGCTTTTGCCGAGAGCCAGCGTCTAAGTATTCCTACCAACAACTCAAGCGACCCAAGACATTCGGCCGATAACGACGCAGAATACAAGGCTGGTGGCGGCGGTTTGATCTCTATGTGGCCTAACGAGCTCGGTATGGGTGCAACTTTCGACACAGAGCTGATGTATAAGTTCGGCAGTATTGCTTCCGAAGAATATCGAGCTCTCGGTTTTGCTACCTGTCTCTCGCCTCAGGCCGACCTTGCTACCGATCCTCGCTGGATGAGATTCAACGGCACATACGGTGAAGATCCTGAATTGGTCAAAGATCTGATTGTAGCATATTGCGAGTCTTTCCAGACTACCGACCGACTCGGCAAGAACAGCCAGTTCAACAATTGGGGTCCAGGCAGTGTGAACGTGATGGTAAAACATTGGCCTGGTGGCGGAACCGGCGAAGCAGGTCGTGATGCTCATTTCGGACGAGGCAAATATGGTGTTTACCCTAACAACAACATCAACGAACATAAATACCCGTTCCTGGAAGGTGCATTCAACCTCAAGAACGGCACAAAGCATGCGGCCGCAGTAATGCCTTACTATACAATTTCCTACGGACAGTCGAGCATCAATATCGCCAACAATTTCAATAAGGAGATCATCGACGAACAGTTGCGTAAGGAGGCTGGTTATGACGGCGTAATCTGTACCGATTGGGGCGTGACTGCCGATGAATATCATCCTGGAATCCACAGCGGCAAACCTTGGGGTATCGAAGAGTTTTCGGTTGCCGAACGTCATTATATGGCAATCATCGCTGGTGTCGATCAGTTTGGCGGCAACAACGATGCAGCACCTGTACTCGAAGCTTTTGAGATGATCAAGAACATGTATGGCGACGCTAAGATGCAGGAACGAATCCGCAAGTCTGCAGAACGACTTCTTCTCAACATTTTCCGCACAGGATTGTTTGAAAATGCTTATCTAGACCCATTGCAGTCGGCAAAGGTTGTCGGTAATCCTTCTTATATGGAAATGGGATATCAGGCTCAGGTCAAGAGTATTGTGATGCTAAAGAACCAGAAACATGTACTTCCTATAGAGAAGAAAGTGGGTAAGCAGAAGGTTTATATCCCAGAACGCCACGTTCCACGTCATGCAAACTTCTTTGGCGGATACACAGAAGAAAAGACATATTGCCCATTTGACCAAAAGATGGTCGAGAACTATTTCCAGGTGGCTGTATTGCCTGAGAAGGCCGATTTCGCACTTGTCTTCATCGAGTCGCCAATGAGCGGTTGGGGCTACAAGGCAAGCGAGACACTTGCCGATCCATTCATGGCTAAAAAGGCATTGAAAGCAATGCAGGACAATGTGGATTATGCCAAAGATCCAAGTTTCTCTCTCGATAAGGCTTATGCCGAAGACGATATCTATTTCATCCCTGCAGGTTCGAAAGTGTCTGCTCCTGGTAACGGCTACTATCCTATCAGCCTCCAGTATAACGACTATGTAGCAACCGAGGCAAGAGAGACAAGTATCGGTGGTGGTGATCCATACGAGAAGATTGTCAACCGAAGCTATAAAGGCAAGGGTGTACGCACAATCAACAAAGACGATATGCTGCTCGTTCAAAAGACTAAGGCAATCATGGGCGACAAACCTGTCATCGTCGTTGTGGATTGCAAGAATCCGTTCGTAATGAGCGAGATTGAGCCATATGCAGATGCTATACTTTTGACTTTCGGCATTCAGCGACAGGCTGTATTGGAGGTTATCGACGGCATGTACGAACCTTCCGGACTCCTTCCTTTCCAGATGCCTCTCAACATGGCAACTGTCGAACATCAGGCAGAAGATACTCCTCATGATATAGATTGCTATGTGGACAAGGATGGTAATACCTACGACTTCGCCTACGGCCTCAACTGGAAGGGTGTCATCGACGATGATCGTGTAAAGAAATACAAGAAATAATGACGACTCGCACAAAAATAATCATTATTAGCGTCGCTATACTGATTGTCTTGAACTGTGCCGCATTTGCAGGATATGTATATTATTTCTATTTCAAGAAACCTGCATTACAGCAGGACTCCTGGGTCTATATCGCTCCGGGCACTTCTGAAGCTGACATCTACAGCCAGTTGGAGAATGGCGGAGTGACCAAAGAGTCGATTGGGTTGATAAAGACTGCACAAAGCTATATCGAAAAGAAAGAAGGCAGGAAGCTGACAGAATCTTTCGGTGCCTACAAGCTCAGGAAAGGACTTGCACCAGCACGCGTTCTCACTACGATTTTGCGACATCTTCAGACTCCAGTAAGAGTCTCTTTCAACGAGGCACGTCTGTTGCCCGACCTGGCCGGAAAGATGAGCAAAGGACTGATGTGCGACTCTGTTTCGATGCTTAGCGCCATGCTCGATCCAGATTTTATTGCTGAATGCGGGACCGACACAGCCAATGTCATAAGTATCTTCTTACCTGATACTTACGAAGTGTATTGGGACATGACTCCTGAAAAGTTCGTAAGGAAGATGCTGACGGAATACCGCAACTTCTGGAACGATGACCGACAGGCAAAGGCAAAGGCTTTAGGCATAACTCCAAAGCAGGCTTCGATAATCTGCAGCATAGCCGAAGAAGAGACACAGAACCGTGCCGAACGAGGTGTCGTTGCACGTCTCTACCTCAACCGAGTGCAGATAGGAATGCCGCTTCAGGCCGATCCTACAGTCAAATATGCATTAGGAGATTTCACACTCAAGCGCATATTGCTTTCGCATCTTGAGACCAATTCTCCCTACAACACATATCGCGTTGCAGGTCTTCCTCCAGGTCCTATCCGTATGGTCGAGAAAGCAACCATCAATGCCTTGCTCAACAGCGAGCCACATAAGTATCTGTACATGTGCGCCAAAGAGGATTTTTCAGGAACACATAACTTTGCGACCAACCTCAGCGAGCATAATCGCAACGCAGAGCGTTACCACGCAGCACTTAACAGACTGAAAAATAAGTAAAAATTTGGTCAAATAAAATATATTTTATATCTTTGCACCTTGTAACTGAAAATAACAAAAAAAAATGCCAGATATTTCTGAACGTGGCAAACAGATGCCACTCTCACCTATCCGCAAACTCGTACCATTGGCAAATGCTGCCAAGGCTCGAGGCGTGAAGGTGTATCATCTAAACATCGGTCAGCCAGACCTCAACACAATGCAGGCTGGTCTCGACTCTTTGAAGAAGATCGACCGCAAGATTCTTGAATACTCTCCATCAGAAGGTATCAAGTCATTGCGCGAGAAGCTCTTAGGCTATTATCGTCGTTTCAACATAAACGTCAATCTGGAAGACATCATTGTCACTACAGGTGGTTCTGAGGCTGTATTGTTTGCCTTCATGTCCTGCCTTAATCCAGGCGACGAACTCATTGTTCCGGAACCAGCCTACGCCAACTATATGTCGTTTGCTGTCGTTGCTGGAGCTGTGATCAAGTCAATCCCTACATCCATCGAGGAAGGCTTCTCATTGCCTCCGATGGAGGAGTTCGAGAAGCTCATCACTCCTCGCACTAAGGGTATCCTGATCTGTAATCCTAACAACCCGACAGGCTATCTCTACAGCCGCAAGGAAATGAATCAGTTGCGCGACATCGTAGCAAAGCATGACTTGTTCCTCTTCTCCGATGAGGTCTATCGTGAATTCATCTATACAGGCTCGCCATACATCTCGGCAATGCACCTTGAGGGCATCGAGCAGAACGTCATCCTCATCGATTCTGTCTCGAAACGCTATTCTGAGACTGGTATCCGTGTCGGTTCGATCGTTACACGCAATGCTGCAGTACGCCAGAACATCATGAAGTTCTGTCAGGCACGTCTCTCTCCTCCTCTCTTGGGACAGATTGTTGCTGAAGCTTCTATCGATGCCGATCCTGAATACATGCTCGACACATATGACGAATATGTTGAGCGCCGTAAGTTCCTCATCGATGGTCTTAACCGCATCGACGGAGTATATTCTCCGGTTCCAATGGGTGCATTCTATACAATGGTCAAGTTACCTGTCGACGATGCCGAGAAGTTCTGCGCATGGTGTCTCAGCGACTTTGACTTTGAAGGATGCACAGTCATGATGGCTCCTGGTAACGGTTTCTATGTAACTCCAGGACTTGGAAAGAATGAGGTTCGTATGGCCTATGTCCTCAACAAGGAAGACCTCAAGCATGCGCTCATCGTTCTTGGCAAGGCCATCAAGGTTTACCAGGCGACTGTCATGGCTCAGGAAGATTAATTCATAATTCATAATTGTGTCTCTATCGTTCTATATAGCACAACGCATACATTTCTCGAAGGTCAACGAAAGCCAACGAGTGTCACCACCTGCCATACGCATTGCCATTGCTGGCATTGCCATCGGTCTGGTGGTGATGATTTTATCTGTGGCTATCGTAATAGGCTTCAAGCAGGAGATCAGGGATAAGGTCATCGGGTTCGGTGGTCATATTCAGATTCACGCGATGGCCAATAACTCGACCTACGAGAAACACCCTATCTGCCTGAACGACACCTTGGACCAGGCCATTGCCTCGGTTGCCGGAATAGAGAGCACAAAGCCTTATATCACAAAGCCTGGCGTACTGAAGACGTCTGAAGACTTCCTTGCAGTCGTTATAAAAGGCGAAGAAGGAATAGGTGCTAGAGAAGTCAGGATCTCTCAGATCATTGCCGACAAGATGAACCTCAAGGTCGGCGATAAGTTTCAGCTCTTCTTCATCCAGGCCGACATGAATGCCGATCTTTTTACATTGGGCGCCGAAGATGCCTCAATCAAAAGCCGACAGCTGAAGGTTGCCGGGATTTACAACACAGGATTCAACGAATACGACCAACAGCTGATATTCGGCAATATCGACCTTCTGCGTGATGTTAACGGCTGGAACGACGATATGGTGAGCGGAATCGAGATTAACCTCTCGGATTTCAACGACATATACGATAAGGACTATGACCTCATAATGGCACTCAACGGCCTACAGGACCGACGGGGAACGCCATATTTCGTACAGACCATCGAACAGCTGAACCCACAGATATTCGCATGGCTCGACCTTCTCGACACCAATGTCTGGGTGATACTCATCCTAATGTCGATAGTAGCGTCGTTTACCATGATCAGCGGATTGCTTATCATCATACTCGAACGCACCAGCATGATAGGAATAATGAAGGCTATGGGATGCCGGAACAGCCAGCTGCGCAGAGTGTTCCTCATCGTTGCGACGTTTCTCATCGGCAAAGGTCTCATCATCGGCAATATTGTCGGAATAGGACTATGCCTGCTTCAGAAACACTTCCATATCCTCACACTCGACCCTGAGACCTATTATCTTGAATGGGTGCCTATCTCGCTCGACTTAAAGGCGATAATAGCGCTGAACATCGGAACGGTAATAATATCGCTGCTGGTCCTCATCGTACCATCGGCATTAGTTGCCAGAATTTCACCAGTAAAAGCTATCCAAAGCGAATAACAGATGACCTATCCGCATAATTTTGAAACAAAACTCGGGTTCGACAAGATTCGGACAATGCTCTTGAGCAATGTGCTCTGTCCACTCGGTGCAAGACGCATCGAGGAGATGACTTTCATGACCAAACGACAGGACATTGAATACCAGTTGGCTTTGGTGAAAGAGATGCTTGAGATACTTCAGGAGGCTAAGACTCCGATGCCGACCGATAGTTTCTTTGATCTTACCGACCAGCTGAAGCGCCTTAGACTCCAGGGAACCTTCCTCGAGACCGAAGAGCTGTTCCACCTGCGCCGTTCGCTCGGTACGATCACCAACCTTGTACAGTATTTCAATCCTAAAGAAGAGGAAGGACGCAAGACCTATCCTCTCATGCAGGCACTCTCCCTCGAGATTGTCGTCTTCCCGGAGATCTGCCGCCGACTTGACCGTATCCTCTCTCCTACCGGAGAAATAAAAGATAATGCTTCGCCACAGTTACTCGAGATCAGACGACAGCTGGCAAGCACCGTCAGCAGCATCTCACGCCTCCTGAACAATATCCTCAGATCTGCACAAAGCGAAGGCCTGGTCGATAAGGATATCACACCGACCATGCGCGACGGACGACTTGTGATTCCTGTCAATCCTCTTAACAAACGAAAGATCAAAGGTATCGTCCACGACGAATCGGCAACAGGTAAGACACTCTTTATCGAACCGGCAGAAGTGGTGGATGCCAACAACCGCATCCGCGAACTCGAAGGCGAGGAACGACAGGAGATAATCCGAATCCTCACAGCCGTTGCCAACGAGATCCGACCTATGCTTCCTGATATCATGGCAAGCTTCGACTTCCTGGGTGTCGTCGATTTCGTACGCGCAAAGGCAAAGTTCGCACAGTCTATCGAGGCAAGCGTACCTCAGATGTCGAGCGACGGTTCACTCGACTGGATTCACGCCAAGCATCCTTTGCTCTACCTGAGATACAAACACGAAGGCAAAGCCAATGAGATTGTGCCTCTCGACATCATGCTCGACCATCGCAATCAGCGCATCGTACTCATCTCGGGCCCTAATGCCGGTGGTAAGTCGGTATGTCTCGAAACCCTAGGACTTGTGCAGTATATGCTTCAGTGCGGACTTGCCATTCCAGTCCAAGACAATTCGCTCTGCACTATCTTCGACAATATATTCATCGACATCGGCGACGAACAAAGCATCGACAACGACCTCTCGACCTATTCGAGCCATCTCCAGAACATGAAGTTCTTCCTGCGCAACGCCACCAAGCGCACGCTCATCCTTATCGACGAGTTCGGTGCCGGCACAGAACCTCAGATCGGTGGAGCCATTGCACAGGCATTGCTCGGCAAGTTCAACGAGATACGCGTCAATGGCGTCATCACAACCCACTTCACCAACCTCAAGCACTTTGCCGACGATACTCCAGGTATTGTCAACGGAGCGATGCTCTATGACCGCAACGGTCTCCGTCCGCTCTTCAAGCTCGAGATCGGACATCCAGGCAGTTCGTTCGCCATCGAGATCGCCCATAAGATAGGTCTTCCTCAGGAAGTGATCACTACGGCCAAAGAGATTGTCGGAAGCGATTATGTCAATATGGATAAATACCTGCAGGACATCAGCCGCGACAAGCGGTACTGGGAACAGAAACGCCAGAAGATACACCAGCAGGAGAAGGAACTCGAAGAGAAGTCTGCCAAGTACGACGAGAAGATGCAGGCCATTCAGGAGAAGCGCAAGGAAGTGATGGAGAAAGCTCAGAACGAAGCATCATCACTGCTCAAAGAGGCTAACGCCCGCATCGAAAAGACTATCAAGGACATTAAGGAGGCTCAGGCAGAAAAGGAGGCGACTCGAAACATCCGCAGGAAGCTTGAGGAATATAAAGCGAAGCTTAACGAAAACGGAAACGAAGACGAAGACGATAACGATAACAAAAAAGCTGGTAGCAAGAAGCAAAAAGGCAATAAGGACCGCGTTACGCCGACTCTTGCTAAGGGAGGACAAGCCGAGGATACCCGTCCGTTCCTCGTGGGCGACAACGTGCGCCTGAAGGGACAATCGACCATCGGACAGATAGCGTCGGTCAACGGCAGGCAGTGTGTCGTTAACTTCGGAATGATACGCAGCACCTTGGATATCACCCGGCTCGAACACGTCAACAGGGCACAGATACGCCAAGAGGCACAGAACAATCTGCTTGGAGGCACACACGACCCGAGCGTGAGCGACGAGATACGTCAGCGACGCCTGCACTTCAAACAGGAGATCGACCTCCGAGGCATGCGTGCCGACGAAGCACTCAATGCCGTCACCCTGTTCCTCGACGATGCCATGCTGCTCGATGTGAGTCAGGTACGAATCCTGCACGGCACAGGCACAGGTGCTCTGCGTCAGGCAATCCGCACCTATCTGTCATCGCTGAAAGGCTCGGTCAACTTCCACGACGAACATGTTCAGTTTGGCGGAGCAGGCATTACCGTTGTCGAAATACTATAATTCCAAATACTATGAGAAAGGTAGCTGTAATACTCATTGCCGCCCTTCTTGCCTTCAATGGTCATGGACAGCAGAACAGATATGCTGACGAGACATCCGACGAGACAAAGATCGAAGGAACACAACTGGCTCGTCTGCCATACCTTATTGACGTATTGAAACAGTTACCTAAAGTAACGGTGATTGACGATGAGGTGACTGTCGTCGGACGTGGAACACCTGCCATCTATATCGAGAACCGCAAGGTGGTGGATCTGTCGGAGCTCACGCAGATTCCTGCAAGCAAGGTCGCAAGCATTCGCGTGATAACACAGCCTGGTGCAGAGTATGGCAAGGACGTTCAGTCGGTCATTGAAATCCTGACCATTGCCGAGAAGAAAGACGGTTTCCACCTCAGTGAGACATTGCGTCTTGACTTGACCCACAAGCTCTCGACCAACAATGAGCTCCGTCTGGGGTGGAAGCATAATGCCCTAATTCTCGGAACTACACTCTCATACAACGAATCGAACAGCTCTTACGACAAGACGACGTTCAAACGTCACTACGACAGCAACCACCAGCAGGTGGGCGAAGACGAGAAATCGCTCAGGCACATCGAGAACTACAAGCAGAGACTGACAGGCCGTTTCAAGGCATCCTATCAGATAAACGACAACCATAATCTTTCTGCCAACTATTCGTACCTGAAAGTGCGGAAAGACCGCACCTATATACATGAAGCATTTACGACAGAAAATAAACCGCAGTCACGTCATGACATAGACTTGGAATATGCCGGCAAGATCGGTGCGTGGGATATCAGCATCGGCAGCAACTCCTTCATCGATGATGCCGACTTGCAGTCAGAAAACCCGTCTTCTCAAGGCTATTACCTGCGCGACGAGTATGACCTGCGATCGTATGCCAAGGGCAACACACCGCTGTGGAAGGGTAACCTCATGCTCGGTATCGAACATGAGTATGACTACATGGATGTCGATAAACACAACGACAACAGTGTGGCAACAGATTTCCTGCAGCGCTATGGTGGCATACACGCCGTGAATACCGATCATACCTATGCAGTCTTTGTTTCCACCACACAGAATTTCGGCAAGTGGACCATCGAAGGCGGTTTGCGATACGAGCGTCGCACCTCCGGATATAAGCCATGCGAGGATGACGGCCTGATGAACTATATTAATTACTGGGTCTATGAGATGGGCCTGCTCAGAATAGATCCTACAGACGAAAGTCCTATATCCTTATTGGCTACCAACGGTGAACTGTACACAAAGCGCGACTACCTGTATCCTACCGTGAAGGTCTCGACCAAGCTAGGCAAGTCAAGCCTCACCCTTCTGCACACACAGAGTAGCGTGCGGCCTTATCTTGGTCTGACGCGACTCTCCATACAAGACATTGAAGATAAGTTCGTGGAAGACCGCATCCTCAAGACAGAGCTCATTGCCACGACATCGCTCGAATGGAACTACCAGTGGGCAACCCTCACCGCCACATATACAGGATATACAAACCCTATATGCAGCACCCTCGACGGTACCGTGAAGTACAACGCTCCTGACTACGACGCCTTGGACCTCAATGCCACGCTGACACCTAAGATCGGCGTCTGGAGTCCTGTCCTCAACATGAACATGCACAAGCAATGGTTCGACATGCCGCTTGCCAACGGTGGTCAGAAGCTCTACGACACGCTGTTCAAGCTCAGTTTCACCAACACCATCTCGCTGCCGGGCAACTGGCTTATACTCGTCGGCGCCAACTGGCACAGCAAGGGCGGAGAACGAAACGTGTATTACTACACCAACAATCTCAGCGTCAATGCATCGGTACAGAAGGAATTTCCGCGTCCGAGACTGACACTGATACTGAGTGCTACAAACCTGATGAAGGATTCGTACATAGACATCACACGATACACCCAATCCTATAGAGGTCTGTCCGAGGGCGCACGTGAAAGGGAGATCCGCATGGTTTCATTCTCCCTCAACTTTAAGATATAATCTTCCAGAACTTATTGAATTCCGAAGGCTTTGAGAGCTTTTTCGAGCTGCATGCTTCGGCTTCCCTTAATGAGGATAGTGCCCGGCAATGATGTCAATGCCATATTGCCTGTCACATCCGGTGTAGTCAAGGCAGTGATATCTGCATAGCAATGCACTGAGCGATGCTTGGAGAGCTGCATCACCTCGTCGTCGGTGAGCGAGTCGAATGCCTTGCAGAACTCCTTGCCCACAAGAAGAATATCGCCGAATGTCACTTCCTCCTGCATGAGATAGCGCATGATGTTGAGGTGTTCGCGTGCCGACTCCTCTCCCAGTTCGCCCATGTCGCCTAATACGAGGCTCTTGTGCTGGGCTGTGTTCCTGTTGAAGCTCTGCAATGCTGCCATCATGCTTGTAGGGTTGGCATTGTAGGCATCGAGGATGATCTGTCGGCCCATCTCGAGATCGATGAGCTGCGAACGCATATTTTTTGGCATATAGCCCTCGATGGCGGTCTTGACCTGTGCCGGTGTCACGCCGAAGGTATTGCCCACTGTTGCTGCTGCAACGATATTGATGAGGTTATAGTTGCCGATGAGATGTGTGTCGAGTGTGATGGCAGTGTCGGCGAATGTCAGTTCCATAGAGAGATATGGGCTGCACGACAGGAAACGGCCCATGACGACGCCATCCTTGCAGATGTCGGCATCGGAATACATGATCCTGTCGAGACCTTCTGCCTTTGGAAGGAGATACGGATTGCCTGCATCGACAAATACCTTGCCGCCCGTGAGTCGGAGCGAGTCATAGAGCTTGGTCTTTGCCTCAACCACGCCTTCGAGTGAACCGAAGCCAAGGAGATGAGCCTTGCCCACATTCGTGATAAGTCCGAAGTCAGGTCGTGAGATCTCGCAGAGGTCGGCAATATCCATCGGATGGTTGGCGCCCATCTCGACGATGGCGATCTCGTGCTGCTGTGTCACCTTGAGCAATGTGAGAGGCACGCCGATCTGATTGTTGAGATTGCCTGCAGTTGCAAGGACATTGTACTTCTGCGACAATACGGCATTGAGCAGCTCCTTGGTAGTGGTCTTGCCGTTGGTGCCAGTGATGCCGATCACGCTTACAGGCTTCTCCCATGTCTTGAACTGCTGACGGTGATATGCTGCCAGCTGCTGGAGTGCAGTGAGCACATCAGGCACAAGGAAGTAACGCGAATCGCCTGCTGGGATGACCGAAGCATCGTCAACTACAGCCAGCGAACAGCCTTTGCCGAGCACCTCGGCTGCGAACTTGTTTCCGTCGAACCTCTCGCCCTTCAATGCAAAGAAAATGCTGCCCTCCGGACAGTTGCGGCTGTCGGTGGTCACTACAGGATGTGCGAGATAATGGGTATAGAGCTTTGCAATCATATCTTTTGGGGGAATGAAAGAATTAAAAATTAAATAATTAGAAAATTCTCTTTATTCCGATCAGCTTATGTGTATATTCCTTCAACGACTCACGGTAGATACCCTCTTCTGTGAGCTTGTCGAAGTGAAGAAATCCCGACACATGGAGGATACGGCCGTTGTCGGCTACAAGTCCGACATGCGACACCTTGCCGTCCTTGCCGAAGAATGCAAGATCTCCGATCTCGGCATCGGCGAAGCTGACTTCTGTACCGACATTATACTGCTGTGAGGCATCGCGTGGAAGGGCAATGCCGACGAAGCGGAAGAGTGTCTGGATGAAGCCCGAGCAGTCAACGCCGAAGGCGCTGATGCCACCCCAGAGATAAGGCACGTTGAGAAGGAGCTGTGCCTGCTGGAGGATGTACTTGGAACATGCCTTGCGCGACATCGTGCTTGCCTTGACTGGCTCGACATAGGTCATATTAGGCACATCGAAACGGATGCCGTTCATGTTGAACATCACTCCTGTATCGTCCATATTGAAGATGCGGCTGCCCCATGAGAGATGCGAGACACCAGAAACGCCCTCCATAGTACGTGTCACAGGGTTGTATGGCAGACGGAGCAACAGTGCGTTCTCGCTTTCTGCCACATATTTATGGTATTCCTTCGGTTCGATGATAGTCGCTGTCTTAAAGTCAATCCATCCCTGGTATCCGTCAAAGTCGCGCTGCACGAAATACCAGCGTGGCTGTTCGTCAAGGATCTGAAATGTATCACCAAACAACATCTGGCTTACCATCTCTGCGCTTTCCTCTGCAGTCTTGCGCATCGGAATATATGGCTGTAAACAAATAGCGTATTTCATATTATAATTGATAATTCAGAATTGATAATTAATAAAACAATTTCTCAAGTTCCCGCTGGTTCATCTGAACCACCACTCTCCTGCCGTCTGGCGTGAAGGTGTGATCAGGGAGCGCAAAGAGCGATTCGACGAGTTGCAGCATCTCTTCGGCATTCAATGTCTTACCATAGCCGATCGACTGAGTCTGTGCCATCTTCAACGCAAGCTGACGGTTCAGTTCGTCGCTCAGCTTATGCACCTGATTCCTTGCCACGTCGATCATCTGGTTTATCAGACCAGCAAGGTCGATACTGTGTTCGAGCGATGCTGGTCGTCCGTTGATGGCAAACGATCCACCGCCGAGATTGTCGATCTCGAAGCCGAGAGCCGAGAGTTCGTCGTTGATGCTTTCCAGGATAGGCACATCCGACGGAGCAATGTCGATGACCTCTGGGAACAGCTCGTGCTGGGACATGCCTTGTCGCTTCTCGAGCTGAGAGAGGTATTTGTCGAAAAGGATGCACACGTGTGCCCTGTGCTGATCGACAAGCATCATTCCGCCTCTTTCAGACGACACGATATAACGGCCAGCAACCTGCATCAGGTTCTTTGGAGCACGCACTGCCTCTTCGTCGAACAACTGGCTGTCGTCCTGGACATAGTTTGGCGTGGTATCGAGAATCGAAGACATCCTGCTTGGCAGTATCTCCTCGTCTTCAGGTTCCATTGCCGGCGGCGAATACGGCTTGCTCATCTTAGACACTAGTGTCTCGCCCATGCCCGACGGACGGTCGTTGGAGTTCTCAAACCCACGATAGGCATTCTCCCAGCTTGAGAGATTAGGATTCTGCCTGAACGGGTTATATGAGGCATCGCCACGTGGCTTTGTATCAAAAGGTGCTGAACCCGGAAGATAGGAAGTGCCCTGTGCTGGAATATCGGGCATTCCCTCAGTATCGAAGTCGATGGCAGGGATCTCGTTGTATTTTCCCAATGCCTCGCGTATAGTGGCCATGAGGATGTGCCAGCGCGCCGGTTCGTTCTCGAATTTTATCTCGGTCTTTGTCGGATGGATATTCACATCGATGGTTCCAGGATCGACGGTGAGATAGATGAAGTAGTTTGGCTGAGTGCCGTCAGGTATCAGTCCCTCGAAACTCTCCATCACCGCCTTGTGGAAGTACGGATGCTTCATGAAACGGTTGTTGACAAAGAAGAACTGCAAGGCTCCTTTCTTGCGTGCAGTATCAGGCTGACATACGAAGCCCTCGATCGACAACAGGTCATTCTCCACACTGATAGGAAGAAGCGCCTGTCCGATAGTCTTTGAGAAAAGCTGTGTAGCACGCTGTTTCTTAGTGCCAGAAGTGAGCTGGAACTGCAGCGAGTCGTTATGAGTGAGCGAGAATGCGACCTGCGGATTGGCCAATGCCACATGCTGGATCTCGGTTATGATATTGGAAAGCTCGGTCTGATTGCTCTTGAGGAACTTTCTACGCGCGGGTACATTATAGAATAAATTACGGATCTGGAAGTTGGCGCCCGAAGGACATGAGATCACTTCCTGTGCCACGAATTTTCCTCCGTCGATGCGTATGCTGATACCTGTCTCGTCTTCCGGACGGCGCGTGCGCAGTTCGACCTCAGCAACTGCTGCGATCGACGCAAGGGCCTCACCTCGGAAACCCATGGTATGAAGGCTGAAGAGATCGTTGGCTGTCGAGATCTTGCTTGTAGCGTGTCGTTCGAATGCCATTCGGGCATCGATAGGCGACATACCCTTACCATTGTCTATCACCTGAATGAGCTCGCGCCCTGCTTCACGTAATACGATCTGGATATCGGTCGCGCCTGCATCTATCGAGTTTTCGAGAAGCTCCTTGATCACCGATGCCGGACGCTGTACCACCTCGCCTGCCGCTATCTGATTGGCAACTGTATCCGGAAGTAAATGTATGATATCCATTACAACTTTCCTGAAATCAACAGATAGAAGATGATGCCCAGAATGAGAATCCAGACAGCGAGCTTGATGTAGCGCTTGTTCTTGTCGGTTCCCTTTATCTCGTCGCTATCCAGACGACGACGCAAATGAGTAGTTCCCGAAACGAACGATCCTCTGATGGTCTCTTCGGGTTTGTATTCCTCATTCTCCAACATACCCATCTCGCGCTTCACCTTACGGATTCGTGCCTCAAGGCGTTCTTTCCTCTCGTCGTGGAAGTAGCTCTCACGATGAAACTTCCTTGGTTTATTTACAGAAAATATTGTAGCCATCCGGAATAATTCTTAATTGATAATTGATAATTGATAATTTTTTGACCAAGTCAATGTTCTTGTAAAAAAAAATTTTACTCCTAATTCCTAACTTTACAGCTAAACTCAGTATCCGTTCAACTCATCTCGGTTGAACAATGGTGCTGCCTGCTCGGCTTTGTCTTCCTCGGTCATGGTAATGACTCGGAACACATCGTTCTTGTTTCTCGGACGGAGATAGTCCATCCATCTGAAACCTTCGAGATGTATGATGTCCGGCTGGACGAGCGGTATCGGCGTGAGTGAGCCTACAGGATTAGGCCATATCTTCAACTTATCCATCTTCTGGTTGGCGAACCACACCGAGAGATAGTTACCCACGACCTGATTCAATCCGGTCATCGAACCGTCGGACTCCACTGGATAGTATATCACCTGCACATTGCCCGACATGTCCATCTGCTTGATCTTTGCCGAATCGAAGAAACAGACAAGATCCTTACCCTTGATCTGATCGTAGGCTCGTGTCAAAGTATGCGTGATCTTCTTTCTCGGACCGATCTCGTGCATCGTGAATGTATCTTTCTCCTGAACCAGGAATGCGGCATTGTGTATCTCAGCACGCTTGATCTGCTTGTCCTGATTCATGTATGCATGGATGGTATCGCCTGTAATCTGGTACTGCTCGTTCCACATTACCGGATTGCCGATGAACTTAGCCAAGGAGTCGCGCACGCTGTAATGCAAGGAGTCGCATACGCCCTGCATGTCAGTACGGAAATATCGGACTCCATAGTATGCATCCATAAACCTCGTGGTATCGGCCTTGATCTCCAACGAAACCAATGTATCGATCTTGAGGTTTTCTATAGTATCTCTTCTTATAGTGTATCTTGGCAGGGAGTCTGTCGTCAGGCTATCCTGCACCAAAGGCATTATGCTGTCTGTGGCAATGCTGTCCGGTAAAGATATAACATTTGCAATGCTGTCTGTGGCAACAGAATCTACTGCAACACTATCTGCTACGACAGGCTTTTCCCACAGCGTATCGATACGGATCTCTGGTGTTCTGATACTATCGAACGAAAGATGCCTGATGGTATCTGCCTTAATGATGGTATAAGCCCTCAGTGTGTCGGCATGGAGATAGAGTGTATCCTTATCGGAATAATCTACGGCAAGTGCCTTGATGGTCACCATTATCGATTGCGGATCGTCGATATAATGCATATACTCGCCTGTGAGCTTCATCTTCTGCAATGAATCGACCATCACGATGTCGCCCCAACCATCACCGATGCCGTTTGTCCCGTCATACCAGAGAGAGTCGGCAATGGCATATCTTCCCGGGCTCATGACGTATGAACGGTTATAGAGACGGCTTCTCTGCTGTTTAGTGTTGAAGGTTCCGAGCGTGGAATATACCGTCGCAGTGTCTGTGACGATTCTCGACGGACCCATCATATAGGCATCAGAAATCTGGAAATAGTAATAGAGCGTATCGCTGTAGAGAGTAGCGCGTGGGCTGTAGTCCTTGCTCTGGATGTCAGGATATGCCGGCGGATTCTCCATCTTGCTGAAGTCATAGTTGCGGAGTTCGACATTCTCGCGGAATATCGCTTCCTCGGTGTCCGGGTAATACCAGCCCAGATCGGATTTCAGATGGTTATCCGGAGTCTTGATCACGCCCGAATATGGGTAGTGTGCTTCTGCTATTCCTCGGTCATAGGTGAGATAGTCGGTAGTGAGGACGGTTGTCTTGTGCATCAGCTTCACATGGTCGTAGAGCTGAGCGAAAAGGTCATTGCCGTTGTACGACATCGAGTCGCACCAGAGGAACAGGGTATCGCCCTGCACCATTCGCACGTTACTGAAAGCCTCCATCGAATTGGTGCTCTCGTAGAAATATGCGCTGTCGCAGTACATATACGCGCTGTCCTGCCGGAATCGCACATCACCGCGCAACACCTGTCGTTCGACGTCAACCGACTTATCGAAGCTCAAGGTATTGGCATGCAGCAGATGAATCTTCCTTGCAGGCTGCAGTATCTTTCCCTGTCCGGCCTTCTGTTGTGGTCGTGCAAATGTCATTGCAGCCACAAAGACGAGGAATATGTATAAAAGACTTTTCTTCACCGTAGTTTATCGCTTACCCCAACCTGGGTATTTGAAGTCGTAGTTATCCCAACCTGCACGTATCTTGCAATAGGTAGTCTTCTGCTTCTCGCGGATGAAGTTCTCGATAATATCTGCGCGAAGCTTGTCTTCATACAAACTCTTCACCACCTGGTAGTCTTCGTAGTAGGTAGCCTTGTGACCCTCGACACGGTTCTTGAGCTTTACGATAGCCACCTGGTCGCGGTTCGACTTAGGATCCTTCATTGTGAACGGCTTTGAGATATCGCCCACCTTCATGTTGGCTACGACACGAGCCACTTCGGCCGGAAGCTCATCCATTGTCTGACGTGCAGCACCCGACTGATTGGTCATAAGACCACCACTGTTGCGGGTTGCCTTGTCGGAAGAAATGTAACGGGCTGCCTCCTCGAATGTGAACTTTGCCGAATCGAGATCCATGCGGATTGTATCCATTGTGTTGCGGGCATCGAGCATTTCCTTTGCGCTCACCTTTGGAGTAAGCAGGATGTGACGGAAGTTGGCACGGTCACCACGACGCTCGATGAGCTGAATGATATGATAGCCGTATTCCGTCTCTACGATCTTGGAGATCTTGCTAGGGTCGGTCAACTGGAATGCTGCTGCCGAGAATTCCGGCACGAACTGACCTTTACCCATGAATCCGAGTTCGCCTCCTCGTGATGCCGAACCTGGATCCTCACTATAGAGCACAGCGAGTGTGCTGAACGAACTCTCGCCCTTGAGCACGCGCTGGGAATAGTCGCGCAGTCTCGCCTTGATACCGTCGATGGTTGCCTGCGAGATCTTAGGCTGCATTGCGATGATCTGCACCTCAACCTGTGTCTGCATGAACGGGATGCTGTCCTGTGGCAGTTTCTCATAGAAGGCACGCACCTCACTTGGCGAAACAGAGATATCGGAAGTGAGATGTCTCTGCATCTCCTGAGTGATCATTGCATTCTTGATGTTGGTACGCATCTCCGAACGGATCTCCTTGAGGGATTTCTCCATGTACTCTTCGAGTTTCTCGCGCGAACCGATCTGCGAGATGTATCCGTTGATCTGAGCATCGACCTGCGACTCTACCTGATCGTCTGACACCTCGATACTATCGACAATCGCCTGATTGAGGAACAACTTCTGGATAGCGATCTGTTCTGGAATCACAGCATATGGGTCGCCATCGATCTTTTCGCCCTGATAGAGCATACGCTTTCTTTCGGTCTCTACCTCAGAACGGAGGATCGCCTCATCTCCCACAACCCACAACACCTCGTCGATCACATTGTCTATCTGTGCAAAAAGCTGTGTTGTTGTGAGCAATGTTGCAGCAACCAAGCTGAACAATCTTTTCATTGATGTTTTCATATATTTGTTTTACTTATTAATCTTAATTAATCCCGACTCCAGGCCATCCTTCAGCAGGTCTTCGTGCAATCTTGCCTGAATCTGCTTACGTTTCTTGTTGGCGAGCAGTTCGTACACGTCCTGCTTTGCATATTCATAAGGAGCAGATTCGCCCGAGAGACGGAAGTCCTTTATCACGAACAGATAATTATAGTCGTCGTCTTTCAATTCGTATGTCTTGCGCTTGAGGAACTGAGCAGGATCAACGACAGTCAAAGGCAACCTGTCGGAAAGGCGGTACAACGAAACCCATGTATCGTAGAAGTTGTCGTAGTCGGCAGCAAGATGAATGCCATACTGATCGAACTCCTCAATGCAGTCGGTCTCGCCCTTGCCCAACGCTTCGAGCCATTTCTTTACGTCCTTGATTTTTGAAGAGTTGTTGAGCACCTTGACAAAGACTCCCTGAATGATCGGATATTCGACGGTGAGCTGCTTTGAATACTTCTCGTAGAAATCCACACACTCGGCTTCCGTGATATCTTCCGACACATATCTCTCGAGGATCTCATTCTCGTATCGCTGAGAGATCAATGTGCGACGATATTCCTCGACCAACTGATTCAGCTCATCAAGATTCGGCAGATTTCTCACACCTTGCTCGTAAAGCATGTGTTCATCCACCCAATTGTCAATGTATTCCGACACAAAAGCTATACTATCGGCACCCGAAAGTCCGAGAGGCATCGCCATCCTGATTTCGCTGTGAGTGAGTACGGAATTGCCAACCTGAGCGGCAATCTTCGACTCCTTAGCAGATTCGGTGCAAGAGGCTAAAAGCACGACCAATAATATATATATTATTTTCTTCATGGGCGCAAATATACAAAATCTATCGTGCATTGGCAAAAAATTACACTAAAATTAGATGTTTTTAATATTTTTACTTACCTTTGCGCGTTATTCAAACTACTAAAAAATAAAACTAAAAACCAAATTCTTTTGAAATGAACTCATTTCACGATCTCGTAATCTCACGTAGAAGCATAAGAAAATATACAGGCGAACCTCTCGATCCTGAACAAGTAAAGCTCATCCTTGAGGCAGCTCTCATGTCGCCTGCAGGCAAACGCAAGAACCCTTGGCACTTCATCGTAGTCGAAGACAAGGAGGTGCTCAAAGCCCTTTCCGAGGCAAAAGATCAAGGCGCTCTTCCTATCGCCGGCGCATCGCTTGCCATTGCCGTCGTTGCCAATCCTGACGACTCTGACACCTGGGTGGAAGACCTCTCGATAGCAAGCATCCAGATGCAGCTCCAGTGCACCGATCTCGGTCTCGGAAGCGTGTGGATCCAGATGCGTAACCGCTATGACGAACAAGGCAATACTGCCAACTACAACGTCTGCAAGATACTCGATATCCCTGCTCCATACGAAGTGCTTTCGGTAATCAGCATCGGTCATCCCGACGAGATTCGCAAGCCTTATGATACTTCAAAGTTGCAATGGGAGAAGGTACATATCGGCAAATTCTAACATTTTCTTTAAATTTTCGCAATATTATTTGGTAGATTTGTGAGAATTAGCTAACTTTGCGCCCACAATTGAAATATTAACAAGGCACGAAGTCTATTGAAAGCGTATTACTTTCGGGTTTACCTTTCCCAAAAGAAACCGCTGGATGTAAGATTCGCGACCACAAAAAATAAACAAAATGCAAAAAGGTATTCACCCAGAGAACTATCGTCCTGTTGTATTTAAGGACATGTCTAACGAGGTAACTTTCATCTCTCGTTCTACAATCAACACAAAGGAAACTATCGAAATCGATGGTGAGACTTACCCACTCGTAAAGCTTGAAATCACTAGTGCTTCACACCCATTCTACACTGGTAAGCACAAGCTCGTCGACACTGCAGGTCGTGTTGATAAGTTCCTTAACCGCTACGGCAAGAAGAAGTAATTTCTTCGATAGTAAAGGAAAAATAAAGCAGGTAGTTTTCGCTACCTGCTTTTTTTGTTACCATACCAGTATACCTAATAATATTTCTTCTTAGCAATAACTGGCCCCGACAGCTGTTTTTTTGACAACGCGAAGCCAATTATCAATTATGAATTATATTGTTACTTCAGCGCCATTATACTCAACTGTCTGTGCTGGAGCAGCAGAACCATTGCGGATGATTACAACATTGAACTTACGGTTAGTGATCATACCAGGATATGAACCCTGAACAGCACCGATAGTGAGTTTCTGAGCCTTATCGTTCCAAGTGAACTTGATTGTGCTGAACTTACCCTTCTCGTAGTTATAGTTGTCGAATTCGTCCTCATAGAGAGTGAACTCACCATCTGCACCAGCATATACGCGGATCTCAAGATTGTCCCACTTCTTCTCGGTTGTGCACTGTACATCCGGACCGATTGGCACGATGCTACCAGCCTTTACGTATAGAGGGATTGTATTAAGGTGAGTAGGGATAGTGATGGTCTTGCCACCAGCAATCTTCTCGTTGCTCCAGAAATCGTACCATGTAGCGCCCTTTGGGAGATATACATCGGCAGTCTTCTCAGCAGTGAAGTCTGTGTGGAGATAATCCTTTCCGCCCTCGTTGTCAACATTGTCGTGGTTCCAACCGCTCATTGCATCGACCTTGATAACCTTCTCGGTAGTATACTGAGCATTGAGGATAGGAGCAGTGAGAAGAGCAGGACCGAACATGTATTCGTCGCCCATATCATATACGTTCTTATCCTGTGGGAAGTCCATCATAAGAGCACGCATGAATGTGCCATCGTTGGCCGAAACCTCATGAGCGAGAGAATAGATGTATGGGATGAGCTTGTAACGGAAACGCACTGCTTCGACCAATGCATCGTAAACAGGTTCGCCTTCCTTACCATAGTAATAGAACTCACGAGGGAAGCTCTCACCATGACTACGCATCATTGGGAGGAAGATACCCTGCTGGAGCCAACGCACATAGAGCTCACGGTAGAGAGGATTGTTCATACCACAGTTCTCACCATCGCGAGGACCATAAGCACTTGCAAAGAATCCGCCAAGGTCGTGGTTGTAGTTAGGATTACCAGTCAAAGAGAAGTTAAGACCAGCAGAAACCTGCTTGCGTAGATTCTCCCACGACGAACCAGTATCGCCACTCCAAGTGTTGGCACCAGTACGTTGCTGACCAGCGAACATCGAACGGGTAAGAATCATGACACGCTTGTCTTCAGAGAACTTGCGCTGATTGTTGTAAACGCCTTCTACGCCTGCCAATGGATAGGCATTGCGCATCTTGCGCCAAGAACCCATAGCTGTGAGAAGATTGTAGTCAGCCTCCTTTGGATCGAAGAAGTCCGGATCGGTAGAGTCCATCCACCAGCCATCGAGACCTGCATTGGCAAGACGAGTGAGGTGTTTCCAGTAGATGTCGCGAGCCTCTGCATTGAATACGTCGTAGAGAAGTACGCCAGAAGGATAGTCCATGATTGGAGGCCAGACATGCGAGATACCGCTTTGTGGCCAAGTGCCGATTCCTTCGTAAAGCATTCCTTTAGGCTTCATCTCGCGGTACTGCTTAGTCTGCGGGCCGAATGAGCTCCAGATAGAGATCATCATCTTTGCGCCACCATCGTGTACCTCCTTGATCATATCCTTGTAGTTGCTGAATGACTCTGCATTGAACTCCATAGCATTCCAGAGATAGTTGCTTCCCCAATACTGCCAGTCCTGAATCATTACATCTACGGGAATCTTGAGTGAGCGATACTTGCGGAATACCTCGAGAAGTTCGTCGGTGCTCTTATAGCGCTCACGGCTCTGCATGAAACCGTATGCCCAAAGAGGAACCATAGGAACCTCACCTGTGAGCTTGCGGATCTGTGCGATCACGCCATCTGGATTGCCACCATAGATGATATAATAGTCGGCCATATCACCAACCTCCGACTTGAACTCCATGCCGTTGGCATCGTCGGTAAAGTCTGTTGGAGAGTAGTTGTCCCAGAAGAGAGCATAACCCTTAGCCGAATGCATGATATTCACATAGTCTTCTGTATTGCTCTGTTCCATACGGAAGTGTGAGTTACGACGATTCATCTTACCATCCTGAAGGATACCAAGGCCATAGATTACCTCATCCTTATCGAGTGTGAATGTCTGAGATACTACATACGAACCCTTATCGCTACCAGAAGTACGCTCCTCGAAAGAACCGTTTTTCTCCTTGATAAGATTCTTGCCACCTGCAGCGAAACGTACAAGACCTGTCTTGAGGTCAACGACAGCAGTAACTGTACCAGTAGAAACTGTAGCAGAAACGCCCTTAGAGATAGTAATCTTTGGTGTTACCGAAGGTTGAGCAGTAACAACAAGACCCTGCTTCTCAGGCATTGCTGCACTCTGATACTTTACAACGCGGATGATGTTTGGAGAATAGGCAATCACCTGTCCCTTTACACCATTCTTTGCTTCAAATTCGACACCATTGCAGAGCGTGCCTCCGAAATGTGTCGGCTCGGCAATCTGTGCAAAAATTGCACATGTTGCCAAAGCAGAAAGTGCTAGGATTGATATTAGTTTTTTCATATTTATAGATATTTTTTGGAAATCCGAATTTTAGTCTTTATATTTGCGACAGATACATATATACTTTAAATATAAGAATCATGTTTATAACAAAAACCATAATAGCAGCAATCCTCGCCATATTAGCAATCATAATGTATGCAGGCAAGGGAGATAAGCTTATTGCAGGATACAACACTGCCAGCGAGGAAGAACGCAAAGAAGTCAACATCAAACGACTCCGCTTCCTTATGGGAACCACTTTGCTCGCAATTGCAGCTGCTGCATTTCTCCTTTTGAGCGAAGATAATGGTCTCTCAGGACTTTTATTCTGCGCTGCAAACATGATTATCTGCATCTCCGCAATCATCTTAGCCAATACCTGGGCAAAGAAGAAATAAAGTCTGCTTATCGCGCTGCAGAAGCAAGTCTTCTCAGCAACTCAACCGTAACTTTCCAGATATCGTCAGCAGTATCGAGGCAGACGCGCTCAGAAGTCGAGTGCGGCTCGATGATCAACGGACCGATTGAAGAGATCTCCACTCCCGGATATTTCTCAACATAGTATGCTGCTTCAAGCACGAAATGCATAGCTACCTTCTTCGGTTCAAAACCAAGCACGTCACGGAATGTCTTGCACGTCATTGCAAGAAGCGGAGAGTCTTCACGCTCAACCCACGAAGATGTGTTCATAAGAAGTTCTACGCCCTTGTCGGCAAAACTGTCCAGACAAATAGCCTTGATACTATCAGCCAGTTTCTGTTGCTCATCATTACTGAAACTACGAGTATGACAGCTTACAGTAATGTCGTCCTTAAGAGTTTTTACCACACCTATGTTATTGCTTGTCATCACTGTATCTGGCATGTCTTCACGCATTGCCTGTACACCATAAGGAAGATCGTGTATTCCATTTATGATATTCAACGAGTTGCTTAGATAAGCTTCTACAGGAGCAGTTTCCTCAATACGCAAGCTTATATTAGGATCGGACGCAGAATACCTTTCCTTCAGCGTAGTATTGCATTCTAAGATTTTACTCTTCAATTCATCCTCATATTCCGGCTTGACTGCGACAACAACTTCTGCCCATGACGCAATCGAGGCATTTGCTGTACCGCCATTCATGCTACATACCAGCATATTGTTTTCGGCAATAGCATCTGCACATCCTTCTGCAAAAATTCCGCCAAAGAGTGTCTTATTACAATTGCAACGATCCTTGTTTATATCCACGCCTGAATGACCTCCTAAACCGCCATCCATCACGATGCGACGGAAAAGATAGCCTTCTGGTACTGTTTCCCATACAGGTTGACAATGTGCCACCTGCAGACAAGCACCTGCTGCGCCTACCGTTATCTCGTCGTATGCCTCGGAATCAAGATTAATGACTTTTCTTCCTGTTATGAAATCCGTGCTCAAAGCTTCTGCTCCGCTCATTCCGTCTTCCTCGTTGGTTGTAGTAAGCACTTCAAGGGCAGGATGCACTATAGTATCATCGGTGAGTATCGACAAAGCCATAGACAGACCCATACCATTGTCTGCACCAAGCGAAGTCCCTTCTGCCTTCATCCATCGCTTGCCGTCCTGATCAGTCTCAATGTACGGACGAATCTCATCGTTGAGTGCATCAAACTTCCTTCCATCCCTTAGATATCCATCCTTAGCCACACACACCATATCCATGTGATTGAGAATCACTACCGTTTCGGCATTCTCATATCCAGGAGTCGCAGGTTTCTTTATCACCACGCAGTTCTCTGCATCACGCTTGTATTCAAGACCGTAGTTCTCTGCAAAGCGGCATAGATAATCTGCCACTTTCCCTTCGTGATGTGAAGGACGAGGAATCTTGTTCAGTTCACTGAATATTTCGTAAAAAGTCTTCTTCTCCATATTTCTATTTCTCCGTTACCTTGCTCATAAACCTATCTCGATCTACGATGAAACGTAGATGTTCGCCCTCTCCAATGATTCCATCTTCGTCGGATGCAGTAATCTTGAAAGACAACTTACGACCTTCTTCTGCTACGAGTTCGGCAGTAGCAGTGACGGTATGTCCCAATCCTGTAGGTTTGATATGCGAGGAGCTGATCTGTCCGCCAACCGTCGAATTGGACGGATCAATCTCGTCCGCAACACACATCATTGCAGCATTCTCCATCAACGCCATCATGATAGGCGTCGCCAACACTCGCAAGTCACCACTGCCCACATTACATGCCAGGTGCTTTTCCTCAACTACGAGTGTCGATGTATATTTCTTTCCGATATTCATTTCATTATATGTTTTGTTCAATATTCGATAGAATAATAGGTTAAATTTACGTCACAAATGTAATAAAAAAGACTGAACCGAACAAGAAAAGATGAGAAATTTCATACTTATCTTAATGCATCCAATGACAGATGCACAAATTGTATATAAAAAAGACAGGCAGTAATAGATTTGCCTGTCCTTATGTAGATTATTTGTGCTGTAAAAAATACGACACAGCTACTTTTGCAGTCTTGCTAGCTTTATGATTTAGTGAGAAAATTCAAAAACCAGTCAATGGCACTCTCTAATGGATCCAATTCCTCTTTTAGAACACTCCACACAAGATCTGTATTAATATCGAAATATCCATGAGCAATGTGATCTCTCATTCCCATAACCTGTTTCCATGGTATCTGAGGTTGGAGCGGCAGCAACTGCCCTTCGCTATATTTATCAATCTTCTTGATGCCCTCTCCGATAGCTTGCAAAAGCATACAATCGGCTGTCAATGTTTTAATGCCCTCTGTGGTAATAAGCAAATCATTGACTTCAAGAATATCCTTATTCCATTCTCTCAGTTGAATAATGGAATTCTTTATATTTTGTAAGACATCGAGCACCGCCTCACGCTGCTCCAAAGACATCGATTCCATATTTCTCTATTTGGTTTAAAAAATAAGGTCTCATACCCTGATGTTTGCAAATCAAATCTACTTTACATCCGAGTATTTCTTCAAGAAAGTCCGATGCGGCAACAATATTATAAAGCTTTACCGGCATTACCACATAAACATCCACATCACTTTCCTCATTATGGTTGTTTTTCGCAACAGATCCAAACAGACGCATATATGTAATACCGAACTTATTCTGAAGTTCAGTAGAATGCATCTTTAAGATGTTAATATATTCTTGTTGCGTTTTCATTTTTTATTTTTTTGCAAAGATAGGCATATTTCTATATTTGAGCAATTTTTTCTCCTGAAATTTCGTTTTTATTACATTCTTTCAACAAAAAAGCAAATGCCACTATTGCTTTATACCTATTATTACTGTAAATCTTTTGTTATCTCAAAAATAATTATCATCTTTGCACCAGCATCCAGAGAGGGCAATGCCCCACCAACCGAGAACTCTTCCACGGTGGTCCAAATGATGCGGATATGTTTAACTATCAAAATTAGAGTTCCTATGAAAAAAGAACAGTACGGAATGCATCCAATGACTGATGCAGAGATTGAAGCATTTATGTCAGCACCTTCAAAGTATGGTGTTCCACCTATTGCAACGCCTCAACAACAAGAACCGAGATACACTATCCCCCAGATCATTCAAATCATTGCCAAAGCTGGAGGATATAAAGTGATACTTGAAAAGATGTAAAAAGATAGGACGGGCAACAATTGATTCGCCTGTCCTGATCTCTTACAATTCCTTAAGATCCATATACATTGGAATTGTATTTGAGTTCGAATCCTCTTCGTTTATCAAAGGAACAAAGTCATTTTTCAAATAAAATTGTCTTGCTGTTTTATATGCATCTACCGTAAGGAATCTACAAGCCATAAATTCTGAGCTTTGTGCCGAACGATGCGCAATAGACTGAATAATATTTGTGCCGATTTCCTGCCCTCTATAACGCTTGTTAACAGCGAGTCTAGCAATCTTCAAAGCTGGATAGCTATTGAAATGCTTCTCATGAGGAATCTTCTTTCCAAGTTTTCTCCAAACATTCTTGGGAACCAATGAGCGAGATACCTTGTCTGCCAATACACTAAAGTAAGCGACAATCTCATTTTCATTAACGATAACATAAGTGTGTGCCAAAAATTCATCTTCATAAAGTTGCGCATCCTTTAAGAGGAATTCATTAAGGTCACAATCACCACAGTCGAAACACAATGGTGCTTCGACATCAGATAACCTTAAAATTTTCATAAATTAAAATGGGAACGTAGCGATTGATTTCATCCATTCATACGCAGCCTTTGCACGAGCCTTACGCTCAGCACTTGCCGGTTTGACATTCTTCATTCTTTCTTCAAATCTCCTTGCGTCTTCGTCAAAGAGAATTGGGGTTTCTGCGATTGGATTTGCCATAGGAAACAATGTTTTGACTATTACTTTTATTAAAATTTGTGTCGCAAAGGTAAGAACTTTCTTTGACAATTCAAAATTAAGTAATAAAAAATTACCAATATTTAATTGAAAAATCCTTTTCTATATAGTTTTCATTATTGTCTGGTAACTTATGAAAATTTTGACGTACAGATACGTAAATTGATTTAGAAATGAGGGAAAATAGACAAATTATATCATTAAACGATATTATTTCTATAATTTAAGAATAAAAAACTTGCAATTTATTATTATTTTTTGATATATTTGCCGTGAATAAATAAACATTATGTGTGAGATATGGCAACACCAGAAAGTAAATTTGATTCTTTTGAATACAAGAAAAGCAGACTAAAAGAGCTATGTGATAAGAAAGGAATCAAGCAAAGGCATATTATGACTTTGTTTAATCAGACGAATCCAATGACTGCTACTAGATGGTTAAGCGGATTTCCTATTCATCTTGATTCTCTCCTGAAAATCTGCAACCAATTCTGTATAGATATACTTCAATTCATAACATACAAAGGCAGGAGTTTCGAGACAAATCTTGAAGATCTTTACAGATTTGAAAGTTCCGGGCAGAACCTGCGCGAAGTTATGAGAGAGAAAGGCATTGAACCTGTCGCTGACCCTGAAGCCAAAGAGAACATAATAACTAAAGCCGGATTAAATGCAATTGACAAGAATGGCATTCCAGGCAGAGTTTATTATGAATACAAAGATGCTTGCAAAAACCAGATGAAAGAAGCAGTTAACGCTTACAATGCACTTGAAGAAATTTCATTAACCTCTTTAATAGAGATTATAATGAAAGCTCAGAGTCAATGCTTTGAGCATGAACTTAACACCATTAAAGAAATGCAAGCTAAAATTGATGAGCTTAATAAAACTATAGCCGTTCTTAAAGATAGACAGAATACACCACTACAAAATTTTGCGTAATAATTATTAATAGGAGAACAAACTATGAAACAGAAATTCTTAAAACTCGAAGCTAGCATTGTCCGCATTTCTACTATTACAGCAATCTGTAAAGAATATGAATCATCCAAATATTGTATTCATATTCATTATGGTTATTCTGACGATTATTTATCCTCTGGATTCGAATCAGAAGCAGAACGTGATCGTGAATATGATAGAATTTGCAAGCTTTTAGAAGAGGAAGATTCTTCTAGTGTGTTTAGCTGCAATTAATAGAATTGATGCTATGACGAACATTACAGAAGAACAATATAAAGCTGCTCTAAACAGGATTGACGAGCTACTACCGATTACACCAGATGTATCACCTGAAGAAGATCCAAATGTAAAAGAACTTGTAGAAGTTTCAAATATAGTCTGGGAGTACGAGAATGAGCACTTTCCAATGGAAGATATTAGACTCAGTGTTTGGGATTTGATCAAGATCTCGTGGGATAATATCAAATGCAACCCTAAAGGCACAATTACAGAATTAAGAATCTTGTACAGAGACATCTTCATCCACAAGCTAACTAAGCAAAATGGAAATAACGAAAGAGTTACAAGAAATGCTTGATCGCGCTCTGCTTGAACATGAAAATGGTCAATGCATTTCTTTCGATACAGCAGAAGAAGCAATTAAATGGATAGAAGAATTATGAATCAGTTACAAGACATTTCAGTTCAATTAGACGCGAAGTTTGGTGCTCCAGGAACTAAGTCGCGAAAAGAAGCAGAACGAAAGGCATGGCAAGAGTACAACAAACAGAGACTAATTGATGAACTAAAAAGATAAGACTTATGGCATAAGTAGTTTGTTACGGAGTTTGCTCAATTCTAGCAGGGGCATATTTATTCTGGCTTACACGCACTAAGCGTGGTAGGAAGTGGGTTGAAAATTTATAATGATATTAAAATGGAACATATAAAGGAAAAGAGGTCGTGGGGCTATTATAAAAATATAGACAATGTAATTGAAGATTCAAAGAAGTGTTCTTACAGAAGTGAATTCCGTAATAAATATCAAGGTGCTTATAACTATGCTAGAAAAAATGGATTATTGGATTCAATGACTTGGCTGAAGCCGAAACTTGTTGAAAAGGGAAATCTTTCTAACGAGCCTATTCATTGTGTCTATGTTTATCTTGATGAAGAAAATAAAATGGCATATGTTGGAGCAACAAAAGATATTAAACAACGACGGTATGCTCACAAAAGCAAAAAAGATAAAGTCTGGAAACATTTCGATGCAGTAGGATTAGACGTTCCAAAACCAATTATTCTCAAAAACAACCTGCTGCCCATAGAACGTCAGGCAGAGGAACGAAATTTTTCAATATTATACAAAGAGCAAGGCTATATATTACTTAATAAATTGAATCTTACAGGAGTTGGTAAAGGGTCTCTTGGTGGAGGATATATCAAGTGGACAAAAGATGCCGTTTATAAAAAAGCGCAAGCGTTTGATAGCATAAAAGATTTTTTGACAATAGAAGCGGGAGCATACGATGCTGCATTGAAATTTGAGATGATGTCTCCAGACATATTACCATGGTTATATGTAAACCGAAAACCTAATAGTTGGTGGTCTATAAAAATACATGTTGTTGAAGAAGCAAAGAAATATTCAACATGGCATGATTTTGAAACCAATTCTGCAAGAGCGGCTCGTTCTGCAAGGGAACATGGATGGAAAGATGAACTTTATTGGTTAACATGTACTCAAGTTTCTCCTGGATATTGGCAAAACATTAATAATATTATTAATAATACTAAGCACATAACAAGTCCAACAGAATTGAAAAAGAATTTTTCTGCTGCATATAATTATGTCAATGAAAATAATTTATGGCATTTATTGCCTTGGATTAAGTTCAAAACTGAGAGAAAAGGTTATTGGCAAATAAAAAGCAATGTGATGAATGTGGCAAAAGCATGTTCGTCTAGAAATGACTTTAAAAAGAAATATCCAACGGCATATTATTCGGCAATAAAAAAAGGATGGATAGATGAAATGAATTGGTTCGTGCGTAGCAGAAAAAAAAGAATGGTTACCCTACTTTGAAAGAAAATATACAATAATTGGGAAATCAACAAGACAACACCATTACAACCTATAAATCTAAGTGCAACTTTAGGCCGGATAACTGGTAATTATTATTAAGACTCTACAAATAGGTAAAAAAATAATGATTAAGAAAGACATTTAAATTTGATATGATTTGGCATCTGAAACTTACATTTATAGTTTTATGAAAAGTTGCATATACAAATAGACTAAAATATTTTGAAAATCAATGCATAACCGCTATATTTGCAAAAAAATCATAGACTATTAATTTTTTGCAAAATGAGTGAATTGCTTAATAATGCAAAGGCATATCTAAAGAAGATTGCAGATATTGATTTGAAGACAAGTCCTCCTGAGAAAGAACAGATGCAATGTCTTCCGTTGATAATAACATCTGCCTACGATTGTCATAACGCAGAGTTGCTTGGTGTCGAAGTCGTACTACTTGAACCATTAGACATTCCAAGTTGCACACCTGCTCTGTTGTTGAAACATCAACAAATAGTAACTAATTAGGGTGTCCAGTTTGTTGTTCCAAAAAAACAACACTGAAAATGCCCGATTAATGTTAAAATAAATCTTTAATATTTAACGTTTTAAGTATTAAAAAAGTTCTTTGAAAATTTGGATATTTCATTGATTTTCAGTATCTTT
>JAZQOF010000021.1:0-33260 GCA_045627785.1 Bacteroidales bacterium | reverse complement strand
CTCAAAGTGATCCAGCTTATCCACCACTTGCTGTAGGCTCAGGCTATTGTCCCATCGGTAGAACAGCCGGATGTTTTTTACATCGTCATTATCAAATATTGCCTCATAACGAATGCCGTCATTGTTGGAATAAAACGTAGTAAGGTCAGAGATTACTTGTTCGATGGTTACATTGTCGAATGTCACGATTGCTGGGGCGGATGTGAGCACTTCTGGTGTGGCTAACATCTCGCTGGGAGTAATCTCCTCTTTGAATAATCCTCCGAAATCAGTTTGTACAGCAGCCCAAGTCATACCTGTGAGTATGAGAAGGCCGCTTACGATAGCAGCAACATTGCGCCAAGATAATGAAATGATTTTTGTATTTGGATGATTATCTTTAAGCCGAGACCATTCTGCTTCTATGTCATCATCCGTCAGAGAATCGCTTGACTTCTGAGAGGAAAATGCACCCGCAGTCATTGAGAGTGTGGAATAAAGATCCTTGCAGATGGGATCTGACAAGACTTCTTGCCATTGTTCTTTTGTATATTCAGTTGGATGTTCCAACATCTGGAACATTATCATTGTCTTATCCATTTTTCCTGTCAATAAGGGTTCGTAATTGTCCAAGCGCATTCCTGAGTCTTTTGTAAACAGCGGTTTCACTTATTTGTTGTCGCTCTGCTATCTCACGAAATGTCAATTTCTCATAGAAATGGAGTAGAAGTACTTCGAGGCATTCCGGAGGCTTCACGAGATATAAACCCGCTTGTAATTGGATAATCTTTTGCTCCAACTCATGGTTCGACTCGTATCCATACAATCTGAAATCCATTAGATAACCATTCTTTACCTGGTCTTGTACTTCTTTTGCCCTAATTTCATTCAGGCATCTATTACGTACACACGTCATCAAATATGATTCTGACAATGTCACGTTATCTATATGATCAAGCAAATGTGCAAAGACATCATGCACGATATCTTTGGCTACTACATCATCGTGTAGTAACATCACCGCCAATTTGTACATTGCACGATAATGAGTCATAAACGACAGTTCTATATCTTTATCTTTTGCCATATATATAATAAACACGCCAAATGCGATTTACTAAACCACATTTGGCATTTAATTTACATCTATTGGATGTCAATAAGAAGTTTATTGCTTGTCTGCTTGATGTTCTCTAGCGATAGCTATGGCTCGTTGCAACCTGTCAGCCAGTACTTCCTTAGAAGGAAGGTCAGTGTAATATTGGGCTACCCGAATGTCGCTGTCAGCATTGAGCATGAAGTACTAGACGGCGCAACCCACGATGGAAAAACAAAAGGTCAATGAAATAATCTTCCGAGTCGGCGTTGTCCCCATTCAAAATCATATTCGTCCAAAATATCGAGGAATAGATCTTACACAAAGGACGTTTTTGATTAAAACTCGATAGTTCTAGTACCATCTTCGGTAACAGATATCTTAACCTTAACAGCATCGCCAGGAAGAAGTTCTTCAACCATTTCAGGCCATTCGATGAAGCAGAGTGCTCCGCATTCCATATAGTCTTCAAACCCGAAGTCGAGAGCTTCCTCAATCTCTTTGATGCGCATGCAATCAAAGTGGTAGATCAGTTCGGCTGTAGCGCTTCTGTATTCATTGACGATGGCGAAAGTAGGAGAGTTGACTTCGTCTTCAACTCCGAGTACATCACAGATTGCTTTGATGAATGTAGTCTTGCCTGCACCCATTTCTCCGTAGAATGCGAAGACTGTGTTGTCGCCCATGTTTGCTATGAAATCGTGGGCTGCCTGTGGAAGACTCTCTATATTGTTTATAGTAATAGTCATAGATTTGATTGTAGTTTATAGTTAATATGAACGTGCGCCAAATATGCTTGAGCCTATTCGCACCATATTCGAGCCACATTGAACAGCTATATGATAATCGTCGCTCATGCCGAAGGAAAGCGTCTTGAACTGTTCTTTTGTGATGCCTTGTTCTTTCAGTGGGCCACCAATAAGAGTGTTATAGCAAAGTATGAGACTGCGGAATTCACGCATTATCTGCTGTTCATCGTGAGTGAAACTTGCCATGGTCATCATACCTGTGAGACGAACATTAGGCCAACGCTCCGAGACATTTGTCTTTGTCAATAACTGCTCGAGGTCGAAAGCATCGAATCCGGATTTGGTTTCTTCCTGAGCGACATGCACCTGAAGAAGTACATCGATGACGCGGTTGTTCTTTACCGCCTGTTTGTTTATCTCATCAAGCAGACGTTCGGAATCCACACTTTGTATCACGTTGACAAACGGAGCAATATACTTTACCTTGTTTGTCTGAAGATGACCGATGAAATGCCATTCGATATCCTTAGGCAGAGCCTCATATTTCTGGCAGAGCTCTTGTTCGCGGCTTTCTCCAAAAACGCGTTGTCCTGCATCATAAGCCTCCTGGAGCGCCTCAATGGGGTGAAACTTAGAAACTGCGCAGAGAGTTACCCCCTCTGGCAGTTTCTCTTTGATTGTCTGAATATTTTGTGCAATACTCATGATAAAATTAAAAAATGAAAGAATTAAAGAAGGAAAAAAATAATAGTTACGTAAACGCTAAAAAACATTTAATTTTTTAATTCTATAATTTTTTAATTCCACAGTTTTTATTCAGTAGGAGCAGAGGTTTCTTTTGAACGAACCTCCATGCCGAAGACATCCATGAGTGCTGTTTCAGAGATTGTGTTGATCTCCCAATCACTCATTGTTCCCTTCATTCCATCTTCAAGGTTCTTTACGGCACGCTGGAAATCGCTTGCCTGAACAAGTATTGTGCTTGCAGTCTTCTTCTCGATACCGCTTTTTTCGTCGAGAGTGATGAACATTACTTTAGCGCGATACCATTTATCTCCTTCAGGATCGATGAAAAGCTCACTGATTCTTGCTTTCTTCACAGCAGCTATTTCATACTCGCCTACGATGAATGGAGTCATCTCTTCGGTAATTCTATTTTCAGCCTCGGTAAAGCTCATAGCATCAACGAGGTATGATTCAGCTACTTTCTTCTGTGTTCCAGTTTCGAGTGTCTTTTCATATTTTATCTTACACTCGTACCAATTGTTCATTGCCATTATATTATTATTTTAAAAATGTGTGCAAAGATAGCATAAATAATCGAATTACCAAACAGATTCGGTTGAAATTTATATTATTGTTTCAACAAATCGTCAACTGCCAATACCAGGAACATGTAGTGAGAGCTACCTCCACCAAGCACATATTCAACCTGCTGCCACAAGAATGGGAAGGTGAGGAGTTCTGGGAAGTCTGGACGGATAAGAGCTGTTCCGGAAACAACACCACCTGGGATATAGCTCCAGTCAGCACGATTGAGACCATAGCCTACTGTTGCAGACTTGACACCAACTCCAGAGGCGAAAGATGCCTGATTGCTGCCTGGGTGACATCCGAGTACGAAATTGAGAGCATTGGCTACAGTCTCTGCAGAGAAGAGCTCTGGATAAGCTTTTGCAAGGAAGAAATGCTGGAAACCGAAGTTCTGGATATCCCAACCTGCACCCCAGATAGCTGGGCGATATGGAACGCCGTATGGAGTCTCGGCAACAGTCTTCTGAAGCTCAGTGGCATAAGTCTGGAGCGCTGTCTTATAGGCCTTCACCCAATTCTTTACCTTCTTGTCCTTCATTCCGTTGACCTTCTGTTCGACGCGTGCGAGATACCATGCAACACGACCGGCTCCCTTTGCAAGCATGCCTTGCTGAGAAATGATATAATCGAGGTATTCGCGTTTGTCGGTAGCAAGATAGAGCTCAGCTGCTGCTTGCAACTTGGCTCCTGCCACGAAAGGACTTGAAGCGTCAGTAACGGAATATACCTCTTCTGCAATATCGAGACATTCCTTAGCGAGTGCATCGTTGTATCCGCGAAGTGCACGGCTTGTGCCAGCGAGATTAGCGGCTGTAGAGAGTTCGCGCGATGGATTATTCTCTGTGAAGATCCAGCGATCGTCTTCATTGCCCTTGATGCCATCTGTCATCGCAGCAGCGTCGCCAAGCATAGCATACTGACGAAGAGTGTTGCAGATGATACCACGGTAGAGACGACCGAGAGCACGATAACCACCAACTACAGAGAGAGCACCATGCTCAATCTGCTGGAGGACATCATTCTTTCCATCAGGTTGATGAATCTCTGTGATATGCTTATCCTGATCAATGAGAGTAGCATCAATCTGTGGGTTGAACTGCTCCATTGCAAGAGAAAGGATGTAACACTCTCCGGATTGCGACTCAACGCGAAAGTCGAAGTCGCCAGCATCGTGCCATCCACCGAGATTTACGCCTTCTACTTGTTCTCCTGCCTTGTGCTTCCAATTGCCAGCCTTCTGGTCATAACCATCGAAAAGGTTGAACTCTGTCGCCATTTGTGCGTCATCCATATGACACATATCATGCCAAACACGATATTTTTCGGTTACGCGCATGTGGCACATCTGTACAGGGAGGAAATACTCTATTACAGGCTGCCAAACACCACGTCCATATATATTCTGGTCGATGCGGAATGTAGAAGAAACGCTACCATTATATTTAATAAGGTATATGCCAGATTCCATCACATCCGAGAAATCTGCCTTGAGATAGCGATAACGGAGGAAGTTACCCCATTCGCTTGTATTCATATCCTTGACAAGTTTCTCGCCGTCTGTCTCAATCTTGAAGAGCTGAGCCTTACCGTTAGAGCTGTCTCGTTTGTCTAGTTCGATAACGGCAACCTTAGGCTGTGTTGGCAGATACCCGACCTGAGAAGTCTGGATTACCGGTTTGTACATCCAGCCTTTTGCAATATTCGGACGGATAACCCAAGAGATTGCATTCTTGGTCACACCGGCAGGAATCTCGCTGCGAAGCACAAACCAACCGTTGTTGTGGTTCATGCGACCATCATATAGCTTGAGATCTGCACCGCATGTGCTCTCGATTGTAATACGGCTGAGAGGATCATCAGGGCAAGATGTGAATACCTTACCGACGGCATAAGGCTCTGCGATGTAGTCGTCGGCGATAATAGGACTATATTTGCTTGAGATACCGTTCTCATCGATATCTGCGCCAAGGAATCTCTTGAAATCAACTACTGATTTGGCGTTCTCCGGACGATAATCCCATACATGACGGAGATTTGTAGCAGTAGTTGCCACAGGTCCGTTTGGCTGTTGCGGGAAGATACCGCTTTCGTTGTCCATGATCCATGGTTTGCCGAAGAGAAATCCAGGGAAGAACTCGAGATTGAAACCTACCTTTCCAAGGAAACGCTCTGGAATAGGCTGGTCGAGATCTACGGATACAAAGACTTCCTGTCCTTTTGTCTCAACTCGTACCTTGTAGTTAAGCATAAGGTCTGGGTAGTACATAGGATTGAATCCAGTCAGATGACGGGAAGAATCAGGGAAACAGAGAGTCGTAGTGATTACATTTCCGTCAACCTCGCGACCAAGTTTCTTAGGTACAGGCTGCCATTGTCCAGGGGTAGCTTCAAAACGGATATCACCATTTGTGGCAATGCGGTTTCCGTTCATGAGTATGCTGACTCCGCCTTGATGTCCTTCAGGATAGAAATCGTCGAACGACATTACGTTCACGCCCTCACTCTCAAAGTAACCAGAAGAGTTGAGTTTGAAATCCTGTGCAGAAAGTGTTGCTGCGCTTGTCAGGAATAAAAGAGTTAGATAGTGGTGTTTCATAATATATTAATTATATAATGTATGCGCAAATATATATTATTATTGGTACAAAAAGAAAATATAAGCTGTCAATCTTAATTTTTATGAAAGAAAAATATGTGATTTGCTTTAAAGTGTGAATTTTCTTTATTATATTTGCACAATATTTTAAATAAGGTATCAAAGCTATGAAAATCGGATTCGATAATCAAAAATATGTGAAGATCCAGTCTGAGCATATTAAGGAAAGAATTGCACAGTTCGGCAATAAGCTCTATCTTGAACTCGGAGGAAAACTCTTCGATGACCACCATGCAAGTCGTGTTCTGCCTGGATTTAAGCCAGATAGCAAACTATCAATGTTCCAGCAGCTTGCAGACAGTATTGAAATTGTCATTGTAATCAGCGCCAAGGATATTGAGAAAAACAAAGTACGTCAGGATTTGGGCATCACTTACGATAAGGATGTGCTCCGTCTTCGCAGCGAATTCATGAACCGTGGATTCCTCGTAAGCAGTGTTGTCATCACACACTACAACGGACAGGCAAGTGCCGATGCTTATCGCAAGCAGTTGGAATACCTTGGAATCAAGGCATACTACCACTATACAATTGAAGGTTATCCACATAATGTGTCTCTTATTGATTCTGATGAAGGCTTCGGTAAGAATGATTATGTAGAGACAACCCGTCCTTTGGTTATCGTTACAGCTCCTGGTCCAGGTTCTGGAAAGATGGCTGTATGTCTCAGCCAGCTCTACAACGAACACAAGCGTGGTATCACAGCAGGTTATGCGAAGTTTGAGACCTTCCCGGTTTGGAGCCTTCCACTCAAGCATCCTGTAAATATTGCGTACGAGGCTGCAACTGCCGATCTCAACGATGTCAATATGATCGATCCTTTCCATCTTGATGCCTATGGAAAGATTGCTATCAACTATAATCGTGATATTGAGATCTTCCCTGTGCTGAATGCTTTGTTCGAAGGTATCTATGGCGAGAATCCATATAAGTCGCCTACAGATATGGGTGTTAATATGGTCGGGTTCTGTATCTCTGATGATAAGGTATGTTGCGAAGCTTCGAAGCAGGAGATCATCCGTCGATATTATTCAGCTCTCAATGATTTGGCTGCAGGAAAGATGAATGAAGCAGAGATCAATAAGATCAAGCTTCTCTTCGGTCAGTCGAAGATCTATCCAGAATACCGCAAGACAGTAGTTGAGGCACACTATCGTGCTACAAACTGCAGTGAGGTGGTTGCTGCAATTGAGCTTGAAGATGGTACAATCATCACTGCTGAAGCCGGCGAATTGCTCGGATCTAGCGCCGCTCTTATTCTTAATGCGACAAAGCACCTTGCTGGTGTCGATCATAGCATTAAGCTCATTCCACAGGAACTCATTGAGCCGATTCAGAACACTAAGATTAATATCCTTGGCGGAAAGAATCCTCGTTTGCACACAGACGAAGTTCTTGTTGCACTCTCGATCTGTAGCCGTACAGATGAGAACTGCCGTCGTTGTCTTGAGGTTCTTCCTAAGCTCCGTGGTTGTCAGATGCACTCAACTGCAATGCTCAGCGAGGTAGATCGTAAGATTTTCAAGAAGCTCGGTGTTGATGTAACTTGTGATCCGATAAAGAAGTAATTGTTAATTCATAATTTATTATTGATAATTAATGGTATTAACCGATAATTGGTTTACAGCTCTTTCTGAGAATGAAGACGGATCGATAACTTTTATCTCTGGTAGAAGCGGTATCGACGAATTCATTAAATCGGGAAAGATGAAGCAGCGTGTCGAAGTGACCTGGAAGTATGAGGCAGACTCAAAAGGAATGCCTGCCAACGACAAGGAAGCACAGATCATGGAAGCTGTAGAGGAACGTCTCCGTAAGGCAATGGAGAAAGACAAACTCGCAATTCTTACCGGTATTTATACAGGGCAGGGAAAACGCGATTGGATATTTATTGCCCGTAATCTCAATGCTTTTGGCGAAAGACTGAATGATGCTCTTCAAGGTCTTCCGCAGTTGCCGATTGAGATTTATGCAGAAGACGATCCTGAAAACGAAGAATATAAAGCACTTCTTGAAATTAGGGGCGAAGACGATTAACAGATATGAAACAGCCGTTTGATAAGACTTATGTCTTTGAGAAAATGCCATTGCGAGAGGCGATAATAAGCCAGTCTGTACCATGTATAATGGCATTTGTTTCTATTATTCTCTTTAATTTGACCGACTTGTTCTTTGTGACAAGCCTGAATTCTGCAGCAGCGCTTGCTGCGGTAGGATTTGCCAGCAGTGCACTTATCGGTGTTAATTTCGTTACCAATCTTTTTGGAGGAGGATCTGCGAGTCTTATAAGCCGTTCTGAGGGAAAGAAAGATCATCTGATGGCTGTAAGGGCAGGCCTTTTCGCTGTATATGGAACTGTTGCTATTTCCATTCTTTACAGTCTGCTCTTCGTTTTCGGCATAGATATCTATTTTGATATAGTAAGTGTGTCTGGCGAGGCTGCAGCTTTGACCGAAGAATACATATTCTATGCAGTTATACTTGGTGGAATGCCATCAGCTTTGCGCATCGTTTTCTCTTTCTGTTTGCGAGCAGAGGGATTTGCCAAAGAAGCCAGAAACAGTAATATCATTCCTTGTATCCTTAATTTTATCCTTGACCCGTTGTTTATTATGCCGCAGTTCCTTAATATGGGAGTTGCCGGTGCTGCACTTTCTACATGTCTCACCAACGTCGCAGGATGTATCTATTGTGCATGGGTATATAAGACAAAGTGCGGATTAAGCTTCGATATCCGTCTTTTGCATTTCGATTTTGGTCTTGCCAAGGCTATTGTTCCTGTTGGACTTCCTGGAGGGTGCCAGACATTGTTTAATGTCGTTTGTACCAGCTATATCTATCGTGTGGCTGCACAGTATGGTAATGAGGTCGCTGCAGCAATGGGTATTGCCTCACAGCTCACAATGCTGCCGCAGTATATCAGCATGGGTATCAGTCAGGGTATTGTGCCACTTGTCGGTTATAATTTCGGTGCAAAGAACTTTGAACGCATGCGAGCTATTGTCAAGAATGCATTTATCATAGATGCAAGTGCTATGGCGATATGTACGGTATTGGGCATAGTGATTGCTAATGTTTATATCGCGGTCCAAGAGCCAACGGAATACTATCATTGCCTTCAGATCTTCCTCAATGGAAGTTTCATAGGCATATTGTTTGTGACTCTCGATTTCCTTGGAATAGGTGTCATGACAGCATTGGGCAAGGGAAAATGGCCTTTGACATTTGCGTTCTTCCGTAAGATAGTATTGGAGATAGCATTTATATTCTTCCTTAACTACCTTTTCCCAAAGTACGGTATTGCATTCTCTCAGACAGCTACAGAAATCGTGATGTGCGCTGCCGTCTTATTCACATTGAGAAATGTGATGGTCAAGGAGGTTCCTCAGCGTTAATTTCTTACTGGCTTTATCTCATGAGGGTATATGTACCAGATATATCCTTCAACGTTCTTAAAGCCCATCTGGGATAGGAATCTCATGTATTCCCTTACCTGAGTGTAGTGATGTCTTTGCTGTTCACCAGTCTTATAGTCAATCACAATTACTCTATCATTGTCAATAATAATTCTGTCCGGACGATGTTGCTCTTTGATTCTACCTCCGCGCAACACTGTCTTTGAAAGAATTGTCTTTTCATTCAGGACTATTAATCCAGGTTTGAACCAGTCACGAACGTCAGGCAGAGCTATAAGTCGTGCAATCTCAGACTTCATGTCTTCGCAGGAAAGATACGAATCATTCAACTTGCCCGTTTTATAGAGTTTGCTGATTTGAGGTTCTATGTCCGAACTATCCTTAATTACAGCCAAAGCATCATGAATACAGTTGCCTTTCTCTATGGCATCTATTTCCTTGATCATCTTGTCATGCTTAAGGGACAGACGTGGAATCTTTCTTGATGTGGATATCTCCATATCATCTTGCGAGATTGTTTCCGCAACTTTCACTTCGTCTTTTAGATAATCCTTCTTCCTTCTGAGTTCGCCAAAAACAAGGGAGTTGTCAGACATCGCATCAGACATCTTTGCAAAGTTATAGAGAAGGCTTTGCTGGGTTACTTCAGATTTGCTGCTATTATTGCCTGCCTTTGGAACAGGAGAGAAGAGCACCAGTGCTTCTTTCGCACGGGTATAGGCAACATAAATAGTGTTGAGGTTATCTATCACGGCTCTGAGCCTCTCTTCCTGGAAGTCTTTAGCGAATATTGTATCCTGTAATGACTTGGACAAAGTAATAGGAAGATAGAGATCATCGACAGCGAATGGCTCTTTGTTCGGATGACACCAGATGATATTTTTCTTATTCTTTGTTTCGATATCAACAGTACCTTCACAGAAAGGCAGTATGACAGCAGGCATACCAAGACCCTTTGACTTGTGAATGGTAAGGATCTGGATGGCATTCTGTCCTTCAGGAGTATTGATACATTTTTTCTCGCTGTTCAGTTCCCACCATTCAAGGAAAACACTAAGGCTTGATCTCTTTGAATTGGCGAAATCCATCACGCAATCCCTGAATGCCTGGACAAAAGCTATGTCTTCAGCAACATTCGGCAACTGGCTGATAATACCTTCCAGCATATCATAGAGCGGACGGTTTGAGAATTCGAGGAAAGTCTCAATGCCTCCGCCTACGGAAAAATATGTCGTGACGGCTTCCTGTTCAGAGAGTCCTTTCTGTTGAAGATAGTTGAGCGAAGCAATAGCCTTCAGGATCTTCGATTCGGGATTCTGTATATATTTGAATATGCTGAGGATCGTCTGTATTATATGTCGCGAACTGAGTAATAAAGCCTCATTTGATATGATGTCAAAGACGTAATGTGAATCGTATTCGCCTTCTGTCTTGAATTTCAGTAAGGTATCGGCTGCCTTTTTGCACAACGCACCTGTGCGGCAAAGAATAGCAATATCCTTCGCCTTAAAACCTGCATCCTCAAGATCCATAATTGCCTGAGGAAGTCTTTCCATTGCAAGGTCTTCAAACTTGTCGCCTTTTTCAACTTCGATAAACTCGGCTTTTACCAATCCTGGAGCATCGTCAAGCTTGTCTTTTGGAACTTTCTGACTCACATCGCTGAAAATATCACTCACATTCAAATCATCGATATTGGCATCAAGAACCGATGCGGCATATTTGAAGAACGCATTGTTGAATTCGATGATAATCTGTTGTGAACGGTAATTCGTATCGAGGGTATCCTTGTCTTCATGACTTAGTTCTGGACAGAAGTTCCTAAGACCTTTGTACAATAGATTCCAGTCGCTTCCTCGCCAACGATAGATACTTTGTTTTACATCGCCTACAATGAGGTTTCCACGACCTTCGGCAAGAGAGTTTTCAATAAGGGGCTTGAAGTTCTCCCATTGCATCTTTGAAGTGTCCTGGAACTCATCGATCATGAAGCTGAAGATACGTGTTCCAATCTTTTCATATATGAATGGAGCATCGTCGATCGTAATAAGTTTATTGAGGAGCTCTGTAGTGCTGGCAAGCAGCATTGAGCCTTCTTCGTTGCATATCTTATTAACTTCCTCATCAATATCTGCCAGAATGCCCAGCTGATAGATGTTCTCAAGTATGGCTTTAGCTGTATGATAGTTGGTGAAAAATCCATCCGCTCTTAGTTCCATAGCTTCAGCAAATACATTCTGAAGTCTTATTGTAGCGTCAGGTGGAAGTGTTTTTACAAAGTCACTCTTGTTTTTCGGTGCTCTGTACCAGGCTTTGTCAGATACGGCAAAACCTTGTTGCGTTTCATCAAGATCAACGAATTCTCCAGCTTCCCATTTCTCAAGAATCCTCATCTTGCCGGTTTTGCCACTTTTGAAGTCGGTAGTTGTGAAACCTTCCTCACGCAGGATGTCCAATCCCTCTTTGCCCAAGGCTTTGATTCTGGCATAGGAATTACGTTCTATCTGTCTTGCTTTTTCTGTATAGCTGTTCAGAAAGTCAGCATCCTCGGTAATAAGCTTAAGTGATTCTTTTCTGACACGGTACTCCTCTTTCAGCAATACCGAAGATGCAAGTTGTATGAGATCGTTTTCCAGACTCCAGCTATTGCCTTCCTCGAGTTTCTTGTCGCTGAATTTTCGCATCCAGTTGAATTGTCTCCTGTGACCTTTTTCGTCCAGCTTATCCAGGAAGGAAGAAACGGCAGTCTTTATGATTCTGTCGGCATTGAGTTCTATCTCATAGTTACTTTGCAGGTTCAGTTCACGTGCAAAGCTTCTTACTATCTTCTGGAAAAAACTATCGATGGTGCTGATTGCAAAATCACTGTAGTTATTGAGGATGTCAGTAAGGAATTTTCTGGCTTTTTTCTTGACCTCTTCGTCTGTCAGCATTCCTCCTTTGCCGTCCTCTCTCAGATCTTTTATATAATGAGAGTCTGAATGATCAACGCTAAGCTTGTGCAGTTCCTTGATGATACGGTCTTTCATCTCGGCAGTTGACTTGTTGGTGAAAGTCACTGCGAGAATCTCGTTGAACTGAGTTTCATGATCTGCATTTTCCGGAAGGTAATCTTTTCTGAAAAGAAACTTCAGGAATTCTCCAGTCAGATGGTGAGTCTTTCCGGCACCAGCCGAAGCGCGATAGATATTTAGCATCCGTGCAATCTGTTTTGTCTTTCGCAAAGATATACTTTTATTGTAATATCACCAAATTTTTATTCAAATTTTGTAGGTAAAGAAAAAATAAAACATTTTGTGGATATGAATATTTGGAGAAGATAATTTGAATGACTATATTTGCATTCCTTTTACTGTATTCATTATTTTAAATTTGCTGACTTATGAAAAAGATTCTATTATTGGTCGTTTGCGCTTTTATAAGCTTTGCTTATGCCAACGCACAGGTTAAGGAACTCTCTAAGGAGATGAAGAAGGAAATGAAAGCCGATCTCAAGAAATTGGAGAAGGAAAAATGGGTAGGAGCAGGTGCTGACGCTGATTTGGAAAAAGCAATAGAGCGTTGCTACCGTTATATGGAAGATTCTCTCAACTGGGTCGTTGCCGAGGCAGTTGCAAAAGAAACAGACATCAATCATTCCTATGCTCGCAAGAAGGCAGTTGCAAAAGCTACAGAGCAGGCCAATCTTAGAGTACTTTTGAAATCAAGGGACTTTTTGCGTGAGCATAAGATCAAAAAAGCTGAAGTAGGAAAGAGATTGGAGAATGTTCTCACTTTATACCGCGATGGAAAGAAGACAGCTGATGGTTCAGAGGCTTTGGTTCGTGTCGCATTGAGAATTTCTGAATAAGTAAAGGTCAACACCTTTTAAATACAATATAGTTTGGAACCTTTCGCACATTTACACGTACATACAGAATTCAGTCTGCTCGACGGACAATGTAAGATCAAGAATCTGTTGAAGAAAGCACATGCCGACGGTATGCCTGGCATGGCTATTACCGATCACGGAAACATGTTCGGTATCAAGGATTTCTTCGACGCTGCCAATTCCATGAACAAGGATTGGAAGAAAGCGGGAGAGGCAACAGTAAAGCCGATCTTCGGATGTGAGGTCTATGTAGCTCGTCGTAACAGATTCAGCCGAAACGGAAAGGAAGACATGAGCGGCTGGCACCTTATCCTTCTGGCAAAGAATAAGCATGGATACCAGAACCTCATCAAGCTCGTCTCGATAGGATGGGTTGAGGGTTTGTATATGCGTCCTCGAATCGATCATGAGGTGCTTGAACAGTATCATGAGGATCTTATATGTTGTAGTGCGTGTCTTGGTAGCGAGGTTGCCAAGAAATTTGAACGAGGAGATATCGAAGGTGCTGAAGAGGCTATCATGTGGCATAAGAATCTCTTCGGCGATGACTATTACCTCGAGTTACAGCGTCATATCTCAAAAGACCCGTTATACAATCCTGAGTGTTACGAGAAGCAGAAGCCTTACAACGAGTTTCTTCAGCAGATGTCTGAGAAATGTGGTGTGAAGCTTATCTGTTCTAACGATGTGCATTTTGTGGACGAAGAGAATGGCGACGCTCACGATCACCTAATCTGTCTGAATACAGGCAAGGATCTCGACGATCCGAACCGAATGCGATACACAAAGCAGGAGTGGTTTAAGACTACTGCCGAGATGAACGACCTCTTCCAGGATGTTCCAGAGGCTCTTCGCAACACCGTTGAGATTGTCGATAAGATTGAGACATACGATATTGAGAATGGTCCTATCATGCCAAACTTCGAGATTCCTGCGGAGTTCGGCAACGAAGACGAATACCGTCAGCGACTCACTGAAAAGGATATCTTCGACGAATTCACTCAAGATGAGAACGGCAATGTCGTCATGTCGCAAGAGGATGCTGAAGGTAAGATCAGGAAACTCGGCGGATATGATAAGCTCTATCGTATCAAGTTCGAGGCAGATTATCTCAAGCATCTTGCTCTTCAAGGTGCGCGAAAGAGATACCTTATTAAGGAATATGGTTGCGAAAGCGACTATAAGGATGCAGCATTCGACGACGATGAGAATATCATAAAAGCGCTTCGTCCAGATGTATGGGAACGAATCAAGTTCGAGCTCCACATCATGAAGACGATGGGTTTCCCTGGATACTTCCTTATCGTGTCCGACTTCATACGTGCTTCGCGCGAAGAACTTGGAGTGTCTGTAGGTCCAGGTCGTGGATCGGCTGCAGGTAGTGCTGTAGCCTATTGCTTGGAGATCACAAAGATTGACCCAATCAAGTACGACTTGCTTTTCGAGCGTTTCCTCAATCCTGACCGTATCTCACTTCCTGATATCGATACCGACTTTGACGATGATGGTCGTGCAAAGGTAATCGAGTGGGTTCAGAATAAATATGGTGCCGATCGAGTTTCGCACATCATCACTTATGGTACGATGGCGACAAAGATGGTGCTCAAGGATATGGCTCGCGTTGAGAAGGTGCCGATCCCTGAAGCCAACCGTCTTGCTGCTTTGGTTCCTGATCGTATGCCTGAAGAAAACGGTAAGGCATTGAAGTGCAATCTCAAGAACTGTATCAAGGTCGTAAAGGAAATGGCTGATGCTTGCGTAAGTCCAGATCCTAAGATCCGAAATGTGATGAATCTCGGACAGATGCTTGAGGGCAATGTGCGAGGCACGGGCGTTCATGCCTGTGGTATGATCATCGGACGAGATCCTATCGATACCGTTGTGCCTGTTTCTGTGGTCGATGATCACGGAACTAAACTTCTTGTTACCCAATATGATGGTCATGTGATCGAATCAACAGGTTTGATCAAGATGGACTTCCTCGGTCTTAAGACTCTTGGTATCATCAACGAGGCTTTGGACAACATCAAAGAGACAACTGGTGACATCATCGATATGGATAATATTCCTATTGATGACGAACTGACATATAAACTTTTCCAGGATGGATCGACAATCGGTACGTTCCAGTTTGAAAGTCCTGGAATGCAGAAATATCTGCGTGAACTCAAGCCTGACTGCATCGGTGATATCGTCGCAATGAATGCGTTATATCGCCCTGGACCAATGGATTATATCCCTTCGTTCATCGCAAGAAAGAATGGTCGCGAACCTATCACTTACGATATTCCTGTGATGGAGAAATACCTTAAGGATACTTATGGTATTACCGTTTATCAGGAGCAGGTCATGCTTCTTTCCCGTTTGCTTGCCGACTTCACACGAGGCGAAAGTGATGCTCTCCGTAAGGCGATGGGTAAGAAGAAGAAAGACATCGTCGATAAGATGAAGCCAAAGTTCATCGACGGCGGTGTGAAGAATGGTCATGATCCGAAGATCCTTGAGAAGATCTGGGGTGACTGGGAGAAATTCGCATCCTATGCCTTCAATAAGAGTCATGCCGTATGCTATGCCTGGGTTGCCTATCAGACTGCTTATCTCAAAGCACACTATACAGCACAGTATATGGCTGCAGTTATCTCTCGTTCAGGAGATATCAAGGAAGTGGCAAAGCAGATGGCTGAGTGTAAGCGAATGGGCATCGACGTCAAAGGACCTGATATCAACAAGTCGCGCGTCCGTCACTCTGTCGACGAAGACGGTGCTGTGCGTTTCGGCTTGTTCAAGATTCAGAGTGTGGGCGAAGGTGCAGCTGAAGCTATCGTGAAGGAACGTCAGGCAAATGGACCATACAAGGATATCTTCGATTTCGTTGAACGTGTTGAACCTGGAGCAATCAAGAAGAATTGTATCGAAGCTCTTGTTATGTCGGGCGCATTCGATTCACTTGGCAATGTTCGTCGCGAGCAGTATCTCGGTACTGACCTTAGAGGCGAGTCATTTATCGATGCACTTGTGAAGTACGGACAGAAGTTCCGCGCCGATAAGGAGTCGAACGAGAATAGTCTTTTCGGTGATATGGGTGAAGATGCAATCGAGATTGCACATCCAAAGATTCCTGATGGAGAACCGATGAGCACACTTCAGCGTCTGGAACTGGAAAAAGACTATGTCGGTCTTTATCTTTCTGCACATCCGCTCGACGAGTATAAGTATCAGCTCCTTTATGCCTGCAATACTACGATGAAGGAACTGAGTAAGGTGCCGAATCCTCGTTCGCGTGAGGAACAGCTCACTGCTCTCAACTCCCTCAAACCGGAAGAGATTGCCGAAATCGACCGTTTGCAGAATCGTGAGATTACTTGCGGCGGATTGGTAACAGGTTTCCGCGAAGGAATAAGTAAGGCAGGAAATCCTTGGGGCGTCGTGACGATCGAAGACTATAGCGGATCGCATGAATTCCCACTCTTCGGAGAAGCTTATCCTGCATATCGCGGATATTGCAAAGAAGGTATGTATCTTTACATTACGGCAAAATATCAGCCAAAGCGTTTCGTGCGTCAAGTAACAAATGTCTTCGATCGTGAGTTTGCGATTCTAAAGATTCAGCAGTTCAGTGATATTGCCGACCGACTCCTGGAAAGCCTTACTGTTGTGGCAGATATCAATGCAATGACCAAGTCGATGGTCAATCTTTTGAGCAAGACGATTCTTGAAGAGATGACCGAAGATGATCAGCAGAAAGCCAACTCCGATCTCTTCTTTGAGCTTCATGACGATGCTAAAGGCATTAAAGTCGATTTGCGTTCACGGGGAGTCAAGGTGCGAATCAAACCTTCGATTGTAGATTTCCTTGTCAACCAGGATGGCTTGCAATGTAAGATCAACAACCGCCTTGTATCTCTCACTGCTGAAACAGAAGAGATCGAAGACGAGATTATCGAGGAAGAACTTGTTGATAACGATTAATACTAATCAATCTAGAGAAAACAATGAAGCTGTGCCAAAAGACCCAGCAAATAATAAGTAACAAATATAAAATAATATCCACCCCCGCTAATGTGAGGGTGGATATATTATTTAGGTGGATATGATTGGCGATATGATTTTTAATATAATATTTCTTATTTAGTAAAACTTGTTTTACTTAACCAATCTTACTTCATAGATCTCGCCGACCTGTCGGTTAGGCTTAGCGACAAACTTAACGCGAACCTGTTTCTTGCCCTTGAGAGCGGAAGCAGGTATTTTGTATGTTTCGTACTTCCACTGTGAGCTGCGCCACTTGCGAGAGTTGTTGACCGAAGTAACGAGAGTGTCATCGACATAGAGGTCGTATTCGCATGTACGCCACTCATCTTGGCCCCAATAGCGGATACGTACACTGAGATCTGTGCGACCCTTAGTCTGCATCAGGTAGCTGAATGAACCGCCATTGCGTGCATCGCGGAATGGAACGTCATTGGTAATACCGCGTGTCGAAGTCTCATCTGCCTCCATGAAGTGGTCGCTCTCTGGCTGTTGCTCACCAGGCTGCACCTTATCGGTAGTGGCAGCTTCAAGCTCCATGCGAGCCTTTTCTTCCTTAGCAAGATTGTCGATATAATCCTTGTAGCCGTCAGAACTCAAAGCGAGCCAGTAGAGCATATAGCGGCTGTCGTGAATCTCGAAGAATGGCTGCAACTCGCCTTCAATCTTATTCTCCATACGAGTCTTAAGGTTGAAGTGCAAAGGCTTGCCAGCAATTGGCTCGAGATCATTGGCAATATCCTCTACCTTGTTGGCAATGAGATATGGAGCTTGATCGACTGGGAGTTTCTGGCCTGTTGCCATCTGTCCGAAGCGGCTGTCATCAGCAAGAAGTCCAGCAAGATCTTCGGTGCCGGTCTTCATACCGAGAGCTATTGGACCATACATAATCGAAATATACTGTGGCACATTTGGCATGTGTTCGATAGAGGCATGCATTGGGAAGTTGATGTCGATAACGTCGCCTTGCTTCCAGTTCTCGTTGAGGTCGATGTATGTGCCAGGCTTCCAACCCTTAGCCTTGACATTCTTACCATTGATTTTGACAGCAAATTTTCCCTCGCGGACCCAGCTTGGATAGCGAAGCTTGAGTGTGAACTTACCCTTACCTTCAGCAATAGTGATCTTACTGCTCTCGCCGTAAGGGAACTGTGTCTCCTGACGCAACTTCACGCCAAGTTCCTCCCAGTTAAGCTCAGAGGCAGCGTAAAGATTTACTGTCAATGAATTGTTGCCATCGTGTGTATAGATGAACTGTCCATACTTTCCGTGATTCTCCATACCTGTACCTACGCAGCACCACATAGCCTCGTTCGGTACTGAGTAGTTGCGATAGTGACGAGGACGTGCTGAAGTGAAATATACATAGCCACCGTGCTCAGGATGCTGAGTAGAGAGGATATGGTTGAAGGTCGCACGTTCGTAGAAGTCGGCATAAAGAGCGTTGTTCGGATCCATGCGATGCAAGTCCTCTGTTAGTTTGAGCATGTTGTTGGTGTTACACGACTCAAGTCCATCGATATCCTGTGTCCAGTCGATACAAGCTTCCGGACTTGGGAAATGCTCGCGACGGCTGTTGCCACCAACCGAAAGGCTGCGACGATTGACAACCTCGTCCCAGAAGAAACGAGCGCCTTCCTTGTAATATTCGTCGTTGGCTAATTCACCTACACGAGCGAAGCCAACAACCTTAGGAACCTGTGTGTTGGCATGAATCAAGTCGAGATGCTTGCCATTGTGTTCATGCATAGGATTGAGGAGCCACTTATGAGAATAGCGTTTAGCTGCGTCGAGGTATTTCTGTTCGCCGGTTATCTGATAAGCATCGGCCAATACCTCGTTTACACCACCATGTTCCATGCCGAGGAGTTCCTCAAGCTTCTCATCGCTTACGTTGGCTGCGACATCAATAAGCCAGTTGCATGTGCCGAGGAAAAGTTCTTTTGCGTCCTCATTGCCACAATATAGCCAAGCGTCACGAAGACCTGCCTGGACCTTGTGAATATTATAAAAAGGTACCCATGCACTATTGAAAGTACGGAATTCTCCTTTCTTGAAGCCTGTCCACATCTTGTCGCTTTGTGGAACACCTCCAAGGTAACCTTTTCCCCAAACAGGAAAGTTCTTCTCTGCTGCCTCAGCGCACTTCTTCAGTTCACCGATCATGTACAACATACGACCTTCACATTCCTTGTTACCCTGAGCAGCGTAGAAAGCAAGTGCTGTGAGGTAATGACCACCAACATGACCATCGAGACCTGCCCAGTTAGGGAATAGCGGAGCTATCTCTGGCAATCCTGCTTCCTTGCGGAAAGGAGCCAACAAACGGTCAACGTCGTAGCGAAGCAGTACATGCGCGTTGAGGTCGCAAGCGTGCTTCAGAGGTCCGTCAAGCAAGGTTACATCCTGCAAAGGAAATTCATCAGGATAAAGTTTGTTCTGCGCCTGTGTCGCCGTTGTGATGGCGAGGGAGGAGAGAAGAAAAATCAGTTTTTTCATAAATATCAGTTCGTTAGAAATTTAGAGAGCAATAGATTTGAACAGACGAACATCTTCCGCGTTAGCTGCAACCATAAGAGTATATTCGCCTTCTGCAAGAATCCACTGCTTAGATGCTTCGTCAAAGTACTTGAGATCATCCTTGCTGAGTGTCAAAGTCAACGAAGACGATTCGCCAGGATTGATTGACTGAGTCTTTGCAAATGCCTTGAGTTCCTTAACTGGCTGAAGAAGACCTTCAACCTTTGGCATAGCAACATAAAGCTGAACAACCTCGCGACCAGCAACTTCACCAGTATTCTTGACATCGAGAGTAACTGTAATCTTATCGTCTTCCTGAGCAGCTGCGATATTGCTATACTCAAATGAAGTATAAGAAAGACCGAAACCGAATGGGAAGAGTGGCTTGACATTATTTGTATCGAAATGACGATAGCCTACCATTACATCTTCTTCGTAGCGAACGATAGCAGCATTGCCGTCCGACTCAGGGAAGTTGTTGCTTGAAGAATAGTCGTTGTAGTTCTTGGCCCAAGTAAATGGAAGCTTACCCGAAGGATTAACCTTGCCAAGAAGAACATCTGCGAGAGAGTTACCCATTTCCTGTCCACCCATCCAAGCGTGAAGTACTGCATCAGGCATATCGATGAAACTTGTAAAGTCAACCATGCTACCCATATTAAGTACGAGGATTGCCTTCTTGCCTGCAGCGTGTGCTTCTGTGCAAACGAGCTTGAGGTTCTGTGCCTCGATATCGCTTAAGAGATAATCACCTGCCTTCACTTCACGGTCACCTCCTTCGCCAGCCATACGACTGATTGTGATTACAGCTACATCGGCAGCAGCAACAGCTTTCTTTACCTGAGCCTTGTCAAGAGTCATTTCTGCAACAACAGGAACTGCCCAGAAATTCTCCTTCGGCATAGCGTCCTTCTGAGTCTTGATGTATGTTGTATAAACATCGTTGATAGAAGGCTCGAGTGTAACGCCATTGTTCTGAAGACCTTCGTTGAGAGAAACCTTGTATTTGCGGTTTACATTACCGGAACCAGAACCACCGACGAGAAGATCGTATGAAGCAGTACCGAAGAGTGCAACAGTCTTTCCAGTGAGAGGAAGAGTCTTCGCAGCATTCTTCAAAAGTACCATACCGTCGGTCGCTGCCTGACGTGTAACCTTTGCGTGAGCAGCGAGATCTGGTTTGTTGCTGTATTTGTAATGCTTGTAGGTAGGAGTCTTGAGCATGATGCCCATAATGTTCTTGATAGCGAGATCAAGAAGCTTCTCGTCAAGAGAACCATCCTTGACACCATTTACAATTTCATCATACTGACGCTGAGTACCAGGCATGATAAGGTCATTACCTGCAGCAATCTGACGAGCACCATTCTCTTCAGCCCACCAGTCGGTCATAACAAAGCCTTCGAAGCCCCATTCGCCGCGAAGAATCTCTGTGAGTGTGAAATGATTCTCAGAAGCAAGGACGCCATTGATCTTGTTGTACGAAGACATGATAGTCCAAGGCTGGCTTTCCTTAACAGCAATCTCAAAACCCTTGAGATAGATCTCACGAAGAGCTCGTTCACTAAGCTGAGCATCGACACCGTTTCTCACAGTTTCCTGGCTGTTTACGGCAAAATGCTTGAGCGAAACACCAACCTCATTGCTCTGGATACCATTGATATAGGCAGAAGCAATCTTACCTGCAAGGATCGGATCCTCAGAATAATACTCGAAGTTACGGCCACAGAGAGGCGAACGATGAATGTTGATTGCAGGAGCGAGGAGAACGTCAACTCCATATTCCTTAACCTCTTCGCCCATAGCTGTTGTTACATCCTTGACGAGATCCACATCCCACGATGCAGCGAGAGTAGCACCTACAGGAAACGCTGTGCAGTAGTATTCATTGTCATCGTCCTTGCGAGTCGGATCGATACGAAGACCAGCAGGGCCATCAGCGTATGTGATAGGTTCGATGCCGAGACGAGGCACAGCGTAATGCTGACCAGCAGCACCTGCAACCTTCTCTGTGCTTGTCGATGTTGCGATAAAGAGTAAGGCACGTTCCTCATCAGTCTCACAAGCGTCAAGCTGAGCCTGGAACTCAGGAGTGAACATTGCACGGATAGGCATACCTGGAGCAGCAGGAGGAGGAGTTGCCTTAAGACGTTCTACACCCACTACGAAGTTAGCCTTCTCTTCGAGAGTCATTGCAGCAATCACTTTCTCGATAGGATCTTTGCCCAACTGAGGCTCTTTTGGAGTACAGCTTGATGCAAGTGCACTTATTCCCATAAGATAGCAAAAGATTTTTTTCATGTCGTTTTATGTTTGTTTAATTCGTGTTTTCACAACATCAAAGGTAGGAATAATATTACAAAAGTACAAGAAAAAAGTGAATAATATTATTTTATCTTTTTACAAATAATATATAATGTATATTTTTCGAAGAATTTATATTCGAAATAACGAAAAAATCTTATATTTGCACATATTTTTAGCGTCACACAAAGTTATGAAAAAAGGAATTTTTATTTTTGTATTTTCTCTCGTAGCAATGACATTCTTTTCTTGTACACAAGAGAAGAAATACAACATTGTGCTTAACTATTATAATTTCTCTTTGGTCGATGAATCACAATTGAAGAATGGCGCAGTTGCAAAGGATGGCTACTTGTGTCTCAATACAGATTCCGCTTATTTCGACATGACAGAAGAAGCAGGCAAGGTGATGTCTGAACTCACAGATTTCAGTATCTTCGCACGATATATGATCGACGATTCGGTTAAGGTAGAAGGATACGGATATTTCCTTTGGTGTTTCTCTTGTCTCGAAGCAAACGCAGAGAAAGAAGGACCATATCACGCATATCGCATTAACGAACAGCGTTGCGAGACTTCTATAGGAGGCTGGAGCCAGGAAACAGGAATCCAGAAGAGCGAAGTTTCAGAACTTGGCAGATGGATTACTGTTGTATTCCGTCAGAAAGAAGGTCATGGCGAGCTATATGTCGATGGCGAACTTATCGGCGCAGAAGATGGTTTCCCTAATCCTAAGGATATCTTCACCGAAGCTCCTGCATTCAATTGGCTTGGTCGTGCGCCTTTCAATGGCGACAAGTATCTCTCTCATACAACGATATCAGATTTCTACGTTTATGGTGAGTGTATCAGTGACGAAGAACTCTATAGATTAACAGGAAAATAACAAAATGCAGGACGAGTATTTCGAGTCGTTGAACAACAGGCAGCGAGAGGCTGTAGAGGCTACGGAAGGAAGAATTCGTGTCGTAGCAGGAGCGGGGTCGGGAAAGACTAAGGCGCTCACTTGCCGCTATGCCTATCTTGTCAATGTACTCGGAGTAGATCCGGCAAATATCCTTTGTCTCACATTCACCAATAAGGCGGCACAAGAGATGCGTCAGCGAATCCATAAGATGGTGCCAAGTGGTGACTATAATGATTTCGTCTGTACTATTCACGGTTTCTGTGTGAAGTTCCTTCGCCAGGAAATACATCGACTTGGATATCCAAAGTCTTTCACGATTCTTGATGAGGATGACCAGAAGCAGCTTGCTAAGCAGGTGATGGAGGAATTGGGACTTAATCGTACGGTCGAGACGGTAGGACAATTTCTTGATGGAGTCGGAAACCGTAAGATTGCCGAATTCCTTCAGCAGCCGAACTATATCGACCGCATGATGCTCACGGAGGGATTAAGCGAGTCGTTCGATAAATCGGCGCAAGATCCGGAGTCAACCCGGAATATGGCGTGGGTGCGTTATCTTCAGTTGCAGAAGAAGACTCTTTCTTTAGATTTTCAGGATCTCATTTTCTTCACAATACATATTCTCAAACGGTTCCCTGATGCCTGCGAATATTGGCAGAATGAGATGGAATATATTATGCTCGATGAGGCACAGGACTGCAATAAGTCAGATTGGACCATCGTTGAGACACTACAGGGAATACATCATAATCTCTTTATTGTCGGAGATCCGGATCAGGCAATCTATGAATGGCGAGGCGCACGTCCGAAGATGTTCATCGAGTTCAATGCCGATCGCACAATAATCCTTGATCAAAATTACCGTTCGACGTCACCGATTCTCAATCTTGCTAATTCTGTGATAAGCAGAAACAGGAACCGTGTGCCAAAGAATCTGTTCACCACAAGAGACGGAGGAACACAGGTCACTCATTTCCATGGCAGGAGCGATCAGGAAGAGTCGAAGTGGATTGCAAGGAAGATTTTGGATCTTGTTGAAGGTTCCAGGGTTCAGGGTTCAGGTTCGGAACAACAAAACAACATCACATATTCCGATTTCGCAATTCTTTATCGTGCAAGTTATCTGTCACGTGGCATTGAACAGGAACTTGTAAATGCCGGAATCGACTATGTCATTTGGGGCGGAACCCGATTCTTCGACCGCGCAGAGATTAAGGACGCGCTTTCATATCTCAGGCTTATTGACAAGGGAGACGATTTGTCATTCCTCCGTATTTGCAATACTCCAAGCCGCAAGGTCGGAAAAGTTTATCTCAGTAAACTTAAGGCATTTGCCGATAAGGATGGAACAACTCTGTATGAGGCATTGAAGAAACATATCTCGGCTGGAGAATTGTATAAGGAGTCGATGATTCATTTCATTGATATGATTGAGGAGTGTCGCCAGATGGTTGAGGAACGCATGAAGCTTCCTGTTTATCTTGACGAACATGGTGCAGTAATCAGTACTCAGCGCCGCGATCATGTGATAAGTGATGTGCTCGATGATATTCTCGAACGAAGCGGATACAAGCAGATGCTTCGTGAAGACGATGATACCGATCGCTTGGAGAATCTTACAGAACTGCTACAGAGTGTACATACATACGAAGAAGCGCATCTGCAGGATGATGCTTTGACCATTGACGGATACCTTCAGGAGATTGCGCTCTATACTAATATGGATATGGAGAATGGTTCTGGCAGTACGAATCCGGCAAATAAGGATAAGAAACCTGCAACGCCGAAGGTTCGCCTCATGACTATCCACCAATCCAAGGGTCTTGAATTCCCATACGTCTTTGTTGCCGGACTCAGTGAGGGTATCTTCCCGAGCATGAAGACTCTTCGCGAGAGAAAAGGCGAAGGAGAGGAGGAAGAGCGTCGACTGATGTATGTTGCTGTTACCCGTGCCGAGAAAGAACTTTTCCTCACAGAGAGTGAGGGATTCAGCGCAGCTGCAAGGTTGTCGAAGTATCCAAGCCGTTTCCTTCGTGAGATCAAGCGTAATCTCTTCGTTACAGAGGGAGACATGGACGAGATGCTTTGGCAGGAAGCCAGTCGTTTGGTTCAGACAATGGGATTGGACTATTCTGTACCTGACATTGAAAATACTAAAGCAGAATCTCCTGTTATGATGACTTCTCAAGACGCTTTACCGAAAGGTGCACGTGTCGTTCATGAGGTCTTGGGCGAAGGTACTATCATTCAGTATAATGAAACAAGAGACTCTTATTCTGTTCAGTTCTCCAACGGAACACGGAATATCCGCAGATCATTTCTGAAAGTGAAATACTAATATCAATATATTATGAAAAAACTATTATCTTTCTTATTCGCAGGCCTGATGCCTTTAAGCTCATTGGCCGACACAACAGTTACAAGCCCAAACGGAGCATTGGCTGTTAATCTCAGTTGTGACGGAACTCCTACTTACAGCATTTCGTTAAACGGTGTTTCCATGCTCGATAATTCACCATTGGGTTTTGTCGCAAATATCGGCGATTTCTCGAAAGGAATGACTGTAGTGGATTGCAAAGTCGATACAGTTGCCGATACCTATACAATGAATCGCAGCAAGGCAAGTGTGATGAGCTATAAATCCACTCATCTTGTCTGGAATCTTCAGAATGAGCAGAAGCAGAACCTTGAAATCGAGTTTATGGTTTCAGATAATGATGTTGCATTCCGATATAATATGAAGCGTCATGGCGAGACAGGAAGCATCCGAATCATGGACGAAACAACAGGCTTCCGTCTTCCGGAAGGCACTACAACATTTATCTGTCCTCAGAGTGATTCGATGATCGGATGGAAGCGTACAAAGCCAAGCTATGAAGAGGAATATGTGCTCGATGCTCCGATGGATCAGAAGTCTGCTTATGGTCACGGTTATACATTCCCTTGTCTTTTCCATGTCAATGCTCCTTCTGAAGGTTGGGTGTTGATCAGCGAGACAGGCGTAGATAGCCGTTTCTGCGGTTCCCGTCTTTCCGACTATACAGACGGACTCTATACAATAGAATATCCAATGCCGGAAGAAAACAACGGTAATGGTACGATTGAACCGGCATTCTCTCTTCCTGGATCAACAGCGTGGCGTACAATCACTGTTGGCGAAACTCTCAAGCCAATTGTAGAGACAACAGTGCCTTGGAACTATGTGAAGCCTCAGTATGAGACAAAGAACGATTATAAGTTCGGACGTGGAACATGGAGCTGGATCGTTTGGCAGGATGAATCTATCAATTATGACGATCAGGTCAAGTACATCGATTTCTCTTCTGCTATGGGCTACGAATATGTGCTTATCGATAACTGGTGGGACACAAACATCGGTCGCGAGAAGATTGAGCAGCTTGTTAAGTATGCGCACTCAAAGAATGTCGATGTGTTCCTCTGGTATAGCTCAAGCGGATACTGGAATGATATCGAACAAGGTCCTATCAACTGCATGGATAACAGCATTATCCGCAAGAAGGAAATGCAATGGATGAAGTCGCTTGGTGTCAAGGGTATCAAGGTCGATTTCTTCGGCGGTGACAAGCAGGAGACAATGCGCCTTTATGAGCAGATTCTCAGTGATGCCGATGATAATGGACTCATGGTGATCTTCCACGGTTGCACGATACCTCGCGGTTGGGAACGTATGTATCCTAACTATGTCGGCAGTGAGGCTGTTCTTGCTAGTGAGAACATCTACTTTAACCAGCATTTCTGTGATGTTGAGGCAGAGAATACCTGCTTGCATACATTCATCCGTAATACTATCGGATGCATGGAGTTTGGCGGATGCTTTATGAGTCGTCGTCTCCATCGTAAACCAGAACGTGGTAATTTCCGTAAGACTACCGATGTGTTTGAATTGGCAACAACCGTTCTTTTCCAGAATCCTATCCAGAACTTCGCACTTGTTCCAGAAAACCTTGAGAATTCGCCAGCTGTTTGCATGGACTTCCTGAAGGCTGTCCCTACAACATGGGATGAGACACGTTTCATTGACGGATATCCAGGTAAGTATGTTGTCGAAGCTCGTCGCAAAGGAGATAAGTGGTATCTTGCAGCAGTAAATGCAACGGCAGAGCCATTGAAGCTCAACCTTGATCTCCCAATGTTCAAAGGTCAGGACGTAGAACTCTATTCTGGTGGCAACGAACCAGTTCTTTCTACTGTCAAAGTCAAAGCTAAAGGTCTTTATAAGGTAACAATACCTTCGCAGGATGGTATTGTAATGGTAAAGTAAATCATCTTCGTAATAGTTTTCTGCGAAGAACAACAAGCGGAATTATATCAAAAGTTCGAAAAATAAAGCGCCCATCAACCTTTTGGCTGATGGGCGTTATTATCAATTATGAATTGTCAATTATCAATTGATTAGAGCAGCTGCTGTGAGCGACGGATGAATGCTGCGAGAGCTTCGCCCTTGAGCATTCCGCCTTCGAGGAGAGCGAGGTCGATGAGCTGACGAAGAGCATTGTCTGTTGCACCATATTTCTGCATTTCTGCCGACTCTTTTTCCTTCAAAGCCTTAACGTCGTCCTGAAGAGCCTTGAGCAGATCCTGCTTGTCCTGAGCAAATTCGCCAGCCTTTGCCTTATACTTTTCGTCCTCAAGAGGCTTGATCTGTCCTTCCTTGTCGCTGATTTCGTTTACTACGGCAAGAAGATCGGCATCGACTGCAGCATGTGCCTGAGTAAGGATCTTCTTTACTACAGGATGCTCTGTGTTGACGATGAGGTTGTATGAATCCGGCATCATACCATAATAGTTCATGCCAGGCTGCATCTTGCTCATCTCCTTCATACGGCGCATCCATTCGTTCTGAGCGATCATCACAGGCTTGTCGGTCTCATCCATAGCCTGGAATTCCACTGTCCATTCAACAGGCTTTCCTTCGGCGTTCTTGCACTCTGGGATCTGGCTAGAGAAGAGCTTGTCGTTCTCACGGCGTTCAGCCTCGCTGAACTCAACCTTCTTGTCATCAGCCTTCTTGATAAGCTTAGTGATTGTATCAGCGTCAATACGGCTGAAGTGGCACTTCTCCTGTTTCTGTTCCTGCTGGTTCATGAATGGAGTGTCGAGCTGTCCGTCCATCTCAAGAACGTCATAACCCTTTGCCTTGGCAGCCTCGATATAAGAATACTGTGCAGTCTTGTCGTTTGAGTAGAGATAGCAGAGCTGACCGTCCTTGTCTGTCTGGTTGCCTTCTGTGAGCTTGCGATACTCTTCAAGAGTGTAGTAGAAGCCATCCACGTTCTTCACGAGGCAGAAGTTTGCAGCCTTGTCATAGAACTTCTCGTCAGAGAGCATGCCATATTCGATGAAGATCTTGAGGTCATCCCACTTCTCTTCGTATTTCTTACGGTCTTCGTTGAAGATTTCCTGAAGACGATCGGCAACCTTACGAGTGATGTAACCGCTGATCTTCTTTACGTTCTGGTCGCTCTGGAGGTAGCTACGGCTTACGTTCAATGGGATATCCGGTGAGTCGATTACACCGTGAAGGAGCATCATGAACTCTGGAACGACGCCTTCTACCTGATCGGTAACGAATACCTGATTACAGAAGAGCTGGATCTTATCGCGACGGAATTCGTTGTTCTCGATCTTTGGGAAATAGAGAATACCTGTGAGGTGGAATGGGAAGTCAACATTGAGGTGAATCCAGAACAATGGATCAGGACCCATAGGGTAGAGGTCATGATAGAACTTGAGATAGTCTTCGTCCTTGAGATCTGCTGGCTGACGAGTCCAGAGAGGAGTTGTCTCGTTGATCTGGTTATCTTCCTCTGTATCTACTTCCTTACCGTCCTTCCAAGTAGTCTTCTTGCCGAAGATTACAGGAATAGGTAGGTACTTGCAGTACTTTTTAAGAAGACCTTCGATGGTCGATTTCTTCGACATATTCTCTTTGTTATCATCATCAAGGTAGAGAATGATGTCTGTACCGCGTTCTGCCTTGTCGCACTCGTCCATTGTGAAGTCTGGGTTGCCTTCGCAGCTCCAGAGAGTAGCAGGCTCGTCTTTGTATGACTTCGAACGGATCTCAACCTTCTTGCTCACCATGAATGCCGAGTAGAAGCCGAGACCGAAATGACCGATGATGCTTGCACCGTCTTTCTTGTATTTATCGAGGAACTCTGTTGCGCCAGAGAATGCGATCTGGTTGATGTATTTGTCGATTTCCTCAGCTGTCATGCCGATACCCTGATCGCTTACTGTGAGTGTTCCAGCTTCAGGATCTACGCTTACCGAAACCTTGAGATCGTCAACATTGCCCTGGAATTCACCAGCACGTGCAAGAGTCTTGAGTTGCTGTGTTGCATCGACTGCATTACTTACGAGCCCACGGAGGAAAATCTCGTGATCACTATAAAGGAATTTCTTGATGACAGGGAAGATGTTTTCCGATGTCACATTGATTGAACCAGTTTTTTGTGCCATATTTCTTTATATATTTAATATTGTACTATAGTTACAAAGGCCTCAGAATAGCAGTTGCCTTTCTAGTGCAATCTCTACAACAAAATCCGTGCCAGAGACAGTTTGTCGCTTATTTTTTGAAAATATTTGGGGAAATGATTCAAATTTTCTATAAAATGATACAAATACGGCATTTTTTGATATTTTTATTTGGCAGTTGAGAAATAAAACCGTACCTTTGCCGAACCTTGAAATACATAACCATAACACGATACCTTAAAAATAAACACTTTGGTTTGTAATCTTAAAATCTGATACCAAGAAAAATAGTCCTCTATTTTTCTTGGTATCTCTTTTTTTTATTATCTTTTTGGGAAAACCAAGTTGGTTTCTTGGTATCTCCTTGCAGCGCGAAGCCAATTATCAATTATCAATTATGAATTAGTAAACATTACTTTAATATATATGAAAAAATTACTCTTATCTATTTTCGCAATCCTTGCGGTTTCTGTAAACGCCCAGAATCCGATCATCAAAGGTTTGTATTCGGCTGATCCTACAGCTCGAGTCTTCAACGGCAAACTCTATGTTTATCCTTCTCATGACATTATCAGTCCTGTAGAACCTGAACGCAAGTGGTTCTGTATGGCCGACTATCATGTCTATACAACCGACAATCTCACAGACTGGCAGGATCTCGGTATGATTCTTGACCAGAAGGATGTGCCATGGGGAAATCCAACTTCCTACTCTATGTGGGCACCAGATTGTATCGAGAAGGATGGAAAATACTATTTCTTCTTCCCTGCAAATGTCAAGGACGGACGCGGATTCGGCATTGGCATAGCAGAGGCAGACAAGCCGGAAGGACCGTTCAGGGCTTGGAAAAAGAATATCGAAGGCATTTCAGGTATTGACCCATGTGTGCTTCAGGGCTACGATGGAAAGTGGTACATCTATTGGGGCGGAGGCGGACTTATTGCTGCTCAGCTCAAGGATGATTTCTCGGGTTTGGCTGATGACACTCCAAAGCAGGAGATTTCATTCGGCGACCGCAAGATGACACGAGTCGGTGTTGACGTGGCAGCTACACTTCCTAAGGCTGGTCTGATGGAAGGTCCGTTCGCGTTCAAGCGTGGAGGTAAATATTATCTCACCTATCCTTGGGTACGAGGTAAAGCTGGAGACCTTGGACCTGATGGCAAACCAAGCGACAATCATACAGAATGTCTTGCTTATGCAATGAGCGACAATCCACTTGGTCCATTCGAATATAAAGGTATCATCATGCAGGAATCGCCTACAGGCTGCTGGACCAACCACCATTCGATTGTTGAATATGAAGGACAGTACTACCTCTTCTATCATCACAACGACTACTCGGTAGATTTCGACAAGAATCGTTCGGTACGAGTTGACTCTCTCTTCTTCAATGCCGATGGTACAATCCGTGAGGTGCAGCCAACTCTTCGTGGTGTAGGCGTGACAAAGGCAACTTCACAGATCAACATCGATCGATACTCATCAATAGCCGGAGCAGCAATCGACTTCATCGACCCAGCAGTTCCTTTCGACGGATGGAAAACTATTTTCACCAAGTGCAGTGACCGTGTGACATACAATACTGTCGATTTCGGCGAAGGCGTCAAGGAAGTGACACTCCGCGTGAATGCAGTCAAGAACAACGCAACTCTCACAATCTGTGCCGATGGTGTCAAGCTCGCAAAGGTAACTCTCAAAGACGCAGCTGTTTGGACAGAACAGACATTCAGCCTTGCGACAGGCACGAACGGAGTTCACAATATTACTGTTACTCTCGATGGAGGTACTGCCGAAGTTGATTGGATCTCGTTCAGGTAATTAGCATTGACGCTCGTCAATCGGTTCTCGGAGTTTCCCGAGAAGTCTTTGACGACCGTCAATCAGTTCTCCGGACTTCCCGTGTACTCGTCGACGCGCGTCGATGAGCACGAAACTTTTCTGGAGTAGTCATCCAACTGATACGATCAGAACTCTTGTCGGCAAGAGTAGTCATCGTATCTCTACGAAGACATTTCCGACTTCCCGGAAGTCCATTCTCCGTTTGGAGATTAGATTTTTAAAAACTCCTAAGCCCAATCTCCATGCGTCGACATCAACACTTTGTACATTGTGTTGATGTCGCCAAATGTCGATGACACTTCCTGTTTTCTCGTAGCCCAAACCATCTGCTCCGATGACATTTCGAAATTCTGGGGAGCCCGATCGGAGCAGTTTGACGACAGAAAGCAGGAATCGTCCGCATCAATCACTAAATTTTACAACATATACATTTGGAGATAAGAAATATAATCTCTATCTTTGCACCATAAATCATTCACGCAAAGTGTAATGATCATTGTAACTTATAAAAACCAAATTTCAGAACATCTATGGAACAAGAGATCCAGAAGAAAGGCGAGGTGATATTGTATCACCCGAGTGAGACTATCAAGTTAGAGGTACGACTTGAAAATGAAACCGTGTGGCTGACGCAACAACAAATGGCATTAGTCTTTGATTCATCAAGAACAAATATTGTTGAACACATAAAGCACATCTATTCTGAAGAAGAATTGACAGAGTGTTCAACCTGTCGGAAAATCCGACAAGTTCAAATAGAAGGAATAAGAAAAGTTACACGTACGATTCCTTATTATAATCTAGATATGATTATATCTGTTGGATATCGGGTAAATACCAAGCGAGGCATTCAATTTAGGCAGTGGGCAACCAAAATATTAAAGGATTATCTCTTAAAAGGAGGAGCAGTTAATCATAATTATCAAATCCAACGACAGATAGATGACCGATTCATCGCTTTGCAGGAGAACACAGATAAAAGATTTTTGTTACTTGAACAAAAAGTAGAGCATCAGCAGGAGCAGATCGACCTCTACATCAAGACCAACGAGGAGCCGAAGGAACTGCTTTTTGGCAACGGCTGCGTGTTCGATGCCTGGAACTACATTTCAGACCTTGTGCGCAGTGCAAAGCGCGATATTGTGCTTATCGACAACTATGTTGACGATACCGTACTGGCCATTCTGTCGAAACGGGAGAAAGGTGTTAAGGCAACAATACATTCGCGCTATAGAGCTAAGTTCATTGCAGACCTGGAGAAATACAACAAGCAGTTTCCAGATGTCGAGATAGACTTCATCCAGTTCTCCGACAAGAACCACGACCGATTCCTGATCATCGACGATGATGTCTATATGCTTGGCAATTCTGTCAAGGATTTTGGCAACGCCTGGGGTGCAGTGATCAGGATGGAGATGAGCAAGGGAGACATCCTTGCGATGGTGGAGCGGCGATAGGCTCTTGTCGCGTTGACTCTATGCTCTTAATGCTAAATTTTTTTTGCGAACGCAAATTTTCTCCTCACTCCTCACAAGCTCACTTTACTCTTTGTATTTCATTGCGTTACACGTGTGAGGAGTTTAACCGAACTCCTCACATCTCCTCACACATTTTGTAGAGTAAACTCTGATTTTTGTTGTTCACCCTAATTTAGAGTCAAGCGCTTCTGTGAGGACCTGTGAGGAGTTGTGAACCAACTCCTCACGCTATATGCGTTTATATTTCAGTAGTTTAAATACTTCTGTGAGGAGTGAGGGGTTTATTTGAGTGTAGAAAATTTTTTATCCTCGTCTCGTATCAAGATCTTCTTTTATAACTTCTTCAATAGGCTTGAACTCAATCTTTGGTACAACATACCTTAAAACGCACACATATTAATAAACCTATATATAATAAATACCACAGGCAGGGGCGATTTTCTTCCTACCTGTGGATGGAGAGTAAACATTACAAATATGCAGATTTATTTCAGAAAGGTAGTGTTGCGCATATCCCCACTATCAGCAAACTCTAGATGCATGCGAAATGCGTTCTGTAGAGAATGTGGTGTGTGAAATCCCTTGCCTTCAGACAGTT
>JAZQOF010000020.1:0-29801 GCA_045627785.1 Bacteroidales bacterium | reverse complement strand
ATTATCGTCCTCCTGTGCCTTCTGAGCATAGGAGGATGGATTCTTGAGATACTCAGACACATAATATCTTTTATCTTTCAGGGAGTGGGTCATTGCTTCGGAAATGTATTCGGATGCATTGTTTGGATTATTGCTATTTTCATTTTTTTAGGAATGCTTGCTTCTCTATGATCGTTAGTATGAAGAAACTCTTATACATACATGGCTACAATGGCTCGCCAGAAGGCCGCAGTTGCCAATTGTTCAGGAAATATATGCCACAGGATGAGTGGCAGGTGATAGGTATGGACTACGATCAGGAAGACTGTGCTAAGGCCTTGAAGCAGATCCGAGAGACCATTGATCGCGAACAGATTGACCTGGTGGTAGGTTCTTCGCTCGGAGGTTTCCTGACGTTGCTCACCACAGGTGTCCGGCGCATAGTCATCAATCCATGCTACTCACCATCTGCGGAATTGCCTAAGTTAGGTCCACATAATCGTCTACCTGATTCCTCGAAAGATATGGTTGCCACATACGCTGCGTTTGAACCACAGCTTAAGTCGTTCAGCAATGAAGAGCGAAGTCTGATTACTGCTTATTTTGCCGAGAACGACGAGTTGTTGGCCGATACATATAAGAATGATTACATTGAGGATATCGGTACTTTCTTTGAAATTCCAGGAGATCATCATGTGTCGGAAGAGGCGGTACAGAAGATATGCTATCCTTTCACTCCAAGATATAAGTATCTGAAGGATGCTCATCGGGCATCGATTGGAAACGAAGAGAGTGTTCTGAGGTCGAATGTCTGTGGATGTTTCTCTTGTAAGAGTATCTTTCCTGCCAGCGAAGTTAACTTCCTCAAAGAAGCCGATGGAACAAAGACTGCGTTGTGTCCATATTGCGATATCGATGCGGTGCTGTGTGATGCCTCTGGCTACCCGATTACAGAGGAATTCCTGAAAGAGATGAATATGTGCTGGTTCTGATTTTTCTTGAAAATAGTTGCCTTCAAATTTGAAATTTTCTTTAAAGGTTACTATATTAATGCTGAGATGTGTCAAGCGTCACATCTCAGCATTATTTTTGCACAAAACAAAACGATATACGCTATGAAGACAACCGAAAAGAAGATGAATTTGAAGAAAATGTCAGCTATTGCTCTGGCTATGGAGATTGCATCACGTACCAAGGACCAGGAGAATCTGACGATGGAAGGCGAGGTACTACAGTTGACGAAGGAATTGTCAAAGCGATTGGGCATGACTCCTATGCAAGTGATGTTGTTCTCAGTGTTTGTAGATCAGTTTACCGATCCACGCATTAATTATCGTGACATTGCTAACCATTTTGATGTGCGCCCTCTGCAAGTGTTGTCAGTGAGGGAGGAAAACGATGCTTTGGTACGGCGTGGGGCCATCATGCGTCGTAAGGACCGCGATGGAGATGTCACCTTTCGCGTACCAAACAAAGTGCTGGATTACCTGAAAAAAGATACACTGCCCGAGCCTGATCCTATAGATGACCTCACGGCGCAGGAGGTGATGGATCTGGTGTTTAGTTATCTGGAGATGCGAGACAAAGAGGAGATTGAGGATGATGATTTGTATGCGCGCTTGCATACGCTGATTGAAAGCAATATGCAACTCTTGCTTTGCCAGCGCCTGCAGGGATTGCATCTTGATGACACTGACTTGGTGCTCTATCTGGCTATGTGCATGATCTATATGAACGATCATGATGAGTATATTGCGCGTGGCGATCTGGATGACTACTTCTCACGTAGCAATTTTCGCAGGCACATGAATGAACTTGAGCAAGGTTCGCATGTGCTGATGTCAAAGAAACTTGTGGAGTATTCGAATAATGATGGACAGGTGGAGACCGATCATTGGCGCATCACCAACTATTCGAAGGAAGAAATCCTCGCCGAACTGCACCTTGCTGTAAAGAACGAAAGTCGTGCTAATGTGACACGTCACGAAGATATTTCGCCTAAGACATTATATTATAATACACGCGTGAGTAAGCAGGTCGGTGAGTTGCAGGACCTTCTGAGCGAAGACCGTATGCAACGCGTAATGCAGCGCCTGAAGGACCGTGGCATGCGCCGAGGCTTTACCTGCCTCTTTTACGGCGGCCCTGGCACAGGCAAGACAGAGACGGCTCAACAGCTGGCACGCCTCACAGGGCGCGACATCATGCTAGTGGATGTGCCGAGCATCCGATCGAAGTGGGTGGGAGAGACAGAACAGAACATAAAGGCGGTGTTCGAACGTTACGGCAAGCTGGCTCGTAACAATGCCAAGGCTCCGATTCTCCTCTTCAACGAGGCAGATGCCTTGCTCAACAAGCGTGCGGAGGGTGCTACGAAAAGGGTAGATAAGATAGAGAATGCCATGCAGGACATCATCTTGCAGGAGATGGAGCAACTGGAGGGCATCATGATTGCAACGACTAACCTCACAGGGTCACTTGATGCTGCTTTCGAGCGTCGCTTCCTCTATAAGATTGAGTTCGAGAAGCCTTCTCCTGCTGAACGTCGTCACATCTGGCAGTCGATGCTGCCTGACCTGACGGAGGAGGATGCGCTGTCCCTCGCTCAGCGCTTTGACTTCAGTGGTGGTCAGATTGAGAACATCGCCCGTAAGCGTATCGTAAGTGATATCCTGTCCGACCGAGACTCTATTGACTTCGATGCAATTTTAGATAGTTGCAAGTGTGAGTCTTTGTGCAGGGGGAGTGCTCGCAACAAGATCGGCTTCGGGTTCGGTGATTGATAACAATCTGCAATCTTTACTTTTCTAAAATACTATTTAACGCGTATTTGGTACGTTTTGGCACAAATAGTTTCGGTTTGCTCGGTTTTGGAATGGGAAATAATCAGTATTTTTACAAAAATAGTAAATTTCCAATGGATCAAAACGAAATACTTGAGGAACTGAAAGCCTGCGTAATGCGCAAATTCAACCATTCGCTCGAAACACCGTCAGACTTCGACTATCTCTCGATCAAGGTGAAGAAGGCGACGGGTGAGGACATAAGTGCCACGACGCTGAAGCGCATCTTCGGCTATATACAGACGGATAGTTTTCCTCGTCGCTCTTCGTTAGGAGTGTTGTCTCGTTATCTGGGCTATCTCGGATGGGGTAATTTTGTCGAGAATGCCGAGATCTGCTCTGCTTTTGTACAGAATGACGTACTGCTGGAAAGCCAGTTGTGCGAAGGTGACATCGTGCAGCTGGAGTGGAGACCGGATCGAAAGGTTATCCTTCAGGCTATGCAGGGAAAGCGCTTTCAGGTGATTGAGAGTCACAATGCCAAGATACAGAGCGGTGACGAGATGACTATCATGATGCTGGCTTTGAATCATCCTTTGCAGGTGACAGATGTGATACGTGATGGCAGGAATATCGGCAATTATATTGCTGGCACGGAGGGAGGTCTTACGGTCCTGAAGGTAACCGAACAAAAAGAGTCGTAAGTCGATGTCGCAGTTTTATCGCGAAAGCACTCCCGAGGCTTCAACAATGACCAATTCTTTGTCTGGATTACAGCTGCTTCATGCCTCTCAGAATGGATATACAGAGATCTATAAGGCTCAGTATTGTGGCAAATGGCTCGTCTTCAAACGACTGACCGAACAGGCTAAAAACGATATCCGATATCAGCAGCTGCTCAGAAAAGAGTTTGATATCAGCTTCACTCTCAGTTCGCCTAATATCGTGCAGACTATCGATATGAAGGACGTGGAGCCTTTGGGTACATGTATTGTCTCTGAATTTATTGATGGAGTCACCTGGAATCAGTACTTCGCTTCATCCGAAATCCAGCAGGACGACACACTGCGTATTATTTATGAACTGATTGATGCAATGATCTATCTGCACCAGCGGCAGATTGTGCATCGCGACATCAAGCCAGAGAATATTATCATCACACATGACGGACATCATCCAAAGCTGATTGACTTCGGATTGGCTGACCGTCCTATCTATTCTATACTCAAAGAACCTGCAGGAACTGCAGATTACATCGCTCCGGAACAGCTAGAGAGCGCTACTATCGATTGCCGATGTGACATCTATAGTCTCGGTCATCTGCTCAAACAACTATCTTGTCTTCCGGTTTGTTATAATAAGGTGATCAGGCGGTGCTTAGCTCCTGTCGGACAACGATATCAGACAGTTTCACAGGTCAAAGAAGCTTTGATAAAGGCCGATCAAAACCGCAGAAAGGGTAAGATGTGGACAATCGGCTCTTTGATCGTGATACTGCAAGTCATTCTCTTTGCCTCGGCATGGTGGCTAGGAAGAAATAATCCTGCTCCATTGCAGGTGAATGACGATAATGGTGTAAGCCTTGCAAAACAGATATCCCAGCAGTATGATGCTGAGACTCGTGATAGTATCACTTTTGCCCTCGAACGCTTTATGCAACAGGAAGGTTGGATCAAAAGCATCATCAGTGGAGGTCTGGCCGAGAGAGATACTTTCGTCTCGGAGTTTTCGATCAGTCGTATCAAGAATTTGCCTCGCAGCGAGTACTCGATGGATAATCCAAGAGGATTCACGCATCGCTTGAAGTATAACATGGGTCGATTAGGTGCATTCTACGAAGTAGATTCCGAACCTTACGAGTGTAATGACTATTCAGACAGCCTTTACCAGCAGCAATTGGATAATATCGTCAAGCTGCTTAACGATGGAGCTATCGGCGACAAGATGAGCATACACGACAATCCTCTCTATCCTCCGTTGAAATACCGATTGCTGTCTGTCTACTATCCTCATAGTCAATATATGCCATTCTGGTTAGACAGGGAAGTCGATCACTTTCTGTCTGTCCTCTTACCGGATTCGGCAGTACGTGAGCAGTTGACTCCTGCTCATTGTATTGACCGAAGGGAAATTCTCTACAACTACAAGAATGTTCATCCTATCATGAGCACATGGGACAATTTTATGTTCATGGACTTCTTGTTCATGTACTTTCCGATGTATTCTGAAGCATATAACGAATCTCCGTTGGGCAAAAAGAAAAGAGCTGTAGCTCCGTAATCATCCACGCTCTACGATGACAACTCTTGTCGCTGGGAGTTCTGATCGTAGGCCTACGAAGAGTTCTCGGGAATTCCCGTGGAGTAATTGCCGACCGTCGATGAGACTTCCGGACTTCCCGAGAACTGATTGCCGAGCGTCGATCAGACGTCGGGACTTCCGGAGAAGTCATCGACGCACGTCGAAGAGTCTGAGGTAAGTCTAGAATACAAATCGACGCACGTCGATGATAACCCTTATTTACTGGATGAAAAAGAGCCGAAGGAAAATTCCTCCGGCTCTTCGTATGAGTGTTGTTTCTTAGAGAACTACGTTGACAATCTTCTTTGGAACTACAATAACCTTCTTAGGAGTAGCGCCATTGATCCATTTCTGAGCATCTGGATGTGCAAGCACTGTTGCCTGAACGTCGGCAGGTGTCATGTCGGCTGGAAGATCGATTGTGAAGCGCATCTTTCCACCAATCTGAACAGGATATTTGATTGTGCTTTCTATGAGATACTTCTCTTCGAACTTAGGCCATTCTGCATCACACACTGTTGTAGTGTTGCCGAGCTGATGCCAGAGCTCTTCTGCGATATGTGGAGCAAATGGAGCGATGAGCACAGCGAGAGGCGAGAGGATAGCGCGGGAAGTACACTTCTGCTGCTGGAGTTCGCCTACTGCAATCATGAATGCTGAGATTGCTGTATTGTATGAGAAGTTCTCAATATCGCCTGTCACTTTTTTGATGAGTTTGTGGAGGCTCTTGAGATTATCTGCTGTTGGTTCTGCATCAGTCACCTTGTATTCTTCTGCAGAATTGTAAAGGCTCCAGAACTTCTTGAGGAAGCGGAAAGCACCATCGATACCTGCTGTATCCCAAGGCTTAGACTGTTCGATAGGACCGAGGAACATTTCGTAGATACGGAGAGTGTCAGCGCCGTATTTGTCGCAGATAACGTCTGGATTTACGACATTATACTTTGACTTAGACATCTTCTCAACAGCTGCAGTTGTGAGGAACTTGCCTTCTGCGTTGCAGATTACTTCTGCCTCGGCAAACTCAGGACGCCAAGCGCGGAATGCTTCAACATCCATATCGAGATTATTTACGAAGTTGACATCTACATGGATTGGATCACACTGACCGTACTGTTCTGCGATATCGGCAGAAACATATTTGTTTGTGCCGCTCACACGCATTGCGAATCGGCTTGAACCCTGGATCATGCCCTGGTTGATGAGCTTCTTGAATGGCTCTTCGCTCTTTACGACTTCGATATCCTTGAGGAACTTGTTCCAGAAGCGAGAGTAGATAAGGTGACCGGTAGCGTGCTCTGAACCACCGAGATAGAGATCTACGTTGTCCCAATATTCGTTAGCATCGCCTGAAACGAGAGCCTCTGTGTTGTGAGGATCTGTGTAACGAGTGTAGTATGCAGAACTTCCTGCGAAACCTGGCATAGTGCAGAGTTCGAGAGGGAAGATAGTCTTGTTGTCGATGAGAGCCTTGTCTGCTACAACACCGTTAGCTTCGTCCCAAGCCCAAACCTGAGCATTTCCGAGAGGAGGTTCACCTGTTGCTGTTGGCTTGAATTCGCTTACCTCAGGAAGTTCGAGAGGAAGTTTGTCTGCTGGAATCATATAAGGCATACCATCCTTGTAATATACAGGGAATGGTTCGCCCCAATAACGCTGACGAGAGAAGATGGCATCACGGAGACGGTAGTTGACCTTGACGCGACCGATCTTCTGTTCTGTAACGTATTTCTTCATTGCGGCGATAGATTCCTTAACAGAAAGTCCGTTGAGGTTGATCTTATCGTTTGCCGAATTAGTCATGATACCTTCCTTGGCATCGAACGAGCCTTCGATGAGGTCATAATCACCTTCGATGAGTGGTACGATAGGGAGGTCGAAATGCTTAGCGAACGCCCAGTCACGGCTATCGTGAGCAGGAACTGCCATGATGGCACCAGTACCATAACCAGCGAGTACGTATTCAGCAATCCAGATTGGAATATTCTCGCCTGTGATAGGATTTACTGCATAAGCGCCAGAGAATACGCCTGTTACTTCGTGTCCTGCCTGACGTTCACGTTCTGTCTTACGCTTGCACTGATCAAGATAAGCGTCAACTGCAGCTTTCTGTTCTGATGTTGTAACCATCTGTACGTACTTGCTTTCAGGAGCAAGAACCATGAATGTTACACCGAACATTGTATCGGCACGAGTTGTGAAGATTGTGAACTCGAGTCCGTCCTGAGTAGCTGGGTTGTCATTCGGCACAACCTTGAACTGTGCTTCTGTACCTTCGCTTCGACCGATCCAGTTGCGCTGGGTTTCCTTGATGGAATCGCTCCAGTCGATGACATCAAGACCATCGAGAAGGCGCTGTGCATAGGCAGAAACACGGAGACACCACTGACGCATGAGCTTCTGTTCAACAGGATAGCCACCACGTTCGCTGACACCGTTCACAACCTCGTCGTTTGCCAATACAGTACCGAGTTCTGGACACCAGTTAACCATTGTCTCGCCAAGATAAGCGATACGATAGTTCATGAGAGTCTGCTGCTTCTCGACAGTAGTCATTGCATTCCATTCATCGGCTGTGAATTCAAGTTCCTTTGTGCAAGCAGCATTCAAGCCCTTAGAACCTTCTTTTGCGAATTTATCTTCGAGCTTAGCGATTGGCTGAGCCTTCTGGAGATCGTTGTCGTAATAGGAGAGGAACATCTGGCGGAAAGCCCACTGTGTCCACTTGTAATAACCAGGTTCACAAGTGCGAACTTCACGATTCCAGTCGAAACAGAATCCGATACGGTCAAGCTGTTCGCGGTAACGTGCGATATTCTTCTCAGTTGTGATAGCAGGATGCTGACCAGTCTGGATAGCGTACTGCTCTGCTGGCAAACCATAGGCATCGTAACCCATTGGGTGGAGCACATTGAAGCCGTTGAGTCGCTTGTAGCGGCTGTAGATGTCGCTTGCAATGTATCCGAGAGGATGACCTACGTGAAGACCTGCGCCCGATGGATAAGGGAACATGTCAAGAACGTAGAACTTTGGGCGAGACTTGTCGACCTCGACTTTGTATGTCTGGTCTTTCACCCATTGAGCCTGCCATTTCGACTCGATGTCATTGAAATTATATTCCATATGTATGTCTTGTTAAAATTTATCTATGATAAAAATGCCTTAAAAAACGCGCAAAGATAACAAAAATAATTGAAAATCCTTTCTTTTGCCCTTGAATTTGTGCAAAATATAAACAAAAAGCGGGAAGATCACTTCCCGTTATACTTGTTCATAGCATTTACACAACCTTCGAGGCAGAACGATTCAATGAATTTGACAGCCTGTTCGAGACGTTCCGGCATCTTATCTTCCTCTTCCTGAGGGAAGTGTCCGAGTACCCAATCGACTTGTGCGCCTTTTGGAAAATCTCCGCCTACACCGAACTTCAAACGTGCGAAATTCTGTCCTCCGCATTTGTTGGCAATATCTTTAAGGCCATTGTGTCCGCCGTCAGATCCTTTCTGTCTCATTCGCAGTGTTCCGAATGGGATAGCAATGTCGTCGCAGATGATGAGAACATGATCGATTGTAATGCCCTCTTCCTGCATCCAGTAGCGCACAGCATTACCGGAAAGGTTCATGTATGTGTTTGGCTTCAATAGCTTGAGAATCTGATTCTTCACGCGAAATTCACAGACAGCGCCATAACGGGCTTCTTCGAACTTTGCGCTGTGAGCATCTGCCAAGGCATTCACTACTCGAAAGCCGATATTGTGGCGTGTGCCCCAGTATTCCTCGCCGATATTACCTAAACCGACTATTAGAAATTTCATATATTAATTTTTATCGAGGATTGTATAACTTCCTTCAAAAGAAAAAGGTTTAAGAACTATGAAGCTCTTAAACCCTGTAGCTGTTTTAAGCGGAGTAGTAATTACTTACCACCGTTAGCTGCACGTGAAGCACGAGTAGCCTTAACACCAGCAACGATAACGCTCTTTGGAGTTACGATCTCGAGGTTCTCGTAAGAGAGAGCTGCAACGTTAGTAGTCTTACCAAGGTTGATAGCTGTAACATCTACGATGAGACGCTCTGGGATGTTTGTCCAGAGACCCTTAACTGTGAGGTCGCGAACCTGCTTAACGAGCTTACCACCGGCCTTAACACCTTCAGCGTGACCTTCAAGCTTAACTGGGATCTTAACAGTGATTGGCTCATTCTCTTCGAACTTGAGGAAGTCGATGTGATAGAGCTCGTCGTTTACTGGGCCAAACTGCAACTCCTTAACGACAGCCTTGCAAGTAGCGCCTTCGATGTCGAGGTTAACTGCATAAACCTGGCTAGAGTAGATGAGGTTACGAACGTCTGTAGCCTTTACAGTAAATGAAACTGCACCTTCCTTTGTAAGGAGGTTACATGGGATAAGACCCTGTGCACGAAGGTTCTTAGCTGCCTTCTTGCCTGCTTCAGCGCGCTTTACGCCGCTCAAAGAAAATTCTCTCATTTTAATTAAGTTTTAAAAGTGTTACTCAAAATTGCTTTTTGCACAATCTCCCATCACACATATCCTTCGGGTCCTTTATATTGACCGATTCGGGCCCAGAAACACCGTTGGATGCTGATGCTTAATCTCAAAAGCGGCGCAAAGTTACGATTTTTTTGAATATTTACCAAATTTTTTGACAATAAAATGCTCAACCTAATACATTATTATATATATTTGCGTCGATTAATTACAAGTATAATTAGTATGGAACAGATTGATTGGTCGAAATTGGGCTTTGGTTATAGCAAAGCTGACTACAATGTACGTTGCACTTACAAAGATGGTAAGTGGGGCGAGTTGAGAGTTTGTGAATCTGAGGAAGTAACAATGCATATGGCTGCAACAGTGCTTCATTATGGTCAGGCTGGCTTTGAAGGTCTTAAGGCTTTCCGCGGCAAAGATGGTCAGATTCGAGTGTTCCGTATGGATGAGAATGCTAAGCGTCTTCAGAATACATGTCGTACAATCTTGATGCAGCCACTTCCTGATGGACTCTTTGAAGAGGCTGTCAAGAAGGTTGTTAAGCTCAACGAACGTCTTGTGCCTCCATATGAGACTGGTTGCTCGATGTATATCCGTCCAGTACTTTTCGGTACAGGTCCTCAGGTAGGTGTTAATCCTGCTGATGAATATGAGTTCATCATTTTCGTAATGCCTGTTGGTCCATATTTCAAGGATGGCTTCAAGGCTACTCCATGTTGTATCATGCGTGGTTTCGACCGTGCCGCACCTCTCGGAACTGGTCGTGTTAAGGTTGGTGGTAACTATGCTGCATCCCTTGCTTCTGGTGTTTTGGCACATGAGAAGGGTTATAGCGCAGTTATCTATCTTGATGCACGCAGCAAGAAGTTTATCGATGAGTGCGGTCCTGCAAACTTTTTCGGTATCAAGGGTAATTCTTATGTAACACCAGATTCAGAGTCAATCCTTCCTTCTATTACAAATATGTCTATTCAGCAGGTTGCTCAGGATCTTGGATATAAGGTAGAACGTCGTCCAATGCCTGTAGAAGAACTCGCATTCCTCGATGAAGCTGCAATGTGTGGTACAGCTGCCGTTATTTCGCCAATCCATCGTATTGACGATCTTGATGAGGATAAGACTTATCAGATTCTTCCAAGCACACAGGCAGGCCCTGTTTGTACTAAGTTCTATGAGACTCTCCGTGGTATTCAGTATGGCGACCTCGAAGATACTCACAATTGGGTAACTATTATCAAGTAATTCATAATCGATAATTATCAGCATAGCTGATGTTCGAGTAAAACATAATTGATAATTGATCAACTTTGATTTAAGTAAAATAAAGGCAATAGTGTTTGATGTCGACGGGGTTCTGTCGGCATCAACTATTCCTATGGATAACGATGGCCAGCCTGTGCGTACTTTGAATATCAAAGACGGATATGCGGTACAGCTCGCAGTGAAGAAAGGCCTCCATATTGGAATCATTACCGGAGGAAAGACTGAACAGATACGTCGTCGTTACGAGTCGCTCGGAGTAAAATACATCTACATTGGCTCGTCGGTCAAGACCAAAGACTTCGCAGACTTCTTGGCGAAGACTGGTATCACAGCCGAGGAGGTACTGTATATGGGCGATGATATTCCTGATTACGAGATAATGCAACTCGTCGGACTTCCATGTTGTCCTTCCGATGCCGTGCCTGAGATTAAGGCTATATCAAAATATGTATCTCCGTTTAATGGAGGCTATGGATGTGGTCGAGATGTTATCGAACAGGTAATGAAAGTAAAAGGTCTTTGGATGGAAGGTGCCGAAGCTTTCGGCTGGTAAGGAATGGAGTGACATTTGATGATAAATAAGTTTAAAAAAACGGAAAGTCAATGCGCATTTTACTTGCAAGCAATAGTCCCCGTCGTCGTGAATTAATCACTGGTTTGGATATTCCTGTCGAGATTGTCAAACTCAAGGATATTGAGGAAACACATCCTGCGGAACTTCAGGCAGGAGAAATTCCGTTGCATATAGCCAAACTCAAGATGTCGGCTTACGATCTTCCTCTTAATGATGGCGATGTGCTGATTACTGCCGATACTGTGGTATGGTTGAATGGCAAGTTGTATGAAAAACCGAAATCGCCAGACGATGCTTGTCAGATGCTCAGAGAGCTTTCCGGTAATACACATCAGGTCTATACGGCTGTATGTATGCGCTCTGCCTATGAATCACAGAGCTTTGTATGTATGTCTGAAGTAGAGTTTACAAGCCTTACCGACGAACAGATCCGTTACTATGTCGATAATTACAAGCCTATGGATAAGGCAGGATCGTATGCTATACAGGAATGGATTGGTTATGTTGGCATAAAGAACATTCACGGTAGTTATTATAATGTGATGGGACTTCCTGTTCAGCGATTGTATGCTGCTTTGCAAACTATGAAAATTGAGAAATAATGAAAAAAGTTCTATTATATATCTTTTTGTGTGTGTCAATCTTGACTTCGTGCAATCGCTCGAAACCTTATACAATTAACGGTAGTTTCGATATTCCTATGGAGTTGAATATGGGTGACACTATCATTCAGCGCGAGAAATTCGAAGGACTCAGTGTATATCTTCTTGACCTCGACGGTGAGAAGATTGATTCGACACTTGTGGATGAAGATGAGAAATTCTGTTTCGAGGGTAATGTTTCAGAAAATAATGCCTTTTTCTCTGTGATCGACCTCGGTTTTGCACAGGAGATCTTTGCAATTGAGCCAGGTGAGATTACTATGACTATTACCGAAGAGGGAATCCTTACTTATGGTACTGCTATCAATGACGGAATCAATGATGTCAATTCGCAGATAGATGAGCTCGCAGAGGACTTCAATAACAAGCTGACTGCGATGGAAACAGATGAGACAGGTACTCCTTCAGATAGTCTTCTGATGCCAGTCTGGACTGATTTTAACGATAAATGCAATACTCTCCTTAATACATTGTATGAGCAGAATAGCGAAAACCTTCTCGGTGTTTATATTGTTAATATGATGACATCGTCTGCTCAGTCATCGGCAGAGTTCGACCAGATTCTTGAAGAGTACAGCGATTATGTTAAAGATTCGCCAATGATTACGGTTCATCGTAATTATCTTCAGCAACTTGAGGCGCGTCAGGAATATATGGAGATGATGAGAGACAGTCAGCTTTCGGAAGAAGAACAGGATAGTGATGTTGTTGAAGTCGAATAATAAGAATCTTACAGACAAAATAATTCTGGGAATAGACCCGGGAACAAATGTGATGGGCTATGGTGTGCTTCAGGTTACGGAAGGTAAGCCACAGCTCATTGTTATGGGTATTCTTCAACTCAAGAAGTTCGAAAGCCATTACCTTCGACTCCGTCGTATCTACGAACGTGTTCAGAGTCTTATTGATCAGTATCATCCTGATGATTTGGCTATTGAATCACCGTTTGTCGGCATTAATCCTGCTTCACTTATTAAACTTTGCCGAGCACAGGGCGTGGCTATGGCTGCAGCAGTTGAAAGAGATGTTCCGATATTCGAATATGCTCCGACCAAGATTAAGATTTCCATTACGGGAAATGGTGGTTCTGCTAAGGAACAGGTTAGGGTAATGTTGCAGAATATACTAAAACTCAACGACGAAGACATGAATGCAAAACTTGATGCGTCAGATGCCCTCGCCGTTGCGATGTGTCATTATTATGAATGCTGCCGCGTTGTACCTTCTACAAAAGCCGGAGGAAAGAATGCCTGGACCAGTGGTGCGGGAAAGACTTCGTGGGCAGAGTTTGCTGCGAAAAACTCAGACAGAGTCCATAAATAATCAAAAGTAAATATAAATGCTTATTGTTCTATAAATACGGAATAGATAAACTAACAGCTAAAATAAAAAAAAGAAACAAAGCAATTTGTTTCTTTTTTTGTATCTATATACATTATTATATATAGTTGTAGTTGTTTGTTTCCTGTTATGGCCTTATTTGACCTTCACCATCAATCAGCCACTTGTAACTTGTGATCTCTTCGAGTGCCATAGGACCGCGAGGACCAAGTTTCTGTGTGCTGATACCTATTTCTGCACCGAGACCGAATTGAGCTCCGTCGGTGAAACTTGTTGGAGCGTTGACGTAAACGCAAGCGGCATCAACCATAAGCTGGAACTGGCGGGCAGTCTCTCCATTTGATGTGATAATGCTCTCGCTGTGACCGGAACCATTCTTGCGGATATGCAGCAAAGCTTCTTCGAGTGTGCTGATTGTTTTGACTGAGAGTTTGTAGTCCATCCATTCGCGTCCGAAGTCCTCTTCGCTGGCCTTTTCGAGCAAAGGATATTTACCCTCTAATGCTTCGTAGGCGAGGGCGTCGGCATAGATTGTAACGTTTTTTTGCGCCATCATCTCGACCAAAGCAGGAAGGTCTGTGAGTCGGTCTTTGTGTATAATCAAACAGTCAAGCGCGTTGCAGACACTCACACGACGAGTCTTGCCGTTGTTCACAATCTTTTTACCCATTTCGAGGTCTCCGTCTTTGTCGAAGTAAGTGTGTACTACGCCAGCGCCAGTCTCAATTACAGGCACTTTGGCATTGTCTCGTACAAAGTTGATAAGTTTCTTGCCGCCTCGAGGGATGCAAAGATCTATGTATCCTACGGCATTGAGCATTTCGCCTGTTGCTTCGTGTGTGGCAGGAAGTAAGGCAACAATGTCAGGATTGACACCTTCTTTCTTTAATATATTATGTATAAGAGCAACGATGGCTTTGTTGCTTTCATCTGCATCTTTTCCACCTTTCAGAATGCATGCGTTACCACTCTTGAAACATAAGCTGAACACATCAAAACTTACATTAGGACGAGCCTCGTAAATCATTCCGATCACACCGAAAGGTACAGAGATTCGTCTCAGGCGAAGTCCGTTTTCCAAAGTGTGTTCTTTTGTAATGTGTCCGAGTGGAGATGGGAGCTGGGCAACATGTCTCATGTCAGAGGCAATGCCTTCGAGACGAGACAATGTCAACTGAAGACGGTCATAGAGTGGGTTGCTCTTTTCCATCTTAGCGAGGTCCTTCGCGTTGGCTTCAAGCAGAGTCTCGCTATTAGCGATTATTGCATCGGCAACCTTGTTCAGGATTTCGTTTTTCTTGTCATCAGAAATGAGTGCAAGCGAGAGGCTTGCATCCTTAACGCATTGAAAGGTGTAAAGTAGTTCCATAATAATATTATATAAGGTGCGCAAATATGGTTTGTATTATTTGCGCACCGATGTGTTTGTCTTATGAAAGACCTGTGATCTCGCCGTTGACAATATCGATCTGGTTTGCAGCCGGTACTTTTGGAAGACCAGGCATGCGCATCATTTCGCCTGCAATAGCTACGATGAATTCAGAACCACGATTGATTACGATGTCATTGATATCGAAATCAAAGCCTTGTGGACATCCGTATGCTTTTGGATCAGCACTGAAAGAGTACTGAGTCTTAGCTACACAGACTGGATAGTTGCTTAAGCCGAGCTTATCTACAAGAGCAAGCATCTTCTTAGCCTTATCACTGAAGTTTACATTAGCAGCACCGTAGATCTTCTTTGCTACAGCTTCGATCTTAGCCTGAGGTGTCTCGTCGTCTTGGTAAGTGAAGTTGAGAGCAGGCTTTGAAGGATTTGTCTCGATCTCATTTACAACAGCTTCTGCCAATTCCTTTGCACCTTCGCCACCACGCATGAAGCCATCGTTGACTACACACTTCACGCCGAGTTCTTTCTGGCAGTGGTCGATGAGACACTGAATTTCTTCGTCTGTATCGTTGGCAAAACGGTTGAATGCAACGAGAACTGTCTGTCCGAATCCCTGGAGGTTACGAACGTGTTTGTCGAGGTTTGCAAAGCCTTTCTTGAGACCTTCGATATTTGGTTCCTTGATCTTGTCAACTTCAACTCCGCCGTGCATCTTAAGACCGTTGCATGTTGCAACGAGAACTGTGAGTTTTGGACAAAGACCAGCCTTGCGGCACTTGATGTCGAGGAACTTCTCTGCTCCAAGATCTGCACCGAAACCAGCTTCTGTCACAACATAATCAGCAAGACTCAAGCCCAGCTTAGTTGCGAGAATTGTGTTACAGCCATGTGCGATATTTGCAAATGGACCACCATGAACGATTGCTGGAGTATTTTCTGTCGTCTGAACGAGGTTTGGCATAAGAGCATCTTCGAGGAGAACACAGATCGAACCGGCAATGCCAAGATCCTTTACTGTGAAAGGAGTGCCGTCGTACTGGTAACCGAGAAGAATGTTCTCGATGCGGCGACGCAAATCTTCACGAGATGTTGCAAGACAGAGGATTGCCATGATCTCAGAAGCAGGAGTAATGTCGAATCCAGATTCTGCCATAACGCCGTTGCTCTGTCCGCCCATGCTCTGAATGATCTTGCGGAGACCACGATCGTTGACGTCAAGAACGCGCTTCCAAAGAACTTCCTTGAGTGGTGGAATCTCCTTGCGGCGCTGATAGAAATAGTTGTCCATCAACGCAGTAATCATGTTGTGAGCACTTGTTACAGCGTGGAAGTCGCCTGTGAAGTGGAGGTTGATCTTCTCCATAGGAAGTACTTGTGCATATCCGCCGCCGGCAGCTCCACCTTTCATACCGAAGCAAGGTCCGAGTGATGGTTCGCGAAGCACAACTACTGCATTCTTGCCGATCTTGTTAAGACCAAGATCAAGACCGATTGAAACTGTTGTCTTGCCGATACCAGCCTTTGTTGCGCTGATTGAAGTAACAAGAATCAAGTTGCTTTTCTTGATCTTCTCTTCGTTGATGTAAGACAACGGAACTTTTGCTATGTGGTGGCCGTAAGGATAGATATCCTCAGGTTTGATACCCACTTTCTCTGCGATTTTCTCGATTCTTTCGAGTTTGCATTCGCGTGCAATTTCGATGTCGCTTTTCATATTATTGCTATTGTTGTTTGTTTATTTATTGATAAGGTAATATTATTTCAGTTTCTTGACTCGTTCTTCAAGTGCCAGCATATAATCTCGCAATCGGGCAGCTTCCATGAAGTCGAGCACTTTTGCTGCAGCGAGCATTGCTTCGCGTGTGTGTTCAATTTCGGCAGTAAGAGCAGGAATACTCTTGTAATCTACGCTCGAAGAATCTGCCACTTTGGCGGTTGGTACTGGCGTGAGTTCCAGACTCTTGGCTGAGGCTCCTTTGCCTGAAGTGTTACGAGTGGAATTCGTGCCCATAACTGCGCCGAACTGTTCGCGTGTCTCTTTGAGATTCTCGTTGTCGAGCAATGTGTTTCTGCCTTTCTTGATTGCAGTAGGAGTGATGCCATGTTCGGCGTTGTATCTCATCTGTTTGTCGCGTCGGCGATTTGTCTCGTCTATGGTGCGTTGCATGCTTCCTGTTATTTTGTCGGCATACATTATCGACTTTCCGCGCAGATTTCGTGCAGCACGACCGACGGTCTGAGTGAGCGAAGTCTCGTTGCGAAGGAAACCTTCTTTATCGGCATCCAATATTGCAACCAATGCTACTTCCGGAAGGTCGATGCCTTCTCGTAGGAGGTTCACACCGACGATAACATCTATCTGTCCGTCACGTAGTTCGTCGAGAATTCTTACGCGGTCGAGTGTGTCGATGTCGCTATGAATATATGCCGAACGAACTCCATGTTCGTGTAAGTATTCGTCAAGTTCTTCTGCCAGTCTCTTGGTGAATGTCGTGACAATTGTGCGGTCGTCGTTTTCGATGCATTTCTGAATCTCTTCAAGCAAATCATCAATCTGGTTCTCGCTTGGACGAACTTCAATCGGAGGATCAAGCAATCCTGTCGGACGAATAAGCTGTTCGGCCACAACACCTTCGCACTTCTCAAGTTCGTAGTCGGCAGGCGTTGCCGAAACGTATATTACTTGCTTTGTCAACGATTCGAATTCGTCAAACTTCAGTGGTCGGTTGTCGAGAGCTGAAGGTAAACGGAATCCGTGTTCTACCAAAGTCTGTTTTCGGCTTCTGTCACCACCGCTCATTCCTCGAAGCTGAGGCACTGTTACGTGACTTTCGTCGATGATGAGCAGAAAATCATCAGGAAAACAGTCGAGCAGACAGAATGGACGTTCGCCCTCTTTTCGTCCGTCGAAATATCGGCTATAGTTCTCAATGCCACTGCAATAACCCACTTCCTTGATCATCTCAACATCGTAGGTTACACGTTCTCTGATACGTTCTGCTTTCACTTCGTCTCCACATTCTTCGAAGAATCTTATTCGTTCTCCAAGATCTAGTGTTATCTCGTCAACAGCTCTGTCGGCACGCTCTTTTGTTGTGGTAAAGATGCTTGCAGGAGAAATCGTGTATTCGTCGTAATGTGCTATTGTATGGCCTGTTACGACATCCATAGCCTCAATATCTTCTACTTCGTCAAAGCAAAGGTTGATGCGAAGTATCATGTCTGTCGCAACAAGGAATACATCGATGGTATCACCTTTTGCCTGGAAGTTTCCACGATTCAATGCAATGTCGTTTCTTGTGTATTGGGCATTGACAAGACGGCGAAGCAGTTCGTCCTTGAATACGATGTCGCCAACCTTGAGATGAATCATGTTGTCGTGGAAGTCCTGTGGATTTCCAATGCCGTAAATACATGATACAGAACTTACTACTACGATGTCCCGTCGTCCGCTCAAAAGAGCATTGGTGCAGGAGAGTCGCAATTGGTCGAGCTCCATGTTTATCGCCAGATCCTTTTCGATATAAGTATCGGTCGATGGGAGATAAGCCTCAGGTTGGAAGTAATCGTAGTAAGATACAAAGTATTCTACAGCATTGTTCGGGAAGAAGCTGCGCATCTCGGCATAAAGCTGAGCTGCAAGAGTCTTGTTGTGGCTCAGAATCAGCGTTGGCTTGCCTGTCTGAGCAATCACATTCGCCATTGTGAATGTCTTTCCCGAACCAGTCACGCCGAGAAGCGTTTGTGCTGGCAGATGGTCGTTGACTCCTTCCACCAATTGTCTTATTGCTTCCGGCTGATCGCCTGTCGGCTTGAATTGTGACTGTAAATCGAATTGCATCTCTTATTATAAATATAATAATGTGCAAATATAAAACATTTTTCTCTTATTCCAAAATCATCATCAAATAAAAAATCCAAATCATCATCATTATGGTATTGTATTTTCGAATAATAACTTTTTTCTGTATATTTCTTTATTGCATTTGCAGAGAATTTGACAATGCGCTTTTCATCATGTCGAGGAAACCCTTTGGAAGTTCTGCCTTACGATGGTTTATTGTATTCACGAAATCACGCAAGCTGTGAGTTCCGTTTATCACGCATTCAAATATATATTTCCTGGCAGAGAAGGAGTACTGATAAATCTCCCAAGTGCTGTCGTAGAAACGAGGTCTTTGCAGAATGTAATAATTTATTGCGCGAGTCTTATTGTCAAATCGTATGCCAATAAATTTTCTTTCGCCAGCTTTGTTTGGTTCTGGTAGAGAATAGACGATCAATCCTGTGTTGTCTTTCAGATTAAAACAGTTCAGTTTGATCTGATACCAAAGAAAGTCTTTTGTTCCTTCGTCGGTGTCTGGAAAGACTTTGCTCCAAGTGTCCATATCCACCAATGAAAATATGCTTAGCTCGCTGTTCTGGTATTTTGTCGACAGGGTAGGGAGGAAGATATCTGTAAATTCCTGTATAGTCATTGCCTAAAAATTTGAGAGAATTGTAAACTTTTCTGTTGCAAATATTGGAATTTTTCTCAAAACCTCCAAACATTTTTAAAGGAAATTTTAAAGATATTTTTTCGCCCGAAAAAGTGTTAAATATTCACAAATGTAAATTGTGACAATCTGCATAAATATAACAAAGGAGACGTTTTGTTTGTTGAAAAGGGAGATTTTTGATGCAAAAATAAATACGTGCAATATGCAATATTTGAAATGATAGTTAATGTGATAAAAATGAATATATTATGTGTGTTAATATTTGCTGCAAAACGAGGTGTATTCTGAATTTTTTGCATAAACGATGAAATTGGCTTGTTTGGATTATTGTATATGGTGTGTAAATGCTATTATATCAGTAAAATAGTGCTGTATAAGCGTATTTTGAATATTAATATTATTTGCCTTGGATTGTCAACGCTCTTTGGAATTGATGTTGTAAATAGGAGATTTTAATCTCCTTGAATAAATGAAGTTGTAGTATTGAATTTACATCTGTAAATATTACATTTGTAAAACGATATTTTAGGCATGATAAATAGGATTGAACAATTGATTGAAGCATTAGGAGTGACTCAGAAGGAGTTTGCGAACCAAATTGGCGTCTCTACAGCCACTTTAAGCCATATTTCATCTGGTAGAAACAAGCCAAGCCTGGATCTTGTTATGGCAATTCTTGCAAAACATCCAAATGTCAATACGGATTGGCTGCTTTTTGGTCGTGGAAATATGGTAAAGATGCAGCATGACGACGTGATTGATAGTAAACCTAAAGAAATAGTTAAGGTGGAATATCGAGATCAACCAAAACCTGTTGATCACATTGTCATATTCTATGATGATAATACTTATTGTACTTTCTATCCTAAATGATTTTCTTTCCTTATTTATTGAAGTCTTATAAAAGTAATTTGAATTTCCAAAAGAGTTTTTGATTCTATAATAAAAGAAATTTTATTTTTCAATTAGAGTTTTTGATTCTTTCCTTTCTAGTTGGATAATAAAAACCTGAGCAAGATTGCCCAGGTTTCTATGTTTGTTGTGATTTTTGAGTTTCCGGATGGATTATTTCTCTGGTATGTTTACAACTTGATAGAATGCTTTCTTCTTTTGAAGCTGTCGGTCGAAAAGAAGAGGATAGTTTGTGCGATTTGCAATAGGGTAGTCATTCTTCCAGGAAACACCGTCGTGAAGTCCCCAGAAAGTGACACGAGAAATCTTGTCGCGTTTCTTATAAATCGTACGAAGGATTTCTTCGTATCTGTCGGCAATCTGTTGTTCGACGTCGGCAGGACAACCTTCTGCATAAGGATTCAAGTAACGCATGAACTCTTCGCGCTGAAGAGCAGGATCCTGCATTGCTTGTCCAGTCATCTGCCCTTCCTTTGAGAATGGCAACATATCGATGTCGAGTTCGGTGATCATAACCTTAACGCCAAGATCATAAAGTCGGTCGATTGTTCGTTAGATATCTTCTGTCGAAGGGTAGTTGAGTCCCCAATGTGCTTGAATTCCAACGCCATCGATACGAATTCCTTGTTCCTTGAGCATTTCAACAATGTGAACAGCTCCATCGACTTTCGACTGGCGCCACATATTATAATCGTTGTAATAGAGTTCGGCATTCGGATCACAACGCTGAGCTGTGCGGAAAGCAAGGCTTACTAATTCGTCGAGGTTTCCGTCATAATATTTTTCCCAACCTTTGTCGTGACGATAACCGCCTTCTTCGCTAACGACTTCATTCACAACGTCCCAAGCATAAACTTTGCCGGCGAAATGAGTTGCTGTCTTTTCGATGTATTCCTCAAGCACAGCTTCCATTTCTTCTTTAGAACGAACGCTTCCGTCTGGTTTGAGCCAGAAGAACGAAGGTGTCTGGTTGTGCCACATAAGTGTGTGTCCAAGCGCCTTAAGTCCGTGTTCTGCAGCGAATTGACAATAAGCGTCACCTTGCGAGAAATCCCAAACATCTGGCGCAGGATGAATATACTCAGGTTTCAGCACGCTTTCTGGCGAGACAGCATTGAACTGTTCGCAAATTAAGTCGATGCTTGCAGTCTCATTGTTGGTGATGATTGGCTGAGCTACAGCAACACCAACAAGAAAATCGTCGGCAAATGCCTCTTTGAGCGGAATGTCCTTCAGAGGCTGTTCGTTCTGACATGCCGTCAAAACGAGTAGAAAAGGTAAGTAGCGTTTCATGTTGAAAGGTAATTGTTTTAATTAAATCGTTTGATGTTGCAAATATAGTGATTTTCCATAAATGCTCCAAGTAAATTTGATAAATAATTTGCTTCTTTTCTTGCATATAAATTAAATAATGACTATCTTTGCTCATTATTATTAAAAACAAAAAGATGAAAAAAAATATAACAGACTTCAAGGTTGTTGAGAATATCAATCTTAGTCAAAGAGTATTTATTTTGAAATTAACTCCTGCCGATGGTTCGAAGGTCGCAGAAACAAAGCCTGGACAGTTTGTCGAGGTGCGTGTTGATGGAGAACCTAAAGTATTCCTTCGTCGTCCGATTTCGATCAATTGTGTTGATGAAGCAACAAATCAGATTTGGCTTTTGATACAAAGAGCAGGTAACGGCACAAACCATCTTTCTGATGCTAAGAATGGCGATGTGATCAATATCGTTTATCCGCTTGGTAATGGTTTTACGATCAACAAGAAAGGTCGTTATTTGTTGATTGGTGGAGGCGTGGGAATTGCTCCTCTCCTTCAGCTTGGACGAGTTTTGAAGTCTACGGGAAATGAAGTGACATTCTTGCTCGGAGGTCGCACTGCTTCTGATCTTGTTCTTATGGATGAGTTCCGTGCGGTAGGCGAGGTGCTTGTTACCACTGAGGACGGAAGTACTATTGAAGGTCTTGATTGTCAGAAAGGTTTCGTGACTCAGCATTCAGGTTTGAAACAAGGTGCTTTTGACAATATTCGAGTTTGTGGTCCTGGTCCAATGATGAAGTCTGTTGCTAAGGTTGTAGCTGAATGGCCGGACAATGCAAAGGATCGTTTCTGTGAGGTGAGTCTTGAGAATAAGATGGCTTGCGGATTGGGCGTGTGCCTTTGCTGTGTTGAGAATACCAAGGAAGGTCACAAGTGCGTATGTTCGGATGGACCAGTATTCGATATCAAGGAACTAAACTGGTAATGTAGACTAAAAAAACTAAGCAATGGCAAATCTAACAACAAATATAGCAGGTCTTGAATTTAAGAATCCTGTACTCACAGCTTCGGGAACTTTCGGTTACGGTATTGAATTCAGTGACTTTATCGACCTCAATCGTTTGGGTGGTTTTATCGTAAAGGGAACAACACTCAATCCTCGACAGGGAAATGCCTATCCTCGTCTTGCTGAGACTCCTTCCGGTATGATCAATGCTGTTGGACTCCAGAACAAAGGTGTTGACTATTTCTGTGAACATATTTATCCAAAACTCAAGGATTTCGATACTAATGTAATCGTAAATCTCTCAGGTTCGTGCATAGAAGACTATGTTGCAGGCGCAGAAAAGCTCAATGAGTTGGAGAAGATTCCTTGTATAGAACTGAATATCTCTTGTCCGAATGTAAAGGCAGGAGGAATGGGCTTTGGAACAAAGACAGATCTTGCAGAGAGCGTCGTATCGGCAGTAAGAGCAGTCTATAAGAAGCCACTTATCGTTAAGCTTACTCCAAATGTTACTTCTATTACAGATATTGCAAAAGCTGTTGAAAGTGCCGGAGCAGATGCAGTGTCGTTGATTAATACCGTTTTGGCTATGGCTGTAGATGCAGAAAGACAGCGTCCGGTATTGTCAACTGTTACAGGCGGAATGAGTGGCGCAGCTGTTAAGCCAATCGCATTGCGCTGTGTTTGGCAGACTTACAACGCTGTGAAGATTCCTATCGTAGGTCTTGGCGGTATCATGAACGCTACAGATGCGATTGAATTTATGTTGTGCGGTGCAAGAGCTATCGAAGTCGGAACAGCTAACTTCATTGACCCTACAATCACAGTTCAGATCGTTGATGGCATAAATGATTATCTTGAACGCCATGGTTGTCAAAATGTATCGGAAATTGTTGGTGCTTTGAAAGTTTAATCAGTTTTTCTCCCAGAAGGTTGCATTTTGATATAATAGTTGTATCTTTGCGCGGTTATTTAAGGATATTATATGAAGAAGATAGAAGGTATGGGCATAGCCCTAATTACGCCATTCAAGACTGATTTTACTGTAGATTATGAAGCACTCGAGAAACTCGTGGAGTTTCAGGTAACTGCTGGTGCAGATTTCCTTGCAGTGCTTTGTACAACAGCCGAAACTCCAACACTTACACTTGAAGAGCGCCGAAAGGTGCGCCAAGTCGTTACAGAGGTCGTTCGTGGACGTGTGCCTATCGTGCTTGGTTGCGGTGGCAACAACACTATGGCTATCGTCGAAGAACTCAAGACAGGCGACTGGACAGGCGTTGATGCTATTCTTTCAGTAGTACCTTATTACAACAAACCTTCGCAGGAAGGTCTCTATCAGCACTTCATGGCTATTGCCAATGCAAGCCCTGTGCCTGTGATCCTTTATAATGTTCCAGGTCGTGTGGGCGTGAATATGACTGCTGCAACAACTCTTCGTCTTGCTAACGATAATCCAAATATTATTGCAATCAAGGAGGCAAGTGGTAATTTCGACCAGATCGATGACATCATCAAACTTAAGCCAGCACGTTTCAATGTGCTTTCTGGTGATGATGGAATTACTTTCCCATTGATTACACTTGGCGCTGTAGGTGTTATTTCGGTGATTGGTAATGCTTTCCCTAAGGAATTCAGCCGTATGGTTCGTCTTGCTCGTGCTGGCGAATATGATACTGCACGTGACATTCACCATCGTTTCAAGGAACTTTTCAGTCTTCTCTTCGTCGATGGTAATCCTGCAGGTGTAAAGGCAATGCTCAATTCTATGGGATTCTGCGAGAATGTGCTTCGTCTTCCACTTGTTCCATCAAGAATCTCGACATTCGAAAAGATTCAGGACATTGTCAGACGATTGCCTTATTAAGGTTTAGGTTAATACAATAAAGAATTAGAATAATACTTCAGGTACGGCGTAAGCCATTGCCTCGTAAGCTTTTTCAGAAGGGTGTAGATGATCGCCCGAATCAAATCCAGAAGCAAATGCTTTTGGATTTTCTTTATCTCTTACAGCTTCGTCAAAGTCAATACAGCCATCGAAGAGAGGACAAGAGCGAAGCCATGTATTGAATTCCTGTCGCATCTTTTCTCGGTTTTCATTATATGTACGCCATCCGAAAATCGGAAGGAGTGTGCCACTCCAAACCTTAAGGCCAAGTGTTCGTGCATGAGCAATGTAGAGCTTTTCAACGCCTTGCTGCATCTCTTCGCAAGTAGGAAGATCGCTCCAAGGACGGAATGGATTTACATCCTTGCCGACAGGATGAATAATATCGTTGATGCCATGCTGGATGATTACGGCACTTGCTCCTGAAACGTTTAGTTCGATAGGGAAGCGGGTTGCACCTTTCAATCCATATGCCTGGTAAGTAATGCAGTCATATTGACGCAGAATACGAGTTCCGCTTACAGCGCGACGGATAATGGCGACATTCTTGTGTCCTTCCTTTTCAGCGCGAAGTGTGAGATAGTCAGGCCAGCTTTGTGCTGTGATTGAGTCGCCATAGCATACGAGTGCATGGTTTTTCTCTTCTGTGAGTATGTCAATGGTATTGAGGAACCAGAACCAGTTGGTGCGACGAGTATAATCAAGCGGAAGCGTCTCACACTCAGCATAATCGCCATAGGAATACTGTCCGCTTGAAAGAGGTCCTGTGATTAATGTGCCTGCATTCATTTGGGTATATTCGGCAAAGTACATGCTCACATTTACAGTTTCTCCGGCATTTACACTGAAGTCGATAGCGTCGCTTTCTGTTTCTGTGCCTGGAGCAAGTGTGACAGATGAGTTATTATTGAATGTAATTGGCACATTAGTTTCTCTTGCTACAAATGCCTTTGTGATAGTGACAGGTTCAGTTCCTGTCAGATTCGAAAAACGGAATCGTAGCTTACTTCCAGAGAAACACATTCTGATTGGATATCTCAATGTGATGTCTTTGGCATAGACACATTCTTTGCGGTCGGTGATTGATGTCGCATTGCCCCAGCAGGCAACCCATTTTGTATATTTGTTATCCGAAGTCATATTGTTTCATTTTATTCTCGTGCAAATATAAGTAATTTCCGTCAATATAACGCTTGATATTTGGTTATTTTGACATAAAAGGTTATCTTTGCATGTTTAGACATTTATACATATAAAATATTATCAATGAAAAAACTATTTATTTCAGCAATTGCACTTTTAGCAATGACAGCCAATGCACAATCACAGTCAGGTCTTCCTTTGGACAACATGGATAAGAATGTTCGTCCACAAGACAATTTCGAACAGTATGCCAATGGCGTTTGGAAAAAGAACAATCCATGTCCTCCTGCATATTCCCGTTATACAATGTTCGATGTGCTTCGTGACAATAACGACAAGAAAAACACTGAGTTAATGAACGAATTGCTCGAGAAGACTTTCGAGTATGGTACAAACGAGCAGAAGATCAGCGACTATTATAAGCTCGCTATGGACTCTGTACGTCGTAACAAGGAAGGAATTGCGCCAGTCGCACCATATTTGAAGGAGCTCGCTGCTGCTAAAACTGTTGCAGAACTCAAGCAGTTCTGGGTAAATCATCCATTCATGACGGTTGGTACACTCTATGGTGCAGGTTTCAGCACAGATGCCAAGAACTCCGAGTGGAACATTATGCATGCCTCTGGAGCAGGACTTTCTCTTCGTCAGAAGGAATATTACACAGAGACAACAAAAGAGGCAAAGGATATACGTGCCAAGTTCAAGGCTCATATTGAGCGTATGTTCAAACTCTATGGCATTGCCAATGCAAAGAAGAAGGCTCAGCTCGTATATGATCTTGAGATGAAGATTGCAGATGTCTCTATGACAACTACTGAGCGTCGCGATGTAGAGAAGCTCTACAATAAGATGACAATCGAAGAGTTCAAGGCAAAGTATCCTAATGTCGATGTTACATCCCACCTTAAGCAACTTGGAGTTTCTGAAGACTGCATGAAGGAACTTATTGTTGGCAATCTTCGTTATTTCGAATGGGTGAATGCTTATGAGCCAACAATGAATGTTGACGAACTTAAGGCTTATATGGAGTGGGATCTTATCCAGAGCTCTGCTTCTATGCTTTCAGATCAAATCGAACAGGCTAATTTTGATTTCTTCGGCAAGGTGCTTGAAGGTAAGACAGAGATGAAGCCACGTTGGCAGCGCTGTCTTGGATATGTAAATGGCGCGTTCGGCGAACAGATTGGTAAGATGTATGTTGAGCGTCACTTCCCTGAAAGTTCAAAGAAGCGTATGGAAGAGCTCGTTGCTAATCTTCAGAAGGCTCTTGGTATGCGTATCATCGAACAGGATTGGATGTCTGCTGAGACAAAATATGCTGCTATTCAGAAACTTTCTACTTTCCGTGTAAAGATTGGTTATCCTGATGAATGGAAGGATATTTCAGACATTGTTATTGACCCAAAAAAGTCGTTTATCGAGAATTCTCGTTCAATCAGCGAATTCCGCACAAAGGATCGTCTTGCTCGTACTGCTGGTAAGAAGGTTGATCCAACAGAATGGCACATGACTCCTCAGACTGTCAATGCATACTATAATCCTACAACAAATGAGATCTGTTTCCCTGCAGGTATCCTTCAGTCACCTTACTTCAGCGCTGAAGCAGACGATGCTGTCAATTACGGCGCTATCGGTGTAGTCATCGGTCACGAAATGACACATGGTTTCGATGATAAGGGTTCTCTCTATGACATGAATGGTAATATGTCTCAATGGTGGAAGCCGGAAGATCGTGAGAACTTCTCGAAGAAGGCAGATTTCTTTGCTAGCTATTTTGATACAGTTGAGATTCTTCCAGGTCTTAACAGCAATGGTAAGATGACCAACGGAGAGAACCTTGCTGATCACGGAGGTCTTATGGTTGCTATGGAGGCTCTTAAGCTCGCTAATAAGGACGGACATGTAACTGATGCTGATGGCTTTACTCCATTGCAGCGTTTCTTCCTTTCCTATGCTGGCGTATGGGCAGGTAACTGGACAGAACAGGGTCTCAAGTATCTTCAGAAGAACGATGTTCACTCAATTGGTTTCATCCGTGTAAACGAGGCTTTGAAGCACATTGATGCTTTCTATGAGGCATTCGATGTCAAGCCGGGCGATAAAATGTATATCGCACCAGAACAGCGTTTGAAACTTTGGTAAAATATGCGTAACGTATTTGACAACAGAATAATAAATGAATTGCCGAAAGTGCTTCTGGTTTATACCGGAGGTACTATCGGTATGATGCAAAATAAAGAAACAGGAGCACACGAACCGTTGGATTTCAATCATCTGGCGTCTCATGTACCTGAACTCGCTCAGATACATGTAAATGTAGATACAATGCAGTTCGAGGAGCCAATAGATTCAAGTAACATGAATCCTGAGTATTGGTGTAAGATGGCAAGAATCGTTGTCGATAATTACGATAAGTACGATGGATTTGTTATCCTTCATGGCACCGATACGATGGCATATTCAGCCACTGCATTGAGTTTTATTCTTGAGAACCTTAACAAACCGGTTATTTTCACAGGTTCACAGTTACCGATAGGCGTGCTGCGAACCGATGGAAAGGAAAACCTTATCACTGCAATTGAGATTGCGGCAGCTCACGATAAGATAGGTCTGCCTATGGTGCCTGAGGTTTGTATATTCTTCCAGAGCGCTTTGTTAAGAGGAAACCGTTCTAAGAAGTTCAGCGCAGAGCAGTTTAATGCGTTTGCTTCGCCAAACTATCCTCCTATAGCAGAAGTTGGTGTACACATCAACTATGAACATCATTACATTCGACATGCCATAATGCCTTCGCCGCTTCGTCCTAATTACAATTTTGAAACCAATATTGTTGTGCTTAGACTCTTCCCTGGCATTTCAAAGCCGATTGTAAAGGCTGTGCTCAATATTCCAGACTTGAAAGGCGTCGTGCTCGAATCATTCGGTACGGGAAATGCCATGACCGATGATTGGTTTATCGAAGAACTGCATTCTGCTGTTGATCGAGGCATTGTCATCGTCAATGTATCGCAATGTGTTGGCGGTAGAGTAGAGATGGCGCGTTATGATACGGGAAATCGCATGCTGAATGCTGGTGTCGTAGGAAGTGCAGACATGACAACCGAGGCAACAATAGTGAAGCTGATGTTCCTGTTGGGCCAGAATCTCTCGCAGAACGATGTGCGCAAGTTTATGAATGTGAGCATCGCTGGAGAACTTAATGACCGTAGTAGACAATGGAAGGAATGATGCTTGAAACGGTGTTGTTTCCTTTTAATATTTATTTTTGAGATATATAAATAAGAGGACGTGTCAAAGCTGACACGTCCTTTTTTTTGTTCTTGATCCATTCTCCCTTAAGGGAGTTAGTGGTATCTACTTACGCACTGCAATTATTATTTATTATTTAATGCTTACATGTTGCAGCTCTGTACACCGAACACTGTAGCGATAGCAGTGAGGATCGTAGTCACGAGCTTAAGCAGCCACCACCACTTGTTGCGCTTGTTAGGCTGCATCTCTTCGATTTCATCAAATTCCTGGAAACTCATAGTTTAATTGATAATTAATAATTGATAATTGATAATTTTTGTCTCACACAGAACTCACAGATTTTTAACGTGAATTAGGAACAAATTAGGAACAAATTAAATTGACGGAAAGATTTACGGATGATTCATGGAGATTGACGTTAAAAATTCGTTCCCAATTCGTTCCTAATTCATGTTCATATTAATTTTCTGTGAGAGCCTTACTTACACGTTTTCGTTTTCGTTCTCGTGTCGAAGGTTTTCGTCTTCGTCTTCGTCTTCGCTTTCAAGCTCCTCGTCATCAAGATTAGTCTTCTTGTACGCCTTAGCCTTGAAGTCTTTCACGAGAAGGTTGAGCTCGTCGATCACATTGCGGCACATATCGATCTTCATCATCTCGTCGATGTCCTCGCTCTCAGCGTTGGCGGTAGCAGCAAGCTGGTAGGTGATCTGGAGGTAGCAGCGCTCGGCTGTATGACGGCACTCGGCAGTGTCATTGCTCTCGGTCTTTTCCCTGATACGGCTCATATAAGTATCTTCGTATGAGTCGTTTGCGCTCTCCAGGATGTCAATGTCGCTTGCGATGCCGAGCAGAGTAAACCCGTCGTGAAGATAATTCTTCAGATCCTTGATGAATCCGCGGATCTTGGCAGTCTCAACCTGATTCGGCTCGGTAGTGATGCTGAGCGGATACTGGTTGATGAAATTCGTGTTGATCTGCGCGATGATCTCAGGCGTGATTGCCGCGTTCTGGCTGTCATTCTCGGCAGTACGGAG
>JAZQOF010000019.1:0-30446 GCA_045627785.1 Bacteroidales bacterium | reverse complement strand
CTACATTGGCAATCTCGGTCGGAGTCGTTTTGACCTTCAAAAGAAGGCATACCTGATACTCAATCTGAGAGAGATTGAACATACCATAGAGTGTAGTAGAGAAATTGGTATATATAGATTTAAGTTTTGTGTCAAGTTCTGTCCAATCGGAGTCTTTCAGATTATCTCCGTTCTCGATTTTCTTTCTCAATGCAAGATAGTATTCTGAAGAGAAGAACTCGGATTCAAGCTGACGTATAGTATCGCCGATCTGCTTCGGACGCAATTCCAGCTCGCTTTCAACTACCTTCAGCTTACGTTCTATCTCTCGCTTGTTTCGGCGTAGAATATAAGCATAGGCTACGATTGCAGCAACAACAATGATAAGACAGATGATGAGATACTGGAAGAGCGAGAGTTCAAACCTCAACTGTCGTTCTGTAGTTGCCAGAATATATTGAGTAGGGATCTCATTCTGGTTGACACTATTGATGATGTCCTTTATCTCCTGTTTTCTTGTCTCGGTGATTGTCTCTGCCAATTCGTAGGTCTCCTTCAAGACCTGATTCATCACGACAAGCTTTTTGCCCTCAACCAGTGTATATGTCTGTTCGCCAGTTCCTCTTACAAGAGTATCGCCTTCCTTTCGATAGCTGTCTTTTTTGAATGGGAAGATGATTGTTTCCTTTCCAGCTGTGGCAAGTTCGAAGCTATAGAGCGTACCATCAGTATCGAACATAACAACATTTGTGCGTCCATCTACCGGATACGACTGCACTGTACCGTTAGGATATTCTATCGACGTCAGCATCCATGTTCCACTCTCGATATTTTTGGTCGGAGCAGAACATCCGTAGAAAATCACTGCAGATACGATGATGGTTAATATGTATACGATCTTCTTCATTTCAGATAATCTAGCTGCAAAGATAGGATTTTTATTTGTTTCCTCCAAAGAAAGAAATAAAAAAATATGCCAACATGACACCTGCAGAACAGGCTCGTTATGACTATGAATTGAAGAGGAGCGCATCAAGAATGCAATAGCACTCAAACGTAATGGCGCTTCTGCTGGTCTAATAGCAAAAGCTAGTAATACTAATACAACTAGATTCACAAAAGACCTGAGCGTAAAAGTTCAGGTCTTCTTATTCATCCCATTTTCATCTTAAGAATATCTAGCATATTACAGATGATGCTCACTATTCCAAAGCTAAGGAATAGCATCAATGCCCAAGATGCTAGCATTATGGAGTTTTGTTCGAAGTATAACATGAAGTCAGATGTCGCATTTATTGCGACAAGTGGCACATCTGCAGGAACTGAAAGAATATACGCCAGCATAAATCCTCCTACTACTATTCCCATGACAAAAGTTGCTACCATAACATATTTATAGCGACGCAGATTTGCTTCTTCATACTTACGAAGATATTCCACAGCATCAAGCTTTTTCTCAATCTGCGCCATAAACTTATCCTTGTCTTCAAAGACCGGACGCTGTGCTTTGAACAATTCCTCTAAAGCCTTATCTTTCATCATAACTTCAATCTCGATTTTAGTTTATCACGACCACGTGAAAGTTGTTTTTTTACTGCATCTTCTGAGTCATCAGTAATTTGTGATATTTCCTTTATTGAATGTCCATCAAGATAGAATAATACTATCGACGAACGTTCTTTGGGAGGTAAGGTAGAAAGCGCGAGATACAAATCCTGATGAAGATATCTTGCATCTGCATTAAAGTCTCCAGCTACCGTCCTTGCCTCCTCAATATCCTCAAAGACTCTTTGTGCAGCCTTGTGATTAAGGAATGTGTTATGCGCAATCTTGAAGAGCCATGATCGAAACTTGCCTTTATCCACATATCCTGCCGAAGCAAGATATGCTTTGACCAATGCATCTTGAGCAATATCATCCGCTTCGTCCTTATTGCCACAGCAGAGAGCGAGCAAGAAACCTCGTAATGCTTCCTGCTCGTCGTTGACGAATTGTATGAACTGTTCTCTTGTCATCTCTCCTTATGCTTTGCGCATATTCTGCTCTTCTGCCTCCATCTCTCTTGCAAGCAACTTTTTACCTACAAAGTAATTGATGATGAAAGAAACACCAAGGCCCAAGGCTATAAAGGTACTGATAGCTGTAAACATCCAAACATCTTCTTTACCTGGTTCATAGAGATAGCTAAATGTAGTAAGCGAGATTAATAGAAGGCCAATACCAATAATTGTGAAGATGCATCCCCACTGCAATTTCTTTAGCAGTTTTTCCTTCAAAAGTTTGTCGGGCGTGTTCATTTTTTTAACAAGTTCCTCAACGTCAACATCTGCATTTTTTCCCAATGCAGCGAGGATTATATCCTTTCGTACATTATCGCGATTCATCTTCTGTCGAAGAGTAAGCCATACTACTACAATTGGAAGAACGACACAAATACTTATTGGAACGAGTATCTCAGCTAAATTTGTCATTTTTTTTATTTTTAATTGTTATACTTTCTGTTTTATTGAACCGATTCACACTAATAACAAGTTTGTTTGCCAAAAGGTGACGTCAATATTGCTACAAAGATAAAAAAAATTTGAGAAAAGTACTATTCTATCCAAATATATCAAATATAATGCGCAGCAGAGTAGCTTCTGCTACGCATCTATATATCTGGGTTCACTTCAGCACCTTGACCCTCCTGAATGATTCTCACAACCTTATCAAGACCTTCACGAGCACCTCTCGGCCTCGCAATGGCAAATCATAGTAATAGCTATCGATACCAGAACCCTATAGTGATTTCGGATATCTTAAACTAAATGTTTAACAACAATTATTAGTTTTACTCTAAACAAACCTAACATTTAGGCAAAGAAGAATCAACCGGGTCACAGGGACAGGTACCTGACCCAGTCGAGAATCGCTGCTTTTGTCATAGTTTTGTCAAGTGGGTCAGGGACCTGTCCCCTTGACCCTGCAGTTCCCAAGAGTTGTCGTCGTAGGCCTACGATCAGAACTCCCAGACTCAGGAGTTGTCATCGTAGCGCGTGGATGAGAGAAACCAGAAGTCTATAAAACATTATCTATTTGATCTTTTGACTTCAGTTTTTGCGAATCTGGCAAATCTTCAAAAGTATTATAGAAGTTAATCGGTACTTTTTGCATAAAATAAAGAATAAGAGTTATTCCTAATTCTATTACAAAAAGAGTAGTAAAAAATATTTACTAGAAAAGTTATTAGGATTGCCATTAGAATCATTTTGCGACGTTTTATGTTATAAATCGACTGATTGGGTTATTTTTCTTTAAGAAGATTAAAGGGGTTACTCCACAAATTGCCTATTCGGCGAGGATTACACATTATATATAATAATTAGAGCGATCCTCGTTGTGAGAATCGCTCTAATTATTGATTTAAGCGTCTTGAGTATTACTCCGCAAGGACAGCACGGACGGAACAGCCATGAGGGTTATCATGACTGGCAAAACTTTGAGACGTTGTACTCAAGTAAATACGATTGCTGCCATCACTTGCCCAATACCATCCGCCATTGCCAGGTTTTTGTCCCTCATTATAATAATAAGGTGCACCATTACCCTGGTTCTGATCGCTCACACCAGCTAACGGGAGAAATATAGAATTGCCTGCATAATCTCCTCTTCCTGTAACTTTCCAACCTTTGAGAGTGCAACCTGTTTCATATTGTGTTGAACTACCATCGCAATAAGCAAAGTCACAATTACTCATCAACGCTTGCTCTTCTATAGAGGTTGGTGTACGCCAGTTAGTACCCCAAAGGTCTGTAGCAGTATCTCCAGAGGAAGCTCCATAAGCATCAGGATATAGATTGCGTTTGCCACGGAAAGAGTAAAAACCTCCAGTATTAGCAAATGAATATTCTGTCATACCTGCATAAGTAGTTGCACTTGCGCCGACATTGAATGTTGCCCACTTAGGACCTCCCGCCCATAACTGTACCCAGTCGCAAGAGGTATGTGCATTGGCATTGACATTATCGGTTACAGTTACTAAAGCTGAACCAGTAGTACCAGCTATTGGTGTAGGAGGTGTAGGAGGTGCAGGTGGCGTTGTAGGTGCTATGGTATATAACCCTACGATTTGCGTTGGAGAAAGAGCAATATTATAGAGTCGCACATCGTCAATCTTTCCAGTATAGTACTCTATACCATCAACATTTCCGAAGCGAAGATTACCGGATACATTATTTATTGTGCCAGAAATCGTATATCCACCAACGTAGTCTCCATCTACATAAAGCTGTCCTTTCCTATTTTCAACATCTCTAACATAGGTGAGCATATGCCAAACACCATCGTTGTAAGTATTAGGAGATACAAACTCATAAGACAAACTTCTTCCTTCCCAGATTTCAATTTTGCCTCTATTAAAACGCAATAAGCATCCGCTTGTTCCATATCCATCGTCGGTGCGAAGAATATTATGACCGCCTGTAAAACTTGTAGAAGTGCATACCCAAACATTCGCAGAGAATGAACTTGTGCCGAATTCAAAAGCTCCCGATGCCAGCATACCGCCATTGCCGCCAAAATTATACGCGCTGTTTTCGCTACCAAAACGATCGGAGGTCAATGTAGGAGCAGTTCCAGTCATCGAAGCATTAATCGAAGACACGGAATTGTTTGTATTGCCATCAAATGTCCAATGCTGAACAAGCGCAGAGGATGGAATAGGTGTGGTTGGCAAAGCCATAGGTGCTATAACGGCACGTACAGGACGTCCACCGCAACGTCCATAGTTAGAGGTCTGGCGGTTTGAATTGTATTTATAGTTATGACAATGAGACATTTCACTTGTCATAAGGTCGCTTGTAGGATAGTTACAAGCTACTGGATCTCGGTTTTCATAACCATAATCCTTCAATCCCGCTGCAGGAAGGAAAATGGATTTGCCATTAACCTTGCTGGTAATTTTCATTCCACTAACTCCATTCTGTGTAGTCCAATCCAAAGTGGTGTAAGTTGTATTGATAAGCTCATCAAATTCATCCTTTGTTGGGATGCGCCATGAATTCTTCCAGTTCACAGTAGCGGCATCATCCTCTGGGAGAAGACGTGTTAAGCCGTCTGTACTGTTATATTTTGTAAGTCCAGAATTAGAACTAGAAGCGTTTCCCCACTTATAACTATCCCACCAATAACGACCTGATGCCTGAATTTCAACCTCTCCCCAAGCATAGTAATCGCCAAAACCTTCTGGAGAAGATGCACCTACGTTTGTTGCAGCCCAAAGAGTGTGAGAAGGAAGACCAAGGTCGACACATTCGCGAAGTCCTTTGGTTGTCATATAGAGATATTTGCCAGCGGCAACTACCTTAGCAGAGATGGCGCCGATACGTTGGTCATCGTCACATACTAAACCGAACTGATGCTCAACGGCTGCTGTTGCAGGAACTGCGAAGTAGATAGTGCTGCTTGTATTTCCACTTGCGTCAGAAGCGAACGAACCTGTGGCCGTGATAGTTCCGTAAGCATCATCAGTAACGAGTTTCAATACACCGCCTTCGACCTTCACTGTAGCAGTAGGACCTGCGCTTGTAAAAGTAGCAGAAGTATAAGTTGTATTAGCCTTAAGACCTGTGAACTGCTTTACACCTACGATGGCTACTTGATTCTCAAACTGCAATGAGAGGGCAGAGCCTGATACTGTGGCAGTAGCACACATGATGGCATGATTCTTCAAGCCGGACAGCGTGCCATCCTGCTGACTGAGGTCAATGGCAAGTTGCTGAGAGCTGAGAGCAGAGACAGACTTGCTTGGTGCATAGATCATGTGAACGGTAGTACCATCGGTTGGCTCAGTGCCATTGACAAGAGTGAACGAAGCCACACCATCGGCATCAACGCTTGTAACTTTATAGGTCACATTACCTGCATTCGAGAAGCCGAAAACCTGATCATTAACTTCCCAAGAAGGCTTAATAGTGTTTGATATCTCCTCAAATGACACACGAGTTTCTGGGTCTTTATTGATTGTACCAGTCACCAGAAGCTTACTAGTAGCTACGACTTCCTGACCTTTGTTTACTTCGGTTTCAATACCAAGATCATCGCCACAACTGGCCAACAATGGAAGACTCAGCACTGCAGCAAGAATAATATATAACTTTTTCATAACGCGATTCTTTGTTTAGTTATCTTCCCATTCTTCACCTCCATAGGGATTTAGATATCTTCCACTCGTGCAGATAATATCTGCACTCTTAATCTCCACCACATTGATCTGTGGCTTGACATACAGCTTCTTGCCGTCAGTTGCCAGCATGTTTTGTTGTTTCATATTTTATAATATTATAATTTTCTGCGCGCAAATATATCATTTTCTAATGAAATCATAAGTTCACATCGGACAAACATGCTTTCATATCGTACAAAACAATATTTGAGAGTGAAATTGCATGAAAAAAGCTGTCACGATTCTGTCTTTAAATCTTCTTTTGCAGACCTATCGCTTAGTCTGCTTTGTATAACCCACACTTCCATACCATAAAAAAAGGATAATGAATAACGAGAAAAAAATGTAATCATATAAAATACACATACGGCTTAGTCTAGATAGCAAAATAATTCATATTTCGTTAGTAAATCAGCGGAAACATAAAAATTTTACAACATTCCGCCGATTTACTAACGAAATTTCTATTTTTGCATCAAAAAAAAAGAAACCATGTTAATAGGGAGAGAGTCAGAAAAACAATTATTGTTAGGAGCACTTCGCGAGGAGTACTCTCAGTTCATCGCTGTATATGGAAGGCGTCGTGTAGGAAAGACGTTTCTCATTCGGGAGAGTTTTGAGTATCGGTTCGACTTCCAGTTTACAGGAGCAGCTAAATTAACCGCCAGAAAGCAGTTGGTCAGATTCCGCAGAGCATTGAAGGAACATGGCCAAAAAGATACGCCAGAGCTATCGAATTGGGGAGATGGGTTCAGCGAGCTGAAGCGATATATTGCTAATCTGCCGGAAGGTAAGAAGGTCATATTTCTGGACGAGCTTCCATGGATGGATGCACCTCGCTCAGGTTTCCTTTCTGAATTGGAATCATTCTGGAATGGATGGGCTTCGGCACGCAAGGATATTGTGTTTATTGTCTGCGGAAGTAGCACCTCATGGATGGTAAAAAAGATCATTAAGAACAAAGGCGGCTTACATAATCGCCTTAATCATCGTATTGCTCTTAAACCTTTCTCTTTAGGCCTCTGTGAACAATTGGCTCAGGCGCATGGGCTTATGCTTACCCGCAGGCAGATACTTGAAGCTTATATGGTTTTCGGAGGTGTACCATACTACTGGAGTCTGCTTCGCAAAGGAGTTAGTGTGACACAGGAGATTGACAGATTAATATTCTCTTCCGAGGGAGAGCTCTCTGACGAGTTTGAGATGTTGTATGCTTCATTATTCAAGAAGCCAGAACCTTACGTTCGTGTCATTGAACTGCTTGCTCAAAAGAAAATGGGTATGACCCGATTAGAACTTTTGACCACAGGAGGTTTTGTTGACAACGGAAATTTCACAGAGATTTTGAATGACCTGGAATGGTGCGGGTTTATCCGAAGCTACACCATGATGGGGTATCGTAATAAGTCAGAAATCTATCAGTTGATTGACCATTATACGTTATTCTATTATGAATTTATCAATGGTCAACGCTTGGGCTCCAATTATTGGATGACTATGCTAGGGAAACCTAAATATAACACCTGGTGTGGATTAGCATTCGAGCGGGCTTGCCTATGGCATACTGACCAGATCAAGAAAAAACTAGGCATCAGTGGAATCCTCACAAATGAATATGCATGGCGATGCGCTCCTGATGAGGCAATTGGCCGTCGGGGAGTGCAGATAGATCTCATGATTGATCGCAGTGATGGAATTATTGATATCTGTGAGATGAAATATTCAAAAAATCAATATACTATATCGTCTGATTATAACCAGGAATTAGTCAGGAAACGCGAAATGTTTGTTTCTATAACCGGAACAAAAAAAGCAGTGCATTCTGTAATGGTAACAACAGAAGGTGTAGTGCATAATGCAGAATGGGGCGAAATACAATCGGAGATCACGTTAGACAATTTGTTTGAACACTAAAAAAAGACGTTATGTTACACGCATTATTCAGCACCTTGCCAACCTCAGTATGTCTCTGCTGGTTTGTTATCTTCGCACTCTGCCATAAGACGGCAGACAGGGCAAAGCGGATGTTGACGTGGTTTCTGCTGGTTTGCACGGTGCTGTATCTGTGTCACGCTTACTTCTTTAATGAAGGAGAACAGGCGTGGGTGGAAGGGTTGTGGATGCTGTGTTCGCTATCGGTATATCCACTCTACTTTATCTATATTAAGCAGTTGACGTCGAGCGAATCGTCGGTAGCGGGGTCTTTGTGGTATATGACTCCTGCGCTGATGGTGGCGGGATGCAATTGGATGGGATTCATTGAATTATCGCAGTGGGCACATAAGGGGGTGTTCATGGTGCAGGCAATCATGATCTGCTGGTTGGGAGTACGAAGACTGAACCGCTTTGACCGCCAGCTGAAAGAGGTCTATGCTGATACGGAAGACACCACGACCGAGCCGCTCCGCACGTTGCTGATCTGCTTTGTGATGACCTCAGTGATTTCTTCTGTGTTCAATGCCATCGGCCGTCAGTATTTTGCCACGAGTGTGTGGCTGCTGGCCATCCCGTCGATCCTCTTCAGCATGATGCTTTTTGCTGTCAGCTATGTGGGATATTCCAGAAAATACATCGCTCTGCAACTGCATAAAGATATGGAGGAGGAAGATACCGAACAAAAGCAGAAAGGCGGAAATGAGCCTACGACAGCCGACAAGTTCGGTCCAATCTTGAAACGAATGATGGAAGAACAGCAGCTGTATCTGCAACCGGACATCAAAATCAACGAACTTGCGCAACAAGTAGGCACTTGCCGCACTTATCTCTCTAACTATCTGAATCAGGAACTGGGAGTTTCTTTCTCTGACTATATCAACCGACAGCGTATTGAATATGCAAAGGCGCTGATGGCACAATCGCCAGATCTTGCCCTAGCAGAAGTGGCGGTAGCGTCTGGTTTTGCATCTGTAACTTCCTTTTTGCGAAACTACAAGAAGTTCGTAGGCAAGGCGCCAAAGGAGTAAATAAAAATTTTGCTACACATTATATATAATATATAGCAAAAAATCATATTTCAAAATGAAGTTATTCCAGGAAGGTGACTTGAATGTTAAATTCTTTCGATATATTTCGAGACTTCCTGGAATAATCTCTCGCTGCTCTTATTGTCTTTCACACCGCAGAAGCTGTCGACAAGATCTTCTGTAATCGGCATATACTCGCCTTTTTCCACAAGATCGCACCATTCATTCCAATTATTCACATAATCGCCTTTCATTATATTATAATCGAAATAGAACTGGCGTGAGTTCTTGACATAGGTATCGTAGTCGAATGGAGCCATAATAATAGGCTTACGCATCAACAGCCAATCAAAATATATGCTTGAATAGTCTGTCATCAATATATCACAATCCTTGATGAAGAGATATTGGTCATCATATTCATCACCCGTGATATTTAAAAATCTGTCGCAACGCACTTTCAAGTCGCCACTTCCAGTCTCAATATCATAATAGTGGCCTTTATAGAGGAATACTATATTTTTCTCTTCCAGGATCTTTGCAAAACGATGTGCATCGAAGCCGTATCCGGTAAACGGATTATATGGTTTTCCTGTATCATTTGCATCATCCCTGAAAGTTGGCATGAAAAGGATCTTTGTGGGATTATTGAACTTCTCATTAATGCTCTTTATGAACTGATCGGAATCTTTTCTCCAAAAGTTATCATTTCGAGGACATCCGGTCAAATGCACACACTCCTTTTTTATACCAAACGCTGACATAAAGAAAGGAGTAAAGAAATGTGAGCTGGTAATCATAAAGTCGAATGAAAGGAATTCCCAAGGCACAACAATCTTGCGAACAGCTGTCTTGACTTTCTTCCAAAACGATTTATCTCGTCTGAATGCGGCCAAGTCATTGCCGATCTGTTTAATTGGTACTCCGTGCCAGAGCCACATCATGTGTAATCCATTGAGGCATCTTTCGTTCAGATCTTTCCATCCCCAAGACGAAAAGCCCAAGGCTGCCTTCTTACACCACTGTCGGCCTTCAGCAGAATTGATATAAGCGACCTTTAAGCCTTTTGACTGCAACTGGTCATATACACGTTGATTGCGTGTCAGCCATACCGTAGTAATTTCCGGATGATTCTCATTCATCCATTCAAAAAAGGCTCTTGTACTATCGGCATACAAATCTCCTCGCCAAGCGCCAAACACCCAAACGTTTCTGTCACGCTTTCTGAGGCGTTGCAAATGCCAATCAAAAAGTGTAACCGGTGCAGACAGACAAGCCTGGATATCTTTTTTGGTGATCATTACAAACTATTTATAAATCTGTCCAAGCACCACAACTGCCATTTCTGGTTACCCGTGAACTGTGACATATCCAGGTTTTCCTTGAATATTGCATTTTTAGGACCTTCCCAATCTGCGAAATAGAAATCGACAGGGCGAGGCATCGGAACCTTGTTTGGTACTGGCAAATGAGGGTATTTCATTGCGAAAAGAGCACGGATCAAATATTTCGAATCACCAGTTCTCACTCTGTTAAGATCAAGAGGAATACCCATCTTCATGTGGGCGTAAGGATCGCAATATTCAATTCCTGCAACCTTGAATGCATTAGTATAGGAGGCAGAAGACTCAACAGAGAATACCTCGTCCATAAAACGCAGCAAATCTATCTTATCGCTATTCTCAGATTTATATTGCTCATATACCCAATTTATATCTACAGGTTTTTTCAGAGCAGATGTTGGTTGGCAGAAAGTGTATCGCTTGTTAATGCCATTTACATCCCAGTCTTCTGAAAGTAGGCCATCCATTCCGCCAAATATCAGATCGGCACTCTCTCCCACTATCATACAATCGATGCCCAAGTCTTTCGCAATATTAGCAGCCTGGAGCAACTGTGGTTCTATTGAATGTACAGGCGCGCCTTTCGATTCCATTAACTGATCGATATAAGGCAAGACTGTGTTATTCCAGGAAATATCTATATAATGAAGATCCAGATGATAATGTTTTGCAAAAGCCTCTGCCCTCTCCAATTCGGCTTTCTGATATTCTCCGCCCTGAAAACGGAAAGTGAAAGCATCAGCACCTGGCATATACGAAGCCAGACATGCAGAATCCATTCCACCAGAAAGCATTATACCTAATTTCTTACCTTTAAGGTCTTCGAATCTTTTAGTTATTGATTCATCAATATCTCTTGTCGAACACACTAATGTAGGAATACTCTGGCTACAAGGAGCCTGTGCTGTAACTGCTGCTGGTGTATTCTTCAGCAAGTCTGTTGTACAACGGAAAGCGAGATACTCTGAGGCAAGTTTTTGAATATCCATTACTTTTGTTCTTTGTCTCTTATTTCAATGAGAGCATTATTAATCTTTGTCGAAGAAACACCTTTTGTATATGGGAAATAGACAATCTTAATGCCATTCTCCTCAAAAGTCTTTTCGTAATCCTTCCATTTGTCAGTACCAAACCAATCGTCGCCTACAAAGAGCACAGAAGCGCCAAGTTTCTTGCACATTGTAAGTTTGTCCATGTCATATTGAGGTACTGCAGCATCAACATATTTGATGCTACGCACTATCTCAATGCGATCTTCAAAAGGAATCATCGCACGCTTACCCTTATACAAAACAAGATCATCTACAGTGACGCCAACAATCAGCTTATCGCATAAGCCTTTCGCATTCTTCAACAGATTGAGGTGACCTACATGGAAAAGATCAAAAACTCCTGCAGTATATCCTATTACCATAATAAACTTAGAATGTCAAGTGAATAGTAGCCTGGAAACCATTTTTGTGGATATGGTCATGCTCGAAATAGTTCAGACGGTGAACATATTCCATACGAACGACCTTAAATACATTATCGAGACCGATAGAGATTTCCATATATGGACGATCCATCTTATATGCGACATCATCAGCCGGCCACATCAGAAGATCAGGATTCATATAAGAACCGTCTTCGTTGAGAGCCATCGGATTGTTCTTATCCGAAAGCGAACCGTAGATTCCACGGAAGCCCAGAACCTCACGCCACTTAAGTTTGCGGATACCAGGAATATTGTTTAGGATAAGACCATTCATGAAATAGTGCAAATCCCAAGTCACATACTGGTCATGAACAAATTCCATAGGATTCAAGAGAGAGAACGACTCTTTCTGGATTGTCCAGGATGGATTTGAGTTTGGAATCGCCAGCATGGTGAAAGGCACTCTCGACCAAACCTTACCTGCCGAGATAAATGTATTGATATAACCGAAACCACCCATCCAATAACGCTGAGCGTACTTGAAATCTGTGCGCTGATAGTCGTAATCGGAGCCCAACACACCAGCCTTTGCAATAGTATGGTTGAGCGAAAGAATCGGATAACCGCTATAACTCAAAGACTCACGGTAGGTCAATGCCTGGAAATACGACTCATGTGGAGCATAACGCAACTGAAGCGTTGCTGTAGTCATATCGGTATATGGAACAGGCTTCTGGTCAGCTACTCTGACGAACGGTGTAAACCTTGTCGGATACTCACGACTGTTTGCAAGAGTTAACTTTGTGCTGAATCCGCTCCAGGTCTCATAGTTGAATACGAGTTCGGCTCTTCTGTCAAAAGTAACCTGTTCGTTTCCACTTCCTCGCATTGACAAGAGAATATTATCCTTTGGAGAATCAGGATCCTGACCAAGGAACTTCGTATCATAACTATATCGTGCCTTGATGCTTTGGATCGGGAATTCCTGTGCATGGAACTTCTTGTCACGGAACGACCACTCTGCTTCGCCGCAGTATTTCCATTCATGATCCTTTGTACCCCACGCGACGTAGCCGTATGTAAAGAATCGCTTGCTCATGTTTGCCGTCGTCAATCCACCGGCTTTCAATCGAGCACCTTCAAACTTATTAAAGTTCAAGAATGTGTAAATTGGACCAAGAAGCACATTGCTCTTTTCGTATTTCTTTCCATCCAAAGGCACAAAACCCTTGAATATCAAAGTAAAGATCTTTTCACCCCAGTAGAACAATGGCACGTTACGCATCTCTGCGAGCATATTCTGAACCGTGTTCTTTTTCTGTAAAGACTTACCGTAGATCTTATAATCCCAATAAGAATCATCTCGGCTATGAATCAGAGGAGATTCTATTATCGGATCCGAAGACGCGAACATATAAGTATCCTCTGGTGGGGCGAAGTTAAAGTTGCGGAATGTATGTTCCTGATGAGCATAAAGACCATGCGTACCACTACTTGTGAGGTTCAATTCGCTATCAAACTGGATGCTCTTGGTGATACGAGTACTATCCGCCAATCTTTCATTATTGATCTGAATGCGCATGTTCTTCACATAGTTGATATTGATGTTAGGAGGGAGATTCAATTCTACCTTCTTCACAAAATATGTGCTATCTGTCGAAACGTAAAGATGTCCCACGAAGCCCGTAGCCTCAGCTACCAAAGGAGCAAATCCCAAGTCTATATATTTCTTTCCGTCATCAAGATACAACGAATCGAGGATATAGAACTTATAGAAAGTCGGTGCGAAAGAAGACATCGGACTCACAAACTTCTTGGCGAGAAGTGTGATATTATCATCATGGATATCAACCTGTGGAAAGAAGTCCCTTTTGATAACCTCAACAAAACCATCAGGAAGAACCTCGACAATACCAGCCGAACGAGCGGCATCGACAACAGTTCGCTTCTTACCATCTTTGCGCTGATAATAGAAGCTTGAGATTTTCTCACTTTCAGATATAGGAAGGACTCGCACGTCTGAAAGGGCTGAAGAATCGACATAGCTTTCAATGAAACTGAATTTCTTCTTCCACGATTCTACTTTCTCATCGTCAAAATTATTGAGCGAATAAGTAAGTTTCTCGTATTTCTCAGACGAGTAATAATCGTGATCATACACCGAATGGTCATTCTTGTGGGCAATTACATTACGAGCCAGGATTACCGAAGGGTTATCCTTTCTACGATAATGTTCTCTCTTACGTTTAACCACGACTTCGCCCAACTGATGATCACTTGTCGAAAGTACGACATTCAACTGAGTGCTTTTCTTTCCTGCCTTAACAGACTTGGTTGCATAACCGACACACGAAAATACAATAGTTGCTCCAGGTTTTACTGAAAGAGAATACTTACCGTCAAGATCTGTGATTGTTCCGTTTGTTGTACCTTTCTCCTGAATAGTAATAAATTCAATAGGTTCTTTTGTGATACTATCGTTCACAATACCTGAAAGTGTAATTCTCTGACCCTGTGCCGACAAGCTTCCGACCAAAGAAAACAAAAGTAAAATTAAAAATATACGTAGTTTTTTCATTCTTCTCTCTATAATTGCGCGCAAATATACAATAATAATTTATAAATAAAGAATCTCAAAGAAGGTTTGTAACACATCTTTATGTTTTACAACATTCATTAAGGGAAAAAGACAAGTAAAAATTGCAATGAGTGTTTCATAAGAAACAAAAAAACTTAGAAGACAAGCTCCTAAGTTTTAATATCTCGTACAATAACAATCGTTTTCTATTATAGAATATCATAAAGTTGCAACAAACTTGACACACTTGGCTCATAATCAAGTTCATTGTCTTTAGCATTCCAGCTCACGCCCTTAATCCATATGCCCTTACATCCAAGACCAAGAGCAGGTTCGATATCCTTACGGAAATTATCACCAATCACATATATTTCCTCAGGAGGAAGCTGAAGCTTTTCGATAGCCAACTTAAAGATTTCCGGATCAGGTTTTCTGACTCCGACCACAGCCGAGTCGATAACATGACGGAAACAACGCAACAAACCGAAGTCCTGAAGCACAGCAGACAAGTTTCCATAGAAATTGCTGACAAGTGCGCATTCATATTTCTCTGAGAAATGCTCTATGATCGGATAAGCCTCCATAGTGCATCGACGTGCATAATCATAACAATGACCAGCAATAACGCTTGAGAAATGTGTTGTCAAATCGTTCAAGTCCTCCATAATTGGCATTTCGCCTTCGGAAAAGACTCTCAAAGTAGTTTTCAGTATCTCTTCGCTCAACGCACCGGCTTCCAGCAAATATGTAAGCTGTATGCCCACTCGTGCTTGTAATAGTTCGAAGAAATTATATTCTGGTTGAATAACCGGATTGAATGCCAGGAATCTTTCGGTATATATGTAAGCTTCACGGAACAAATCCTTCGTAATAGGCAGGCTGCACAAGCAATAGCCCTCCCAAATAACCTCGGACCAATGCTTGCCATTGCTGTCTATGGTTGCTCCATAATCTATTATAATACCTTTCATACTTTTGAATGCAAATTTCGCACGAAAATAGCCTTTTTTTTCACACAATCGTTTTTTACACGAAAAGATTTGTGATAATAAATGTTAAAACTTCGATAAACATGCACTTTTGAATGCTCATATGAGCAATTTAGAATTTGTCGCGCGTTGAAACAATAATCAAAGAATTAAAAAGCTATACTCACACCTGTACGTTCTTCCTCTCCGTAATCATCCAAGTATTCAAACTGTTCGAGCGAGAGATTTCCATCTTCAAGCACAGCATAGGAGAAATGAGTGATCCAGTCGCCAAGAATCATCATGCGATTCTTACGAGAGAGCATGAGATCGAGCATGATATGACGATGTCCAAACAAGAGATAATCTGTATCTGGATTGTCTTTTATATATTGTTTTGCGAACACAACAAGATGTTCTCTATCCTCTCCCAAATAATCGGGAAACTTACTGCCTGTGAGGCGACTATGAGACGACCACTTATGTGCTAATGCCAAAGCCCAATCAGGATAAATGCAGCTGAAAAGCCATTGACAAGTCTTGTTGCGGAAGAAACCTGCCATAAGCTTATATCCGAGTGTATCTTCACCTAATCCATCTCCATGAGCGAGATAGATTTTCTTGCCTTGAAGTATTGTTTCAAATGCTGTATGATGAATGATTGCTCCAGTTTCGCGAGGAATATAATCGAAGATCCAGATGTCATGATTACCAGTGAGCCAATGCACTTTTATACCACGATCGGTAAACTCTCCAATCTTACCTAAAAATCTGGTAAATCCCTGTGGGGCGACACGTTTGTATTCGAACCAGAAATCTATGACATCACCCAAAAGATACAGTTCTTCACAGTCTTCTTTAATGCTATCCAAGAAACGGACTACACGACGCTCGTAATCCAAAGGATTGTCAAGCGTTCCAGCACCTAAGTGCAAATCTGATATGAAATAAATACGTGCCACAGTCGTTAATCGTTAATCCTGAACCCTTAACCTTTAACCATAAACCATTACAGGAATCCGAGTTCCAACTTTGCTTCTTCTGTCATCATATCCTGATTCCACTCAGGTTCGAACACAAGGTCAACGATACAAGAAGAAACCTCACGAAGACCTTCAACCTTCATACGGAGATCTTCCATGAGGAAATCGCCTTCAGGACAAGATGGAGCAGTAAGAGTCATCTTGATAGTCACATGTCCACCGTCCTCAACATCGATTCCATAGATGAGTCCGAGGTCATAAATGTTGACAGGGATCTCAGGATCGTAAACGAGCTTACACACATCTACCACCTGTTTCTGTATCTCTAAAACTTCGTTTTCAGTCATATTTTCGTCAAATTTTGCGCAAATATGATGTTTTTTTCTGAAACTACAAGCGTTTTTCATCAAAAATTATTAACTTCGCGCGTAAAATAATATTGTAATTATGGAAATCGAACAGCAATTGGCAGGCAGCATCAAGGCTGCAGTAAAGGCTCTCTATGGTGTGGAGCTCTCAGATAAGCAGGTTCAGCTCTCTCCTACTCGTAAGGAATTTGAGGGCCATTTAACCGTAATGACTTTCCCATTTATGAAGCAGTGTCAGAAATCCAACCCGGAGGAACTTGGCAAGGAAATCGGCGAATGGCTTTTGGCAAACGAGGCTTTAGTGGGCAAATATAATGTGATCAAAGGCTTCCTCAACATGAGCATCAACGCTTCATCTTGGGTAGATAAACTTAAGAAGATCTACGAGGCAGAGAACTACGGCATTCAGCCTGTGACAGAAAACTCTCCTCTCGTGATGATCGAATACTCTTCACCTAACACCAACAAGCCTCTTCACTTGGGTCACCTCCGCAATATTTTGCTCGGATGGTCACTTGCACAGATTCAGGAAGCTTGCGGTAACAAGGTAGTGAAGACAAATATCGTAAACGATCGAGGAATCCATATCTGCAAGTCGATGTTGGCTTGGCAGAAGTGGTTCAATGGAGCAACACCAGAAAGTGCAGGAAAGAAAGGCGATCATCTCATCGGCGACTGTTACGTTGCCTTCGACAAGCATTTCAAGGCAGAAGTAAAGGATATCCTTGCTTCCGACGAAGAGGTTAAGGCTATTTCCATCAAGGACGAAAACGGAAACGAGAACGAAGAAAAGACTGCTGAGGCTCGCAAGGCAGCTGCAGAGGCTAAGTCACCACTCATGCAGGAAGCTCGTGAGATGCTTCGCAAATGGGAAGCAGGAGATGCGGATGTTCGTGCTCTCTGGGCAAAGATGAATGATTGGGTTTATGCCGGTTTTGACGAGACTTACGCTCAGATGGGCGTCGGATTCGACAAGATCTATTACGAATCAAATACATATCTTGAAGGCAAGGATCTCGTGCTCGATGGTCTTGAGAAAGGCCTTTTCTTCCGCAAAGAAGATGGTTCGGTTTGGGCAGACTTCACAAAAGAAGGTCTCGACCAAAAGATTCTCCTTCGCAAGGATGGTACTTCGGTATATATGACTCAGGATATCGGTACTGCAAAACTCCGTTATCAGGACTTCCCTATCGACAGAATGATCTATGTTGTAGGTAACGAACAGAACTACCACTTCCAGGTTCTCTCTCTCCTTCTCGATCGTCTCGGATTCAAGTGGGGCAAGGATCTTGTACACTTCTCTTATGGTATGGTTGAACTTCCTAACGGTAAGATGAAGAGCCGCGAAGGAACAGTCGTAGATGCAGACGACCTTATGGCAAGCATGATCGACGATGCTCGTCAGGCAAGTTCAGAGCGTCTTGCAGACATGCCGGAGGCTGAGAAGGAAGATGTTTACCGCATTATCGGTCTCGGTGCATTGAAGTATTTCCTCCTTAAGGTGAACCCTGTAAACAACATGGTGTTCAACCCTGCAGAGTCAATTGACTTCAATGGCAACACAGGACCTTTCATCCAATATACATACGCTCGTATCCAGAGTCTTCTCCGCAAGAGTGGAGTGGAAAGCTTCAATATCGACAGCGATGTAGAAATTTCAGAAAAGGAACAGACAATCATACAGAAGTTGCTCGACTTCGAAAGTGTAGTGCTCCGCGCCGGCAAAGAGTTCTCTCCAGCACAGATCGCAAACTATACTTATGATCTCGTTAAGGAATACAATCAGTTCTATCACGACTTCCAGATTCTCAAGGAGGAAGACGAAAAGAAACGCGTGTTCCGTCTCGCACTCTCTACATGTGTCGCAAAGGTTGTGAAGACTGCAATGAGATTACTTGGAATTGAAGTTCCTAACAGAATGTAAATAATTGACCGTTTAGAGTTACTAGTTTTTTGTGGAACAAAGCAATACTATAGAAGAACAGTTGGCTGCTGCCGAATATGGCAGTGATGCGATCAAACATCTCGAATGGACAGAACACATTCGTCTGCGTCCTGGTATGTATATCGGTAAGCTCGGCGATGGTTCTCATTCAGACGATGGTATCTATATCCTCCTCAAGGAAGTAATCGACAACAGCATCGATGAATATGCCATGGGATTCGGCAAACGCATTGATGTGAAGGTCAACGATGACGGACTTGTAAGCATTCGTGACTTTGGACGAGGAATTCCTCTCGACAAAGTTGACGCCTGTGTATCGGAGATCAACACTGGTGGTAAGTACGACACTTCGGCTTTCAAGAAGTCTGTAGGTATGAATGGTGTAGGTCTTAAGGCTGTGAATGCACTCTCAAGCCATTTCTTCGTGCGTGCCGTACGAAACGGTGAGATGAAAGAGATCACTTACAGCAAGTCGAAGAAGATCAAAGAGGAGCCTATACAGCCATCGAGCGAGATGAACGGAACGTATGTCGAATTCCTTCCCGACCCAACAATCTTCGAAGGGTACAAGTTCCGTATGGAGTTTGTCGAGACTTTGTTGCGCAACTACAGCTATCTCAATGTCGGCTTATCGCTCTATTTGAACGGCAAGAAGTTCGTTTCAAAGAATGGTCTTGCAGACTTGCTCAACGAGCGAATGGACACAGATCCACTTTATCCTGTGATACATCTTACTGGTGACGATATTGAAGTAGTAATTACTCACGGAAAATCCTATGGCGAGGAGTATTATTCATTCGTCAACGGACAATATACAAGCTTGGGAGGAACACACCTTTCGGCATTCAAGGAGTCTTCTGCTCGTGTCATCAAGGAATTCTTCTCGACCAAGAACTTTGAGCTTTCTGATATCCGTAACGGTATGTCAGCAGCTATTGCCATAAAGATTCAGGAACCTGTTTTCGAAGCTCAGACAAAGACAAAGCTTGGTTCAACAAGAATGTCGCCGGATCCGAACGATATAACTGTCCAGAAGTTCGTAGGAGATTTCCTGAAGCGAGAATTGGACAACTATCTGCATCGCGAACCTAATACAGCCGAAGCAATGCTTCAGAAGATCCTCAGCAACGAGAAGGAACGCAAGGAGCTTGCAGGTCTTTCAAAACAGGCTAAGGAAAGGGCCAAGAAGGTTAACATGCACAACAAGAAGCTTCGCGACTGTCATGTGCATTTCAACGATGTTAAGGGCGATAAGCAAGACGATTCATGCATCTTCATTACCGAGGGTGACTCTGCATCTGGTTCTATTACCAAGAGTCGCAACGTCGAGACTCAAGCTGTCTTCTCTTTACGAGGCAAGCCTCTCAACTGCTTTGGAATGACGAAGAAAGTGTGCTACGAAAACGAAGAGTTCAACCTTCTTCAGGCAGCATTGAATATCGAAGATGGTCTTGACGGATTACGTTATAATAAGGTAATCATAGCAACCGATGCCGATGTGGATGGTATGCATATCCGTCTGCTCCTGATGACCTTCTTCCTTCAGTTCTTCCCGGAACTTGTTCGCACCGGACATGTCTATATCCTTCAGACACCACTTTTCCGAGTACGAAACAAGAAGAACACCTTCTATTGCTATTCGGAAGAAGAACGACTTGATGCTATCGGCAAATGTGGAGCTAATCCTGAGATTACTCGATTCAAAGGTCTCGGAGAAATCTCACCTGACGAGTTCAAACATTTCATTGGACAAGACATCCGTCTCGATACTGTCACTTTGCGCAAGGAAGACAATCTTGCAAATATGCTCGAGTATTATATGGGTAAAAACACAATGGAACGCCAGGAGTTTATTATCAATAATCTCGTAGTGGAAGAAGACAAGGTCGATTAATTCTTAATTCATAATTGATAATTGTCAATTATCGTTTGGGGTAAAGAAGTATTTTTTCATTTTTAATTTTTCATTTTTAATTGAAACTGATTTTTCCAGGATCGTTCGATCCGTTTACAAAAGGTCATGAGAGCGTAGCTCGTAGAGGATTGGAACTTTGTGACGAGATGGTGATTGCCGTCGGTTACAATGGTCTCAAGAGAAATTCCGGATTGTTCAGCGTGAATCAACGTGTGAAGATGATCTCAGAGTTCTATAAGAACGAACCTCGCATCTCTGTCATAGCATACGACACATTGACCACCGACATTGCCAGTCAGTTGAAATGTACTCATATCTTGCGTGGTGTACGTACCGTTATCGATTTCGAGTACGAACGACAGCTTGCCGATGTGAACCGACATCTCACAGGCATTGAGACAATACTTCTCTTCAACGAACCTGCAATGGCTCATATCACTTCGACTACCGTCCGCGAGCTCCTTGCTTTCGGCAAAGATGTCAAGGATTTCCTCCCAGACGGTTTTCCGGAGCTAAGGAAATGAAAAGTTAAAAGTTAGAAGTTAATAATAAATGAGAAAAAGACTTTTTTCAATATTAGCATTTATTTTAATGAGTATCGGTTTTGCGAAAGCCGATCTCCGTACTTCTGCGACTACCCTTCAGCAGTTGCTTTCGGCTATACATTATCTGTATGTCGATTCTGCTGATTTGGATAAACTGTCAGAAGCTGGAGTCAAAGCTATGTTGAAGGAATTGGATCCTCATTCGACATACGCCGATGAGGCGGAAGTTAAGGCAATGGAAGAAAACCTTGGCGGAAACTTCCAGGGTATCGGCGTGAGATATACTCTTGAGACAGATACTATCTTCATCATCAACACTGTCGTCGGAGGTCCGTCAGAAAAAGTCGGCATTCTTGCAGGTGACAGAATTATCACGGTCAATGATTCAGTAATTGCAGGCATAAAACTCACAACAACGGATGTGCAGAAGCGTCTGCGAGGGCCAAAAGGTTCTCACGTGAAATTAGGAATCTTGCGAGAAGGAGAAAAAGACTTGATACAGTTTGACGTCACCAGGGACGATATTCCTGTATATTCGATTGATGCCGCATATATGGCAACTCCAACAGTCGGATATATTCAGGTCTCAAGATTCGCTCAGACCACGCCAGAAGAGATTGGTATTGCGCTCGACAAACTTACTGCTGAAGGAATGCAAGATCTGATCATCGACCTTCAGAACAACGGCGGCGGATATCTTCAGAGTGCAGTCGAAATGGCCAATTTCTTCATAAAAGAAGGTAATCTCATTGTCTATACACAAGGAAGGAATGACAAGTCTCGCAAGTATTACACTTCCAACGGCAAGAAATTCGAAGGAAAGATTGTTGTCCTTGTAGATGAAGAATCAGCTTCGGCAAGCGAGATTTTTGCTGGAGCAATACAAGATCTGGACAGAGGTGTTATCGTCGGACGCAGGACATTCGGCAAAGGATTGGTTCAGCGACCAATAGAACTGCCTAACGGAGGAATGGTCAAGCTGACTGTCGCTCATTATTATACTCCTTCCGGTCGTTGCATCCAGAAACCTTACCAGAAAGGAAAGAATGACAACTACAAAATGGATATCGTAGAAAGATACAAGCGAGGCGAACTAATCTCTGCCGACAGTATTCATTTTGCAGATTCCTTGAAATATACTACTGCCAACGGCAGAATCGTTTATGGCGGAGGTGGCATTATGGCAGATCATTTCGTACCTCTCGATACGACAAAGCTATCGCCTAATCACCGTACTCTGATTGCCAGAGGCATTGTGAACAAGTTTGTGTTGGAATACTTCCGTGAGAACCAGAAACAGCTCCAGAAGCAATACAATACCTTTGAGGAATTCAACGAGGGCTTCGAAGTAACAGACAAGATGATTGACCAGCTCTATGCCAAGGCATCAGCCGATAGCATCAAGCTCGACTCTACAGATGTACTTTATAATAACGCTCTCCTGAAGATGCAATGTAAGGCGAATATCGCTTCCGACCTCTATGAGACCGGTTCATTCGCTCGAATAATGAATAAGAACAATAAGATTTTCTGCGCTGGACTTGATATCATCACCAACGACGAAAAGTATTGGAAATATTTGAAACAATAAATATGTTTGACTCTTTACAATTCGGACATCTCGATCTGAAAGAACTGGCAAGTGCCTTCATCGTAATATTTGCGATGATCGACGTTACAGGACTTACTCCTATAGCAATAGACCTGCAGAAGAGAAGCGGACCTATCAAGGCTCGTCGTGCAGCTAATGCTTCTTTGATTATTCTTCTGTCATTTCTTTTCTTGGGTAATATGATTCTCGAACTCTTCGGTGTGGATATTCACTCCTTCGCCGTTGCTGGTTCAATCGTCATCTTCATCATGGGTTTTGAGATGACTAGCGGTATGGAGATAATGAAGTATTCCGATGGTCCGCAAGGCAGCACAACCCTTGTGCCTATCGTATTCCCTCTCATTGCAGGAGCTGGAACTTTCACAGCACTCCTCTCCCTACGTGCCGAATATTTTCTTATAAACATCGTAATAGCACTTATACTTAATATTATTGTGGTGTATATCGTGCTACGCAATATGTACTTACTTGAGAAACTGCTTGGAGCAGGAGGTTTGTATGTACTGAAGAAATTCTTCGGTATCATCCTTCTTGCAATTGCAGTCAAGCTCTTTACCAATAACCTCGCAGCACTGCTTAATCCCTGATAAATTCTAAACTTTGCAACATTATGGTTTTCGACTACATGTATTCATCGCATCGTAAAGAGTATATCGCCCTTTCCTTCCGATATTTAGTTTCGCCAAAACATGTATATCAGTTGGCACATGGCAAGGATGCAAAATCCTCAAAGGATCAGAAGATCCTACATGAGTTATGCGAAATGGGAATTATTCACCATCGCAAGCCTCGTCGTCCAGAAACTGAAGAATAAGAATTTCACACTAACTAATCATAGATTATGGAAACACCGAACAAAATAGATTTCAACCCGCATGTATCTGTCGACTGCGTTATTCTCGGATATGACGGAGAAGCTCTACAAGTTCTGCTTTCAAGACAGAGCAATGAAGCACCGACCGAAGAATACCACTCAAAGAAACTGCCTGGCCGACTACTCTATGCAACTGAAGATATAGACGATGCGGCTAAAGACATAATAAATCAACTGACTGGTGCAGATAATCACTATGTGCGTCAGTTCAGAGCTTTCGGATCACTTCAGCGCACTTCAAATCCGAAGGATGTGCACTGGTTGGAGAATGTCATAAAGCTTAAGATAGACCGCATTGTAACTATCGTCTATCTATCGCTTGTAAAGATCAACAACCGTACGCATCGCACGTTCCATGGCCAGGACGTAAGTTGGTATAAGATTTCAGAGCTACCGGAATTGGCATTCGATCACAACTTTATCATCGAAGAAACATTGAAGGAAGTTTACAATCTTTCGGCACGTCAGCCGGAACTGCTTTTCGAGATGTTGCCTGCCAAGTTTACTGCATTGCAGCTACGTAGGCTTCATGAACAGATCTCTGGCAAGGAAATCGATGTGCGCAACTTCTCAAAGCTCGTAATGAGCAAGCCATATATCGTTCCGACAGACGAATGGGAGACTGGCGTTTCTCATCGTGCTGCAAGATATTATAAGTTCCAGAGCTCGAAAAGCAAGTAAGCAAACGAGAGAAAACATTACTACATTATTAATATATAACATTTAATATTTTTTGAAAAACTATGTACTTATTAGGTTATGACATTGGTACATCTTCAGTGAAGGCTTCACTCGTTGATGTCGCTACAGGTGAGACTGCAGCAAGCGCACAGTATCCAGATGCAGAAGCTCCTATTACTGCAAAACAGCCAGGTTGGGCTGAGCAGGAGCCGGAAATGTGGTGGGAAGAACTCAAGCAGGCTACAAAGCGCGTATTTGCAAAGGCAGATGTTAAGAACGAGATCGGTGCTATCGGTATCTCTTATCAGATGCACGGTCTTGTATGCGTAGATAAGGACGGCAAGCCACTTCGCCCATCAATCATCTGGTGCGACGGTCGTGCAGTACCTTACGGCAACAAGGCTTTCGAGACTATCGGTGCAGACAACTGTCTCTCACACCTTCTCAACTCTCCAGGTAACTTCACTGCAGCTAAGCTCGCATGGGTTAAGGAGAACGAGCCAGAGCTTTTCGCAAAGATCCACAAGATCATGCTTCCTGGCGACTATATCGCAATGAAGCTCAGCGGTGGTGTTATCAACACTACAGTATCTGGTCTTTCTGAGGGTATGTTCTGGGACTTCAAGAACAATGAAGTCAGCAAGGACATCATGAACCACTTCGGTTTCCCACAGGAAGTGATCGCCGACATCGTTCCTACTTTCGCCGTTCAGTCGAAGGTTTGCGCAGCAGTTGCTGAGGAACTCGGTCTTCCAGAAGGATGCCCTATCGCTTATCGTGGTGGCGACCAGCCAAACAACGCACTTTCGCTCAATGTAATGAAGCCAGGTGAGATTGCTGCTACAGGCGGTACTTCTGGTGTAGTTTACGGTGTGCTCGGCGAAGTTAACTACGACAAGCTCTCACGTGTCAACACATTCGCACACGTTAATCACAACCAGCCTGACACTCGTCTCGGCGTACTCCTCTGCATCAACGGTACAGGTATCCTCAACGCATGGATGAAGCGTACAGTTGCTCCAGAAGGAATCGACTATGCAGAAATGAACGATCTCGCAGAGTCTGTTCCTGTAGGTGCTGAAGGTCTCTCGGTAATCCCATTCGGTAACGGTGCTGAGCGTGTGCTCCAGAACCAGAATCCAGGTGCAAGTGTTCACGGTATCAACTTCAACATCCACACTAAGGCACACATGCTCCGCGCAGCACAGGAGGGTATCGCATTCTCATTCGCATACGGTATGGAGATCATGAAGGATATGGGTATGGACATCAAGACTATCAAGGCTGGCCATGCAAACCTCTTCCTCTCTCCTCTCTTCCGCCGCACACTCGCAGCAGTAACAGGCGCTACTATCGAGCTCTACAAGACTGATGGTTCTGTAGGTGCTGCTTACGGTGCAGGTATCGGTGCTGGTGTATATAAGGATTCAGACGATGCATTCAAGACATTGAAGCTCATCGCAACTGAGGCTCCAGTTGAGGACACTGCAGCATACAAGAAGGCTTACGAGCTTTGGAAGGCTGCTCTCGCTAAGTAATCTCTTTTACTCTTTATTTAAAAAGGGGAGCAACTACTCCCCTTTTTCTTTTCATAAACAGCATGGACTACTATAAGCATTTCCAGATCATACAGGACATCAACGTACCTTTTAATATATCACCAGAGAAACTATATACCGCAGGCACCCTTTACGAAGGCTATGTGATAAATAAACCTGAGACGTTCGAACAAAGTTTCGACCAACAGGTCTATCAGCATTTCATTCGTAAAGGTAAACGAAGTGAGGATATCTCCGAGACACTGGCAAGAGCCATGCATGATCACGGAATCACATCGGCTATGTATAAGTTCATCAAGAAATACGAAGACAAGTGCATAGTCGGCATCATGGGAGGTCATGGTATTCTGCGCACAAGTGAATCATACAAACAGATAGTCCTGCTCAGCAAACACCTCACGGAACTCGGTTCGCTAATGATAAGCGGAGGTGGTCCTGGAGCAATGGAGGCGACTCATCTGGGCGCTTGGATGGCAGGATTCACCATTGAGGAAACACTCGATGCCATCAACATTGTCTCAAAGGCACCTTCATTCAAAGATCCTCTTTGGCTTGACACAGCATTCGAGGTACGCGAGAAATACTTCCAGCGTCACTACGAGAGTCTCGGCATTCCGACCTGGCTCTACGGTCATGAACCAGCAACTCCTTTCGCTACCCATATTGCCAAATATTTCACAAACAGCATCCGCGAAGACGAGATTCTCACAATCGCTTTCGGCGGAATAGTCTATACTCCAGGTAGCGCAGGAACAATGCAGGAAGTATTCCAGGATGCCGTGCAGAATCACTATCTCAGCTATGGATACAGCAGTCCTATGATTTTCCTGGGCAAGGAATTCTGGTCAAACGAAATGCCGATATATCCTCTGCTTAAAGGGCTGTCAAGGAAAGGAAAATACAAGAATCTTAACATGCTCCTTACCGACGACCTTGATGAGATTGTAGAATACCTCATGCAATTCAGGGAGAATGTCGATAAAGAAACTTTGTAAATAATAAATAACGAAATATTAAATTATATCCACCCCCATTACAGCGTTTTGCAGTGAGGGTGGATAATATTTATTATTTAATATTTAATAATTTTGATTATTCAATAATTATTTCATCAGTTTTACAATTGCATAGCTTGTGGCTGGCATGGAAACCGAAACCTTGCCGGTCTTTTTGTCATGACTGATCTTGAACTTATCGCCTGCCAACAGCTTGGTCTTGCTGAACTTCACATCAACGTCGAAGGTTGCCTCAGAAGCCTCGGCACGAGGATTGAGCATCACAAGAACGACATCCTTGCCGGCAGCACGGGCATAGACAAACGGATAAGTATCCTTCTCGGCATATACAGGCACGAACTCTGCATAGTTGGCCAAGGCAGGCTCATTGTGACGCAAGGCAATAAGGCGACGAGTGCGGTTAAGCATTGAATTAGGGTCTGCTTCCTCCGCCTCGACATTAGGTGCATCGGCAGCAGGATCGACAGGCAGATAGAGTGAAGCTGGATCGCCAGTCGAGAAACCGAGATTCTTGCCCGAATTCCATTGCATTGGTGTACGAGCACCGTTGCGTGGCTGATAAGCGCCCTCGACCTGAGGCCATGTGGTCGGCAACTGCTTCATGCCGATCTCATTACCATAATATATGAACGGCAAGCCAGGCATAGTGAAGCCGAAGGCATAGATGATCTCAAGTTCCTTGTCGGTGCGGGTATTGGCGATACGCGCATTGTCATGATTGCCCAAAGGAAGGCTGATATAACCCTTGCCCACAGTCTTCTCATACTGCTCCATATAACTTGCAAGGAAGTCGGTGATATTACCCTTACCCTCCTTGTCAAAGAAACTGTTACCCTCGCTGCAACCGTTCAGGATGCGCCAGCTCTCCTTCTGGAAGAGGTCATTATAACCATTGAACCAATGGAAGAAATCGACATGGAAACACTTGTCGAGTGCATCAGACGGATAAGACCATTCTGCCACCATCAAAGAACCTGGATATTCCTTCTCAAGCAATTCGCGTATCTCGCGCCAGAAGAGTTTCGTTGCGTTCTCGTTGGTAGTGAAGAACTGTTCGTTACCGCGAGTCCGTCGAGTCTTGACCAAAGCACCAGCCATGTCGGCACGGAAGCCGTCGCAACCCATATCCATCCAGAAACGAAGCACGTCCTTCAGATCATTCTTCATAGCCACAACGTCAGGATGATCGGTTGGCAACTGCCACTTCTGCTCTGGGTCAGGATTGGCAAAGCCGAAGTTCAACGCCGGCTGACACCAGTAGAAATTTCTCATGTACTGACCATTACGTTCGGCATATCCTTTGATGAACTGACCGGCAAACTCGCGCGGAGGATCCACCCAGTTGGTCTCTGTCCAGATATAATAGTTGGAATACTTGTTAGGCTCCTGCTTGCACGACTGTATGAACCAAGGATTGTCGATAGCCGTGTAGCTGATGACATAATCGAAGATCACATGCATTCCGCGCTTGTGTATCTCCTCGAAGAGCTGCTTGGCATCCTCGTTGGTTCCATAACGTGGAGCGATGCGATAATAATCACGGATGTCGTAGCCAGCGTCCATGAACGGAGAGTCGAAGAACGGATTGAACCAGATAGCATCGACGCCGAGACTCTTCACATAGTCGAGCTTACTGATGATGCCCTGAATGTCTCCGATACCATCGCCATCCGAGTCACAGAAAGTCTGCGGATAGATCTGGTAGAACACCGCATTCTTTGCCCATTCCGGCACGTCGGGAATTTCATAATTACCTGTAATTTTCTGAGCATTCGATGATAAGCTGAATGTCAGCAGGCACAAGATGGTTAGTAGTTGTTTCATGTTGAAAATATAAGAAGTTAAATAGTGACTATTCGCATTTATGGAACAAAGATATAAAATGTATCCGGAATTTCAAAATTTTTGACGAGAAAAGACTCTAAACAACAAAAACAATGATATTTCGCTCACTTATTCTCTCATAATTTATCTTTGTCGTAAAAATGGATAATATTTGCGACAAAAAATAACATAAAATGTGTAATAAATCTATTGAAGATAAGATACTTGAATCAACAAAGAAACGCGGAAGGGGCACATTCCTTTTCCCTTCCGATTTTGTGCGCTACGGAGAGCAATCCACTGTGAACAAAGCTTTGGAGCGATTAACAAATCAAGGCTCGATCATTCGCATTGGTCGTGGTATCTATTACTATCCTAAAGAAGATAAGGTGCTTGGATTAGGTGTACTTTATCCTACGCTCGAAGACATTGCAGAAGCGGTTGCTCGAAGGGATAAGGCTCGTATTGTCCCGACAGGACTATACGCGCTCAATAGGCTTGGGGTATCTACACAAATACCCATGAACGTCGTGTATATGACTGATGGGTACAACAGGAAACTGACATTGCCTAATGGAGCAACAATCCAGTTCAAGCATACAACCCCAAAGAACCTTGCATTTAATAGTCATCTGGCTATGCTACTCACTTTCGCTCTGAAGAGTCTTGGACAGGACAGCATAACAGATGAGATCAAATCACAAGTACGAGATCTTCTGATGAAGGATGTTAACAGAACCGTAAAACAAGATTTAAAATTGATGCCAGCCTGGGTGTCGTCATTGATAAAATCACTATATGAAGAAGAATGATTTTTTCTCGTTGCCAGAGACTCAACAGCGCATGGTGCTTGAACAGGCAGCCATACGCCACAACCTGGCAAAGCAAGCCGTCGAGAAAGACCTTTGGGTTACTGCAATAATCCAGATTATCTTTACGTTGCCTTGTGCAGACTCTCTTGTATTCAAGGGAGGTACGTCGCTCAGCAAGGTATGGGGACTGATAAACCGCTTTTCTGAGGATATTGATTTGGCTATTGACCGCACAATTTTCAATCTTGATGGCGAATTGACGAAGAAGAAAGTAAAACAACTTCGAAAGGAGTCATCTGTGTTTGTTCGTGATGAGTTATACAAGCAACTGTCAGACGCTATTGGTCAAACACCATTGAACGGTCGTTGCACGATTGAGCCGCAACCAGATGGCGAGGGAGATGGTACTTATCCCGAACCAAGAACGATCTTCATCCGCTATCAGTCATTGTTTGCTGATCAAATATCCTATCTTTCCCTATCGTCAAGGTGGAAGCAGGATCACGGTCATTGCTCGAACCTACGGAAAGTGTGGAAATATACAGTCTGATCGAAACTGCCCTACCCACGATCAGTACTACTGTTGCATCGAGCGAGGTTAGGACAGCCATAGCTGAGAAGACATTCCTTGAGAAATCGTTCCTTTTACATGAACTGTTCTCAACAGGGAAACCAGTTGAGGCTCGTCGTCGCTCTCGTCATATCTAGAATTTACAACATGCTGAAATACAGCTAAATGTGATTTAAACGGTAGAAAAGTTAAGAGACAGGTTTAAAAGTGAGAGATTTAACATTCTTGAGCCTTGATTGCCTTGTGGAAGTGTCAAAAGTGATGGTTATAATGCAATTTACTGATAAGGAT
>JAZQOF010000018.1:0-4732 GCA_045627785.1 Bacteroidales bacterium | reverse complement strand
GTCGAAATCCTCCATGATTCCAACAACATGATAGTCCTTATTCTCTAAACGGACGGTCTTTCCTACAGGGTTTTCTGTACCGAAAACTTTTCTAGCAAAAGACTCCGACAAAATCATCTGTGCGTCATCGGTAAGTACTTCTTCTCTTGTACATCCTTCCAGCTTATAGTCAAAGAACTGGAAGAAATTAGGCGATACCGCAAATAAATCGACCTGATAAAAGTCATCACCCACATTGGCATAACCGTTGAATTTGCTTGAGATTGCTGTCCAATCCTTAATCTCTGGTACCGATGGGAAGAAGGCTTTTGGGGTGCCTAAAGTCATACCGATATAATCACTTGGACCTACAGCATAGACAGGTTCATCGGTCACTTTCTTAGCTGAAACGCTATACTCTATATGAGCATACGAAGCAAGCAGAATCACTACGCCCAATGACACCGAAAGGTCAAAGAGCTGAATGACGGTATAGAGTTTGTTCCTCGATAGAAATGAGAAGTAACTCTTCATGCTTTACACTATTTTCCTTAATGTTAATTGTTAAATGTTATACCCCCTTTTTTACTCCGACTTCAGATTATTCACCGGATTCTCCTTTGCCGCCGAAATTGTGCGGAAGATGATGATGCCAAGGGTGAGGATGGCAACAATCGCAAAGGCGGCGAGGTAGAGCCAAGGAGAAACGGATACCTGCGTGGAGAACTGCTCCAGCCACTCGCGAGTGACGTAAATAGCTACTGGCGTGGCCAGGAGGCAGGCAATGATAACAGTAGCTACATACTGCTTGCAGAAGAGGTTCACTATGTCGTTACCCTCTGCGCCAAGTACTTTACGCACAGCGGTTTCGTGCTTGCGATGCTCCGTCTCAAAGAGGACAATTCCGAAGACTCCCATCAGGGCAATGATGATGGCTACGAGCGAAAAGAGTCCGAAGATCATGGATTGCTTCTTAAAACGTGCATAACGTTCCTGCAGCTCGTCATCTACTGTAAACGCATTAGGTTCTTCGTCAAGATCCATCTCCTCGCGCACAATCTCTTTGACTTGGCTTATTACCATAGCTGCATCTGCACCAGCCTCTGTTCTGACAATAAGGAAAAACAGATATTTTGAGTCATAACCCATATTCTGATAGGCTTCTACATCATCTATCGTTTTGTCGGTTTCAGGCTTGGTGTTCGTTACTGCACAAAAACCTGCAAGCATCTTGCTCATCAAACGATTTATGTCTTCAAGTGGCCAGCGATTTAATGATTCGGCATCGATAATGAGAGATTCCGTATTGCTTTCCGTAAAACCTTCACCCGATATCATTGGCAATCCTATCACATCCAGATAGTTAGGCAGCACTCTCCTTAGTTTCAACAACATCGAAACTTCGCCATCTCGAGTCGAAAACGACATGCTCATTCCGGCATTTCCCGTAACAGGATTATTCGATGCTGTTACAGCCTTGACTCCTGTCAGTTGCTCCACCCTTGCCTTGAGTTCGGGTTTGTAATATGGGATACCTACGGTGAAGAGATTCTCCTTGTCGAAGCCTAATTCACGTTGAGTCATGTGGCAATACTGCATGTAGAATACGGTCGAGATAACCATCATGCCGATAGCTACTGCAAGTTGGAAGGAGATGAGTGCCTTTCGAAGCAAGCGACCTGCCACACTCCTTGAATAACCACTCTTGACACCCATTGCAGCTTTGACATTGGTAACGTACATAGCAGGGAAGAATGCCGAGAGTATGGCAAAAAGAATAGCAGAACTTATCAATACAAGGAATGCTGTCACATTGGTTGTCAAATTGATTCCTCCATCGGTAAATTCGCTGATTGGACTCTTGGTAATGGCAAGGATTAGAACGATGGCAAGTATGATTGCAACACAGACATAGACAAGTGCCTCCTTGATAAACTCCCAAATCAGCAACCCTCGTGAAGCACCAAAAACCTTGCGGATGTTCACAGAGCGCATCTTCTCGGGAACCAATGCTACAAAGAAGTTTACGAAGTTAATGAACGCAATGATGATGATAACCAATGCTATGCCTATCATACTATAAACAGACGAGCGAGAGGTGCGATGGTGGACATCGTCATTGACATTTGAGAAATGGATATCAGTAAAAGACTCCAGCTTGAAACCATGTGTCAGCTTATCAAGCACCTTATCCTGTTGTTCTTCACTAATATCATAGCTTTTCATCGTCTCTTTTGCCTGCTCAAGGTCATGCTTTGTGAGCAACGCTACGAATTTGTCCTTATCTTCGGGATTGACAAACGAGACGGCAGCATTATAGTTGTAGCTATTATCAGGCTCACGCATAATATGCTCCTCCTGACTCCACAACACGTCAACATCTGCAAAGTCACTATTCTTAGCGAAATCCTTGTAGATGCCCGTAACTGTAACATGAACCTTTTCTTGTGACTGTGGGTCAAAGACAAAGATCATATCGTTGAGTGCGACAGACATCGTCTCGGCAGCTGTCTCAGATATAGCAACATTGCCATCTGTATCGGGATAATGACCCGATACGAATGGTATTTCCAATAGGTCTGCTCCACCTCGGGTAAACAGATGAACCCCTAAGCGATACAACTTCTCATCGGCTCCTTCGCCAGTATAAACCTTATTGGTGTACTGCTGCTTATGGTAAAAGCCGATCTTTGCTCCTGGTATCTCGTCTGATGTAAGCTTGGTCATCTGAACAGGGATTCTCTCTTTCCACGAGTCATCGCCCCAACTCATACATACAACATATTTCTTGTCTGCATCCTTGATGCTACGATTAAATGTCACGTCATACATCACCTGCGACATAATCACATAGAATGCTGCGAAAGCTATTGTCATGCCGAGGATGTTGAGTATCGGCGAAGCTTTGGTTTTGCTAACCATTTTCTTATTGTTAATTGTTAAATGTTATACCCTTTTTTACTCTGATTTCAGACTCTCGACTGGATTGGACATTGCAACTCGACAGCTTTGAATCATTACTGTACCGATAACGATTGACGAAACTGCCACGAATGCCAAAGGGAAAATCCACCAATAGATAGGAGTATGCTGTGCGAAGTTCTGTAACCATTGTTCGCTAAGGCAGTATCCAATAGGAATTGCACAAATAAAGGACAATACGAGTGTGAAGGTGTAATGCTTGGCGAAAAGCGACAAGACCTCTCCGACACTACTGCCCATCACCTTACGGATGGCAATCTCCTTGCTTCGATACTCGGTCTCAAACATCGTGAGGCAGAAGACGCCAATGAGCGTAATAAGGATGCAGATGAAGGCGAAGAGTTCGACCTGACTGATAAAACGGAATTCCTCCTCATAGGTCTTTTCAAGATCGTCATCCAGGAAATAGAGCGAGTGCTGTTTATCCTGACAGATCTCGTTCATCACCTCAGTTGCCTCTCGTTTTGCGGCAAGTTTATCATATCCAGCTTTCACGCGAATAAAGATCTTCCTGCAAAAATCACCCCATGATGCCATATCCGAACCAGGAATAACGAAGGCTACATCTTTCTCGTTACTTTTAATGCGCAAGGAAGTAAACTGAAAATCCTTACAAACACCAACTATCGGATAAGCAATAGGCTCGAAACTGTCATTCTTATCGGCAGGAGCTAACGATTGTCCTAAGTGGAAATCCGGATAGCGGTTTGCTGTTGACTCGCTAACGATGAATGCTCCGGAATTGTCACCATCAGTGAACCCACGACCCTCTGTAATCTCCAAACCCATAGCATTGAGGTAATTCTTATCCACAGGAATCATATAGAAGTCCCTTCGTGAACCATCTTCATACGAAGCTCCCCATTGCATAAACTGGTCAGATGCGCCGATCTCTGTCATTCCATACGCCACACTCTCAACCCAAGGGCGTTTTTCCAACTCCTTTGTCAAGACCTCCTTTTTCTTCATTCCTTCAGCCGAAAGGAGAGTAAAGAATACCTCATCCTTCTCAAAGCCATAGTCAGATGTATAGATGTGACGTGTCTGACACATCATCACCCCGATATAGATACTCAAAGCAAAGCCCACAAGCATCTGAACACATACCATGAGCGTGCGGATCTGGCGGCCCTTAGGCGATAAGCCAAACGAACCTTTCAATGCAAGTGCAGGCGCAAAAGAGGTCGCGAACCAAGCAGGATAGATACCTGCAATGATGCCAATCACTAAGGCTCCAACAGCTGTCTGTATTCCTATCGGAAGATGCTGATCCATATCTATATTACCAGACATCAATGACATGCAGTAATCGTTCAAGCTGAATACCTTGACCCATAACGCACTCAGCAACAGAGCTGCAATTGACAGCGAGACACACTCTGCAATCAATTCTATACGCAATCCGAAGGTTGAAGCTCCCATCACTTTACGGGTATTCAGTCCGCGAATACGGCTTGGAGCCTGAGCAAGAATGAAATTGCTGAAATTGAGCAATGCAACTATCAGCACGAAAATAGCCGACCAAAGTATAATGACAACAAGGTTCCTATTACCCTTGTCGTATGTACTTACGCCACTGAAATAGGTATCGTCTAAGCTATCGAGACGTATGTCGAATCCTGTATCCTCATGAAATTTCTCCCAATCCGAATATCCATACATCTCTGTCAATATCTTGCGCATAGCAGCCTCAGCATCCAATTTATTGTCAGGAGAGTCAAGTCTCAAATATGTGACATAACTCCACTCTTGATATGAATCAAGACTTAGT
>JAZQOF010000017.1:0-159043 GCA_045627785.1 Bacteroidales bacterium | reverse complement strand
AACGTTGAGATACTGAATACTCACGATAGGCGAAGGTGGATTAAGCAGATCGTTGAGGAATTCACGGAGAATATCTTCTTTCTCAAAGATAATCTTGAATCCGGTATCGACTATAGGACTGACATAGCGTCCATGCTCCTTAGTCTCTTGCTGTTCTTCACTTGGTGCAAATGTACCACCATTTTCTGTCACTTGCAAATTTTCTTCCGGAAAACTTGCAGTTTCAGCACTATTCGCGCTGTTTTGATTTTGTTGAACCATGAAATAATTATTAAAGATTGATAACTATTGAACGATTACTATCTGACTTATGGTTTCAAAGTGAGATAATAATTATCACGCTGCAAAGATAGGGAAAGTTTTTGACTCTTCCAAACAATGATTGTAAATATTCTAAAAATGCATTAGAGGTGTGAAAAAAGGAAGGCCAAACGGTCTTCCTTTATATTTGCCCCTAGAAAACGTGGCGAATCTTTACCCGAAGGTGAGGTTTTTCTCAATAACTTCCAAGCATCGAATGAAAAATTTGATGAGTTTTACAGGATATTTGGCGAATGTATTGTGATTTGATGTATCTTTGCGGTACTTTTTTGAGTTGAATTAATCGTTGGGCAATCCAACATTTTTAGGAGTTTTAGTTTTCGCAAATACTTTGACATCACGAGTGTCGGAGGTTGCAAGTTGCGAAACTAAGGCTCCTACTATTTTTTCAACTCAAAAAAGGAATCGACCGGATACGACATTCTTCTATAAATACGGGAACAGGACTCCTCGTTCCATCTTGGGCGGGGAGGTGATGACCCTCTAGTGGCAACTATCAATTTATGGCTATGGATAATACAGAAACACAAGAATGTTGTAACTACAACGCCAAGAACCAGTTCATTCAGAAGTTCACCAAGGAGGTGATAAAGGCTGGAAAGAGATTCGACAAGACTGCCTGTGAGCGTCAGAAGTTCCTTTATCATGATGTTTACATTACGTGGCTCGACAAGTGTCCGCGCACATACACTATGCGTGATATAAGAAGCATGCATTATGCCATTAAGGACTCGATGGAATGTGACTGCAAGGAGGAGGCAGAGGATAAGAATTTCCGCGATATCTTTGCGAATCTGTCGCAGAAGCTGGAGACGTTTGTCGAGGAAGAGCTGGACTATAACAGCAGTCATCAGTGTGCGTGTCAAACTTCGGCAGCTCTGGGTTTGGGCGATCCGAACAGCGAGATCGGAAAACAGCTTTGCGAGAAGGGGCGTCTGTATTTCGACCGCTCGGTCTTCCTCGGTCTGATGAACAAAGATTATACTTGGGTGAAGTCGAAGAAGCTCACTCAGAAACAGATTGCCTATTGGGTTTCGCTCTTCGCCAAGACGATGAATATAGCCGAACCTTGGTCTTGGGCTATGAAAAAATGGCCGGAATACAAATTTTTGACACAATATTATAATAAAGTTATAAATAATGATGATTTGAATGATCCTGAATATGTTTTTATAGAGCGTATATTTATTTAATATAATTTCCTTTATTCTAGTACATTATCAAAAAAGGCTATAGTCTTTTGCCAATTTTTTTCGAGCAAAGACTATAGTCTTTTTTTGTGTCTATTCCCGTAGGTATAGTCTTTTTCGACCTTAACTATAGTCTGGTATAGTCTTTTTCCGATTTTAGAGTTCGTAACTTTGCATCGTCAAAACAAAAAACGTTCTTTGAAATACTGAAAGAAAATGAAAATCCCAGGGAGGGATTGAGACGAAAGGAAGAAACTTTCGCCTCTCGTCGTGTTCCTTTTCCTTATAAAGGAATCGAAGTTTCTAAGCATAACTGCTTAAGCGTTTTATGCCACTGCGCGTACATTATTAATTATTAAATACCAATCAGAATTATGAGAACAACAATTTCAATTATCGTATCTGAGCACTACGGAAACATCCGTACCGTTTCAGATGAAAACGGCAATCAGCTGTATTGCCTGAAAGACATCCGTAAGACATTTGATCTTACAAGAGATGACATCCATCTTTGGCTTAAAGAAGGTGGAGTTGCTGAAAAAGTAGTATTGCCAAGTCGTACAGCAGGCAGACACACTGTCCGTTTTGCAGATCTCAACAATGTTGAGGATTTCCTTGCTGCTATGGGCTTGTTTGCTTCGAGCAAAGACTTCCTAAAATGGCTTAAACAAGCCTAACCGTTTTCAAAGCTTGCCAGCTTTAGCGGCTAATACTTTTTGTCTTGATACAAAAAGTATTAAGAAAAAAATCAAGGCTTAACCTTCTTTGCTAAAAATAACGTAAATTTTCCTAAAGCAGTCAAACGCACTTCGTTTGATCGGTGCCTGCTTTTACGCAAAATTTCCATTATTTTCTTTACGCTCAGAAGCTGATGCCAAACATCGCCTGGCGTGAAATATTAAATAGTAAATATTAAATACTATTGCGTCCGGAGCCTAATGACCATAAATGATTTGGGTTAAGAAGATGCAAAGACAAAAGCGTAAAAAGTAGGCACCGTTCAAGCAAAGCGCGTTTGGCCAAGAAGTATTGGCCCACGCCACGGGAAGTGGCATAACTATTAATTATCAATTAGATCTATGGAAACAAAAATCATGAAGGTGGCGCAGGAAACTGGAGAGTCTCGCGTCGCTGGTTCTATCCAAGTCAACAGCATCGTGCTTTGTGATCTCGATGCGTTCCGCAAGGATAACAAACTCCAGAATGCTGTAGTTGCCGACACTCTCGGCAATCTCGCACAGTGCAAGTTCTATGCAGGTGATATCGTAGCTGTCAAGCTGCAGCACAGTGTGCGTGAGTTTGAAGGTCGCTACTACAATGACATCATTGCTAGAGACATCGTGAAACTAAATTAAAAATTAAAAGTTGAAAATTATTTGCAGCGCGAAGCTAATTATCAATTATCAATTGTCAACTATCAATTAATTAAATCTTGAGTTGAAGCGGTTTTGAGGTTTTCTCGAGAACAAAATGGCCATTTACTCCAAGCCTCTCGACTCGCAAAAATTCAGGAAATTATGGAAACAAAAAACAACATTCAGTTAGAGAGTGTATTCTCTTTCAAATCTACTAACCTTATAGATAAGGCTTCTGATGGAGCTCTTATCATACCAGATGACAAGACAATCGAGTTACCATTCATCAACCGTAGAGGTAAGTTCGTTCTCAGTGAAGAAGGTAATTATGTGTTCGTGCCTTGTAGCCCTCGTAAGCGCATCTCTGTACGTCTTATCAGCGAAGATGGTTTCTGGGCTTGCATCTCTCAGACAGGAAAGCTCTACCTCAATGTAGTGCTTGATCTCAACGCTCAGAACTACGATCAGAAGATCTGTGAGGCAGAGGATCATTTCGAGGATCTCACGTCGTTCCTCGACGAGAACAAGGGCTTTGTACTTGATACTATCAACCACCAAATGACTAAGTACAATGAACGAAAGGCACGTGATTAATGTGGGTTACGTCACCCACGCTTTCGACAAGATCTGGAAGCCTATCTCTTGTAAGGAAGAGTTTTTGGAGGTACTTAACCTTCCGCAGGTTCGCACTATCATAGATGATATAAGGGCTGGCGGTACTAAAGCTGACAAGCAGAAATTGAAGCAGAAACTGCCAGCATTCTTCTTTATGGGCAGGACGGCAGACAGTCTGCCAGGCAGTCGTGTGAAGGGCAATCTTGTGCCAACAGGTCTTGCTATGATCGATGTAGATGATATTGAAAATCCAGAGGAAATCTATGAAAGATTCAAAGAAAACGGAGAGTTCCGATTGTTGCTCTCGCACCGAACACCGTCAGGTCATGGAGTTCGTTTTGTGGTTGCTAAACCAGATGCAATATCAATAGAAGAGGTACAGGCGCGTGTAGCTAAGATGCTTGGCGTCAAGCTCGATACGGCTTGTAAGGATATTTCTCGTCTTTCTTACGCCTGTTTAACGGAAGATATCTTCTTTTTGGATGAAGATATCTTTAACGATAACGATGACGATAACGATAACGGGGCTGTGCACGAAAACGAAAACACAGTTGAGACTGTGTACGAAAACAAAGACGAAAACGATAACCATAACGATAACTATTCTTTCCCGGAAGAATACGAAGGAGTTTCGTACAAGAAGATCGTTGAGTCTTTGACTGACCAGATGGGCGGTGCACCAGCACATGGTTCAAGGAATCAGTTCATCTTCGCTATGGCTTGCTTGTTGCGTCACATCTGCAATGATGATCCGGATTGGATTATGCAAGTCATTCCTACGTTCGGTGAGTCTCGCGACAAGGTAAGGTCGAGTGTGATGAGTGCATGTAATCGCAATCAGACGAGTACGATGCCTCGTACTTTGCAGAAAGCAATCAACCTTGCGAAGATGGACAGGACAAAGGATGATGAAGAGGCAACTCCGCCTGAGATGCCGCTTGATCTTCCGCCACTCATCTTCAACATCACGCAGAATGTACCAGATTATATTGTGCCGACATTGAGCCAGATGTGCTTTCCTGCACTCGGTGCACTCGTCTCTAAGACTTGCTTCCGTTATATAGATAATGTGTTGCATGAGCCTTCGCTGATGCAGGTGCAGATTGGTAAGACTGCTGCAGGTAAAGGTTATGTCGATGAACCGCTTCGCATCATCACTCAGGATATTGAGAATGAGGATTCGGTAGGTCGTGCCGAAGAAGAGGAATGGCGCAAGCAATGTTCGCAGTTGGGTGCAAACAAGAAGAAGCCAGCGCGTCCAGAGGTCGTTATCCGTATGATTTCTTCAAACATGACGAATGCAATCTTTGTGCAGAGAATCCTCGATACTCACCGCGCAGAACAGAAATATATGTTCTCACAGTTCAACGAGATTGAGATGCTAGATGATTTCGCTAAAGGTAGTTCTGCTGGCGGAAGGAAAGAGGTGAGCAAGATCATACGTTACGCTTACGATAACTCCTGCTATGGTCAGGAGCGATTCGGTGCTCAGGCTGTTTCAGGCAAGGCTCCAATCCGCTGGAACTGGGTAGCTTCTACTACCGTTCAGAACGGCAAGAAATATTTCTCAGGCGACATGCTCTCAAACGGTACTATGAACCGTGTCGGGTTCTCCTACATCGAACCACAACCGCGTGGAGAAGTGCCTATGACAGGTATTTATGAAGATGAATACGAAGCTTCATTAAGACCATATCTCGACAATCTTCAGCGCCAGCTTGAACCTACACATCAGTACGATGATGTGATTAAGAAGGTATGTGTAGGAAGGGATAAGCTCGGCAGAGAGATCTGGCAGTATCGCATTGCCGACACTACAAAGCCGTTCATCATAGAACATAAGGATGGTCGCAAGGAGGTGTTTTGTCCTGAAGCTTACAAGCTTGCTGTAGATCTCAATAGGGAGAATGTAGATACCGTTATTCTTTCTGGCGATGAAACCTATGACTCGTTCACGCTTCGCGCCAACGTTATTGCCTACAAGAAAGCAATGTTGCTCTATCTCGCCAACGGCTGTGTTTGGGATCAGCGTTTCGAGGATTTCATCCGTTGGTCGGAACAGTATGACCTTTGGTGTAAGATGCAGATGTTCGGTGAGGCTGCAAAGGAGAATCTTTCAAATGAAACGCTCGTTACAAATAAAAGAGGGCCAAGCAATATGCTTTCTGAATTGCCTAAGCACTTCACACGTGAAGATCTGATTGCATTAAGGCGTAGAAAGGGAATGGGCGGAAGTCCAAGATTTCAAATAGCAAACTGGTTGCGTAGAAATTGGATTATTCGTCAGGATGACGGCTCATACGTTGTCAGTTGTCAGTTGTCAGAAACTTTATAATCACCTTTTTTTATTATGCGAATCATAACAGAAATCATAATACATTGCAGTGCCACACCAGAAGGTAAGGATTTTCATGCCAGCGACATAGATCGCTGGCATAAGGCACAAGGCTGGCGTAAGATAGGTTATCACTATGTGATAGATCTTGACGGAACGGTAGAGAAGGGTCGCGAGGATTGGGAGATTGGCGCTCACTGTCTCGGTCACAACCAAAACTCGATAGGCATCTGCTACATCGGCGGAATGAGTCGTATCGGCATACCGAAGGACACGCGCACGGACGCGCAGAAATATTATATGCGTGAGCTTGTAGAGCAGCTGCGCAAGCGTTATCCGCTGGCCACCGTGCATGGTCATAGGGAGTTTGCGCGCAAGGCCTGTCCCTGCTTTGATGTAAAGAAGGAGTATAACGAGAAATGAATTTAAATTTCAAAGAACATAAAGACAATAAACTTTAGTGCCAAATATATATTATTGCCAAATATAGAATAGACTTTATACAAAATAACCCAGACCAAAAATGATCTGGGTTTATTTATTGGAAATATGTAATTTCTAATTAGAACTGAACCTTTACAGCTTTCTCTGCGCCTTCCTCAGCTGAGAATGCAGCGCGCTGCTTGAAACCAAAGAAACCAGCGAGTAGGTTACCTGGGAATGTGCGAACCTCGAGGTTGTAATCCTTAACAACTGCGTTGAACTCCTTGCGAGCTACTGCAATACGGTTTTCTGTACCTTCGAGCTGAGCCTGAAGATTCATGAACTGTTCGTTACCCTTAAGTTCAGGATACTGTTCTGCGACAGCCATCAAACGGCTCAAAGCACCAGTCAACTGAGCCTGAGCTTCCTGGAGTTTCTTCATGTTTTCTTCTGTGAGATCATCGACACTAAGGTTGATTGAAGTCGCCTTAGAACGAGCTTCGATGACGCTAGTGAACACATCCTTCTCGTATTCTGCATAGCCTTTGCAAGTCTCAACAAGATTGCCGATGAGGTCCATACGACGCTGATACTGGGTTTCTACGTCAGCCCACTTGTTGTTGACAGTTTCATCAGCTGTTACCATACCATTGTAGCGGCCGATAAGCCACATAGCAGCTACTACAACAGCTGCAATAATGAGCCAAGTTGATTTCTTCATAATAGTAAAGAATTTTTAGAATTGAATAATTAGATTTAATATAACGTCATTTTTAGAATCTTCCGCTAACGCCACCTCCGCTGAAATGACCGCCTCCGACACTAGAGAACGGACCGACACGAGGCGTGCTTATTCTTCTGCCGCCACCTGTCATTGGAGGTCTGCGATGGTGATGGTCATCGTCCATGAGGCTTTCTTTTGGCTTGATGCTTTTACGGATCTCTTCAAATCCGCATTCAGAGCAAAGCCAAGTCTCTTTTATTGTCGTTGTTCCATCTTCGTTCTTCTCTTCCTCTGTGTTAGTGAGCTTGAGCGCATATTTGCTGCACTGTTTGCATTTGGTCTTATCTTTCTCTTTCTTCTTTGCATAGAGAGCTATAGCCATTGGAGCGCCAACCAGAGCTGCAAGAACCCAGTAAATACTTAGTCCGTCGCCACCGTTTTCTTTTGAGAATTCTGCAATCATCTCTTCGTCTCCTTCGAGGATTTCCTTGCATGTATTCATTGTCATAAGCGATGCGTCTGCCCATTTGCCTTCTTTGAGAAGAGGCACAAGAACTTTGTTTCGTATATTGCTGCAGATGATATCAGGCAGTGCTCCTTCGACACCATCTCCTGGCAATAAGGCATACGAACGGTCTTCTGTTGCAATAGTCAGGACAAGACCTCGACTTTCCTTTCCTCCAATACCGTATTTGTTTGCAACATCGATTGTGAATGTGAACGGATCGTCATTTTCAATATGTTCGACAATAATTACAAACGACTGGACGCGAGTACTCTTCTCGAGTTGCAGGAGCATTGTGTCAAGCTGGTTCACTGTATTCTGGTCGAAGATGCTGTCTGGATTGATAATACGGCTGAATGTTACCGAATCCGGATCGAAAGGCAAGGTTACAGAATTATATACGCCAGCCTTTGCACCGAATGTGAGCATTAACAGGAAGAGAGTTAATAGTTTCTTCATATACATTATATATTAAATGCCGATAAATCCATAAACAATCAATCCAACGAATCCGCAACACAAGATAGAGTAGATTGGATTCCATTTGAACTTCTTGCTTCCTAAGAATACTATCACTGCAATTGCCAGACTTATGGCGAACTGTATCCAATTCTCTTCGAAATCGCCGAAGTTTGAAACGGTCATGAGTCCTAATGCAGCAGAAGCCAAAAGTCCGATGATAGCAGGTCTCAGCGTCGAGAATATACTTTTCAGTACTATCGAGTTCTTATATCGCAGAATAAGAGCACTTATAAGGATCATTACAATGAACGGCAGCCAAAGAACGCCAAAGGTTGCTAGACATGAGCCGAGAACTCCCATGCATTGCAGTAGGTGAGGGCTGTCGGCAAACATAACCTTCATCTCTGGGTCGTTCATCACTGCTGTGTAGCCTACATAGGTAGCGCAGTTTATGCCTATCGGTCCAGGTGTCATCTGTGAGATAGCTACGATATCGGTAAACTCGGTGTCTGTCATCCATTGATTCTCATACACCACTTCCGCCTGAATGAACGAAAGCATTGCATAGCCACCACCGAAATTGAAAAGTCCGATGTGGGAGAAGACCAGGAATAACTTTAATAAGATAGACATTTTGCTTTACTTTAATCGTTTTGCTTGTTCTCTCGTTCTTTCCTGAGAAGATATCTGCCGTAACAGAATCCGCCGAAACCAGCACCGAAGATAATCCATACAGGAGAGACTCCAAGTGCCCAGATAAGTATAGTGCTGACAATCGGAATCCAGAGATTGCTGCGATTGAGCTTTGCCGATTTTGCCATCGAGAAGACAGGCAATGTTATCAACGCAACAACTGCTGGACGTATGCCTTTGAATATTGCTTCTACCCAGACATTGTCTTTGAACGTGCTGAAGAAGAAGGCTATCAGGAGAATTATGACCAATGAAGGGAGAATTGTGCCCAAAGAGGCACTTATTGCTCCCTTCATGCCATGTATCTTATAGCCGATGTGACTTGCCATATCGACAGCAAGGAGTCCAGGAGTAGCCTGACTGACAGCCAGGATGTCGAGGAACTCCTCTTTGGTGAGCCATTTATTCTTGGTCACGATGTCTGCCTCCATTATAGGAACCATTGCCATACCGCCACCGATGGTAAAGCCACCGATCTTCAGGAATGTCAAAAACAATTTCTTGTTCATTGTCCGATTTCTTTCTCGACTTCGAGATTACTTTACTTGACTTCCAGGTTTTACAGGATGTTCGACAGTTGTAACAGAAATACTTCCGTCAAAGTTTTCGGCAGAGAGAATCATACCTTGGCTTTCAATGCCCTTCATGACGCGAGGAGCGAGGTTTGCTATGAAGAGTACTTGCTTTCCAACAAGATCCTCAGGCTGATACCATGCCTGGATTCCCGAAAGAATCGTGCGAGGTGTTCCACTTCCATCGTCGAGAGTGAACTTGAGAAGCTTATCGCTCTTCTTTACCTTCTCGCAAGCGACAACAGTTGCTGTGCGTATGTCGAGTTTCGCAAAATCGTCAATTGTGCATAGTTCGCCGACAGGCTTTGCCTTGTAGTTCTTCTCTGCTTCGGCAAGTGCAATCTTATCGTTTTCTTCCTTGATACGGGCAAGACGGTCGAGCTGTGCCTGGATAACATCGTCTTCAATCTTTTCGAAAAGAAGAACCGATTCTCCAAGTTTATGACCTGCAGCAAGAAGATCTGTACGGCCGAGATTCTCCCACTCGAATGTTTCCATTCCAAGCATTGTGCGAAGCTTGGCAGCAGAGAATGGAAGGAATGGCTCAAATGCGATTGCGAGATTTGCAGAGATTTGCAAAGCAAGATTAAGGATTGTACCTACGCGCTCAGGATCAGTCTTGAATACCTTCCAAGGTTCTGTTTCTGCAAGATACTTATTACCGATGCGAGCAAGTTCCATTGCCTGTTTTTGAGCATCGCGGAACTTGAAGTTATCGAGCAATGATTCTACATCAGCCTTAACGGTCTTAAACTCTTCGAGAGTAGCCTTGTCATAGTCTGTAAGTTCGCCACAAGCAGGAACCTTACCTTCGAAATACTTCTCAGTCAACTTCATTGCACGATTGATGAAGTTTCCGAAGATAGCTACAAGTTCATTGTTGTTTCGAGCCTGATAGTCTTTCCATGTGAAATCGTTATCCTTTGTTTCAGGGGCGTTGGCTGTGAGAACATAGCGTAACACATCCTGTTTGCCTGGCATATCGACAAGATATTCGTTGAGCCATATTGCCCAGTTGCGTGAAGTAGATATCTTGTCGCCTTCGAGGTTAAGGAACTCGTTTGACGGAACATTGTCTGGAAGGATATAATCGCCATGAGCATGGAGCATTGCAGGGAATACGATGCAATGGAACACGATATTATCCTTACCGATGAAGTGGATCATGCGAGTGTCTTCGTCCTGCCACCACTTCTGCCAAGTTCCGTATTGTTCCGGATTTGCATCGCAGAGCTCTTTTGTATTAGAGATGTATCCGATTGGAGCATCGAACCAAACATACAATACCTTGCCTTCAGCGCCTTCAACAGGAACAGGAATACCCCAATCAAGGTCACGTGTTACGGCACGAGGCTTGAGTCCACCATCGAGCCAGCTCTTACATTGACCGTAAACATTCGGACGCCATTCCGGATGGTCTTCGAGAATCCATTTCTCGAGCCACTGCTGGTCTTTGTCCAATGGAAGATACCAATGGCTTGTAGCTTTCTTTGTCAAAGGATTACCGTTTACGGCATTATATGGATTGATGAGCTCGTCTGGAGAAAGAGTTGCACCACATTTCTCACATTGGTCGCCATAAGCTCCAAGTGCATGACAACGAGGACATTCTCCACGGATGTTACGGTCTGTGAGGAATTCTTTTGTCTCTTCGTCGTAGAACTGTTCTGTTGTCTGTTCGATGAATTTGCCGTCTTCATAGAGTTTGCGGAAGAAATCGCTTGCAAACTTGTGATGTATATCGCTTGTAGTACGGCTGTAGATATCGAATGAGATACCGAACTTCTCAAATGAGTCTTTGATAAGGTAGTGGTAACGGTCAACGACATCCTGAACAGTGATGCCTTCCTTGCGAGCACGGATAGTTACAGGAACGCCGTGTTCGTCTGAACCGCCGATGAAGAGTACGTCCTGCTTCTTAAGACGAAGATAACGTACATAAATATCTGCAGGTACGTACACGCCTGCGAGGTGTCCGATGTGTACAGGGCCGTTCGCATAAGGAAGAGCCGATGTTACCAGTGTTCTTTTGAAATTTTTGTTTGCCATAGATATATTGTTATGCATTATGTATATAGCATCAAATGAGGATGCATATACTTGTTATTTGATTATTTCTAATAGTTCTTCGTAATATTTGCGACTATTGCTGAGTCGAGGAATCTTGATTTGTCCACCAAGCTTTCCTTTCTTCTGCTTCAGCCATTGTGAGAACGTTCCAGATGGGGCAGAAGTAAGTTCGAGACGGTCGAGGAATATGCCCTTGTAGCGTTTCGCCTCATAATCGGAATTGACTTTCTGTAGGTTCTGGTCGAGAAGATCAGCGAATGCCTCGATATCTTTTGGAAGTTTGGTAAACTCGATTATCCAAGAGTGACGTGCCTTCTTGTTGTCTTGAGCAAATGTTGGAGCTGCAGTATAATCGGAGATTGCAGCATCCATTGTTGCGCAAGTCATTGCTATCGCTTCGTCGGCATTCGATACCATAAGTTCTTCGCCGAATGCATTGATAAATGCCTTAGTGCGTCCTGTGATGTGGAACTTATATGGGTTCTTCTGTGTGAACTTTACCGTGTCACCGATGATGTATCGCCAAAGACCAGGCGTTGTAATCACCATAGCATAGTTCTTTCCTACTTCAATCTGAGAAAGAGGAATAGCTTTCATCGAAGCTGTATCTTCGGAGAACTCGTCCATAGGAATGAATTCGTAGAAGATTCTGTTATCGACGAGCAATGCCATTGCAGAATCGTTCCAGTCGGTCTGGATGCCAAAGAATCCTTCTGATGCGTTGTAAGTCTCGAGATAGTGCATCTTTGGCGAAGGAATAAGTTTCTTGTATTCCTCACGATATGGTCCGAAAGCAATTCCTCCGTGGAAGAACACTTCAAGATTAGGCCATACTTCAGTAATGTCTTTTGCGCCTTTCTCTTTGAGTATAGACTTGAGTACGCCCATCATCCAGCTTGGTACACCTGAAATTGATGTAACATCCTTGTTCATTGTATTTAACGTGAGAGCACGAAGCTTAGCTTCCCACTCAGACATCAATGCAATCTTCTTGCTTGGAGTGCGTACAAAATTTACTGCAGGAGCAACATTCTGAATCAGACATGCAGACAGATCTCCACATTTGATTCCTTTGCCTAGACCTTTCTCATTAGAAAAACTTCCACCGAGTATCAAAGCCTTGCCAAGAAACATGCGAGACTTTGGATTGAGCATTCGATAGATAATAGCACTATCTGTTCCTCCACGATAATGAGTATGTTTCAGCGCATAGTCGGTAACAGGAATATATTTCGACTTATCGCTTGTTGTTCCACTCGATTTGGCAAACCATTTGCAGAGTCCTGGCCACAATACGTTCTTCTCACCTTTAAGCATTCGCTCTATCCAAGGCTTGATTTCATCGTAGGTTGCCAAAGGAACATTTTTAACGAAGTCGGCATAGGCGTATCCTTCCTTGTCAAATTCATATTTCTTGCCGAAGGCTGTGTTACGAGCTTTCTTTATGAGTTTGGCGAGTTGTTCATCCTGTAAAGCTACGGCTTCTGTATCGTATTTCCTAAGCTGCTTTACACGACGTGAAAATGCTACCTTATTTAATACTTTCGAAAGAATCATTAACTTCTTGCTTTACGAGTGCGACGAGGTGCAGGTGCTGCATTTTTTGCAGCTTCAATAATCTCCATGCATTCGTCGTATGTGAGTGTCTGAAGATCTTTGTTATGAGGCAAACGGTAGTTTTTGCCTTCTCGTGAGAGATATGGACCATATTGGCCGTTGAGCATCAGAAGTTCTTCGTCTTCATCAAATCGGCGCATGATCTTGCTTTCATCCTGCTTGATCTTTTCATCGATCAATGCAGAAGCTTCTTCCAAAGTGAGCTCTGTTGGAACCTTGTCTTTTGGAATTGATATGCTTGTTGTGCCGTAAGAGATATAAGGACCGAACTTACCGAGTTTAACGACAACTTCCTTGTCTTTGTAATTGCCCAAAGTGCGAGGCAGATCAAAGAGCTTCAAGGCTTCTTCGAGTGTGATAGTCTGCATTGACTGATCTTTCTGAAGCGCTGCAAAACGAGGCTTGTCAACTTCTGTAGCAGTTCCAATCTGTACAACCGGACCAAAGCGGGAAATCTTCACACTTACAGTGTATCCACTCTTTGGTTCTTTGCCAAGAATTCTTTCTCCTGCCTTCTGCGCTGAACGTTCTTCGATTGCATCCTTTACCAGTGGGTTGAATACATTGTAGAAAGAAGAGATACAGTCAGACCAAACTTCATCGCCTTCTGCAATTTTATCGAACTGATTTTCTACGTCAGCCGTGAAGTTGTTGTTTACGATGTTAGGGAAGTGCGAAACAAGGAAATCATTAACGACAATTCCGATATCAGTAGGAAGAAGCTTACCTTTCTCCATGCCAATATTTTCAGAAATCTTGCTTGACTTCAGTTTGCCGTCTTTTAGTGTAAGATGAACGAGTTGAATCTTCTCAGCTGGTTTATCACCCTTTACAACATATTCACGCTGAAGTATTGTTGAGATTGTTGGAGCATAGGTAGAAGGACGACCAATGCCAAGTTCTTCCATCTTCTTTACAAGACTTGCTTCTGAATATCGCTGAGGATGCTGAGAGAAACGCTGTGTCGCATCTGCCGATTTCATATTAACGCTTTGTCCGACAGTTACTGATGGAAGAATTCCTGATGCGTCCTGATCATCTTCATCATCACGTGATTCCATATATACTTTGAGGAATCCGTCGAACTTGATCACTTCGCCTGTTGCAACGAATTTCTCTTCGATGTCGTCAGAAGAGATTTCGATGATGGTCTTCTCAAGTTGCGCGTCAGCCATCTGAGATGCAATTGTACGCTTCCAGATGAGTTCGTAAAGACGTTTCTCGCTATTTGTACCTTCGATGGAAGTTGTACTCATGTATGTTGGTCGAATTGCTTCGTGAGCTTCCTGTGCACCCTTCGACTGAGTTGTATATTTTCTTACCTGATGGTATTCTTCACCCATTGTCGAAACAATCTGTTCCTTTGACGCACCAAGACAGAGAGTCGAGAGGTTTACAGAGTCTGTACGCATGTAAGTGATAAGACCTGATTCATAAAGTCTCTGTGCGATAGACATTGTCTGCGAAACGCTCAAGCGAAGCTTACGTGAAGCTTCCTGCTGCAATGTAGATGTAGTGAAAGGAGGTGCAGGGAAGCGCTTTGTCGGTTTCTGCTGGATATCGGCAATCTTAAACTGTGCAGTCTTGCACTTCTCAAGGAATGCTTTTGCTTCAGCTTCTGTCTTGAAACGAGTCGAGAGTTCTGCGTTGATAACAACAGCTTCACCGTTTGCATCGAGTGTGGCAAAAGAACCTGCTATGCGATAGCTTTCTTCTGACTTGAATTCCTGAATTTCGCGCTCACGTTCTACGATAAGACGCACAGCAACACTCTGTACACGTCCTGCTGAGAGCTGAGGTTTTACCTTGCGCCAGAGAATAGGAGAGATCTGATAACCTACGATACGGTCCAAAACACGGCGGGCCTGCTGAGCATTCACCAGGTTAATATCGATTTCTCTTGGCTGCTGGATGGCGTTGAGGATTGCATTCTTTGTAATTTCGTGGAAGACGATACGACGAGTCTTCTCTTTCTTCAGCCCTAAAACCTCAGAGAGATGCCAGCTGATAGCTTCTCCTTCACGGTCTTCATCGGATGCGAGCCAAACCGTTTCAGCTTTATTGGCTGCGGATTTGAGATCAGATACGAGCGATTTCTTGTCTTCTGGAATAACATATATTGGAGAAAAACCATTGTCGATATCTACACTCATCTCATGATCACGCAAATCGCGAATGTGTCCATAACTTGATGTTACTTTATAGTCAGAGCCAAGGAATTTCTCGATGGTTTTAGCCTTGGCAGGAGACTCTACGATAACAAGATTTTTTGGTGCCATGAATATATTTTGTTTCTGTTTTATTATTATGCTTATTTATTCGAGGCGCAAAGATATACACATTATCTTGTTTATGCAAGAAAATGAAGAGAAATCTCCCATATTTTTGCTATTATAATGTACATGCGTATTATTAATAATGTGTAAATGGCTATAAAGATGAAAAAAGAGAGACCTTTGGTGATCTCTCTTTAAGTATTTCGTTGAGGATTATACTTAAGAATACTTAGTATTTTCTATTGTCTGTTGAAGGTTTTTTAGAATTTCCAGTTTAATCCGACATGTATGTTCAAGCCTTGTCTTGGAATAAATGTCCAAAGCTGACTGTCGCAACCCAAAAGATTCTTTCCGTAAGCAAAGACCGTGAGATTGTCCAAAACCTTATAATCTGCTCGGAATCCTAAATCAAGATTCGACTTTAAGTCGATTGTTTCAGAGATGATATCTTTTGGTTCGTTTGTTTCACTAGAAATTGATAAATAATCAAGATCCAATGCGACTAATTCCATCTCACGTTTGAAGTTGCCATCGAAACTTAAATCTAATGTGAGTTTCTTGATTGGATTTGAAGTAATGTGAGTATTTACATTCACCATTCCTTCACCGAATCGAGGATTTGAATTGAAATCCAATGCGGTTTTCATCTGGAAGTATTTGTTCAATTTAGCATCGAAATATCCTCCAACTTTGATTTCCGTTGCTTTCTTGTTTTTGATTTTTCCAAAATTATTAATTTCTCTATAAGGAATATCAAATTGTTCGTTATAAGGTAATGGGAAACAAATCATAGCATCTATTCTGTTGCTCATAATATTTGCCTCAGCAAACAAACCCCATTTGAATGCGCCATTATTATTGTCTTCATAACCAATTGTGATGTCTCCCAATGTTCTTTCAGGTCTATAGTCACTAGATGCCAATAAGAGAGGCATCTTTGTCATAAGGTTGTAAAGTCCGTATTGCCTGATTCCTGCAGTTGCACTTGCATAGAATCGATTCATACCATCGAAATACTTGCTATACTCGACAAATGGCATGAATTCAAAAAGATCTTTTGCTGCTGCATTAAAATCTGTTCCGAGATCTATTCCGACTTTTAACGTCCAATCCAAATTGTCATACCAACCATAAGTTCCTTTTAAGTGTAGGGAATTTTCCTCTACATTTACATTGCTAACATTCACGTTTGTGTGCTGGTACGAAGCGAGAATAGAAAAACTCTCATTTTCATATCCGAAATCTGCAAAACCTCTCCAAAGACTTTGTGTTATAGGATCATCGCTAATTGAGAAGAGATTATAGTTTCTTCCGCCTCCGCCAATATGTCCGACAAGTCTTCCTCCGTTTACGAGGCTATGACTATAGTTGACTTTTCCGTTTCCGTCAAAGTAACGGCTTTTCCATTTGATTTCTTTTGTGTCAATCAAATCCAAATCGCCTTTAGTGAAGAATGCATCAATATCGGCAGAAAGATCGCTTGTGATGTTTATTCCAGCCTTCAAATCGGCATTGACATAATTACCTCCACTAAGTTCTACAAAGCCTCTTTTATATCGTTCTTCTTCGGCAATAACTTGTCCTGCTGCCATTTGCCCGATAGCTGAACTCTTGACATTAGGCGCAGCGAAATCTGCATATCGAGCAGCAGTCTTTTTTACGTTAATGTCAATTATTTCAGGCTGTTGGTCTATCTTGTTTGCATCACGCACAATAGGAGAAAAGTCTCTTTCGATTGTCATCGACTGATGCAATGTAGAGTCTTTCTTCGCCGTCTGTGCAAAGATTGTTGTCGAGGCTAAAGCAAATATCGTAAGTATTGAATATTTCATAGTGTTTTATTTTAATCTTGCATCAATTCTTGTTTGAATATCGTCGGCTTTAGTATAATTCTCCTTAAGACTCTTAAGATATTCTGTTGCAGTGAGATCATCGCCATTTTCCTTTGTGATGTCGCTCATAAGAATGATACCTCTAGCGAGCCAATACTGATGCTGTGTTCCTGCTTGGATGAGCTCTGTGATTTGTGCCTGAGCATCGTCAATCTGTCCGTTGTCGAACAATTTCTGAGCAATGAGATATTTTGCTTCAGAGCCAGCTTCTGTGCGAATGTCATTTGCGCATTCGAACAAAAGATTCATACCTTTCTGATTCTGTCCAATTCCGAAATGAGCTTTTGCTGCCATAAGTTGCATCTTCTGCAATTCGCGGAAATCGACATTCTCATTCGACAGACGGGAATAGATCTCAAGAACTCTGTTATAATCGCCGGAACTCAAAGCTCTTGGCATTTCTGCATAAAGAGCTGTTGTTGTGATTGTTTTCAAGTCTTGAAGTGCTGTTGTTGCCTCGTCTGTATCTGGATATCTTTCTGCAACCATCTTATAGATTTCCTCTGCCTTTGCAACCTGACCTGAATTGTTGTAAGCCATTGCAAGCTGAACGGCTGCTTGAGGCGCTGATGGCGAATTCGGATAGTTCTCTACGACTTGCTTGAAGGAATTGATTGCCTCGTTTGTGTCGTTCTGCAGTATCGAAGTATTTCCTTTCTCCAACCAAGCCTTGTCGATAATCACATTGTCCGGATATTTGGCAATAAGGTTGTTGAGCAGATTCTGCTTCTCACTGTATTTCTTCTGAAGTCCAGACATAAATGCTTGCTGGAACATTCCGTATGCCGAAGAATTACAATTTGCATCGGCAACGAGAGAGTAGAAGTTACTTGCCTTGACAAATTCGCGGGAATAGTATGCACAGTCGCCCAAACGAGCAAGCGCATCGTAGTAAGTCTCTTTTCCGTGCTCTGTCGGATTGTTTGTATAAGTCTCGAAGCTGCTTGTGGCTTGTGCAAAATCCTGCTGTTTGAAAGCCACATAACCAAGACTATAGTTTGCTAATGATTTTATTTTCTTATCAGTTGCTGTGCTGATTGCCTTACGATAATCTTGAGCTGCTTCTGTGAGGAAATTCAAATGATAACGGGTTTCACCTCGCCAGTAATGAGCATTTCCGATTGTTTCTGCATCATTGGCTTTAACAGCAAGACATTCTGTGAAGTTATTGTTGGCTGCAACAAAATCTCCATTAACATAATCCTGAATACCACATTGGTAATAAAGCTTCTGCTTTGTGTTCAACAAGCTTTGTGTCGGTTTCTTGATCTTGTTGATAGAAGCGAGAGCCGACTGATAATTCTTTGTAGTCGAATATATTTCAGTGAGATATGTGCTCACGTTGTCGGCATATCGGCTGTTAGGGAACGCATTGAGGAAGTTCTCGAACATTGTCACTTCGTTACCCCAAGGAGAGAATGAAGTCTCGTGAACGAGCACTGCTTCATTATACGCAGCTGCTTCCTGTGCTTTTCTGTCGGCTGTGCTATGTGCTGCCTGACTGAATGCCATTTTTGCTTTTGGAGTATCGTTGGTGAGCAAGCAGCTTTGTCCGAACAGAAGATATCCAAGCTGTTGCAATCTTCCTTCACTTTGTCTGATCGATTTGCCCAAAGCATATTGTGCGAGTTTCTGATCTCCAGCACTATAAGCCAAAACTGCGCAGTTGTATGCGCTCGAAGCAACCGGATTTTCTGTCTCTTCGACGTATTTTGAGAAAAGTTCAAGCGCTTCGTCTGTTTTGCCTGTCTGTGCAAGACATTCTGCCTTAATGCGGTTTATCTCGCCTTTCTGTTCCTTGGAATAATTCAAGGTCGGAAGTTTGCTGATTGTGCTCAAAGTGTTCTCAAGATTGCCTTTTGCATATTCTATCTGCATGCGATAGAACGGAACAGTCTCGGCATATTTCTCTTTGTTAGGCAAAATATTGAAATGAGTGAGAGCATCGTCATATTTTCCCTCAACATAGTCAATATAACCCAGATAGTAATGAGCTTCGTATTCCTTGTCGGCATCGTTGTTGAACAAAAGCTGTTCGTATCTGTTCCTCAGTTTCTTGTAGTCAGGATTCTCTGTAGCGAGTTCGTTTTGACTTTGGTAGAAGAAATGCAAAGGAGCTTCTTCGTATGTCAATTGCTGCAAAGTAGGTTCGTCGAAAGCATATCCATAAGTGCCTGTTGCTAAAATCTGAGCCTTTTCGAGTTCGAGAAGGGCAGGACCGGCAAAACGGGAACCTGGATGATGATAGATGAACTGCTCGAGCAATTCTGTATTCTTGTAATCATATTGAACTAATCTTATTGCTTCTCGAAACTCTTTTTCTTCGTTCTGCAATGATTCCGGAATTGTAACCTGAGCATTTGCGCAGAATCCAACAAGTCCGAAAAGTCCAATCAGTTTTATTTTCTTCATTCTTCGAATAGATATTATATAAAATAAATTATGTGCGCCAAAGTTAAAAAAGAATATTCAATAAAACAAATTTTGGAAATATAATTTAACTTCTCCGATGATTTGTTTCAATGAAAGGAATTGCAATCGTAGTGCTACGATGATAACTCTTGAAAGTAAAAACTGTAATAAAACTGCTACGAAGACAACTTTTAAAAGCAAAAACTCCAAAAATACTTTTACAAAGACAACTTTTAAAAGCAAAAAATGTAAAAATAATTTTACAATTACTATTCCAGAAAAAGAAAACTCCAACCGAAACGCGTCGATTGGAGTTCTTTATAGTAATTTATTTCTTCGTCGAAAGTTTTTCTTCAAAAAAGAGAATCTTTCCTTGCGCCACCTTATTTTGTTGTGAATATTGGAGTTGCGCAGAGAGAATCACCCCAAGTTCAAAGCTAATGGCGAGAGCTTCTCTTTCCTTCGCCGAAATTGTAACAGGGAATTCTTTGTTCTCACCAATCAAAACCGCTTTCAATCCTTTATCGTCGGCATGCGAAGCGACAAATGCAAGTGCGCCATTGTCTTTCTCGCCTTTATATGTAACACTTTCATAATGAGTTCCGTCAATTACATATTTGTAGTTCGATCCGTCGTTGTATGGAATCGTTTCTGTGAGAATACTTTCTCCATTCGATGCGATGATTCGCAATGCTGTGTGATTGATGTCCTTGCCTCCAGAATATGTGCTTATCAACTGGGTTACACCGTATTCATCGACTGCCGCATGAATATACGAACGCTGCACGTTTTTCTCAACTTCTGTTCCATTATAGATATAACGGCCAAGTTCGTCATATTCCGACTTCTCGAAAGTGAAATACTTTTGGGTTATCTCGTTGATTTTTGTCGAGGTTTCTTCCATAAGCTTTGCTGTCTCGATGCTGTTGTTCTTCTCGATTTCTAGATTGATTTTGTACATCAAAACCTGAGCAAGCTTTCTCACATCGATACATTTCCTGTAATTGTGGTCGATGCTGTCGAGCAGGATTTTTGCGTCGTTATATTGTCCAGCGTCGTAAGCAGTTTGTGCTTCATTGTATAATGCTTCAGCAGCTTTCTTTCCGTTGTCGGAACAAGAAACCGACAGCAATAATACTGAAGCAAGAATTAATATTTTTCTCATATAAAAAATGTTTTAAGTCTTTTTAATTCACTCGTTCAACCTGTTTCACGCCTTTCACAGTCTTTATCTTCTTGATGATGGAAGTGAGCGAAGAAAGATCTGAAACGAGAACCGTAAGATGTCCGTTGAAAAGTCCTGCATTCGAATCGATGTTTATCGAACGGAGCAAAGTATCTTTCTCCTTATTGATTATAGAAGAAATATTGCTTACGATTCCGATATCATCTTGTCCGACAACGCGAAGAGTAATGCTGTATTGACTTCCGCTTTTTCCCGACCATCTTGCTTTTACAATACGGTAAGGATATTGCTCTTGGAGATTCTTGATGTTGATGCAATCTGCTCGGTGGATTCGTATTCCGCCGGAAACACTAACGAATCCGGCAACGTCGTCGCCATAGATTGGATGACAACATCCGGCAAGCTTGTATTCAATGCCTTTGAGCTCTTTGTCGATAACGAGAACATCCGAACTTGCATTTTCTCTTTCTTTATTATTATGTGAAAGAGAAAGATCAAATTCTTCGGCTTTCTGTGCTTCTTTCTCAGTGTTCTTCGCTTCAGAAGAAGGCGCTTGAAGTTCTTCCCAAGTCTTCAGTACATCGTCAACATTTATCTCGCCGATTGAAAGAGCATGATAGAAATGCGTCTGGATCTTGAAGCCCATTTTCAGGATTATCTTCGAAATCTCACCTTCGTCAATTTCGATCTTCCTGTTCTTAAATCGACGGGCGAGAAGTTCTTTTCCTGTTTCTGCTTCGCGATTCTCAATTTCCTTGAGTCCTTGCTTGATTCTGTTGCGAGCCTTTGATGTTGCAACGATATTAAGCCAATCTATTTTAGGCGATTGTTGAGGATTGGTCAGGATCTCAACTGTGTCGCCACTCTTCAATTGATAGTTGATTTTTACATTACGATGTCCGACGCGTGCTCCAACGCAAGTCATTCCGAGTCGGGAATGAATGTGGAATGCAAAATCGAGGACAGTTGAACCTTTCGGGAGTTTTCGAACTTCACCATTTGGAGTGAATACAAAGATTTCTTCCTGGTAAAGTTCCATGGCGAAATCTTTCTTTGCTTCGACAGAAGAATCGTTGTGTTCCAACACTTCACGAATTCCTGCCATAACCTGATCGGCTTCACCTTCGCTCTTTATACCTTTATATTTCCAATGTGCAGCTAATCCTCGTTCGGCAACTTCGTCCATTCGTTTGCTTCGGATCTGTACTTCAACCCATTTCTTTTCTGGACCAGAAACAGTAATGTGAAGCGACTCGTATCCATTGGATTTCGGAATGGAAAGCCAGTCTTTAAGGCGCTTTGGATTAGGTGTGTACATATCTGTTATGATAGAATACACTTGCCAGCATTGAGATTTCTCTTTTTCTATTGGAGCGTCGATAATGATTCTTATGGCAAAGAGATCGTAGATTTTCTCTATTGTCGTGTTCTGGACATTCAGTTTGTGCAGGATAGAAGAAATGCTCTTTGTGCGTCCTTTGATCGAGAATTTAATATCAGTTGTTTCCTTGATTCGTTTCTCGACAGGTTCGATAAATGCCTTAATGTAAGCGTCACGCGATTTTTTAGTTTCGTTGAGCTGTCGTGCAATGTCGTCGAATACTTCTCGTTGTTCGTATTTTACGGTCATATCCTCAAGCTCGCTCTTTATGGCATAGAGACCTAAACGATGAGCAATAGGAGTGTAGAGACAACGACATTCTTCAGTCACATGCTTTCGATACTCAATGTCGGTCGTGTGATTCAACATCTTCATAAGAACGTATCTGTCGCAGATGAGACAGATGATCACACGCACATCTTGTGCGAACGAAACCAGGAACTTGCGGAAATTCTCGTCCTGAATGCTGTCGTGTTGGGCATAAAGAGATTTTACTTTGGTCATACATTCTATAAGATGTGCTGCATCTTCACCAAAGTCTTTCTTTATCTCATTTATATTTCTGATTTCTGCTGCAACGAGCGGATAGAGCATGACATTGAGCAAAGAAGGTTGCTTGAGACCTACTTTTTCATGGAGAACCTTACAGATCTGGATATTGTGCAAGAGAAGAGAGATTCCATGATTGTCGCGTTTGTATGCGCCTTTGAGAATTCCTTCTTTTACAGATTTCCTGATCAATCTCCATTCTTTGTCATTGAATAGCGGACGAACATTTTCTGAGAGATAAGAATAAACCTCTCTAAACACAGCCAATTCTTCGCCGTTATAGTATTCTTCACTCAATAATTTCATTCTTTTTCTCCAAAAACACTTTGAAAAATATGTTTTATGGCACGAAAATACATTTTTTATAGATAAGTGCGACTGACTTTCGATATTTTTTAGTAATTTTGACGCGTTTTTAGTAATTTTTCAAGAATAAAATCATAAAAATCTATTTTTAATTTATGTTTACAACACAAGACCTTGAAGTATTGGCCAAGAAAGGTATTTCTGAAGAGAAGGTAAACGGCCAACTCGCTTCATTCGCAAAAGGTTTTCCTTTCCTCAATTTAAAGGGTGCAGCATCACTTGAATATGGTATTGTAGCAATTGATGAAGATGCTGCTGTTTATTATCAGGATCTCTGGACAAAGTATCTTGCTGCAAACAAGACTATTTTGAAGTTCGTTCCTGCATCGGGCGCTGCAAGTCGTATGTTCAAGAACGTATTCGAGTTTGTTGATGCTGAATATTCAGTTCCAACAACAGATTTCGAAAAGAAGTTCTTTGATAAGATTCATGATTTTGCATTCTTTGATCAGCTCAATGCTGCTTGTGTTAAGAACAACGGCAAGGGTATTGATGAGCTCATTGCTGCTGGTGAATATAAAGCAGTTGCAAAGAATATGCTCTCTGCAGAAGGTTTGAACTATGGCGCTCTTCCAAAGGGATTGCTTACTTTCCATCGTTCAAATACAGGTGTTCGCAAGGCATTCGAGGAGCATCTCGTAGAAGGTGCACTTTATGCTGCAAATGGTGAAGGAAATGTAAATCTCCATTTCACTGTTTCTCCAGAACACATCGAATTCTTCAAGGCTCTTACTGCTGAGGTTGTTGAGTCTTATGAGAAGAAGTTCGGCGTTAAGTATAACATTTCTTTCTCTGTTCAGAAGGCTTCTACTGATACAATCGCTGCAGCAATGGACAATACTCCATTCCGCGACGAAAAGGGTCAGCTTCTTTTCCGTCCAGGCGGACACGGCGCTTTGATCGAGAATCTTAACGAACTCGAGGCAGATGTTATCTTCGTTAAGAACATCGATAATGTCGTGCCAGATAATCTCAAGCCAATCACAGTTAAGTATAAGCAGATCATCGGTGGTGTGCTTGTAAGCCTCCAGCAGAAGATCTTCAGCTATCTTCAGGTTCTTGAAGGTGGTAAATATACTCACGAGCAGTTGATGGATATGCTTTATTTCCTCCAGAATAAGCTCTTCGTTAAGAATCCGGAAACAAAACTTCTCGATGACAGCGAACTTGCTCTTTATATCAAGGGTAAATTCAATCGTCCTCTCCGTGTTTGCGGTATGGTGAAGAATGTCGGTGAGCCTGGTGGTGGTCCATTCATCGCTCAGAGTCCAGACGGAACATACCAGAGCCAGATTCTTGAAAGCTCTCAGATCGATATGAACAATGAAGCTTCTGTCGAAATGTTCAAGAAGGGTAGCCACTTCAACCCAGTTGATTTGGTTTGTGCTGTTCGTGACAAGAATGGTAAGGCATTCGATCTCGTTAAGCATGTTGACCCAATGACAGGCTTCATCAGCTTCAAGTCAAAGAACGGTAAGGAACTCAAGGCTCTTGAACTTCCAGGTCTTTGGAATGGTGCAATGTCAGACTGGAACACAGTATTCGTAGAGGTTCCAATCGAAACATTCAACCCGGTTAAGACTGTAAACGATTTGCTCCGTCCTCAGCATCAGGCTTAATCCTGATTTGTTGACGGTCATTCAAAAGTTTTATAATAATGAGTATGAAACTACGCCTCATCATAATGAACTTTTTACAGTTCGCTGCATGGGGCTCATATCTGACTTCTATGGGTGCCTATCTTGCAAAAGCAGGATTAGGCACTGATATTGGAGATTACTATGCAATGCAGGGCGTTGTGAGTATCTTCATGCCAGCATTGATGGGAATCATTGCCGACCGTTGGGTTCAGGCGCAAAGACTCCTTTCTTTCTGTCACTTCATGTCGGCTGTCTTTATGGGAATTGCCGGTTGGTTAGGCATTTCGGCAGCAGCTTCTGGCGATCCTATTAATGGTTCTGCGCTCTTCTGGGCTTACACAGGAAGCATTGCATTCTATATGCCGACACTTGCGCTCAGCTATTCTGTTTCCTATACAGCACTTGACAAGGAAGGTCTCGATACAGTCAAAGCATTCCCGCCAATCCGAGTATTCGGAACTGTGGGTTTCCTCTGTGCAATGTGGCTTGTCGATATAACAGGTTGGCAGAACACTCCAATTCAGTTCTTGCAGTCGTCTGCGCTTAGTATTGTAATGTGTATTTATTCACTTACAATGCCATCTTGTCCAATCGGAAGAGATTCTGCAAAACAGACACTTGCAGAAGCTTTGGGCTTAAAAGCATTTTCACTGTTTAAGGAGAAGAAAATGGCATTCTTCTTTATCTTCTCGGTATTGTTAGGTGCTAATCTTCAGATTACTAACGGATATGCCAATCCGTTTATTCAGTCATTCGGAGATTATGAAGGTTTTGAAGGATTATTCTTTGTTGAACATAGCAATCTGCTCGTTTCTTTGAGTCAGATAAGCGAAACATTGTGTATTCTTCTTATTCCATTCTTCCTGAAACGATTCGGAATTAAGATTGTAATGCTTATCTCAATGCTTGCATGGTTCGGACGATTCTTCTTCTTCGGATGTGGAGATCCAGGAACAGGAGTTTGGTTGTTCATCATCTCTTGTATTGTTTATGGCGTTGCATTTGACTTCTTCAATATTTCCGGATCACTCTTTGTGGATAAGGAGACAGATATCACAATGCGTTCTTCAGCTCAAGGTCTTTTCATGATGATGACCAATGGTATTGGTGCTGCAGTCGGATCTTGGGGCGCAAAGGAAATCATCAACCATTTCGTTTATACAGACGCTTTGAATCCTACATTCATGAGTCTTGACGGATGGAGAACGTCTTGGTATATCTTTGCCGGATATGCTTTGGTTGTTGCTGTCGCATTTGCCATTCTTTTCGAATATAAACACGTAAGAGAAGAAGAGAAATAATGATCATATTCTATTCACCAGATATCGCAACATGTCCAGAACTCTCAGAAGAGGATTCTGGGCATGCTGTTCGAGTATTGCGACACAAAGAAGGAGACAATATAGTTGTGGTGGATGGAGTAGGAAATTTCTATGATGCGCATATTGTTTCTGCTCATCCAAAACATTGTGCTGTAGAAATTGATAAAGTCACGCCAGAAAACCATTGGGATTATAATATTGAGATTGCCGTTGCTCCTACAAAGAATCTTGATAGAATGGAATGGTTTCTGGAGAAGGCTACAGAAATGGGCGTTGACCGTTTTGTACCTTTGAAATGCAGGTTTTCAGAAAGAAAAGAACTGAAAATTGAAAGGATGAAGAAAATCGCTGTTTCGGCAATGAAGCAGAGTCTTAAGGCTACTCTTCCAGCAGTCGAAGAAATGTGCGATATAAAAGCTTATTTGAAAGAGAAATTCGATGGGCAGAAATTTATTGCCCATTGCTTTAAGGATTCAGACCGTAAACTATTGTCAAAGGAAATCAAACCTGGAGCAAATGTTAGAATTCTTATTGGTCCTGAAGGCGATTTCTCGGAGGAGGAAGTGAAACTTGCAATCGATAATGGTTATATTCCAATATCGCTAGGAGAACAAAGACTTAGAACAGAAACTGCTGCTTTGGCATCAGTTCATACTGTTCATGTTATAAATGAAATCCAAAAATCGTAGATTGTTTGGTATTTATTAAGACGTTATTAAATAGGTATAAAATTAACTTATATCATGATAAAAATAGATTATCTAAAGAATTCGAAATCTAATAATTTCTTCCTTCTTGCAGGACCTTGTGTCATCGAAGGCGAAGAAATGGCTTTGGATATAGCCGAAAAGATGGTGAAGATAACTTCACGTCTTGATATTCCTTATGTATTTAAGGGGTCATATCGTAAGGCAAACAGATCGAGAATTGATTCATTTACGGGAATCGGAGACGAGAAAGCCTTGAAGATTCTAAAGAAAGTAAGTGACACATTCGGTATTCCTGTTGTTACAGATATACATGAAGCATGCGAGGCGGAAATGGCTGCTGAGTATGTGGATATTCTTCAGATTCCAGCTTTCCTTTGCCGCCAAACAGAGTTGCTTATTGCAGCTGCAAAGACTGGACGAATCGTAAATGTCAAGAAGGGACAGTTCCTTGCTCCAGATGCAATGAAATTCGCTGTACAGAAGATTAAGGATTCGGGAAATGATCAGGTTATGTTGACTGATAGAGGAACAACTTTCGGATATCAAGACTTGATTATTGACTATCGTGGAATCCCAAAGATGCAGGAAACTGGTTGTCCTGTAATTCTTGATATTACTCACTCTTTGCAACAGCCAAATACAACTTCTGGAGTTACAGGAGGTCTTCCTCATTTAATTGAAACGGTTGCCAAGGCTGGTATTGCTGTAGGTGCTGATGGATTATTTATGGAGACTCATCAAAATCCGTCTGTTGCTAAGAGCGACGGTGCAAATATGCTTCCACTTGATAAAGTCGAATCACTGCTTGAGAAATTGACAAAGCTAAGACAAGCAGTTTTATAATAATTATTAATACGCCACTAACATTTTTTTAAGCCACTAATTATGAAATACAAAGTTGTGTTATTCTTGAACAGAGACATCACGGGTGATGTCCTGCCTATTTATTACCAGGAAGAACTACAAAACGCGGTGCAATATTTATTGACATCGGATAAAGATGCTTTTTATCAATGGTTGGATAATAATGACCTTTACTTGCCAGAGGTTAATTATAATCTGTTCAGTTTAAGTAATCTTTATGTCCCAAGACTGGTAGTAAAAGGAGATCGTATGAAGATTGAAACTCCACGTGTACAGTTCTGGATTTCATTTCATCACGAGAATGGTACTTTTGAATATCTCAAATATTGTTTGCAAAATAAAATCATTGAAATAGGCGATCATAAGAGTAACGTCCGTTTCCAGATTTTGTCTGTAGAACAAATGTCGGATTTTGAGATTGAGGAAACTATGCAGTATCAATCTATTTCTCCTGTTTCTGTCGCCGCAATAGATAGTAGTGGAGAAGATCAGTTCCTCGAACCGGAAAATCCATATTTCGCACAGTTCATTGTTGAGGAATTAATAGATCGCTGGGAAAGAGTTAATCATCAGAAATATAATGGTTCAAGAGAGTTTAGTTTTAAGTTGCTGACTCCACCAAAGAGAAAATCAACATACACCTATGGATTAGGTCGTTATGTTAAGCATTTGATTTCTTACATGATTAAGTTTGAGTTGACAATGGATGTACAGCTTCACAGGCTTGCTTATGATCTTGGAATTGGTGATAATATCTCTTTGGGTTATGGTTATATTGAACTGCTTTACAGAAATAAAATAGCTAACAAACAACAATAAAAACGTTGTTAGGAAGAAAAGATGACAAAAACTAAGTCAAAACCGCAAATATTGCCTTTGATTTATCTAAGTCATCTTTTTTTTTGTTATATTTGCGCCACTATTTTAAATATTTCCCTTTAGGGAACAAATTATTATTTTTATGACAGAGAACATTGATCCTATCCAGACAGAGGAAACTCTATTGGAACACACAACTGCTGAAACAGTTGAATCTGAAGCTGCAAATGATGTAGAAAACGCGGCTGCAGAACCACAAGTAAAAAAGATTTATAACAACCGTCAGGAAATTCTTGATCGTCTGGCTGAAATAGTCAGCGAGGCAACTGAACAGGCAAAGGGTGAAATCAACTACCTGAAGTTGCTTTATTACAAGATTCGTCAACAGGAAGTTGATGAAGAACTTCAGAAATTCATTGATGGTGATGGTGACCCATTGGAGTATGTCGCAAAGACAGATGAGCTAGAACCGAAACTTAAAGAGTTGCTCCAGATTCAGAAAGATGCTCGTGCAGCAATGGTTGAAGCTCGCAATAAGGAAATGGCAGAGAATCTTGCTAAGAAAAATGCCATTCTTGATCAGATGGAGGCAATTGCATCTGATGCAGACGCCATTGGTCAACAATATAATCAATTCCAGGAATTACAGAAGCAATTCAAGGAAATTGGTGCAATCGATCCTCAATATGTCAATGTTCTTTGGTCAAAATATAATCAAGTAGGCGAGAAGTTCTATGATGCACTTAAGATAAACAAGGAACTTCGCGACTATGATTTCAAGAAAAACTTAGAGAAGAAAGAAGCACTTTGTGAAGAAGCAGAGAAACTTTCGGAAGCTGGTGATGCAGTTTCTGCTTTCCGTCGTCTTCAGGATATGCACGAAGAGTGGAAAGGTCTTGGACCTGTTGCAAAAGAAATCCGTGAAGAGATCTGGGCACGTTTCAAAGCTGCATCTTCAGTAATCAATAAGCGTCATGCTGACCATTTTGAAGCTATTAAGGCTCAGGAAACAGCAAACGAAGAAGCAAAGAATGCTATTTGTGATAAGCTTGAAGCTATACAGACTGCAACAATCAACACTGTAAAGGAATGGGAAGAGCAGTCGAAGGTTGTTATAGAATTGCAGCAGGAATGGCGTAAGCTTGGATTTGCAAGCAAGAAAGTTAATACTCAAATCTGGGAACGTTTCCGTTCACTTTGTGATAGCTTCTTCCAGGCTAAGACTGAATTCTATAAGGCAATTCAGAAAGAGCAGGCAGAGAATCTCGCTAAGAAAACAGCTCTTTGCGAAAAGGCTGAGGCACTTAAAGATAGTACAGATTGGCGTTCTACAACAGATATTCTTGTTAAACTTCAGCAGGAATGGAAAGAGATTGGTCCTGTAAAGTCAAAGATTTCTGCTGTCGTCTGGGATCGTTTCCGCGCTGCTTGTGATGCTTTCTTTAATGCTAAGGAAGCTGCAATAGGCGGAGAGAAAAATATCGAAAGAGAAAATCTCGCAAAGAAGAATGCTGTGCTTGATAAGATGCAGTCATTGATCGAGAATCTTGCCGATGCAACTCCTGAAAAAGTTCGAGAACTTATGGCGGAATGGAAGGAAATCGGACATGTACCATTTAAGGAGAAAGATAAGATTCATGAAGCATATCAGGAAAAGATCGATTATTTCTTTGCAAATCTTGATATGAAAGGTCGTGCTGCAGCAAGACTTGCTCGTCAGAAAGGCAATCGTGCTGTAAACGAAGGAGCTAAGGCCGTTGACAATAGTCGTAAGGCGCTCATTCGTCAGTACGAGCAGCTTTCCAAAGAACTTAAGACTTATGAAAACAATCTCGGATTCCTTTCTTTCGGTAAGATGTACAATGGGCAAAATCCTATGGTTGCAATGATGGAAGGCAAGAGAGACGCTCTTAAAAAGCAAATTGAAGAACTCGTTGAGAAAATTAAGAATACAGAAGAATAAAAATGGAATTAGCATCTAAATATAATCCTGCAGAAGTAGAGGATAAGTGGTACGAATATTGGACAAACAATAAGGCTTTTTCATCAAAGCCAGATGGTCGTGAGGCTTATACTGTTGTAATTCCACCACCAAATGTAACTGGTGTGCTGCACATGGGTCACGTTTTGAATGAGACAATTCAAGATATTCTTGTTCGTCGTGCCCGCATGGAAGGCAAGAATGCTTGTTGGGTTCCTGGAACAGACCACGCATCAATTGCAACTGAGGCAAAGGTTATCAAGCGTCTCAAGGAACAAGGTATCAACAAGAGCGACCTTACTCGCGACGAATTCCTTAAGCATGCTTGGGCTTGGACTGACGAACATGGTGGAATCATTCTCAAGCAGCTTCGTAAACTCGGATGTTCTTGCGATTGGGATCGTACATCATTCACTATGGATGAAACTCGCAGCAAGGCCGTAATCAAGGTATTCTGTGATCTTTATGACAAGGGCCTCATCTATCGTGGTCTTCGTATGGTCAATTGGGATCCTGAACGTCAGACAGCACTTTCCGATGAGGAGGTAATCTATCACGATGAGCACTCAAAGCTCTACTACATGAAATATTATGTAGACGAGCCAGTAGGTTCAACAGACGGAGAAGAAGAGGGCGCAATCGTAATCTGTAACAATGATAAGGAATTTGATCCAACAGTTAAGTGTCAGGTTATTCATCGAGATCCACAGGGACGTCGTTATGCTGTAGTTGCTTCTACTCGTCCTGAGACAATCATGGGTGACGTTGCAATGTGTATCAACCCAAAGGATCCAAAGAACACTTGGCTTCGTGGCAAAAAGGTTATCGTACCAAAGGTTGGTCGTGTAATTCCTGTTATTGAAGACCGTTATGTAGAAATAGAGTTCGGTACAGGTTGCTTGAAGGTTACTCCAGCCCACGATGTCAACGACTACATGCTCGGTCAGAAATACAATCTCGAAACAATCGATGTATTCAACCCAGACGGAACTCTCTCTGAAGCTGCAGGTATGTACATCGGCATGGATCGTTTCGATTGTCGTAAGCAGATTGCGCTCGATCTCGCTGCAGAGAATCTTCTTGAGAAGGAAGAGGATTACGATAATAAGGTTGGATATTCAGAACGTACCAACGTGCCAATTGAACCAAGACTCTCTCTCCAGTGGTTCATCTCAATGCAGCACTTTGCAGACATCGCTCTTCCTCCAGTAATGAACGATGATATTCAGTTCTATCCAGCTAAATACAAGAGCACATACCGCAACTGGCTTGAGAACATCAAGGATTGGTGTATCTCTCGTCAGCTTTGGTGGGGTCATCGTATTCCTGCTTATTTCCTCCCAGGACAGGAAGGCGTTAAGGATGAAGATCGCAAGTATGTAGTTGCTCCTACAGCAGAAGAGGCATTGGTTAAGGCTCAGGTAATTGATCCAAACATCACATCTGTTGATCAGCTCATTCAGGATGAAGGAGCTCTCGACACATGGTTCTCTTCTTGGTTGTGGCCAATCTCATTGTTCGATGGTATCGACAAACCAAACAATGAGGAAATCAAGTACTACTACCCAACAGCAGACCTTGTAACTGGTCCGGATATTATCTTCTTCTGGGTAGCACGTATGATTATGGCTGGTTACGAGTACATGGGCGAAATGCCATTCAAGCACGTATACTTCACAGGTATTGTACGAGACAAGCTCGGTCGAAAGATGTCAAAGTCTCTCGGCAACTCGCCAGATCCGCTCGATCTCATTGCTCGTTTCGGTGCCGATGGTGTACGTATGGGTATGATGCTCAGCGCTCCTGCTGGTAACGATATTCTCTTTGACGATGCACTTTGCGAGCAGGGTCGTAACTTCAACAACAAGATTTGGAACTCATTCCGTCTTGTTCAGGGTTGGGCGGTTGATAAGAATATCGAACAGCCAGAAGCTGCAAAGAAGGCTTGCGAATGGTTTGATGCTTTGGTTAAGAAGACTGGTTACGAACTCCAGGATCTCTTCTCTAAGTATCGTCTTAGCGAAGCACTCATGGCAGTTTATAAACTCTATTGGGATGAATTCTCAGCATGGTACCTCGAACTCGTTAAGCCTGCATTTGGTCAGCCAATTGATGCTGTGACATACGAGAAGACTATCGGCTATTTCGATACTCTCCTCAAAATGCTTCACCCATACATGCCATTCATCACAGAAGAACTTTGGCAGAACATTACAGAGCGTAAGGATGGTGATAGCATTATGTTCGCAACCCTTCCTAAATACACAGAACCAACTGCCGACGAAGAAAAACTTATCGCTCAGTTCGAAGCCGCTAAGGAAATCATTGCTAATATCCGTACAATCCGTGCGCAGAAGCAGATGTCTCCAAAAGAGGCAGTAGAACTCGATGTTGTTGGTCAGAATCCGCTTGAGGCTCTTGCAAGTATTATCACTAAGGCTGCAAACACATCTGACATCAAGTGCGTAACAGAGAAGAATGGAGTTTGTGCTTCATTTATGGTTGGCACTACTGAATACGCTATTCCTCTTGGCGATAGCATCAATGTAGAGGAGGAACTCAAGAAGCTTGAGGCAGATCTCAAGTATCAGGAAGGTTTCCTCCAGAGCGTAATGAAAAAACTCTCTAACGAAAAGTTTGTCAATGGTGCTCCTGCTCAGGTTGTAGCTAACGAACAGAATAAGAAGGCAACAGCAGAATCTAAGATTGCTGCACTTAAAGAAGCAATCGCTGCTCTAAAAGGATAAAGTATGAAGACATATATAATGCTTGCTCCTGGTTTCGAGGAAATCGAAGCACTCATACCAAATGATATTCTTTTCCGCTGTGGTGTAGAAACTGTATTGGTGTCAATCTCTGATAGCAACATTGTCAAGAGTGCTCATGGCGTTGACATTGTTGCTAATACAACAATCGGTAATGTTGATCTCTCTGACGGAGATATGATCTTCTTGCCTGGAGGTATGCCTGGTTCTGTAAATCTTGCTGGATGTGACGCGTTAGCATCATATATTAATATGTACGCACGCGGAGGTAAATGGCTTGCTGCTATTTGTGCTGCCCCATTAGTATATGGACGTATGGGTTTGCTTGAGGGTAAGAATAGTACATGTTACCCAGGTTTCGAACCAGAATTGCGTGGCGCTACTCCTCTGAAGAAGACTTGCGTACGAGATGGGAAAATCATTACAGGTTGTGGTCCTGGTGCAGGATTTGTTCTTGGCCACGAAATGGCGGAAGTTCTTGTCGGCAAAGAAAAGGCAGATGCAGTCTTAGCACAGATGATGTATAATGTTTATGAGTAATTTGTGAAGACAGGATAAGTCTTGAACACAATATAAAAAAGCCAAGAGTTTGAGAATAAAGGACTCTTGGCTTTTTGTTTATTCATTTGCGGAACTTAGCTTGTCCTGGTATTTTTCAGCAATGTCTATTTTGCCTAACCTATTTGAACAGTCTATGATCATTGACATGGTTTGATTTGAATTCTCCTTAAGAATATCTGATTTGAACAATAATTGCAATGCTTCTGAAAACTTTTCCTGTTTCATCAAACAAGATGCCAGTTTGTTTATTATTGTTACATCGTCTGGAAAGTATTGATAAGCCTCTCTTAGTGTTGTTTCTATAATGTTTTGCGATGCATTAATGTTCTCGAGATACTTGGAAATATTTTTGAGAGTCCATTTGTCGCCAGGAAAAAGTGTATTAGCTCTTGAAAGAATTGCAAGTATTACATTTGCGTTCCTATTATCATCATTCATTAGGCAGAAAGCGTATTTCTGCAAGTATTCTTTACTCTCATCTGCAAGAAGAATCTCTTTGAATATCATTCCTGCATCTTTATAGATCTTGGATTGGTATAGATAGTTAGCTAGTTGAACTTGAATATCGTACTTTTTTATGATGGAGTCAAGTCCATAGTAGTTCCCAAAATAAAGAGATTTGTTAAATGGGTTATAATCGTCTTTTGCGCCTTTGAACAGACAATAGTATCTATACATGTCGTGCATGTAATTCAATACTTCATCCTCTAAAGTTGCAGTAGCAATATTCTCTATTTGAATATCATTGGCTTTAAATGCTGATTCTACTTGTTCCATCTGAGAGTCAGGCATAAGTGTAAGGACTAATACATTGCTATATTTCTCTGTAGAACACATTTGCCCTGATTTGTTCATTATCTTAATGAACATGTCTTTCTTCTCAGACTTCCTGCCAATGGCTTCTATTAATGGATGTTTGTCGGAGAAAGGTAGAAACCAGTTACATTTTACACTGAAGAAAGGGAACTTTGATATTTGTGCAAATGTACTGATCGTAATATCTATTCCTTTTCTTTGCAGATCTAGCAAATCGTTTATTTGATCTTGGATTCCTGACTCGTTAAGATAATTATCCCAAGCTGGAGCTTGATCCTCTTCGCTTTTTTCTTTGTTATTTTTGATTACCTTGAGTCCTTCTTCAATCTTCTGCCCAAGAGTGTCTTTTATTAGTTGAGCTGCTTGTGCGGCCTGAATACATTTATAGAGTATAACTTGTATTGTAAAAAGGATGTTCTTCTTAGTGGAGGATTCGTTGCATTCGTCAACAATGAACTTTAGTTGATCCTTTATTTTCTCGTCAAGTGAGATCCTTATGTCGTGTTTCATTGCTACTAACACGATAGCAACCCAAGCGCGTGCTCTGATTGTTATATGTTGGTCTTCTAGTGTATAAGTGTATAGACTTTCAAATTTGTCTGCGTCAAAATACTTGAAAAGATTTAGGGTTAAAGCAGAAATCACCATTGCACGTATGTACAATGGATTATCTTCGTTCAACATTATCTGCTTGATAGCAATCCTATCTTCTTTTGTCGAAGGATAGTTATACTCTATTGCATCAAACAGAGCTTGGTAATCATTTATTTTTATATCAGACAATTGCATGTGTCAGTGTTTTTTTCTCAAAAGAATATATATAATTATTGGTATGCCGAAAATTGGAGTCAAGGCATTAATCGGTAGAAGTCTTCCTCCTCCGGGAAGTGTGCTGATGAATAGACACAAACTAGTGCATATTGCACCAAATAGGGCAGAAGCAGGAATCAAACTTCGATGGTTGTCTGTATGAGTCAGCATTCTTGCGAGGTGAGGAATGCTCAGTCCAATGAATGAGATAGGTCCACAAAAAGCTGTTGTAACTGACGCAAGAATACCTGTTGCTACGAGTGTCAATACTCTGGTTCTGTTTATATTAATACCTAGATTAATAGCATATAGCTCGCCTAACATCCACCCATTAAGTGGCTTGATAAGAAATATAGCTAATATGAGTCCAATTATAATTAACGATAGGAAAATAACCATATTATCAGTACCAACACCATTGAAATTACCCATTCCCCAGATAATAAGAGAATATGCACCATCTGCTGATGTGTAATAGTTGATTAGAGTTATTAAGGCACTTGCTAAAAAACTAATAAGTATTCCTATAATGAGTAATGTGACTGAGTCACGTACAACTCTGCCAAATAATAGTAATATTGCCAATATCAGCATTGAACCTATCAATGCGCTTATTGTGATGGAATAAGGCGAGATAAATCCAAGGCATAACACACTCAGTGCCACTGCAAGATTTGCTCCCGAAGTTATTCCCAAGATAGAAGGACCTGCTAAAGGATTCCTGAAATAACTTTGTAGAAGAAGACCGCAAACTCCTAATGCGGCTCCACAGAGATAAGCTGTAATTGAAGCAGGAATACGCGATTGAAGAATAATAAATTTGTTTGCCTCATTTACATTAGAATTGCCTGACAGCACATCCAATACCTCTGAAAAAGAGATATGTACCGAACCGAAAAATATGTTCAGCAAAGCAGCTGCAATGCTAATAAATATGAGTACAACTATTTTTCTCATTCTATCTTTTCAAAGTAATATTTGCCAAGATTCAGCATCTCGTCCAATAGAATATCCGGGCGGAATGGTGTTACATCATAGAAGTCACAAGAAGATGTATTACAACCATATATTTCACCATTTTTTGCTGCTTTGAATTGTCCGAAGAATTTATCTTTCGACAGGAATTCTTCTTTAGTCATTTTATGATCGGCATAATACTTAAATACCCAAATGTCTGCATCTTGAGCTTTGCTTAAGACCTCTTCTGGAGATAGCGCTAAAGAGCCAGATTGTTTTACTTCTGCCCAAGGATAGTCAAATCCTGCATCTTTATAAAGAATTCCCATTGTACTGTTTCCTGCTGGCACATACCATGTTGACTGATAAGGAATTTCAGCAAGAATAGTTCGTTTCTGTCCGTTTATGTTTCTGATACTATCGGACAAAGTTTTATAATTCTTTTCAATGATGTTGAATAAAGAATCAGCTTCCATTTCTTTTCCAACCAGCAATCCGTAGAATTTCATCCATTCGGCTCTTGCTAGAGGATCTATCTCCATGTAATCCGTACAATAAACAACAGGAATTGGTAGTGTAGCTATGAATGATTCGGAAGTGTTTTCAAAAGGCGAAACAAAAATGGCATCACTTCCTTTTGAAACTATTACCTCAAGAGTCGGATTCATACTACTTCCGGCATTTGCAATTTTGCCGGATGTGAGATGCCATTTAACATCCTCGTTCATAATATATTCCGAATCGCAGTAAACACCAACATTATTCATTGCTCCAAGTTGGTTCATCAGATATCCATGACAAGCCGTTGTTAGAGTAATGTTAGACAAAGGAGTACGTAAAACAATACACGTTCCATATTCCTCTTCAATGGCTTTGGTGTCAACATTCTTAAGCGTTTTAGGCACAATAAGGTATTGAGCCATCGGCTTGTTGTCATTCCACGGATTTTTCATCTTGCACAACATCACGCTATCTTCAATATTATAAATATCCAATAATGAAGCATAGTGCATAAGAGAAGTCCCGAAATCAGGAGTTTCTTTATGAGCTGTGCATGAGAAACAAAGAAAGAGCAATATATAGTATTTCAGTATTTTCATTTAATTATGAATATATGGTGCAAAGATAACAATTATCTTTTTCTATTACAAATATTCAGTGTTTGTTTTTCTTAAAAGTGTATAAAAATGAAAAAGAGAATCGTCTCACGACGCCTCTCTTTTCTTAACCTTAAAATCTAATACCATGAAAAACACGATGCAAAATTAGAGAAAATTTACTATTTATGCAAGTTTTTTTATGTTATACAACATGTTTTAAGGTTAAAAATACTATAAAAGGCGGGATTGTGCAATCTCGCCCTTGCATTTGTTTGGAAATGTTATAGAAAAAATTATAAGGCTATGGCTGTTTCAAGAGCCAAAACCATCATCTTATTGAATGAGTTTTGTCTTTCTTCTGCAGTCAATTCCTTTTTCGTAACAAATGAATCTGAAATAGTTAACAGGCAGGTTGCTCTTTTTCCCAAAACATTAGCGTTGTGGAAGAGGGCAAAGCTTTCCATCTCTACGCAATCTGAGTTTGTTCGATCTCGGATAGCTTCCCATCCGCCCATACAAGGATCAGAATAGAATACATCACTAGAATGAACTGTTCCGAATTTGCATTCGATTCCAAGATCTTTAGCTTTTTCAATTACAACTTCATTGATTTCGTTGCTTGGATACATTACTTTGTCTTTGCATCCGTTATAACACTCTGCATAAGTCGATTCACTTACAGCTTTATCTGAAAGCACAACATCATTGACATCAAGTTTAGGTACATAACTTCCAGCTGAACCAACGCGAATGATGTTTTCTACATCGTATTGAGTATAAAGTTCATAGGAATAAATACCAATACTTGGCATGCCCATTCCGCTTGCCATCACAGAAACGGGAACACCTTTATATGTTCCAGTGTATCCATATACATTTCGAACAGATGTTACGAGTTTCAAATCAGATAAATACGTCTCAGCAATGTATTTTGCTCTTAAAGGATCACCTGGCATTAATACGGTTTTGGCGAATGCGCCAGCAGGTGCTGTGTTGTGAGGAGTTGCCATATTTATAAATGTTTTAAATGGTTATATAACTAAAAATTTTGTCAATACTTTACTCTTTCCCGATGTATCAGTACCATATATAATGTATACTCCCGAATTAAGTCTTTTGCCATTGTTGCCAATGAGATCCCAAGTAACAAAACCTCCTTCGGATAAAGTACTGTATACTATCTGGTTATTGATATCGCATATTTTGATTTCTGTGTGGTTTTCTAAACCTGTGATATGCAGATCGCCCGAATATTCTGGTCGGATCGGATTCGGATAACAGATAACATTATCGTTATTTTCCGCACCTTTTATAGCGTCTGACTCGTATGTTACCAAACCTCCTTCGCAAGAAATATATACGATTCCAGTTTCCTCGTCATATGCCAACTTGCAAATGTTATTGCTTGTAAGAGCAGAATTTGAAGTTGTGAAATGTTCTATCTGCTTTAATCCATCAGGCGAAATAAGGTATAAACCCGATTCTTTCGTGCCAATCCATTTACGGTTTGCAGCATCGACCATAATGCAGGAACAATCCACATTTGCCAAAAGATAATCAGCAAGAGAAGATCCATCATTGCGAGGGATTTTAATTCGTTTGACCTTGCCAGGTTTCTTGTAGCATTCTATCTGACTTTCAATAACAAAAGGGCCAGATGATGTCATCAACCAGATTTGACCATTCTTATCTTCTGCAATGTCATTGAAATATGTTGGAGTTATTGTATTTCCATCTTGATCAATTAATGATGAAAAAGAAACATTTTCATCGTCTTCTATATCTTCTGGAGTATTTCCGTCATAGTAAATTGCAGCTTGCGCTTCTTGCCAAGGTCTGATGCCAAGAATCCATTTGAATTTATATGGATCGTTTTTTGCCTGAAGAAGTTTGTCAAATCCGTTGCTGATCTTCGTATACCCTTTAACAGGGAACGACAGAATCTTGCCGTTTGGAAGCATACATCTAAGAGGTTTTTCTACACCAACATTCATGAACCAAAGATTTCCGTTCTCATCCATATTCATGCCTCCAATTCTCGTTGTGCGTGAACCTGGAATAATTGGGTCAATACCTTGATAGTTAAATGCATTATAGTTCTTGACGAATTTGTTTTTCTGAAATTCGAAAATGCCTAACATAAATGTGCCGACGAAAAAGTGTTCGGAGTCAGTCGGATCGATAACACAGGAAGTTGGACCTTGAAACCACGTCGTTGAATCTGTCAATGGATTTACGGAATGATAATCAAAGTTCGTCCATTCGTCTTCCGATTGGTCATAAATAGAAACCACGCCAGGTTTTTCGAATAACGAGTTTCTGAAGTCAGGATCTACGTTCGGCGCTATTAGAATTCCGTTCTTGAAATCAAGATCTCCAATGTTTTTTCCTGCAATTCCGTTTACTTTTACGGTTTCGTTCAACTTTGAAAGCTCTTCGTCACTTACTGTACTCGTTCTGACGCCGTAGGATCCGTCTTTGTACAACGAAATGTCGTAATTGAAGGTCTCCTCGAACTCTTTTTTAATTGCGTTTATAATTGCGAAGCCGAAACCTGTCGATAGATAAAGTTTTCCGTCTCTTTCCGAGATGCTTTTTAGACTTCTGTCGCCGACGATTACTTTATTAGCGTAATCCGGTAAGTTATAAATTTTGCCATTGTTATCCAGAAAATCGATATTTCCGTCAGTGTAAACAATTGCAAGAATATCTGCTTTTTGTGAAACGATAATATCAAAAATCGAACTTCCGTTGAGCCCGGAAAGTTTGTCATAGTATTTCGGCTTGGAAGTATCTCCTTTTTCTATTGAGCATAAACTCGTTCCGGATAGAAGAAAAGTCTTGCCTGCAAAGATTTCGCCACGACGATATTTTTGGGAAACGGGAAATACATTCCATTTTCCGATGGCGAAACTCTGTAAGCAGAGCAGAGATAGAATTATGAGTATAATTGTTTTTTTCACTATTGGATTGTTGTTTGAACTTGTCTTTTCTTTATTCAAAACGATAGATACCGAATAATATTGCGCAAAAATAATTATTTTTAAATAATTGGGCAATAAAACTCAAAGAAAAGCGTTATCTTTGTACGTTATGAAACAGATTTTAATTATTTTAGTGTCTTTGTTAATTCCATTTTTCTCGTTTGCTCAAAAGATGAGCGACAAGCAGGTTATGGAATATGTAATGGAGCAGCATTTGAATGGTGCTTCACAGATGGATATTGCAGCAGATCTTCTTGACAAAGGTGTAAGCGTCGAGCAGTTGCAGCGAGTAAAAGACAAATACGAGAAAGATTACAAGGAGTTGAATAAGGCAGGCAAGTCTTCTTCTTCTTCTTCGTCCAACTCTTCTTTCGAACGTAGCCGTTATAATAATGGCGAGTTCAGCGAAGAGTTGCATGACTTTATGAAGTATATGCCTCGTTTCAAGAAGGACACTACTAACATTTTCGGACATGATATCTTCAGGAACGAAGATCTTACTTTCGAACCGAATGTCAATGTCGGATCGTTGGAGGATTATGTTTTGGGTCCAGGCGATGAGGTCTTTGTTGATATTTACGGCGTTTCTCAGAATAATATTGAAGGTAATATTACACCAGATGGATACTTGTCAATAGAAGATATCGGATTATATAAACTTGGAGGTTTGACTGTAAAGCAAGCCAATGCAAAGTTGAATTCTGAACTCGGTAAAAGATATAATGACTCTAAGATTGTTCTTACAGTCGGTCAGACACATGCCATTATGGTCAATGTGATGGGAGAGGTTGAAGTTCCTGGCACTTACACAGTTTCAGCATTCGCTACTGTCTTCCATGCTCTTTATATGGCTGGCGGTGTAAATAAGATTGGTACTCTTCGTGACATTAAGGTTTACCGTAAGAACAAGTTGATTACTTCAGTCGATATTTACGATTACATCCTTAATGGCAAACTCACTGGTAACATAAAGTTGCACGATAACGACGTAATTATTGTCGGTCCTTATGATTGCCTCGTAAAGGTAGAAGGTAAGGTTAAACGCCCTATGTTCTACGAGATGAAGAAATCTGAGAATTTGTCAGATCTCATCGAATATGCAGGTGGATTTGCTGGAGATGCTTATACAAGATCGTTGCGTATCTTGAGAAAGACAGGTCGGGATCTTACTGTTTATAATGTCGACAATGATGAAATGAAAGATTTCACATTGTTCGATCAAGATGCTATTCAAGTTGATTCTATCATTCAAAGATACAGCAATGCAGTAACAATCAACGGTGCAGTATTCCGTCCTGGACTTTATCAGATAGGCGAGAAGATTAAGACAGTTGGCGAATTGGTCAACTATGCAGAAGGATTGACAGAAGATGCATTTACGGCTCGCGCAGTTTTGCAGCGTTTGAAACTTGATCGTACTTTGGAAGTTATTCAGATTGATCTTGAAGGTATCTTGAACGGTACAGCTAAGGATGTTTATCTCCACAACGAAGATGTTCTGCTCATTCCAAGTCTTGCCGAATTTAAATACAATCAGACAATGACAATCCATGGAGAAGTTTTTCATCCAGGAGTTTATAAATTCGCCGAAAATGTTACAATCGAAGACTTTATCCTTTTGGCTGGCGGTTTGAAGGAATCGGCTTCATCGATTAAGATTGACGTTGCAAGACGAGTTATGGACCAGAAGGCAACCAAAGACAATGAAGCAAGAGCCGTTACATACAGTTTCGAACTTCGTGATGGATTTGTTGTCGATGCCGAACCTGGTTTCACACTTCAGCCTTATGATGAGGTTTATGTTCGTCGTAGTCCAGGATTCTCTGTCCAGGAGAACATTGTTATTGATGGAGAAGTGATGTTTGCAGGAACCTATACATTGGCAAAGCAGAATTATCGACTCAGTGACGCTTTACGTGAAGCGGGAGGAACTACAGCAATGTCAAATGTTGCTGGTGCTCGTCTCGAACGAGTTGTTGGAAGAAACGAACCATATTCTGTAGGTATCGATTTGAAGAAAGCATTGGCAGATCCTGGTTGTGATGATGATATTGTGCTTCATGCCGGCGATAAGATTTTTGTGCCAAAGTTCGTTAATACCGTTACAATCAGCGGACAGGTTCTTCATCCGAATTCTGTAGGTTATTTAAGTGGAAAACCTGCTTCTTACTATATTGAACAAGCTGGTGGATATACGGAGAACGCTCGTCGATCAAAAGGTTATATTGTTTATCAGAACGGAAAGGTCTCTGAGTTGAGAAAGGGAGCAAAACCTGCACCTGGTTGCGAGATTATTATTCCAGAAAAAGCTCCACGAAACAGAATGTCAAATGCAGCACAATGGGTAACTATTTCTACATCTGTAGCAACTGTTGCTGCTTTGTTAATCAATGCACTCAAGTAATATGATAGAGATAAACGTAGGAAAAATACTAAAAACAATCTGGGACGACAAAAAGAAGTTGTTCCTGTATTCTTCTGCTGTAGCTGTCGTTGGAGTTCTTTTGGCTTTTGCTATCCCTAAGACTTATAAGACTACTGTTATTCTTGCACCAGAAGAATCCGGAAGTCTTTTCAATGGCAATATCTCTTCACTTGCGTCTTTGGTTGGTGTTGATATGAAAATCGGTCAGTCGGGTGATGCTATTTATCCGGAAATCTACCCAGATCTTCTTGAATCATCAGACTTTATTGTCGGATTGTTTGATATTGAAGTTACAACTGATAAGACAGGAGATAAGTACACGTATTTCGACTATCTTTTCAAGCATCAGAAACACGCATTCTTTGAGTATCCGATTATTGCTCTTGTTTGGTTAAAGGAAGCTTTTTCTTCTGAATCTGGTGGACGCCAAGCAGGTGTCGATGTTGATCCTTTCCGTCTTTCGAAGACAGAAGCAAAGATGGTTAAGAAGATAAAGGCTAACATCAAGTGCGTCGTTGACAAAAAAACAGATGTTATTTCTATCACAGTCGAAGATCAGGATCCTTTGATTTCTGCTTTGATTGCCGATTCTGTTCAGAACCATCTTCAGTCTTCAATCATAGATTATCGTACAAAGAAGGCAAGAGTAGATCTTGAGTTCATGAATAAACTTTTTACCGAGTCGAAGCAAAGCTATGATGATGCCCGTCATCTTTTTGCAGAGTATGCCGATACACATCAGCGCATCAGTTTGCAGGAGTATAAGACACAGCTTGATGACTATGAAAGTGACATGCAGATGAAATTCAATATCTATTCAACTGTTGTCGAACAACTTCAGGTTGCCAAGGCTAAGCTTCAGGAACGAACTCCTGCTTTTTCTGCGATTCAGTCAGCTTCCGTTCCAACAAAGCATTCCAATACACCAAAGATCGTCGTATTGATTTTGTGGTTTATTATTGGATTCGTCGGACGCACAAGTTATTTGCTATATAAGAACAGGTAAGATTCTATAAACACTAATAATTTGAAGATCAAGCATCCTTATATACAGACATCTCTGATAGCGACATTATTAGCAATAATAGTGTGGCTATTTTTGCCTAAAGAGTATTCTGCATTTACGATGCTTACTGATGAGACTAAGGAGGTTGAGTTTGAAGTTGGTATATCTAAACTCGAAGCATTGATCAGATATCAGAAAGGAGTAGCCAACGAAGGCATCAATGATATTGATCGTTATTGTCAGATTCTTAAGTCACTTGATTTCGCAAAACGTATAAAGGATAAAGCGGGTATAGATAACTCGGTAGAAGATATTTCAGATCGCATCAATTACAATATCAGCTACCGAAGTGAAACATTGAAGGTTCAGTATACAGATGAGGATCCAGAGCAGACAGCAAATGTTTTGAAAATTATCATATCTGAACTTCAAGAGTCTATCAACGAAAAACGACACGATAAGGATCTTGCAGAACTTGATTATTACACGTTTCATCGCGATTCTCTTAAAGTCCTGTTTGACAAAGCAGCAAAAGAGTATTCCGATTATGCTGATTCTAACAGTAGCACATTTGATCAGTCTGCTCAGACTATAAAAGAATCTCTTGCGTCTCAGTTGAATAAGTACAAAAAACTTTATCATGAAGCTGATGCTAAATGTGCAAGACATAAGATGCTTACAGAAAGACCGTATTCTTCTTTTGCAGTGATACGTTCCATTACAGTGCCTACAAGTGACAACTCTCACCCCGTGGCAATGATCTTATGTTTCAATTTGGTATTTCTTATCTTACTTAAAGGATACTTTTTAATTAAGAAAAATAGTTCTAGGATTCTTCAGAATTTCGATTGGGGAGATGTCTTTGCACCTTGGAATATTACGCTTTGTGTTTGGGCACTTATTATTGTCCTGTTGGCATTTGACAAATATCTTGATCCTCTTTCGTCACAATTCTACATCAGTCTTTCTATTTGGCTGAGTATTTTTGTTCCGGTTGCTGTTATCTCTGCCAATATCATACAACCATCTCGACCAAAGAAAACAGACAATATCATCGAGATTAATAAGTCTTGGTTCGACTTTTTCTTTGTCATCGCTGTTATCATCACGCCTTTGTATGCCTATGAAGTCTACAAGATAATATCGATGTTCGTCCTCGAAGATGTGATGAAGGGTATTCGCCAACTTGCTATGTTCGGTGATGGCTATGGTTTCCTCAATTATGCGTATGTCTTTGACCTCGCATTGCTTATTGTAGGTCTATGGCGTTACCCAAAGATACCATTCTGGCAATTGCTTTCCATCATAATTATCTGGATTATATATGCGATTTGTCTTATGGCCAAAGGACAGTTCCTGATACTTTTTGTATCTTTGATCTATGTCTTGTTTGCTCGTAAGGTGATTCGAATCAGAACAATTGTTGTCGGTGCATCAATACTTCTTGTTCTTTTCTATTTCTTCAACCTAGCTCGCGAAGGTGGAGATTATGAAGATCAGGAATCGTTCCTTGATTTTATCGGTATGTATGTCTTGTCAAGTTCTGTAGCTTATGGCAGGGTAATGCCTACCATCTCAGAGTATTTCGGAAGTGATGTGTTTTGGATGTTCTATTATTATGGAAACAAACTTTTTGGAACACCGGAAGTCTCTCATCAGATAAATCAGGAATTTATAAATGTTCCTGTACTTACAAACGTATATACGATATTCCGTCCATATTTCGCCGATTTTGGACAAATTGGAATTGCAATAGCAGCATTAATCTATGGAGTAGTATCAGGAGTTACTTATCGATATGCGCGGTATGGATATGCTTTTGCTATTTGTGCTTATACATATTTGATATATGCTCTGTCGATGCAGTTCTTTGATGCAGTTCTTGACATTTCCGGTGTCTTGCTGCAGTTCCTTCTTCTCATGTATATCCTCGTGCAGGATCGATTTGTATTAACAAACTTTACATTGCCATGGTCGAAAAAGTAAATTGTAATACATCTGTTGCGGTTCTTTTGGCGACCTATAATGGAATTAAGTATCTGCCAGAACAGCTTGATTCTCTTTTGGCACAGTCGTATAGTGATTTCACCGTCTTTATCCATGACGATGGATCGAATGATGGGACTCAGGCTTTGCTTAAGGATTATGCTGACTCAAATAAACAAATAGTAATACTTGATTATGAGAGTCAACATGGAGCAAAAGAGAATTTTTTCAGTCTTTTGAAAAGGGTAGAGGCTCCTTATTATATGTTCTGCGACCAGGATGATATTTGGCATGCCGATAAGATTGAAAAGTCTCTGTTGGCCGTTAGCTCAAAAGAAACGGAAGTCGGTAAAGATCTTCCTGTATGTGTCTATTCTGATCTTAGGGTTATCGATGAGAATAGAAATCTTATAAATGAGTCTTTCTTTGAAATGGAAGGGATATATCCAGAATTCTTGGAAGACTTTAATCATGCAGGAGCATCTAATTTTGCGACAGGATGTACTATGCTGTTCAATCATAAAGCGAAGGACGTCATGCATCTAAAAACAGAATTGTCAACTATGCATGATTCCTGGATAGCTCTAAGTACAATGACGTATGGCGGTGTTGTATTTCCGATTCGTGAGGCTTTGATTGAATATCGTCAGCACTCAGGTAATACATTAGGAGCAATGGATGCAAACCGTCTGACACTATGTTATCGTATAAAAAATGCTCGAAGTATAATATCATTACTTTGGAGTCACTATAAGATGCATAGAGCTCTTGGTTATGGAAGTATTTTGAAGTTTATATATTATAAAATTGTATATCGAAATCGAATTAATCGCGTAAGATCATAGATGGTAAGTGTTTGTCTGGCTACATATAATGGCGAAAAATATATCCGTCAGCAAGTAGAGAGTATTCTTCCTCAATTGTCTGCGGTTGACGAGATTGTCGTTTCAGATGATGAATCGACAGACCAGACAGTGCCTATACTCGAATCATTTAACGATTCCCGAATACACATATATATACATAAACGCAGAAATGAGAAAGTGGTTTGGGATTATGCGACACATAATTTTGAAAATGCTCTTTCTCACGCCAAAGGAGACTATATCTTTTTGTCCGATCAGGATGATGTGTTCCTTCCTGAAAAAATCTCAAAGATGAAACAGAGGATCAAATCCCCTTTAGACCTTGCGATATGTAACTGTAAGATATGTGACTGTTCGCTTAATGAGATTGATAAGACGCAGTTCGAGATCGATGTCACAAAAAGCTATCTTGAAGCTTTTACTAAATTCAGAATGCTCGGATGCTGCATGGCTTTCCATCGTAACCTATATGAGAAAGCACGACCATTCCCTCCATCTAAGGTCGGACATGATCTTTGGCTTTTTCTCATAGCGAAGCATTATGGCAATGTCATTTATATTGATGAACCACTGCATCTTTACAGGCGTCACGATTCTTCGGTAACAACAGCAGGAGCGAAATCACATTATCCTTTGTCGTTTAGATTATACTATCGTTTATATATTATAAAAGCTTTTTTAGGTAAGATATTATTCCGCAGAGACGACTGATTGTAAGTCAAACTTTTTTTCAATTGCAAATGAAAACAATTCTACATATTTCTAAATACTATTATCCTGATTTGGGAGGCATTGAGAGCGTGGCACGCTTTCTCGCAGAAAACCTGAAGGACTTCAACAACGAAGTCGTTTGCTTCGCTACTGATAAGTCGAAGGGAATCGACTATATCAGTGGTGTGCCTGTTCATCGTATCAATGTGCAGATGAACATTATGAGCCAGGATATCTCGTTCGGTTACGATAGGCAATTGAAAAAGATTATTGCATCTTGTAATCCTGATATCGTAGTGCTTCATTGTCCGAATCCATTCCTTTATCCGATTGTGCTTAAGCATTTGACAAAGGATATGAAGTTGGTTGTACTTTGGCACTCAGACATTCTGGCTAAAGGAATGCTGTATAAGATGATTAAGCCTATTGAGACAAAACTTCTTGATAGAGCCGATTATATTATTGCTACGAGTGAAGAGTATGCTCGTTATTCATCTGTCATTAACCCATATCAAAATAAGGTTCTCGTACTTCAGAACACGGTAAATACTTCGATGTTCGATCTTCGTAAAGAAGATGAGAAGAAGATATCGAAGATTCGCAAGAGTTATAAAGGAAAGAAAATAGTGTTCTTTGTCGGTCGTCATATTAAGTATAAAGGAATTGAGAAACTTATTGAGGCAGAACAGTTGGTTAAGAGTGATTGCGTGTTTATTATTGCAGGAACAGGTATTCTTTCCGAAGAACTTAAGCGACAAGCAGAGGGTCGGGATAGAATTCATTTTGTAGGACGTTTAAGCGACGATGACCTTCGTTGTCACTTATATGCTTCCGATCTGTTTGCATTCCCTTCTGTCAATAAAGCAGAGGCATTTGGCGTTGCTCTTGCTGAGGCAATGTACTGTGGAACCGTGCCGGTTACTTTCACAATTAAAGGTTCTGGCGTTAATTGGGTGTCTTTGAACGGAGTGACAGGAGAGGAAGTGCCGCTTAATGATGTCGCTGCTTATGCTAAAGCAATTGATCATCTTTTGGAAGACAATGCTTTGCGTACAAAATATGCAGCTTCAGCACACGAACGTGTCAATATACTATTCAATGACACAGTCGTAGCCGAAGCTGCCAATCAGATGTTTCTTGGAATGTCTTAATCAGAAAACCCAAAGGAATACGAGTGCTGCAATCGAAGCACCGATCAATGAACCGCATACAGGAACCCATGCATAGCCCCAATCAGCCGAACCTTTGCCCTTGATCGGTAGTAAAGCGTAAGCAATGCGAGGAGCAAGGTCTCGTGCTGCGTTCAATCCGTAACCTGTAGTTGAACCTAAGCCAAAGCCTATTGCCATAATGAGGAATGTAGTAGGGAATGCTGAGCATGCACCAATATTGGCAGCACCGTCGTATGATCCTGCACCAATACAAAGAACACAAAGGATGAGAACGAATGCTGCTACGATTTCATTAAAGAAATTATTGCCAATCTTTCGGATTGCTGGAGCCGTACAGAAACATCCTCTCATATCATCTGGTCTGTCTGCTGTTGCTTCGAAATATGGTTTATAGAAAAGCCATACAAGACACTGTCCTACAAATCCGCCCAACATCTGTGCACAGGTATAAGGCAATACCATACTCCAATCAAATTGTCCAGCGATAGCAAACCCTAACGACACGGCAGGATTAAGGTGTGCTCCTGAATCATGGGCTACAAATACGCCGCACATCACTGCTAAACCCCATCCTAAGCCGATAGCAACCCAACCGGCATCTTTTGCTTTTGTTTTGTTTAATGTACATGAGGCACATACGCCGTTACCAACAAGAATCAGCACGAGAGTGCCGAGAAATTCCAGAATACAATTGTGTAGCATTGATAAATGTTTTTAATTAGATGATGAGCAAATATAAAGATTTTTATTCATATTATCCAAATTTTACCCATATTTTTGCTTTTTTATAAATAATGATTAACTTTGCGATATATTTACACATTCATTATCTATAAAATCAAACTATGTTTAAACTACAAGCAGTCGATCAGCCTATCTCAAGTTCAGAGGTGGACAAAATGATAGATGATCTTTATGATAAGATGCCTAAGGAGGAGCGATATGCTCAGCTCTACAGTATTTATATGCACGATTTGTTTGGCGAAGATGGACATCTCGATCCAGCTCTTTGTCGCGAGAAAATCCCTTATGGAGTAGGTCATTTCGCACAATATGCAGGTAATGCAGCTCCGAACACTTCGCTTGAGAAGGTTCGTGATATGGTTGCGGAACTTCAGGATTGGCTCATGCATAATACTCCTAATGGTATCCCGGGACTTTTTCACGAAGAGGTTCTTAGTGGATTTTGTGCAGCAGGTGCAACGACCTATCCACAGCAAATCGGACAAGCTTGTTCTTTCAACATTGATTTGGCAGAAGAGAAGACTCGTCAGACGCAGGCATTAATGCGTAATGTCGGTGGATTATTATCACTTTCTCCAATGGTCGATGTTTCTCGTAATCCGAGCTTCAATCGAAACGAAGAGTCGTATGGAGAAGATGGTTACCTCTCAGCTGCTTTTGGCGTTGCATTTGTCAAAGGTTTGCACAATGGAGAAGGTCTTGAGAACGGTGTAGCCGCATGCGGAAAGCATTTTCTTGGATATGGCAGTGGACATAAATGCGAAGATAAGGAATTGATGGAAGAGATCATGCTTCCACACGAAGCAATGGCTCGAGTTGCAGGCATGAAGGTCGTTATGACCGGTTATCATCAGTTCCGCGATCGTCATTGCATTGTCAACCCTCTTATTGCTAATGGTCTTTTGCGTCAATATCTGAATTGGGATGGTGTCATGGTTAGTGACTATGGCTCTGCCAATCAGTTCCCTCTTCCAGCTGAGATTGATGATCCTGTACATCGTGCTGTTGAAACGCTTAACGCTGGAAATGATGTGGAATTCCCTTCTCCGGATAACCATTCACATATTCAGGAAGCTATTGATAAAGGTCTCTTGGATGAAAAGGTGGTTGAAGAATCCGTTAAGAGAGTCCTGCGTCTCAAGGCAAAGATGGGATTATTCAAAAAAGAACCTCGCTTATATGGTGAAGGCAAGATTGTTCTTGATACTCCGGAAGAACGAGCTACAGCATACAATATTGCATCTCAGTCGATAGTCATGCTGAAGAACAATGGCATACTTCCATTCAACAAACCATATAAGATAGCTTTGAGTGGACCAAATGCAAATCATTATTGGTCTATGCTTGGAGATTATACATATCAGAGCATGTCTTATTTCTGGCGTCATAATCTGCCGGATCCATCAAATCCAAAGATTGTATGTCTTAAGGAAGCATTGGAAAACAAAATGTCTCAAGGTTCTTCTCTCACTTATCACCGTGGGTGTGACTGGACGGAAGAAATAGAGACTGTCATAGAGAGAGCTGGCGATTCTCGTGCTTATACGATGCTCCTTGACTATATTCATAAAGTTGATGCAGGTGAAGAGGCTGACGCTGTCGCAGCACTAAATGCAGCTCGCGAGAGTGATGTCATCATTGCTGCTGTTGGAGAAAATGTAATGCTATGCGGTGAAAACCGAGATCGCCTCAGCTTGGGTCTTCCAGGTCGTCAAAAGGAATATGTCGAGTCGCTTATTGCAACAGGAAAGCCTGTTGTCCTCATCGTTTTTGGAGGTCGTGCTCAAGTGCTTGGTGATCTTGTGGATAAGTGCGCCGCTGTTATTCAGGCATGGTATCCTGGTGAGGAAGGAGGTAATGCCCTTGCTGATATTCTTTATGGCAAGATTTCTCCTTCGGGCAAATTGTCTGTAAGCTATCCAAAAGTTGAACTTCATGAGAATATCTGCTACAATACATCTGTTGCTCAGGATTCTCGTATCCAATATCCTTTTGGTTATGGTCTAAGCTATACAACATTCGAATATTCTGATCTTTCGGTCGAAAGTTCAATAGTTACCGATGCTGAAGCCTTGCACATCAGCTTTGATGTAAAGAATACAGGAAGAATGGCTGCAGATGAAATTGTTCAGATCTATCTTTCTCCGACAAATGCCGGTCAGCCAATGAAACCTATCCAGCTTCATGGCTTCGGACGTGTGTCTCTTGCTCCTGGTGAGAAAAAGACAATGAAGTTTATTATGTCTCCTCAGCAGTTCGCTCATTATGAGGGAGAAATCATTACAGGAAAGTGGGTGATTGATCCGGGAACATACACAATTAAGGTTGCAGCTTCGTCTCAGGATATCCGACTTTCTCAGGATGTGACTCTTACCGGTCCTCGTCTTGAATTACCATTGCGCTCTGTTTATTTCACGGAGCAGGTTTAAGTTAAATTTTTAACTTTTAATTTATAATTTATAATTTATAATTTATTATATGATGAAACCAATTGTATCGATTATTATGGGTAGCACAAGCGACCTTCCAGTAATGAAGAAGGCTGCTGATTTGCTCAACGAGTTCCAGATTCCATTTGAGATGCTAGCGCTGTCAGCTCATCGTACACCAAAAGAGGTTGAAGAGTTTGCTTCGACAGCTGTTGATCGTGGAATCAAAGTTATTATTGCTGGTGCTGGTATGGCTGCACATCTTGCAGGTGTTGTAGCAGCTTCAACTCCAGTTCCTGTTATTGGTGTCCCTTTGACTGGTTCTATCGAAGGTCTTGATGCAATGCTTGCAATGATTCAGATGCCTCCAGGCATTCCTGTTGCAACAGTAGCATTGAATGGAGCTATGAATGCCGGTATCCTCGCTGTTCAGATTCTTTCTGTTGCCGATGCAAATCTCGCAGCTCGTTTTGTCGAATATAAGAAGAATCTTGCTAAGAAAATAGTTAAGGCAAACGAGGAACTTGCAGAATTGAAGTACGATTATAAGTGCAATTAATATATTGAAACAAGTCGGCATCAACAACAATTAAAGTGTTGATGCCGACTTGCGTATATAGGTGTTCTAAAAATATCTTTATAGGAAATCCTCTCGCATAGGAGAGAAGGTGTCGATCACAATGCCTGGTTCGATGCATAGGCAGGCATGCTGCTGATGTGGTTTGATCAAAACTCCATCACCGGGTCCAACTACCTGCATTTCTCCATCGACAGTGAATTCATATTTTCCACTTGCAATATATGAAGATTGTGTGTGTGGATGGGAATGCATAGGAGCGAGGCTTCCTTTCTCGAATTTAACCTTAACCACCATCAGATCGTTGTTATATCCCATGATGTGACGTTCGAGACCTTGTCCGAAAGGAACCCATGTCTGTTCTTCTCCGATGATGAACTTTTTACTTTCCATAATCTAAAAGAGCTACTTTATATTATCGCATGGTTATGCATCATGAAATGCCATTCCGTCAATATCTGGTCGCTCAACAGGCTTGTATTCCGAACAGAAGTTGTTTTTCAGACGATTGATGTATCGTGCTGCTTCCCATTTTGCCATAGGCAGATCGTGCATGAGATAATTGCCGCAAGTGTCAGGTGTGGTGCCTGGTACAACATCATCAAAACCTACGACAAACTGCATAGCTTCGATCATAAGATCTCTGATTACTTCTGGTTTGTATGTGCCTTTGACTATAAGGTAATTTCCAGTGAGACAACCCATAGGGCCCCAGTATATCACACGCGACTTCCAATCCGGATGATTGCGAAGATAGGTAGCGACGAGATGTTCAATTGTATGAATTGCAGCAGGTGCCATCGCTGGCTCCTGATTTGGAGCTGTCATACGGATGTCGAATGTAGATAATACAAAACCTGTTGACTCATCCTTGTCGAGACGAGACTCATAGATGCCAGGCATCAGGTTTGTGTGATCTACTTGAAATGAAGGTATTACTTCCATAATCAGAAATTAGCGAGGATGAATGACTTGAAGTCTGCAAAATCCTTTGTCATTGGCAATGATTGCTTAACACCGTTCATGAATCTCTGAAGAGTCTCTGGAATCACCACCTTTTCGCCGATAACAGGTTCAACTACATCCTTAAACTTTGCAGGATGTGCAGTCTCAAGGAAGATACCCTTTTCGTCAGCTGCGAGCATGTCTGCAAGAGCTTGATAACCGCAAGCACCGTGTGGATCGAGAATATAGCCAGTCTCTTCCTTACACTGCTTCATTGTCTTGCGAATCTGTTCGTCGCAGTATGTTGCGCCAGAAATATCCTTGCAGATAGCTTTATGGCTCTTGCCATAAAGGTCGTAGATACGAGCGAAGTTTGAAGGATCACCGACATCCATTGCGTTTGCAATAGTCTGAACGCTTGCCTTTGGCTCATACTTACCTGTCTGGAGGAAGTTGTAGAAGATATCGTTCTTGTTGTTGGCTGCAATGAAATGCTGAACAGGAAGTCCCATCTTATATCCGAAGAGACCAGAGCAGATATTTCCGAAATTACCAGAAGGAACACAGATCACAGGCTTCATGCCAGGATTCTGCTTCTTGAACTGAGCGTATGCATAGAAGTAGTAGAATGACTGAGGAAGGAAGCGTGCAACATTGATAGAGTTCGCACTTGTGAGGAAGAATTTCGAGTTGAGTTCCTCATCCATGAATGCCTCCTTAACGAGTCGCTGGCAATCGTCGAATACACCATCAACTTCAAGAGCAGTTATATTCTGACCGAGAGTAGTGAATTGCTTCTCCTGAATCTCGCTGACCTTGCCCTTTGGATAGAGTACACATACCTTGATACCTGGAACGCCGAGGAATCCGTTTGCAACGGCACTACCTGTGTCGCCGGAAGTAGCAACGAGCACATGTACTTCCTTGTCAGTTCCTTGCTTCTTGACAAAGTAAGAGAGAAGTCGTGCCATGAAACGAGCGCCAACATCCTTAAACGCAGCTGTTGGTCCATGATAGATCTCCAGACTGTAGATTTTGTCTGTAACCTTAACAAGAGGAATATCAAACTGAAGAGTATCGTAAACAATATGCTTGAGGTCTGCGTCTGGAATATCTTCACCGAAGAAGCACTTAGCTACTTCGAACGCGATTTCCTGAAGAGTAAGGTTCTCAATATTGTCAAAGAATTCCTGTGGCAATGGTTTGATACGTTCCGGCATGTAGAGACCTTTGTCTGGAGCCAAACCTTTAATTACAGCCTCGCTGAGTGTGACCTCAGGGGCATTTCCGTTTGTTGAGTAATATTTCATTGTTAATTGATAATTTACAATTGATAATTGATATTAAGCTCCGAGGAAAATCTTGATGAACTGATCCTTTTCGAGAAGTCCGAGAGAGCCGTTGAAGCAAGCATCTTCGTCAAAAGTCTTTACGCTGTCGGCTTCGATATTCTTGATATCTTCTTTTGACGGATGGTTCTGCCAGATAGCTATAGGAACAGGAGTCATTGTATGTGTACGATACTTGATAGGAGTAGGGTGATCTGGAAGTATTGCGATACGAACAGGTTCATCCCAATTTGAAACTTCATCAAGGATTGGACCTACAACTCTCTGGTCAAGCCATTCCACACATTGCTGTTTGAGTTTCGGTTCTCCGTCGTGTCCGGCTTCATCCGTTGCCTCGACATGAAGGAATACGAAATCCTTCTCACGCAGCTCTTTGAGTGCGGCATCACGTTTGCCTTCATAGTTAGTGTCCCAGAGTCCTGTAGCACCAGGAACTTCAATCTTCTCAAGACCACAGTAAACACCGATACCGAAGATGAGATCGACTGCCGAAATTACAGAACCGCTTTTGACCTGTTTTGGATAGAGCGTAGTGAGAGGTTCCATTGACGGACGATAGCCCAACGACCAAGGCCAGATACTGTTTGCCATATCTTTACCTTCTGCTGCACGTTTCTTGTTTACTGGATGCTGTGGCAGGATCTCCATCGACTTGTGCATCAACGCTGCTATGAGAGCACTTGTCTCTACTGCAGAATATGTGGAATTATCTGCTTCGGAAGAGAATTCAGGCTGTGGCATAAAGTCACACCAAGGCTTGCCAATCTCATCATGTGGAGGTGTACATTGTACATGTTTGTTACCTCCGCGTATCTTGAGAAGATGACGGTAGCTGACACCTGGATAGAAACGTACTACTGCCTGATTGCCATTAGCAGCAAGTGTCGGAATACCATTCTCATCTAATGCTTTAGCAGGTGCAATGACCGGCTTTCCTTCAGCATCAATATAAGAACCTCCTAGTTCTTTGTTCAAGAACAGAATCAGTTCTTCTGCTTCTTCGTTCGAGATGTTACCAGCCGAGTGATTCTTGATATTCTCACCATTAAGACAGATGATGTTGCATCGCATTGCTACCTCATTGTCTTCGATGTCAACTTTCATCGAGGCTGCCTCAAGACTGCCTCGTCCTTCGAAAACCTTTGCCACGTCATAGCCTAAAAGACCAAGATGTGCAATCTCCGAACCGGGATGGAATCCCTGTGGCACAGTGATGAGACGACCATTTACACCTTCGCGAGCTATACGGTCGATGTTCGGCTTATTTGCAGCCTGAAGCGGAGTGATATCGCCTAATGCAGGGATTGGTTCATCAGCGGCGCCGTCGGCTAATATAATTAAATATTTCATATTATCTGATATTCGCAATACTCATAATGTCGGCAAATACACCAGCCGCAGTTACTGCAGCACCTGCACCGTAACCCTTGATCTCCATAGGGTACTCCTTATAACGGGCAGTACGGAGAAGTATGATGTTGTTCGAACCTTCAAGATGATAGAATGGATGGTTCTGGTCAACTTCGCGAAGTTCAACCTTTGCTTTGCCTTCAGAAAGAGAAGCCACGAAACGGAATCGGTTACCTTTTTCTGCTGCCTTCTCGCGCATTTCTTCGAAGTGAGCATCGAGTTCAGGAATGCGCTTCCAGAATTCATCAACAGAACCCTCGAAATAAGTATCAGGAATGAAGAGATGTTTCTCTACATCTTCGCGAGAGATCTTATAGCCTGCTTCACGTGAGAGGATTACGATCTTACGGATCACATCGCTGCCATTAAGATCCATACGAGGATCTGGTTCTGCATAACCAGCTTCGCGAGCCATGTATATAGCCTTACTCATTGGCACGTCCTTGTCGAGAACATTGAAGATGAAGTTGAGAGTACCACTCACAACGGCTTCGATCTCAAGGATCTCATCACCTGAATTGATGAGGTTGTTGATAGTATTGATGATAGGAAGACCAGCGCCTACGTTTGTCTCGAAGAGATACTTCACGCCACGCTTTCTTGCAGTGCGCTTCAAGAGTCGATAGTTGTCGTAATCACCACTTGCTGCAACCTTGTTTGCGCAAACCACGCTGATGTTGTGCTGGAGGAGATCGTGATAGATCTCAGGGATATCTGTTGAGGCAGTGCAGTCAACGAATACGGCGTTAAACATATTCTCATTGATTACCAGATCGCGGAGTATTGTAGGCGAAGATGGTGTCTCTGAAGCCTTGAGCATTGCCTCCCAGTTGTTGAGATCGAGACCTTCGCGGTCGAAAATGAGTTTTTTCGAATTGCTCATTCCCACGATTCGGAGCTGAAGGTTCTTATGCTTCAAGAGATATTCCTGCTGGCTGTTGATCTGTTCTATGAGATTGCGACCGACAAGACCTACACCGCTCAAGAATATGTTCAATACATTATATTCTGAAAGGAAGAACGAATCGTGGATTACGTTCAATGCCTTAGTGAGGCTTGCCTTTGTTGTTACGAATGAGATGTTTGTCTCGGATGCACCCTGAGCACAAGCAATCACATTGATACCGTTGAGACCGAGAGTGCGGAAGAGTTTACCAGCGATACCTGGAGTCTGACGCATCTTTTCGCCCACGATAGCAACTGTTGCCAAGTCATGTTCGGCTGTGATAGATGAAATCTCACCCATAGCCATCTCCTTGCAGAATTCATCCGAAAGGACTTGTACTGCACGTTCGGCATCGGCATTCTTTACGCCGATAGTCGAAGAGTTCTCTGAAGAAGCCTGTGATACAAGGAACACAGATATGCCTTTGTCGGCGAGAGTAGAGAAGATGCGCTTGTTCACACCGATCACGCCCACCATACCGAGACCTGAAACGGTAACGAGCGAAGTATCGTTAATAGAAGAAATACCCTTGATGATCTGACGGTCGCCATGAGTAGTGTCTGACGAAATCAATGTGCCAGGAGCACTTGGGTTGAAAGTGTTCTTGATTATGATTGGGATATTCTTGTGATAAACAGGGAAGATTGTAGGAGGGTAGATGACCTTTGCACCGAAGTTACAAAGCTCCATTGCCTCTACGAATGAAAGCTGATTGATCACATAGGCATTGTCGATCACACGAGGATCGGCAGTCATGAATCCGTCAACATCAGTCCAGATCTCAAGCATGTCGGCATTGAGCGCTGCTGCAACAATTGCTGCAGTGTAGTCTGAACCACCTCGGCCGAGATTTGTAACTTCTCCGGTCGAGCTGTCGCGTGAGATAAAACCACCCATGAGGATGATTGGACGTCCTGTCTTATCTTCCTTGCAGACATTATCCCACATCTCAACGACATTAGGATTGGTCTGTTCGAAGTCACAGATATTCTTATCCCAGTCTTTCTTTGTCTTGATGATCGCGCGGCTGTCAACCCATGTTGCGCCTTTGACTACGGTTGCTACGATACGGCTTGAGATACGTTCGCCATAGCTAACTACAGTACAGAGTGTGCGAGCCGAGAGTTCGCGGATCAGGAATATACCATTGTATATGTTCTTGAGTTCGTCAAGTGTCTCTTTGAGGAAAATCTTTGTGGTTGTGAGTTCTTCGCCATCGAGAAGACCTTCTACTACATCATAATGACGCTGCTCGATGAACTTGAATTCCTCGAGATACGATTCATCGCCAGAAGCGGCTTTGTTGGCTGTTGATATGAGACGGTCGGTTATGCCTCCGAGTGCCGAAACTACGACAATGAGAGGTTCTTTACGGTTTTCTACAATTTCTTTTACATTCTTGATACTTCCAATCGAGCCGACTGATGTACCACCGAACTTCAATACATGCATAACGTTTACAATTTATTTTTTATCATAACCTATATAGTGTACAAAGATATACATTATTAAATAATAAGAAACTGTCGGGCAATGAATTTGTGAAATGACGATTAAAATGCTGGTTTTTCGTTGGAATATATATCTTTATGTTACAAAACACAATGGCAATAACAGAGTAAAACAGAGTCGAAATGAAAGAACTGGATTATAAAAAAATACCCGAAGGCTTTTGCCTCCGGGTAAATATTCTTGATTGACGGGAGTTTAAGCCCGTTGTGCAATCATTAGATAGCGAATGGGTTCTCGCCTGGATAGAGCTGACCTGCTGGGAGTGGAGTGTTGATATCCTCTACGCCGAGCATCTTGAGAGCCTCGAAGAGAACCTTACCGCAGTGATCGAATGCATATGCTCCGTGGTGTGGGAAGTGCTTGCCAACGAGGACGTGACGATAGAAGCGTGCGAATCCAGGGATAGCGTGGATACCGATACCACCGAATGAACATGGATCAACATCGAGGAATTCACCCTGAGCGATGTAAGAAACGAGCTTAGAATCGCTGTTAGACTGGAGACGGAACATTGTCGACTTACCAGGAGCGATTTGACCTTCGAGAGTACCCTTAGTGATATCTGGACTCATGAGACGAGCCTGGATGAGCTGATACTTGATCTTGCAGTCCTTCATGCACTGTGAGCAAGTGTTACCGCAGTGGAAGCCCATGTAGAGATCCTTGAGATCTGCACCAGCGAGGCTTGCACCAGCAGGGATAACGTCAGCAGGAACAGAGTTGTTGATATCGAGGAGTGTAGCTGGCTTTTCAGTAGCGAGCTCTGCCATGTACTCAGAGAGAGCACCATAGAGGTCAACCTCGCAAGCTACAGGGATACCACGACCTGTGAGGCGTGAGTTAACGTAGCAAGGTTCGAACTCGAAGATTGGCTGCCAAGCTGGCCAACACTTATTAGCGAATACAGCGTACTTAGATCCACCCTTCTGGTTCTCATACCAGTCGAGAAGAGTAACTTCGAGCTGAGCCATCTTGTTGATGATCTCAGGATATGTATTGCGTGAAGGACCGAGCTCATTCTCCATATCCTTAGCAACAGCAGCGATCTCAGCAGCCTTACCTGGTTTTGCAGCGATCTCATCGAATGCCTTCTTGAGGTCGAGCTCAGAGTTCTCCTGAACCTCGATACCGAGATCGTACATTGGCTGGATAGGAGCGTTACAAGCGAGGAAGTCCCAAGGACGTGGACCGAAGCCGATAACCTTGAGGTTCTTAACACCGATAACAACGCGAGCGATGTTGCGGAAGTCAGCGAGTTCCTTAACTGCCTCTTCTGGAGTTACGTTTGGATACTCTGGGATATAAACCTTAAGACGACGGAGACCTACGCTATAAGAGAAGTTGAGGACACCACAAAGTGCGTCACCACGATCGCTGGCAAGATTAGCCTTGCCTTCCTCCTTAGCAGCGAGAACCATTGCAGGACCGCCGAACTTCTGGACAAACAAAGTTGTAGGACCTTCTGGACCGAAGTTGCCAAGGAACATACATACTGCGTTGATGCCATTTTCCTTAGCCCAATCGAGAGCCTTGTAAGTGTCAACGTCGTTTTCGATTGTTACAGGACAAGCGTAAACTTCAGGAAGACCAGCCTTCTGAACTTCTGCCATAACAGCCTTGACGCGAGCCTGAGTAAGAGTGATAGGGAAGCAGTCGCGGCTAACGCCTACGATTGCAAGTTTTACTGTAGGTTGATTAATCATACCATTCATGGATTAATAGTTGGTAATATACTAAATTACTTTTTATATTTTAGTGTGTAAATGTATGGATTATTCTTGAGATAGAAAAATAAAAACAGGAAATTTAATGTTTATTTACTATTCGAGTGTAAAAAAAACGGGAAAATTGCTATTTGTAATGCAATTTTCCCTGATATTTTATTCTAAAGAATCCTCAAAGTTTACTCTTCTGTCTCTTCAAGGTTGAGAGCGATCTGCAACTCGTCGAGCTGAGCCTGATCGATAGGACCAGGAGCACCCATCATCATATCGCGACCCTGATTGTTCTTTGGGAATGCGATACAGTCGCGGATAGAGTCGAGCTCTGCGAACATTGAAACAACACGGTCGAGGCCGAATGCAAGACCAGCGTGAGGAGGTGCACCGTACTTGAATGCGTTGATCAGGCAGCCGAACTGCTGCATAGCCTTCTCTGGAGTGAAGCCGAGAAGCTTGAACATCTTAGCCTGGAGTTCAGAGTCGTGGATACGTACCGAGCCGCCACCGAGCTCAACACCGTTGATGACGCAGTCGTAAGCCCATGAACGAACCTTGCCCTGATCTGTGTCGAGCAATGGAATGTCCTCCGGGTTTGGTGCAGTGAATGGATGGTGTGTAGCGTAGAAGCGCTGAGTTTCTTCGTCCCACTCAAAGAGAGGGAAGTCGATAACCCAGAGAGGTACGAATACCGATGGGTTGCGGAAGCCGAGACGATCACCCATCTCAAGACGGAGAGCACAAAGCTGCTTCTGAGTCTTACGCATTTCACCGCAGAGAATGAGCATAAGGTCACCGTTTTCAGCGCCGAACTTCTCGCATACAGCCTCAAGAACCTCAGGAGCGTAGAACTTATCGATAGACGACTTGATAGCGCCTGTCTCATCCTTCTTAACCCATACAAGGCCCTTCGCACCGATCTGGCTGCGCTTAACGAAATCTGTCAAGCCATCGATCTGCTTGCGAGTATAGTTTGCACATCCCTTAGCGCAGATACCAGCTACATAAGGAACGCTGTCGAATACTGTGAACTGACCAGCTGGGAGAACCGACTCGATCTCGTAGTCCTTTGTCTCGTTCTTGAGTTCAACGAACTTCATGTCGAAACGGAGATCTGGCTTGTCCGATCCGTAGTACTTCATAGCATCGTGCCAAGTCATACGAGGGAAATCGCCAAACTCTACATTCTTTGTCTGCTTAAAGAGGTGCTTGATCATACCTTCGAACATCTGGATCACATCCTCCTGCTCAGCAAACGACATCTCGCAGTCGATCTGAGTGAACTCTGGCTGACGGTCAGCGCGGAGGTCCTCATCGCGGAAGCACTTTACGATCTGGAAGTAACGGTCGAAACCTGCAACCATCAAGAGCTGCTTGAACTGCTGTGGTGACTGTGGAAGAGCGTAGAACTGACCAGGATTCATACGTGAAGGAACTACGAAGTCGCGAGCACCTTCTGGAGTAGAGAGGATGAGTACAGGTGTCTCAACCTCAAGGAAGTTCTGTGCATCGAGATAACGGCGTACCTCGAAAGCGATCTTATGACGAAGCTCAAGGTTCTTGCGCACACAGTTACGACGAAGGTCGAGGTAACGGTACTGCATTCTGAGGTCGTCGCCACCATCTGTATTGTCTTCGATAGTGAATGGAGGGACCTCTGAAGTAGAGATGATGTTGAGAGTGCTTACGATGATCTCGATATCGCCTGTTGGGATATTCTTATTCTTTGATTGGCGTTCTGACACCTTACCGATAACCTGGATCACATATTCACGACCGAGGTGATTAGCCTTTTCGCAAAGTTCCTCATTGCCTTCTGTCTGTTCGAATACGAGCTGAGTGATGCCGTAACGGTCACGAAGATCGACGAATGTCATACCGCCCATCTTTCTTACTCGCTGAACCCAACCGGCAAGCTTGACCTCCTGGCCTACGTTCTCAAGGCGGAGTTCGCCACATGTTTGATTTCTGAACATAATATATAGATGTGTTTATTTGAATTATCTATAGCGATAAAAAATACGCGCAAATATAGGCAATTTTTTGGAATATTGCACATCGATTGCTCGAAAATGCACAAAGTGAGCATTTTTTTTATATGTTTTTTGTGATAAGTTATATAAACATTTACCTTTGCAAAGAACAAAAAATGACATTTTATGGATAATAAGCTTAATGGCCTTTTAGAGTATACCATCAAAAAGCACTGGTCGAAAAAGTGTTTTTCCGACTTCCATGGCGAGACATATACATTCGAAGAAGTTGCTTCTGTGATCATGCGAAATCATATCGTATGGGAGAAGGCAGGTTTCGAAAAAGGTTTCCGTATAGCTCTTTGCGGTCGTAACAGTTCAATGTGGGCTACAACTCTCATTTCAGCAATGACTTATGGCGCTGTTGCTGTGCCATTGCTCAACGAGTTTACGCCAGAACAGATACATCGTCTTGTAAATCACTCTGAGTCGAAGGTGCTGTTCACCACTCAGCAGATCTGGAAGAAGCTTAAGATAGAGGAGATGCCAAGCCTCGAACTCGTGATGCTCGATACAAGTGATCGCAAGATTGTCTATAGCAAGAACGACGATGTCAAGAAGCTTTTCGACAACGAGAAGGAGCTTCTGGCAGAAAGATATCCTGAAGGATTGAAGGCAGACGACATCAACTTCTATCGCCACCAGTCGCCAGACGAATTACTCATTATTAATTATACTAGTGGAACAACAAGCGATCCTAAGGGCGTTATGATTCCGGAACGTGCCGTATGGAGTAACATGGCATTTGCGCAGGAGGTGCTTCCTAACCTTCATTGCAACATGCGAGTGCTCTCATTGCTCCCGACAGCCCATGTATATGGTATGGCGTTCGAACTGATGTACGAATTCTGCATCGGTATCGATATCACATTCATCACCAAGGCTTTGAGTCCGTTCCTCATCATGACTGCTTTGGCTGAGGTCAAGCCGAATCTCATCATCGTCGTTCCATTGTTGCTCGAAAAGGTGGTGCGCAAGGGCGTGATGCCGAAGTGGAACTCATTGAAGGCTCGTATTTTCCGCAAGCTGCCATTCTTCCGCAATATTGTTTATAAGAAGGTACGCGAAGGCTTGATTGAGAATCTTGGAGGAAATCTTTACGAGGTTATCATCGGCGGTGCTGCACTTGCTCCTGATGTCGAAGATGTTCTCCATCAGGTAGGTTTCCCTTACACGGTGGGCTATGGTCTTACAGAGTGTGCTCCGATCCTCGGATACAGCGACTGGAAGACATTCGTGCCACATTCATGCGGACGACCAGCTCCTCGTATGGAAATAAAGATTGATAGCGCCGATCCTGCAAATATCCCAGGCGAGATCGTTGCAAGGGGTATGAATGTGATGCTTGGCTACTATAAGAATCAAGAGGCTACCGATGCTGCAATCGATAAGGACGGATGGCTCCACACCGGCGATATGGGCGTGATGGATGCCGGCAACAATATGTTCATCCGTGGTCGTGTCAAGAACATGCTTCTCAGTGGTACAGGTCAGAATATCTATCCTGAGGACATCGAGAAGGAGATTGCTTCAATTCCTTATGTTGCCGAAACTGTAGTTGTTCAGCGCGACACCCGTCTCATAGCTCTTGTTTATCCTGATCGCGAAGCTGCTGCAGAGGCAGGTCTTAAGGACGATGCTCAGATCAAGAAGTTCTTCGAGTCGCACAAGGCTGCAATCAATGCCAATCTCGCAGCTTATTCTCATGTCAATATGTTTGAAATTGTAGAGAATGAGTTCGAGAAGACTCCAAAGAAGAGTATCAAGCGCTTCCTTTATTCCTAAGTAAAACATTTTTCGTTATCGACGCGCGTCAATCAGTACTCCGGACTTCCCGTGAACTCATTGACGCGCGTCAATCGTCTCTCGGCGTTTCCCTAGAACTCATCGACGACCGTCGATGAGTTCTTTACTTTTCTGGAGTAGTCATCGTACGCCTACGAAGACATTTCCGACTTCTCGGAAGTCCGATCTCCATGCGTCGACATCAACACTTTGAACATTGTGTTGATGTCGTCAAACGTCGATGACTCTTCCTGTTTTCTCGTAGCACTATCGTAGCGCTCCGAGGATAATTCGTGATTCTAGGTAGCACCTACGGAGCAGTTTGACGAAGAACTTGCAGAAAAAAAGTGATAATTTCTGCCGACTTTCTTGGAAATAGCAAATATAGTTTATATATTTGTGCCGTAAAACAACGGTCATTCTATATGGACACTAAGAACTACAATTTAGATTCTCTTGAAGGATCATCAAAAATCAATGATGATTCTGGCGTTGCATATAAGAGCTTAAATACAGACTTTCACGTGGTAGTCGATGAGCCAAAGTCTATTACTTGGGAAGAATACAAGAAAGAATTCTCGACTGAACAAAACCTGAGGAACTTGGAAGAATTTGAAATGCAAATAAGCTCTGGTAACGTAGAAGGTGAAGATTTTGAAGTTTTCATGGATAGGTTCAAAAGAGAACATTCATGGGCTACAAACTGATAATTTTACCAAGGACAGAGCACCGTTTGTCTGTTATATATGAATGGGGCGTTCAAGATTCTGGCGTTAGGTCAGCACGAGCTTTCTTAACAAAAATAGAATCAGAAATCAAGAAATTGATTAAAGCACCAACTATTGGATCATTGGAAATATTACTTGAAAATCGAAAATTCCAGTATAGAAGTTTAGTAGTACATCCATATTTCAAGGTTATATATTATATAATAGAAGAAAACAATACAATATACATCGTAGATATCTGGGACACCAGAATGGATCCGGAGGATTTACAAAGTCATATAAACAAATTATAAAAAAACGAAAGACAAACAAAATAAAGATTAAGTAACCCCGTAGCGTATCAGATACGATACGGACATACATATTAAAACATATAGCATCTAGCTATCATTGTGGTATTCCAGAACAAGCTACCAACTTAAGTTTCCAGAATAAAACCACATCAATGATGGTTGGCTTTGACGTTTAAAAGAGCGCCAACTATAGCCAATTATCGACAATGAGGATAGTAAGATGTTTGCACTCTCGGGTGTGAGCATTATTCTTATTGTCGAAGAGGTTCTGGTTGGTAGCTGGCCTTGGAATACCGTGGGAAGAAGTTCATGCCCTTTTTGTGTATTCCTCAATATGAATGAAAAACACGACAAGCCATACAAGTTGATTAGATAGTGCGCGATGCATCAAGTCTAATCAAATCATGAACAAAACTCTTATTGATAACAGCACGAACCTTAAGATGGTGAACGTATTGAAAGAGTGCATCTCTCAGCCAGAGATGGACACAATACGTATTGCTACTGGCTATTGGGACATTCCTGGAACTGCACTTGTCGTTGATGAAGTTCAGGAATTCTTAAATAGAGATAATGCAAAACTGAAGCTTCTTATTGGAAAGGATCCATACGTCTATGCAAAGATGCTTAAGGAACCAAAGTTCCAAAACAAAACATATCCTAATGATTTTATCCGCACAAACATCAATGAACTTGCAGATAATCTCCTTGAGGAGTATAAGCAAGTCATCAATCTCCTGCTGAAGTTTTGTGCAGAGGATAATAAAAAGATTGAAATCCGTATTTTCAAAAAGGACGAAGCTGACGATAGTCAATTCTTTCATTCCAAATGCTATATCTTCACTTCTGATGACGATGACAACAAACCAATGTCTGCCATTGTAGGCAGTAGCAACTTTACACAAAAGGGGTTGGAAGGCAATGCAGAGTTGAATGTATTAGAGACAGATCCTTACATGATTGCAGCACCAATCAAACCAACACGAAAAGGACACATCACATGGTTTGAGGAAAAATGGGAACAAGCCGAGGATTGGACACAGGAATTCTTGGAGCAAATCTTGAAGACATCTAAACCGGTTGAGAGGATTGAGAAAGAGAAAGAAGAAACCCAGAGATCACCGCTCACTCCGTATGAACTTTACATCAAACTCTTGCAGTATAAGTTCGGTACGCTTGTCGATTTGAATCTTGGTCAGCAGATACAGAGTTATCTGCCGAGGCATTACGACACCTACAACTATCAGATAGATGCTGTGAAGCAGTGCGTAGCAACAATGAAAGAGCATGGCGGATTCATGCTTGCAGATGTAGTAGGTTTAGGCAAAACCATTGTTGGTTTGCTTCTGATCCGTCATTACCTGCAATTTCCAGACGAACAGGGTCGCGAGCAGAAGGTGCTTGTTGTCACACCTCCCGCAATACAGTCGGCATGGAAGAACACGCTTGCAGATTTTGACGCTACCTCAGATTTGAAGATAACACCTTTTATTGATTTCATCACAACGGGTTCTATAGGCAAGTTAAATGAAGAAGACGATTTTGATAGCGACGAAGCAGACACTGGTAGTTTTGACGATACACTCGAGCAAAAGAACTATGGACTGATCATTATCGATGAAAGTCACAAATTCCGCAATAGTGGTACTTCAATGTATCAGGCGCTGGATGAACTTATATCCAATATCGGTAGTGAGGTTGGCGAGTATCCATACATAGGTTTACTCTCAGCAACCCCTCAGAACAACCGTCCAAGTGATTTACAGAATCAGATTTATCTCTTTGAGAGAAACCATGCAGAAAGTACGTTGAAGCGAGCTATGGGAGGAAACCTCGAAGGTTTCTTTGCAGATATCAATCGCCGATATGGAGAAATAATTCACGATAAGTCAGAATATTCAAAGGAAGAGAGAAATAAGAAACTTAAGGATTTGTCAAAAGAACTGCGTGATTGTATATTATGCGACATTATGGTTCGCAGAACGCGCACCGATGTCATCAAATACTACCAACAGGATAAGGACAAGCAAGGTCTTACCTTCCCATTGATTGAAGGCCCTATCAGTCTCAAATACAAAATGAGTAAGCCTTTAGCTCAACTTTTCTATGATACGATGAGCAACATTGCGCCAGATGCTAATCTTGCTACAGGAGGATTGATGTATTATCGCTATCGTGCTATCCAGTATCTGAAAGAAGCAGACAAGAAAAAGAAGTATGCTGCAAGAGGTTCTCGTGATGCAGATACTTTGGCCGAGCAGCTTGCTAAGATTATGCAGATGAACTTAGTGAAACGTCTTGAATCAAGTTTCACTGCGTTCAAGCAGTCTTTGCTCAATTTGCGCCAATACACCCAGAACATGATTGACATGTGGGAACACGATTCAATCTTCATTTGTCCATCGTTCAATGTAAATGCCGAACTCGATCGCAAGAAGAAGGAAGAGCGAAGAGGTCATAAGGTCTCATTGGAAGATTGTTTCAAAGATATACGAATGCATATCCAGCGGTTGGAAAGTGAAGGCCGCAATGATGATAAGAGTAATTGTGAGTATTGCCGAGAAGATTTCGATCCAGATTATATTGATCTTCTTCAGTCAGATTTACAGATTATTTCAGATCTCTGTGACCGCTGGGCAAAGAATAGTGAAGATCCAAAGTTTGATGAGTTTAAGGAGAATCTGCGTTTCAATCTTTTCAACCCATTTACTAACAAACCGCAGAAACTTGTCATCTTTACAGAGGCTATTGATACTGCTGAGAGTATTGCCAAGGCTGCGGAGTCAAAGGGGTATAATGTGTTATTGATTACGGCTGCAAATCGCACAGAGAAGGAGCCTGTGATACGTGAAAATTTTGATGCCAACTACAAAGGTGAATGGAAGAACGATTATGAAATTATAGTTACAACAGATGTTTTGGCTGAGGGTGTTAATCTGCATCGTGCCAACTGTATCCTCAATTACGATACACCTTGGAATTCGACACGCTTAATGCAGCGCATTGGCCGAGTCAATCGAATTGGAAGTACCGAAGAGAAGGTCTATGTCTATAACTTCATGCCAAGTGCTGAGGGTGATGCAGAGATAAGTTTGGTGCAGAAAGCACATACCAAACTCCAATCGTTCCACACGTTGTTTGGAGAAGACTCTCAGATATTCAGCCAAGCGGAAGAAGTGACTCACTATGATCTTAACAAACAGGTGAACGGTGAAGAGTCACCAATGGAGAAATATATTTATGAGCTTAAACAATATAAGCAAGCACATCCGGAACGTTATGCGGTTATTGAGCAAGTTTCAGAAGGATTGGAGTTGGCAACAACAGCAACTGATGGTACTGCATATTTCTTGGTTCGCACACCGCGAACAAGCGGAATGTTTGTCTGCGTAAACAAATCAGATCCGGAAGGACATATTATCTCATTAGCGGATGGCTTGGAATATTTCAAGACTTCAGAAGAAACAAAGTCAGTTTCTCTTCCTGCTGTATGGGAAAATTATAGAAAAGAAGCCGTGCGCGTGATGTTATCTGAGCTTGCTAGTATTAGATTGATGCGAAGTAATTCTAAGAAAGCCACAGAGGCAAAAGGTGCAATAATTGAATTGAAGCAGAATCAGCAAATGTCTGCTGAGAGTAAGAAACTGCTTAATAGCGCAGATCGCCTGATCCGTAAAGGCAATACTGATATTGTTAAGAGTATATTGAAGATATCAGAAGCCGTTTTGCAACAAGATCTTTTGATTCCATATACACAAGAAGAATTTGATGAATATCTAGCCAAATCAATCACAAATATTGTCAGCAAGGCTATGGAACATCATGGAGAACCTCAAATAGTAATGGGAACATACAAATAAAAGCCTAATAGAATGAGTTACATTGAATCTACGCTGAAAACTTTCCTTCAGCAGCCTTATCAGGACTCAAAGTCATTTCTTGAAAACGTAATATTTCCTGTCTTTGGAGAGGAAAACTTTGAATCTTCAGGAAATCTTAATGTATTGTCAAAGCGACTCGATTTGCGGTCAAAAGCTAATGCTATTGGTATTATAGAAATCCGAAATGTCGGGATCCTTTATGTCGATGGTTCTGAACTTGATATCTATGACATTACAATTGATTATAAGAAACAGTTGCAGCGTAATCGTGTAGAGCTTCAACAGATTATACGTTCAATACTTTCTTCCCATTCTGGTGCATTTATTCTATTTCATTATCAAAGTGGCGCTCGAAGGGAATGGCGTTTTACATTCTGTCATAAAGGTGCTTCGAACGAAGACACTTCTGATGCTAAACGCTATACTTTCTTATTGGGACCAGGTCAATCTTGTCGAACAGCAGCTGAGAATTTCATGAAAATCCATGAGAAGATTGAAAGTGAAGGAGAATTCGAGATGGATGATATCATCAAAGCATTCGATGTAGAAGCTTTGAGTAAGGAATTCTTCGGTAAATATAAAGAGCAATATGAAAAGTTCTGCAACTATATATATAATAATAGGTATGACGAAACGAAGTTCGGATCATTCTTCGCTTCGTGCGAAGACAAGATTATTCGCGACTATGTGAAGAAACTTCTTGGACGTTTGGTCTTCCTTCAGTTCTTGCAAAAGAAAGGCTGGCTTGGAGCATCCTCTTGTGAATGGAATGATGGAGATAGAGACTTCCTTCAGCATCTCTTTGAAAATGCCAGCAAAGAACAAAAAGACGATTTTCTTGATACTGTACTGGAACCAATGTTTGAAAAAGCTCTTGACGGAAATCGAGCAGCTACGAACTATGATTATGATACTGGAGTAAAAGGATTCAGAAACGTAAAAATCCCATATCTTAATGGCGGTTTGTATAGTAAGGATGCGGGTATTGACGATGCTAAGTCTGTTTTTCCTGCTACGTATTTTGAAGAGCTGTTTACTTTCTTCTATCAGTATAATTTCACAATCGATGAGAATGATCCTAATGACGCAGAGGTAGGTATTGATCCCGAAATGTTAGGACGTATCTTCGAGAATTTGCTTGAAGATAATAAGGATAAAGGTGCATTTTATACACCGAAACCAATTGTGCAGTATATGTGCAAGGAATCTCTGATTGCCTACTTGCAAAATGGATGTAGCACGGATTGTGCAAAGAAGGTTGCTCGTACATTTGTTGAGACACACGATGCGGCACCTCTGCGAGAACTGCACATGGAAGCGAATGGCAAGAAGACGAATGGTTCTGTCCTAGAGTTCTTTGACAAGATGCTTAAGAATGTCAAGATTTGTGATCCTGCCATTGGCTCTGGAGCATTCCCTATGGGCTTGCTCCGAGAACTCTATGCTTGTCGTTCTGCTATTGAGGATTTTGAAACGACTACTCCTGCTGAGATAAAAAAGGAAATCATTCAGAACAATATCTATGGCGTAGATATTGAGAAAGGTGCAGTAGATATTGCCCGTCTGCGTTTCTGGCTCTCTTTGATTTTGGATGAAGAGGATCCTAAGGCTTTGCCAAATCTTGACTTTAAGATTATGCAAGGAAATTCGCTTTTAGAGAGTTTTCATGGGGTAGATTTGTCGAATGTCGCTGTGGGTAAGCATAACGCAAGCAAAGCGCTGAAAGTGAATGCACGAACTATGCAGGGCTCAATCTTCTTCCAGAACGAACAGGAAGCAATGAAGGAGATTCAGAAGTGTATCCGTCGCTACTATAGTACAGACAGTCATTCAGCCAAACAGATGCTCTATGCCAAGATTGAGAGTGCCACACGTCAATACCTCTATCATCTGACAGAGGGCCGTCCTGAACTCCAAGCGGAGGTCGAGGAACTTCCTTTGTGCAATGACCAGTTCTTCTTGTGGCACACCTTTTTTGCCGATGTCTTTGAGCAAGGCGGATTTGATATTGTGATTGGTAATCCACCGTACATTCAGCTGCAGAAGGATAGCGGATTATTGGCTGACTTATACAAGGATTGTGGCTTTGAAACTTTCGATCGAATGGGTGATATCTATTGCCTATTCTATGAGCACGGATTCAATCTCCTTAAGGAGAAAGGCGTTCTTTGTTATATCACTTCTAATAAATGGATGCGAACAGGATACGGAGAGAAGACACGTGCATTCATTAAGGATTTCTCGAATCCTCTCATCTTAATTGACTTCATCAAGATGAAGTTGTTTGATGATGCTACTGTCGAAACAAATGTTCTGCTGCTGAAAAAAGAGAGTTATAAGAATGAAACAAAGTGTGCTTCCTTGGTCGAATTGAAGAAAGAAGATTTGACGAATTTGGTACAATTGATTGATAATAACTCTTATCCATATAGGTTCGATAATACAGACTTTTGGGTTCTTTCAGATGCTGACACTGGTAAACTTAAGAATAAGATTAAGAGTGCTGGTGTGGCTTTGAGAAATTGGGGTTTGAAAGTTAATTTTGGTATTAAAACCGGATTTAACGATGCATTCATTATTACAACAGAACAAAAAGATGAGATTCTTTCAGCATGTGTTACAGAAGAAGAACAAGAGAGAACTGAAGCTATTATACAACCTGTCATTCGAGGCAAAGATGTTGGCGTTTATCAAAACAATTGGGTAAACATGTGGCTCATTTGTACATTCCCAGCTAAGAATTATACTATTGATAATTATCCATCACTAAAGAATTATCTTTTATCTTTTGGAAAAGAAAGACTTGAACAAAGTGGAAAAAAGTATAAGGACTTCTCTGCAAGAAAGAAAACTCACAATGATTGGTTTGAGACTCAAGACCAGATTGGGTATTGGAAAGAACTTGAAAAACCAAAAATTATTTGGAAACGCATCGGTTCTATTCTCCGTTTTGCTTACGATGAGGATAAATCCATGTGTTTGGATAGTACCTGCTTTGCTACAGGAGAACATGTCAAGTTCCTTTGCGCCATTTTTAATTCAAAGTTAGGTCATTTCATGCTTCAGGACTCTCCAAAGACTGGAACTGGAGATTTGCTAATAAGTGTTCAGGCCATTGAGCCCATAGTCGTCCCCATTCCAACGCCCAAGGATAAGGAAAAGATTGAAGCAGTAACTGATCGAATAATCTCAGCGAAGAAATTCAATCCACGTGCTAACACCTTCGCAGATGAACAAGAAATCGACCGTCTCGTCTATGAACTTTACGGATTGACAGAAGAAGAAATCGCGATTGTTGAAGGAATAAACTAAAGAAAATATATCACAAGCATAATGAAACCAACAAAGAATCATATATATTGCCACGATTGTGGTCGTAAGAAAATGCTGTTTTCTTCTGAAGAAAAGGCAATGAATTTCATAAAATACAATGCTCAGGATATTTTGGAAGACAATGGAGTAGCCCCAACACGAGCTTACTTCTGTATCGCTTGTGGTGGCTGGCATTTAACAAGTAGCACAGAAGTAAAAAACAAGAAATCTCGTAGCGAAATTATGCTTGATGCTTACGAGGAAGCAAAAGCGTTAAAATCAAAATTGAATACAGTAAACAAAGATGCCATTGCTCGTTTTGAACGACTTCTAGATGAGATGGCTTCATGTGTTGCCGATGCATCTCAAGCATACTGTAGCGAACGGTTTGAAGAATGTAATGTATATGTGAAAAGAGGTTTGGAATTATGGAAAGATGCTTGGAATATCAAGTCAACAAGTGGGAGAATGAGGCGGCTGCATGGTCTTTTATTGAGATATGAGCAAGCTTTGAGACAAATATCAACTAATAAAACAAAGAATGAAGTATGAAACTTACAAAGAAGACAATTGAACTCATTTGTGAATTAGAGGAAATAATAGGGGAACAATGCTACAATCCCAATTCCTACGACGGTTGGACATTGGAAGAAGGTCGCTCATTTCGTTATCCTGTCACTTATGATGATAGTGATGGTGAGGAGTACAAAGGTAGGTGCAACCTCAAAGCTTATATAAACAAGGATAACTTGCACACAATGAGATATAAGTTCGGTTCAAATAACATATTCATCGGCAATGCAGTACGTAAAGTCCTTGAACGTCTGGAAAACAAATATAATCTTGATTTTAATGAACTGTCATCAAATTCATAATGATGGCGATCTACTTGTATCACGTACAAAATATTCTGACTATGCACTCAATCTTGGGTGGAGAGTTGAGATAATTAAGTAAAGAAATATCTTATGAGCTGAAAAATATGGCTGAAATTTTAGTTGTCAACGGCATTCGAATATATAAATATTCTTCTGCTAAAGTCAAAGGTATCTTGGGCTTTGCAGAAGATGATAAAACACTTAGCATCATGTGTAGTGATGATGCAAGCGATGAGGAGTGTATAAAATATGTCTATGATAACTTTTATAATATGTTATTCCGCAATAAAAGAAAGGTTATAAAAAAAGAGAAGATAACATCTGCACATAAAAATAAATTGCCTGAATGGCAGAAGCCATTAGTAGCGGATTCTAATACTTATGATCCAAAGAAGGATCCCAGTAATCCTTTTAGTCCTGCATTGCCAAAGGCAGAAGTCCCTCAGAGAAATACAAAACTAACGAACAAAGAGTTAGAAATTCTGGTAAGACACCACAGAGGATATCATATTCATTATAAATTTGTTTGTAATCTCTGTCGAAATACCCACATGCTGGGATGTGAATATACCGATGATAAAGGGCATAGATATGTGGTATGTAATATCTGCCGCGGCGAGCTTTTAAAATTCAAAGGGTGGATACATGAGATTTCTGCAAATCTAGGGCATGGAAGAAAATAAAAATAGTCTTAGTATGCAACACACATATAAATATTACGAGCAAGCATTTGCTTCACTCCATACAAATACACAGAAAGGAAAGCCAGCTCCACATAAGGCATTCCTATTATTGGCGGTGATTGATCTGATTGAAGAAGGCAAGATATATTGCAACCAAGTGGAACTCACAGAGGATCTGGAGCATAGATACAACCTGTTGTGGAAGAAACTTTTGGGAAAGTCTCTTTTGTTCTCTCCGGATATTAGCAAGCCATATCTTACAAATCAGCCAGTAGAGATTTCTATGTCTCTGGCTGTTAATATTTCAAGCGTGGTTTTGATTGGACAATTGCTTTGCGCTTTGGGAGCATAAACTCAAAAAGACAGTGTCGGGAAATGCTGCTTTTTTCGTTTATTAATGATTGTTTTTCCAAAGATTATTTAAAGAATTTGGATAATCAAAATAAAAGTATTATCTTTGCACACAGAAATCATTCGTAGTTACTTAATGCAGAATGATTCACTTGTATTACTATAACAATTTTAATTTATGGAAAAAGAAAGAAGTGCACAGGAAGTGCAGGTAAATGCTGCAGATGGTAGCATTGTAGATTCTATTGAATCAAAGATCTTCAATATCCGAGGGAAGCAGGTGATGCTTGACAGGGATCTGGCGGTGCTTTATGGGGTTGAAACTCGCGTTCTCAATCAAGCAGTGAAAAGAAATCTTGAGAGATTTCCTGAGGATTTCATGTTTACACTAAACAAAGAGGAGTACGAATCTTTGAAATCACAATTTGTGATACCAAACGGTCGAGGTGGAAATCGATTCTTCCCAATTGCTTTTACAGAACAAGGTGTTGCAATGCTTTCTGGACTACTAAATAGTGCTAAAGCTATTAGTGTTAATATTCAAATCATGCGTGCCTTTGTATCAATGCGCCGATTCCTCTCTGCTAATGCAGGGTTGTTCCAGCGCATGGATTCGTTGGAGAGACATCAGATTGAGACGGATCAGAAGATTGATCATGTGCTGAACTGTCTGGAAGAAGGTACATTAAAAGAGAAGGCTCATATTTTCTCTGCAGGTCAGATATATGAGGCAAGGTCTTTTATTGCAGATCTGATAAGTAAGGCAAAATCCTATATAATACTTATTGATGGTTATATTGGTCCACGGACAATAGATCTGCTTGATGCAAGAGCAGACGGTGTAAGGGTTCAGATTATCACGCATTCAATTAATGGTGCCATTCAGGATCTGGTGGATCAGTATAATGTGCAGTTCCCTAACAAGCCTTTATCTATCAGAACATGGAATGTGGAACAACATGACCGTTGGATGATTATCGATGATGTGGTGTGGCATTGCGGTGCATCACTTAAGGATGTTGGTCTGCGCACGTTCGGCATCAATCCAATGGGACTTGATATGAATATTATTATGATGCATATATAACCCTTTACGACAAAGGTATTAGTCATGATATGAAAAAGGAAGGCCGAACGGTCTTCCTTTATATTACACAAAGATAATTTGTATTTACTTTATGATGCCATCGCGACGCATGAGAGCCTCGACTGTTGGGTCGCTGCCCTTGAACTCGCGATAGAGCTCGCTTGGATCTACAGTGTCGCCAGACTCAAGCACCTTGCGGAAGCGCTTTGCAGTCTCGCGATTGAAGATTCCTTCCTTTTCGAATACGGAGAATGCATCAGCATCGAGTACCTCTGCCCACTTGTACCCGTAGTAGCCGGCAGCATAGCCGCCAGAGAAGAGGTGAGTGAATGAAGGACACATGAGGCTGCCCTGAACTGTAGGAAGGACCTGTGTAGGAGCCATTGCCTTGCGCTCGAATGCTTCAACATCATTAAGCTCTGGATATTTTGTCTGAAGCTCAGTATTTGCAGCAGAAAGGTCGCCTGAAGGAGCTCCGAGAGTGTGGAATGCCATATCGAGGAGACCGAATGAGAGCTGGCGGATACAAGCATAGGCTGCCTGGAATGTCTCAGCACTCTGGAGACGGTCGATGAGTTCCTGTGGAATAGACTCGCCTGTCTCGTAGTTCTTTGCGAATGTGTCGAGGAATTCCTTCTTGCGGAGGAAGTTCTCGTTGAACTGTGATGGCAATTCTACGAAGTCGTGCTTAACGCTTGTTCCGCTCTGTCCAGAATAACGGCACTTTGTGAGCAAGCCGTGGAGAGAGTGTCCGAACTCGTGGAGGAATGTGCTTACCTCGTAGTATGTGAGAAGTGCAGGCATATAGTTCTCGTCGCCTGGCTGACCAACGGCCTTTGTGAAGCTCATGACAATCTGGATGTGTGGACGAGAATCTACTTCTGTACCATCTTCGGCTGTCTCGAGCCACTGTCCCTTGAATTCTGTCATCCAAGCGCCTGGACGCTTTGTGTCGCGTGGCATGAAGTCTGTGTAGAGGAGTCCGAGGTAAGAACCGTCTTCATCGTTCACTTCGAAACACTCAGCTGCTTCATTATATACCGGTACGTCGATTTTCTTGAATGTCACACCATAGAGTCTTGTTGCAAGGCCGAATACACCTTCCTTGACATTCTCGAGTTCGAAGTATGGCTTGATCAAAGCGTCGTTGAAGTCATACTTAGCTGTCTTGAGGAGTTCTGAATAGTAGCTGAAGTCCCAAGGCTGGAGTTCGCCTTCGAACTTGCCACCATGTTCTGCTTCATATTTCTTAGCGAAGTCTGCCACTTCCTTTACATCAGCCTCGGCTGGCTTCTTGTAAGCGTCGAGGAGCTGATTGAGAAGTCCATAAACAGCTTCTGGGGAACCTGCCATTGTGTCTTCGAGACGATAGTCGGCAAATGTCTTGAAATCGAGAAGCTCTGCACGTTCCTGGCGGAGTGTAGCGAGCTTGCGGATAGCATCGGTATTGTCGAACTCACCGCCAACGCAACGTGAACCATAAGCCTTGTATAGCATTTCGCGAAGGTCGCGACGTGAGCTGTACTTCATGAATGGACCGTAGTATGTAGCGTTTAGAGAGAGTTTGTAGTCGTTTGCCTTGAGCATCTCGGTAACGAAGCCAGGAAGACCTGCGAGGTCGTTCTCTGGATCGAGTTGATAGGTCCATGCTGCTGTAGCCTTCTGTACGTTCTGTCCGAATACGAGCGAGAGTGAGTCAAGCTGGTTGCTGATCTCGCGCCAACGATCGCGTTTTTCTCCTTTGAGTGTAGCACCAGAGAGCATGTAGCCGTCGTAAGTGTCCTTGAGTAGGCGATACTGTTCGTTGGTCAATGAGCCGTCGTTGTTCTTATATTTCTCCCAAACCTTCTCGACGCGAGCGAAGAGATCTTCGTCGAGAGATACCTTGAGGCTGTGTTCTGAAACGACTGGCTGAAGCTCGATGCTGAGAGCCTGCATCTCGTCTGTACCGTCACATTCGAGGAGGTTGTAGAAGATGCCGAGTACGCGGCTCATGAGCTTTCCTGACTTGTCGAGAGCGACGATTGTGTTTTCGAAGTCTGGCTCTTCAGGGTTGTTCTTGATAGCTTCAATCTCAGCTTCATGCTGCTTGATACCTTCAAGCAAAGCTGGTTTGTAGTGATCGATCTTAAGTTTATCGAATTCAAAAGCTCCGTGAGGAAGACTTGATTCTACAAAGAATGGATTTTCCATATCTGTGTTGTTTTTGTTGCTACAGCTTGTGGCAAGAATACCTGCCGAAGCCATAATACCAAGGCACGCAGCCTTAAATGTTGTTGATGATTTCATCTGCCTTTACTTTTATCTGTTCGCCTGTTACCATGTTCTTGAGAGAAACCACGCCCGAAGCCATTTCATCGCCGCCGATCACAACGACATAAGGAATCTGCTTGGCATTGGCATAGCCCATCTGTTTCTTCATCTTAGCTCCAGCTTCAGGATAAACCTCAGCACGGATGCCTGCCTTGCGAAGCTGTGCGAGAAGTGGGAGTGCATAGTCCTGTTCGTCTTGTCCGAAAGTCACAAAGAGAACCTGTGTGCTCTGAAGTGTCTCGTTAGGATAGAGGTTGAGTGTATTGAGCACGTCATAGATACGGTCAGCACCGAATGAGATACCGACACCGCTCACACCTGGCATACCGAATACGCCTGTGAGGTTGTCGTAACGGCCACCGCCTGTGATTGAACCCATCTCTGTGTCGAGAGCCTTAACCTCGAAGATAGCGCCTGTGTAGTAGTTAAGACCACGAGCGAGTGTGAGGTCGATATCGAGCTTGCAGCGAGTACCGCCGAGTTTCTCAACCTTGGCAAGGATATATTCAAGTTCTTCGACACCCTTCACGCCGACCTCGCTTGTGTTGAGTACCTCTTTAAGAGTCTTGAGCTTGTCGTTGTTCGAGCCTTCGAGAAGTATGATTGGCTGAAGTTTAGCTATCTGTTCGTCGTTAAGACCCTTCTCTGCGAGTTCCTTATTTACGTTCTCAATGCCGATCTTGTCGAACTTGTCGATAGCAACTGTGATGTCAACAAGGAGTTCAGGAGCACCGATGATCTCTGCAATGCCTGCAAGTATCTTACGGTTATTCATCTTGATAGCCACATTGATACCGAAGCGATTGAATACCTCGTCGATCATCTGGCAGATCTCAACCTCATTCAAAAGAGAGTCGCTGCCGACTACATCGGCGTCACACTGGAAGAATTCACGGTAACGTCCCTTCTGTGGACGGTCAGCACGCCATACCGGTTGGATCTGATAACGCTTGAATGGGAAAGTGAGTTCGTCGCGGTGCATTGTAACGAAACGTGCAAAAGGCACTGTGAGATCATATCGAAGACCTTTCTCACAGATTCGTGCAGCAAGTTTCGGAGTTCCACCTTCTGTCAGTTCTTCTGGCTTGACATCGGCAAGGAAGTTGCCCGAGTCAAGAATCTTGAAAAGAAGTTTGTCGCCTTCTTCGCCATATTTACCCATGAGAGTTGAGAGATTCTCCATCGAAGGAGTCTCAATCTGCTGGTATCCGAAAAGCGCATAAACGCTCTTGATAGTGTTAAAGATATAGTTGCGTTTCGCCATTTCGATAGGCGAGAAATCACGAGTTCCCTTTGGAATGCTTGGTTTTACTTGAGCCATCTTTTATTCTTTTATTAAAAAAACGCGCAAATATAGCAAAAATATCGAAGAAATAGAAATTATTGTTCTTTTTTTGACCTTGATACACATTATATATTATCTTTGTGACGTTAAAGACTTTATTAGTTTGTCAAAACCGACATATTTTTATGTATAAGAAAAAGGAAACTCTGCGCGAGGCAATGTACAGCCGTAGTCTTCAAGTTGACAAGAAGATGGATCTCAACTGGCTCACAAAGGAATATAAACTGACAGAGCTTGATTTCAAGGGTACATTCTTCAAGAATTGGCCGATAAAATTGGCTGGAAATACTGATGTACTGTCGCTTGGACGACCAGATATCATCGAAGAAGTACATCGCAAGAGCCTTGAGTCTGGTGCAGATATTGTGACTACAAATACGATTATGTCACAAAGTCTTTGCCAGAAGAAGTACGGTCTTAACGAAGAGAAATATGTCGAATTCCTCAATCGTGCCAGTGTTCGCATTGCTCAGTTTGAAGCTAATAAGATGTCGGCAAAAACTCCTGATAAGCCTCGATTTGTGATAGGTAGTGTCGGCCCGACAAGCAAGATGCTTTCAAAATATGGAGTTGGAGATTCTGATACTATCGACGCGACTTTCGATACATTGGAGGAAGCGTATATCCAACAGATGAAAATCATGATCCTCGAGGGCGTCGATGCTATTATGGTTGAAGGTGTTACAGATACTCTCAATGCCAAGGCTGCAATCTCGGCATTCCTGATAGTCAAGGATATGTATAAGCATATCTATCATGACTTTAATGGCAAAGACTATAATCCGGAAATCATGCTATCAGCGCTTGTGATGGAAGATGAGAAGTATACAAAGTCCGGTCAGACCCGAAAGGCTTTCATCAATAGTGTCAGACATGCAAATCCTTTATATGTTGGCTTTAACTGCCGAGGTGGTGATATGACTGAGTTATCGACTATCCCTCGACAGAACGATAAATACGATTCTTTCTATCATCTTTCAAATATGGAAGCTTTGGATATTGCTCCACAAGACATTGTGATCAGCGAGGCTTGTGATGTGAGAAAGAACCGTGTATTCGAAGGTATGGTGGAACGCCATGATAGGGAAGAATGTCTTGCAATGGTAAGAAAAGAAATTGAGAATAAGGCTAATGTAATAAAGATTAACGTAGATCTCGAATGGGTTGATCAGAAATCTGATTTCCATCATATCATCAAAGCCTTCGAAGAAGATCCTATTATATCCAAAGCTATTCTTATGCTTTCAAGTTCAAATTTCGAAGTGCTTGAATATGCCTTAAAAAATGCTCAAGGACGTTGCCTTGTCGATACATCTCTTCTGAGCACTGATCCAAACAAAAGAAAGGAACAGCTTGACACAATCTTCCGTCTTGGAGGAGAAGCCTTCGGTAATTGACAGTTTATAATTGATAAGGCAATAATATACTATTTGGCACTAAAGGTTATTGCCATTCAAACCCTCATAGTGCCTATTTTACGAATTGTGGTCCACGGACCACAAACCATCAATTTTTCCTCTAAATCCCTTGAAATTTTAACATAATTTAGGCCTTTGGCCTTGCAAAAGTCCTGAAAATGAGTTAACTTTGTATTGTTAAAAGATAAATCATCCCTTTTAACACTGTTAACATGCTCGACTTCTCTCGCTTCAACTCCCTCATCTCAGTGATAAACTACTTCACTTCAAACGCAATCTGCAAGTCTTTCCTTGCTGAACAGCGTTGGGGTGATGCTGTAGTTTGCCCATACTGTGGTTCGGTTCACGTCTATAAGCGTGGAGATGGTCGATACAAGTGTGCTGAGTGTGGAAAGTCATTTTCTGTGACTGTCGGCACAATCTTCCACGGTTCAAATCTTCCACTTACAAAGTGGTTCATTGCAATGTGTCTCGTTTCTTCACATAAGAAGGGTATATCTTCTTATCAGTTGGGACGTGACCTCTGTATTTCACAGAAGTCTGCTTGGTTCATGTTGCAGAAGATTCGCACTCTCTACAAGCAGGAAACTGCTGTACGCCTTTCAGGTGAGGTAGAGATGGACGAGATGTACCTTGGTGGTAAGGAGCGTTGGAAGCACGCTTCAAAGCGCACAGAACACGCTCAAGGACGCTCTCTCAAGGTCAAGACTCCAATCTTTGGCATGATGCAGCGTGAAGGTTCAGCAATCATCTTGAAGGTTGCAGATACCAAGTCTGCTACTTTGATGCCAATCATCAAGGAATATGTGAAGCAGAATGCTCACTTGTTCACTGACGAAGGACAGATGTATAAGTCTCTCCGTTGGAACGGATTCAAGCATGAGAACTGTGACCATGCAAACGGTCAGTACGTGAGTGATAAGGGTGCTTCAACAAACTGTGTTGAAGGTTTCTGGTCACACTTCCGTAGAAGCATCTACGGTATTTATCACCAGTGTGACGTGAAGTACCTTCAGCGTTATATTGGTGAACAGACCTTCCGTTGGAACACTAGAAAGTGGACTGAGGGTGAGAGATTTGTGGCAATGCTTGCAAAAGCAAGCACCATCGTCTCATACAAGAAAGTAGTCAACGATGGTGTTATTGTTGCTCAAACATTCTCAAATGCTGACTATAACAGCATCATGCAAGGGTTTATCGGCAGTGCTTGTTAAGTAGTTTTTGGTTTTACGGCACGAATAGGCAAGGCTAAGTACCGCATTGCTGTTCCTTGGATATTACTTGGAGGGACACCATCTATAACATATATAGTATGAGAATAAGCGTAATGCGTATCACTAAGACTACAAGACAATGCATAACTTACTCGTCCAACATCGCTAAATATACGTGATGCATAGTATCCAGCGGCAGGAATAAAAATATATCTATTAGGGTCAACTACTGAAGAGAGTTTTAGACCTGCAACACCATTAAATTCTGTATTACCACTTTCAACCCATGTTTTTGTTGTCCAATTATTCAATTCATTTATGTCTTTAAATCTTGGCATACGGTAGCCTTCACCAAGAATTTGTGTTGCAGCGTCATGTTCAGTGTCAAGGGTTGCCATTGGAGGTGTACTTGTACCCCATGGGCAAGTGTCCCATGTTGAATGTGCCTTTGCTTCATCACCTTCATATCCTATAGTATCACCCCACTGGAAATACTTACCATATTCATATGGTTTACTTGCACCCACATTGCACGATGCCCATAATAAACCACTAGGAAGACCAAGGTCAACAAGTTCAATTGGTTTTCTTAGAGTTATACTTTCTGTATTTTCATCATAATAGAGAACTCCTTCTTCTGGAGTTGGTGCTGTTGCACCCTTCTTAATAAGTTGAAGAAATTTCATAATCTACTTATAAGTATTTTAATCTAAATTATATTCGTTATCATGTGTTTCCCTTTCTTGGGGAGCACATCTATAAATACACTCAAAAAAAAAAAAACGATACAGTTTTTCTTGTTTTTCTTGAAAAAAAGTTGTAGATTTGCATTTGTGATGATATTTATAGGTATAAGAGAATTTAAAAGTTTCACAAAATGAAAAAGAAAGTAATAAAACTTACAGAAGAAGAGTTACACAATATTATACGCGATTGCCTTAATGAAATAGGTGGCAAAACACTTGCCACAATCGACAATTCTGCAATCAATTCCATGAATAACATACAAAATGGCGTTGACAGAACGTTTTTTGGAACAAATAAAGGTCTTAAAATGGTTGACCACAATGCAAATATTATAAGAGCAGATAATTTGAAAAAGGAAGGTGAAAAATCTTTTCTAAATCCTTATTTGAATAAACCTTTTTTGTTTTGGGCATACAGAAGAGGTGGAAATCCAATACATTTGGTGTTTAAAGTAGAAAATATAAAGAAGTCAATAGATGGCGAAGCAATACTTGGAGGTGAAGTAGTCTTTGGAGCAGAACAATTGCCAGGCGATATTGTTATAAATTTCAAATTAGGTAAAGATATGGAATATAGTAATATTGTTAGTTATAAATATAAAGGAAACAGTTACAAGTATTTTCTTGAACCCAATATTAAAACCAAACCTCTTTGGGATGAATTAGTGAATAGTTTGAAAAATGAACTACTTAATAGAATTGAAAGAGGTCTGACAAATTTCAAGTAATACTTGTATTTAAATACACTTTAAATTCTTAAAATATATAGAAATCAAAATGTACAGTTTTAACACTTAAAAAGCACTGAAATCAGTGTGAATACCGAAATCAGTGCTTGGTGTCAAGTAGTATATAATTGTCTAAAAAAAAAGTTAGTGCCAAATAGTATATTATTGCCAAAAAAAGAACAGACCGAAATCTGTTCTTTTTTGTCTTATAATTATTCTATTTATTATTTTGTCGTAATAACGATAGACGCCTCTTGGGATTTTGAAGCAACTTTGAGAGTGATGTCAGATGGTTGCTTTCCTGCTTTTACAACGAGCATCGCGCGACCTTTCCATGTCTTATGAGTTAGGTCGTAGTATGGATCACAATCCTGAAGGTTTGCATTACCGAATGCTAGAATTGCTGCAGAGATATCTGAGGATGCTAGAGATGCTGTGAGAGGGATCTCTGCGTTTGGACACACATTGCCATTCTTGTCAACTATTTCGATTGTGACAAAAGCAAGGTCCTGTCCATCGGCATTAAGAATAGCACGATCGGCTGAGAGACGTATGCATGCTGGTTCTTTGGCTGTAGAAAGCGTTACAACAGAATCACAAAGATTAGAGTTGCAGAGAAGTGGAGTGATAGGAGATGGACCTATTCCTTCAGCCTTGAGAGTACCCTTGCTATATGGAACTTTGAACACTGCCAGAAAACCATTGTCTTCGTTTGTCTTATGTTCACCGATTATCTCATTATTTAAATATAGACGCACGGCAGGATACTTGGAATATACTTCGACTTCGATAGGCTTGCCTTCCCATCCTTCCCAGTTCCAGCTGTCCCAAGTAGGCCAAACCGACCATTGGGTCTCTTTGATCTTACCGAAGTAGCCATCAGGTTCGCGAACAGCAATATGAAGGTCGGCTGCTGTCTCTGGAGCGAACAGCAACTGTCGATAGTAGCTCACAGGCTTGCGCCATCCGGTTATATCTATGTCTCCACAATAAGCGCCATGCCATGGGAAATGTGTGCCTTGATAGTGTTCGCCTGGAGTGTCACCTTCATAATACCATCGTCCGATACTTGACTCTCCGAGATAGTCGATGGCAGTCCATACGAAATCTCCTATGATATAAGGATTCGCGTTGACAAGCTTCCAGTTCTTGAAGGCATCCCGAGGATATGATTCTGTCTGCCAGATGATGCGATCAGGAACACGCTTATGGTCTTCTTCTGCCCAGTCGAGAAGATAGTTGTAACCTATGATATCGTGACGCGCTGCGAGTGAGTCCTGAATGACCCAATGACCGTTCCAACATGCCAAAGCTTCGGTAACCGGACGTGTTGGATCGAGTTTGCGGCAAAGCCAAGAGAACTTGGATGCAGTCATAACGGCATCGATGCGCTCACGCTCAATTATCTCGTTACCGATGCTCCAAGAAATAATACTTGGGTGGTTTCTGTCGCGCATAACCATTGCTGCGATGTCAGACTGCCAGTGTGTGTCGATGAACTTGTGATAGTCGTGAGTGGTCTTTGGTTCGTACCAGCCATCAAAAGCTTCGTCGATGACCAACAATCCTAAGCGGTCGCAAGCATTGAGGAATGCCTCGGAAACAGGGTTGTGCGATGTTCTGACAGCATTGAAACCAGCATCCTTCATCATCTCTACCTTGCGCTCTTCTGCACGGTCGTAGGCAGCAGATCCTAAAATGCCGTTGTCGTGATGAATACATCCTCCAAATATTGTTATAGGTTTTCCGTTAAGTTTTGCACCTTCTTCTGCGCTATACACGAAACTGCGAATACCAAAAGTCTCAGTCTGGGTATCAAGCACCTTTCTACCGGATTTGACGGTAATCTTCGCCTCGTAAAGGTTTGGTGTGTCGCAAGACCAGAGTTTCGGCTCGTAGACATCGACTACAAGCGACACTTCTTTTTCGGAATGTGCAGCAAGAGTGACATCTTTTTCGACATAATAACCATCGGTGATATCGGCACGCACGGTAACATCCTTGTCCTTCTCAGTTTCATTCATTACCGTAGTCTTAATCCATACAGTAGCGAGCGAGGAGTTGATTCGAGGAGTGATGATGACATTGTTCCATTGTTTGAGATGGATCCAGTTTGTCGTCACAAGCCATACATGACGGAAGATGCCACTTCCGCTATACCAACGACAGTTCTGTTGTTGGCTGTTATCGACAATCACTTCAATCTGGTTGTCTCCAACCTGGACAAAAGGAGTGATGTCAACATTGAACGATGTGTAGCCATAGTCGTGAGAACCGACAGTAAGTCCATTGACCTTGACCGAAGTCTGCATGTAGCTGCCTTCGAAATATAGATAGATCTTCTTGTGCTTATAAGACTTGTCTAATGTCAGAGTCTTGCGATATGTGCCTATGCCATCAGGTAGATAACCACCCGCATCGCCCATAGCGTTGCTTTCGGCAAAATCGCCTTTGATACTCCAATCATGAGGCAGATCGATTTTCTGCCAATTCTCGCTATTGTCCAACGAGAATTCCCAATCGAAGTCCAAGAGCTGTTGGCGTTCTATGCTAGAATTATCACAACTGGACAAAATAATGGCCAGAAATGCAAGAGCAAAAAAATTGCGTATATTCATAAGGATATGTTTGTATTGAGCGCAAATATACTGTTTTATTTTTTATCACGTTATTTTTTCTTAATAATTGATTACTTATGTACATTATTTATTATCTTTGCCTTTTGAAAAAGGAAATTTAAGATGTATAATTTATCACAAATATCTAAGGTTGCGAATGCTCAGTTGAAAGGCAACTACATGGCAAGTGCTTCGACACAGCCTAAGGTTGACATACTGCTTACCGACAGCCGCAATCTTACATATCCAGACAGGACACTTTTCTTCGCTCTTGTAACTCCAAAGGGCGATGGACATAAATATATTCCTCAGTTGTACCAGCAGGGCGTGCGTGCTTTTGTGGTCAATGTGAGTCCTGACACATTCCGAAATACTTGCCCAGAGGCTTGGTTCGTGATTGTAGATGATACTTGTGCAGCTTTGCAGAAGATTGCCACATATCATCGTAGCCAGTTCGATATTCCAGTAGTAGGTATAACTGGAAGTAATGGCAAGACTATTGTGAAGGAATGGCTTTACCAGATGCTTCACGACATTAAGGATGTAGTTCGTTCTCCTCGTAGTTATAATTCGCAGATTGGCGTGCCTTTGAGTGTATGGCAGTTGCATGAAGGAGCAGAGCTTGCATTGTTTGAAGCTGGTATCAGTCAGCCTGGCGAGATGGAATGTCTCGAGAGTATCATCAAACCTACTATTGGCATATTGACCAATATCGGTGCTGCACACGATGCCGGATTCGAAAGCCATCAGCAGAAATTGCAGGAGAAACTACAACTATTCAGAAATAGCGAGGTTATTATCTACAATGCTGATATTCCTGGTATCAACGATGCTTTAGAACTGGCAGGCGTTGGCGCAAGAGGAATGTCTTGGACTCGCCGTCACAAAGATGCACAGATCGAGGTAGTAAATGTCGAGAGAAAAGAAGACTCGACGACAGTAACGTATATCTTCTTCGGATCTGATGGAAAGTTCACTATCAATATGACCGATGATGCAAGCATCGAGAATGCGCTTAACTGTCTTGCCTTCATGCTATATCTTGGCATTCATCCAAGTGAGATAGAGAAGCGAATGTTGAGACTTGCTCCATTGGCAATGCGCCTTGAAGTAGTAGAAGGCAAACGAGGCTGTTTGGTCATCAACGATTCCTATAGTTGCGACATAACTTCACTTGAGGTAGCTTTGCAGTTCCAGAGTCGCCGAGCATCGAAATCGCTCAAGAATACACTGATTCTTTCTGATATGCCACAGGCAGGCCTTGATGATCGTCATCGTTGGAGAAAGATAGCTCAGCTTTGTCGCGCACATAACATCAAGAAGATAATCAATATTGGTCAACATTCAGTTTTGACAGCTACAATGTTCCACGAGGAGATTGCAGAAATCGGTTATAGCATGATTGTTGACTTCTATAGCTCGACTGAAGAGTTTATTGCTTCAGATGAGTTTATGCGTTTGTCTGGTGAACTGATTCTCCTTAAAGGTTCTCGTGTGTTCCAGTTTGAGAAGATCTGTGAGCAGCTTGAATTGCGCAAGCACGAGACAATACTCGAAGTAAATCTCGATGCAATTGTGCATAATCTTAATCAGTATCGTTCGCATCTCGACAGTGATACAAAGTTGGTTTGTATGGTCAAGGCATTCGGATATGGCGCAGGCTCGTTTGAGCTTGCTAAGACATTGCAAGACCAGAATGTAGATTATCTTGCTGTGGCTGTTGCTGATGAAGGTGCCGACTTGAGACGACAAGGCATTAGAGTGCCGATTATTGTAATGAATCCTGAGATGACTGCCTTCAGAGCAATAATTGAAAATCGACTTGAGCCTGAGATCTATAGTTTTAGACTCTTGCGTGCATTTATTGCAGAGACTGAAAGAATGGGAGTGATGCATTATCCTGTACATATTAAGATTGATAGCGGCATGCATCGACTCGGATTCCAATATCCAGAGATTGATCAGCTGATATCTGAACTGAAAGCTCAGAATGCTGTGACTGTGCGCAGTGTTTTCTCTCATTTCGCTACAGCCGATTGTCCAGATCAGGAAGATTTTGTATATGAGCAGAAGCGTCGCTTCGATGAGTGTGCAGATAAGATACGAGCAGCATTCTCTCACAAGATTCTACGTCATATCTGTAACAGTGCAGGAATCGAGAAGTTTCCTCAGTTCCAGATGGAGATGTGCCGTTTAGGTATCGGCCTTTATGGTTTTGAAGCATCTGAGATTAAGATGGACCTTGTTCCTGTAGCAACTTTGAAGACAACAATTCTTCAGATCAAAGATATTCCTGAGACAGAGACTGTAGGATATAGTAGAAAAGGAAAACTCTCACGTCCTTCACGCATTGCAATGGTTCCAATCGGATATGCTGACGGATATAACAGACATTTAGGCAATGGTAATTCAGCAATGATCGTTAATGGAAAGAGATGTCCGACTGTAGGTAATGTATGTATGGATGTGACATTCATCGATGTCACAGATTGCCCATCAGCACAGGAAGGAGACAGCGCAGAAATCTTCGGACTTAATATGCCTGTCACAGAGCTTTCTGTCACTCTCAATACCATTTGCTACGAAGTATTGTCAACGGTTAGTACTCGAGTTAAGAGAGTGTACTACAAGGAATGAGATATAAATTAGAGTTAATAGCGACCTGCTGAAAAAAACTAATTCAATAACGCTGCGATAGTAATGAAATATATCATTAGTTTAATACTTTGTTTTGTCACTCTTTCTCTTCATGCTCAAGATCGTGCAGATAGTACTCTGCTAAGGTGGCTTAGAGCAGAAGGTATGATTGAATACAAGGCAGAGACAACTATGATTTATTCTAATGGTACGGATAAATTTGCAGCAATGTTTGAAGATTTCCGTAAGGCAGAAAAGAGCATCGATGTTGAGTATTTCATATTTGCTGACGATAGCATCGCTCATCTTACATTAAATGAAATGAAAGCTGCTGCCGATAGAGGAGTGAAGGTGAGACTCATTGTTGACGGATATAAAGATCACGCGAGAGGCTATGGGTACGACGGACCTCGTCTTGACTCGCTTAGGAATATTGGAATAGAAACAAGAGTTTTTGATCCGTGGCGTCGACCATATATCATGCATGTGCCGAGAGATCATCGCAAAGTTGTTGTGATTGACGGCAAGATAGGATATACAGGCGGCTTGAACGTTGCTGATTATTATATTGTTGGAAAGCCTGATGAATATGGCGGATGGAGAGATACTCATATTCGTTTAACTGGTGATGCAGTAAAAGGTCTTGCTTGGCTGTTTGAGAAATCATGGAAGATTATCGAAACAGGTAAATATAAAGAAGAGATTGAATATCTTCTGCCAGATAGCATAAGAAAACCAGCAAAATATTCTGCTAATGCGAATGAGTGCGCCAAAGTCGTTTATTTCGAACGATCACGCGAGAATAAAAAGAAAAAGACAGAAACACGCAGGTCGATTGTTGAGGCTTTCAATTCGGCAAAGGATACTATCAAGTTTGTGACTCCGTATTTTGTTCCGACTCACACTTTGCGTGTAGCTATCGACAAAGCTTTGAAGCGTGGAGTTGTAGTTCAGATTCTTATTTCAAAAGTAGGAGATGCTACGCTATTCAATGCAGCTAATTATAATGTTTGCAAGCATTATATGAAGAGAGGAGCACAGATCTTCTTATATAAGGGCGCATTTCATCATAGTAAGATTATGATGGTAGATAATCAGTTTGCTATGGTCGGTTCTGCCAATTTGAATAGCCGAAGCCTGAAATGGGATTATGAAGAATCTTGTTTTATATTCGATAAGAAGACTACTGCTGAACTGACTAGAATCTTTGAGCAGGATAAGCTGCAATGCGATACAATGACGATGGAATTGTATAAGGAAATACCAAAGAAAAAACGCGTGCTAGGCTGGACAGCTCGCACATTCATAACATTATTCCTGTGATTTTGACACTTCTACGTGTCTTTCCAAATATATCGACACATAAAAGTGTAATTTGCCAAATATAGTTGATATTAATAGACAAATATTACTAGTTTGAACTATTTTTCTTGCAAATTGTTTTTGATTATAGAATATTTCTATATCTTTGCGTACTAATTTCGAAAAAATAAAAGCAATTATATAAATGAAGTTGATTATTCCAGAGCATTATGAAGCTCTCTTAGACTTAAAGCAGACTGAGCAGGCTATTAAGCGCATTAAGGATTTCTTCCTTTCAAGTCTTTCTACAGAATTACGTTTGCGCCGTGTAACAGCACCTCTCTTTGTTTTACGTGGTTTGGGTATGAACGATGATCTCAATGGGGTAGAACGAGCAGTAAACTTTCCAATCAAGGATATGGATGATGCTCGCGCAGAAGTCGTTCATTCTTTAGCAAAATGGAAGCGTGTCACTCTTGCTGAATATCAGATTGAGAACGGATATGGTATCGTAACAGATATGAATGCTATCCGTGCAGACGAAGAACTCGATAACTTGCATTCTCTTTATGTTGACCAGTGGGACTGGGAAAGAGTAATGGCTCGCAAGGATCGCAATATTACTTTCCTCAAGAAGATTGTGCGTAAGATTTATAGCTCGATACTTCGTACAGAGTTCTTTATTTGTGAGACTTATCCTCAGATCAAGCCTTTCCTTCCGGAAGATATCTTCTTCATTCATTCAGAGGAATTGCGTGAAATGTATCCAGATCTTTCTCCAAAAGAGCGCGAACATAAGATTTGCGAGAAATATGGTGCAGTATTCATTATAGGTATTGGAGGTAAGCTTGCTGATGGTGAAGCGCATGATCTTCGTGCTCCTGACTATGATGACTGGACAACAGATAATGAAGAAGGTTTCAAAGGCTTGAATGGTGACCTTCTTGTTTGGTATCCTGTTCTTGGTCGAAGCATTGAGCTTTCGTCAATGGGTATTCGTGTAGATGAAGAGGCTTTGCTTCGTCAGCTTCAACTCACTGGCAAGGAAGATCGCAAGGAACTTTATTTCCACAAGCGTTTGCTCGAAGGTTCACTTCCACTTACAATCGGTGGTGGTATCGGACAAAGTCGTCTCTGTATGGTTCTTCTTCATAAGGCTCATATTGGTGAGACTCAGTCGTCTATTTGGCCAGCTGAAATGCGTAAGCAGTGCAAGGAGCTTGGCATGACATTGATTTAAAATAGTTTTTGATATAGTTCGCTCTGCGAAAGCAATTCCTTATTACCTATTATATATAGGTGTTTGCGAGCGCGAGTGATTATCACATTCAGCTTTCTGTCCACAAGTTGGTTCTCGATGACTACAGGGACGGAAAGCTGTTCCATTTCCTGCTGAGACTTAACTGTTGCCGAAAAGATTATAATATCCCTTTGACTGCCTTGATATCTTTCTACAGTATCGATATTGATTAGTTCTGCTTCGGCAATTTTCCTGTCTGCCATTGCTTTTTTAATGGCGGAAATCTGATTCCTATAAGGTACGATTATACCGAGAGTTTTTGCTGTAAACTCTTGGTTTTCTTTTTTATATATTTCAGCTATTTGTTCGACCAATGTTCCGACTACAGCAGCCTCTTGTGGGTTGCACTTCGGGTAGCTTTTTCTTCGGCTATTTATATTAGGATTGTCGCCTGTTTCTGATCCCAAATTGTTGTCTGGTCTTACATCGATGAATTTGAAACGAGGTAGTAATGAGGTTGTTTCAAGCTGATGCGGTAACGGGATGATTTGTAGTTTATTGTCATAGAACATCTCGTTTGCATATTTGGCAATATCTGGATGCATTCTTCCTTGACCGATGAGCTGTCCAACAACTGTCGGATTCTTCTCTTTGTTTTCTGTGTATAATCTCTCGAATAGCGAACGACAATTGTTCTGCAATGTGACTGCCGGAAGTTGTTTGTGATCGCCAATGAGAATGAAACGCTTTGCATTCGTGAGTAGTTCCATGTATTGGTAATCAAGGAGCTGAGAAGATTCATCGACGATTATCGTGTCGAACTTCTTGATGTCTAATAAACTGTGGTTGATGTTAAGCCGGGAAGTCGTACTTGCAAAAATACGAATGTTTTTTATCTTTTCCGACAGTTCGGAACGCTTTTTACAATTGTCGATGTGTTTTGAGAGAAGATGGTTGGTAAATCTCTCATCGTTGCAATCATATTCGTTTCCTAAGCGGCAATAATCGAGAAATGCATTGTCTTCTGCAATAATCTCTTCCAATGTGCTACAAATTTCGTCAACAGCTCTGTGAGTAAAAGAAAGAAGTAAAATGTTTTCGTTTGTTTCCGAGTAAAGCCGATTAACAATTTTACGCAGTACGACGCTGGTTTTGCCTGTACCTGGAGGACCTACAAGAACGAAGTAGTCTTTTGTATTGAGTATTCTTCCTACGAGATTATCTACGTAAGACAATTCCTTATTCTCTTTATAGTTGTTTACTTCTGGAGTTTTTCCTTCTATGAGCAATTCCTTCCAATGATGACTTGCCTGGAGCATTCTGAATGTCGCGCGACAAGCATGAGCGACACTCGAATTGATAACATCGTGTTCGCACGCAAATTTTACATTATGAAGTTGTTCGAAATGTATTTTCCGTTCTTTGTTGCGCAGTGTAACACACATCTCATCATCGGTTATCTCAGAGATGTTTGCGCGTATTATTATTCGTTCTTTTGCTTTTGTCTCAAGACTGTCGATAGGATAGAGGATGATTGCATCGCCCTTTCTAAAATCATGTGTGCTGAATTCTTCCTCAAGTTTGATTTTCAGGCGAAGGCTTTTAACCTCTTCGTCTTTGTTAGTGATAATCTCGAGAAGAGTCATTGGAGCAATTATCTCGCTTGGTTCGCCAAGTCGTGCAAGTTCCTCTTCACGTAAGATAAACTGGAGTTGTTCGAAGAACCATTTGCGCATAGTTTCATCGGCTCCGCTTATCTCTTGGATGTTTGCCAGAAGTTGAGGTTTATCGTATTCCTCCCAAAGCTTGTTGTAGCCGGAATACATGTTTTCGACCGTTTCTTCGGTAAATAGCTTATCTCCTTCGCCTGCAATGATTTGCTGTAAATATCCGATGATGTCGTTTCTTATTTCAAGGGCTTTGTCAACCAAAGGTTTTGAATAAATTTCTTTCGACAAAAGTGGATATTTGTTGTAAAGAAGATAAGTGTTTATTTTCTCGTAATCTATGCCTTGACAATAATGAAGTACTTCTGCATATAGAAGTGTTTGGACGAGATGTGCAGATTTCGAACATTTACGGAAATCGTCTCGTTTGCCAGATTTCAATTCTATAATTGATGCGCTATCTTTCCCATGAAGTTCGAGGTAGTCCATTCGTCCGCTTATTCCTAAATCGGGACAGATGAACGATGGCTCTATGAAACCGTATTCCTTGTTGAGAGGCGGATTTTGTTCCGGATACTGATATTCGACAATATTATCCACATTCGCATAGTGTTCGGCGATAGTGTTGAAATATACTTTTCTTAACTCGTCTTCATCGATCGAAAGAAACTGAACTGCATCGTCATGAAATGTCTTCAAAAGACAATCCATGTAACTACGGGAACTGCCTTGCACACGATCATCAAAGAAGAGATTGACCGTGTTACCCAAAAGGTTGTATGGCGAAGGCTTGGAAGGGAAGACAAGACTATAGATATAATGCAGCGCATGTGGCCCGTAGTCTTTGAAACACGAGGCAATAGAGCTGATGTCTATCAGGTAATCTGGCTGTTCTATCTTTCTTCCTTCAGAGTTCTCAGAGTCCATAGAAGTTAATTTTTGCAACAAAGATATAATAAATTATATAATTGTCCAAATTAATTTTGTCAATTATTGATTTTTGCATATATTTGCCCGCATAGTTTATACTTATATGAAGAGAGTTTTGAACATAGTGAAATACACACTGCTTGCATTGCTCATCCTTGTGGTGACTCTGCCTGTCGTTGTCTATATTCCCTTTGTTCAGAATTATGCCGTACAAAAGACCGTCTCTTACCTTAACGAAAAGTCGGGTGACTGGGAATTCTCTGTCGATAAAATCCGTATTGGTTTTCCCCTCAAGCTTCGTGTGATTGGAGTTGATGCCAAGTCTAAATCGACAGGAGCTGAACTTTTTTCTATCGGACGTATAACTACAGGTCTTGATGAAATGCCAATCTTCGGCGAAAGTTTCTTGGTGAAGAATTTCGAGGTACAAGATGTGACTTTAGGTTTTGACAGCCTTACCAGTTCTTTGTGCCTTAAGGGATCAATTGAAAAGTTGATTGTTAAGGATTTCCTCATCGATATTGAACGAAACTCAATAAAGACAGGACAACTTGAATTTGATAAGCCAAATCTTATTGTAGCTTTGGGACCTTCAGAACCAGATACGCTAGAAGAAAAGACTCCTTTCGATTGGATTATAAAAGTTGATAAGGCTCTTGCTACCGACGGCTCTTTGAAGTTCGACATGTCGTCAAAAAGCCTTGCCGAAGCTATTGCTGATAGTTTGCAGCGTCGATTTTTTGACTATAACCATCTTTCACTTTCGGATTTGAATCTTGGAATTGAGGATTTCTGCTATAATCCGGATCTTATAGTTTGCGACATTTTGAATGTTGCAGCAATGGATTCTTGTTCAGGTTTCGAACTGGATGGTCTTAAGGCAAAGTTCTTGATGCAAGACACTCTTGTTCAAGTTAACGGACTTGATCTCTCGATGCCGTCTTCTCGAATTAGAGGTGATGTGGCGCTTTCAACCAACTTCAATTATGTTCAAACCGTGCTTGACGGTGTTGTGTCTAATAAAGATCTATCAATACTTTCTGAGATTTATCTTCCAAACGTTAAGACTTACTGGCCAAAAGAGGAAACTTGTTTTTCATTATCGGCATTATTGGATAATGATAGTGTCAATGTGCCGAATCTCTCTTTACACATTAAGGATCATCTCGATGTTGAATTGGAATGTGTCGGAATGTCTCCATTTGACAATGAACATAGAGTTGTGAACGGAAAACTCAATGGTGTTCTTGATGATGCCGACTTCCTTCTTTCTGCGTTTGTCGATGCTCCTTCAAAACGCGCATATCAGCTTCCTAAAGGCTTGACGGCTTCGCTTGATGCTCATCATAAGAAAAACTACACAGAAGGTAATTTCGTAATAAAGGAGAAGAATACAGTCTTGGCCGAAGGTACGGGAAACTTCAACAACGAAACATTGAAATATGAAATCAATGCTCAGACAAACAAGTTGAGATTGTCGGAATTTGTTCCATCAACAGGCATTGACGGTCTTTCACTTCATCTTGAAGCCAACGGACAGAGGTTTGATTTTCCTGGTAAATACACACAATTCAATGTCACTGCACAGCTTGATAGTTTGTTCTATAACAACGGAAAGGATCAGCGCGACAGTCTTTTTGATGTTAGTGTAAATGCCACTCTCAACGATAACAAGTATTTCGCACAACTTACTTCCGGACATCCTTATCTTATTCTCGATACACAGCTCGAAGGTGTCTTTGCCAAGAAACAGGTTTCTGCACAGGGATATATTGACTTGCAAAGAATTGACCTTATGCACATGCCTAAGGTGATGGCTTATGACAATGGAAAAGTGTCAATGCAGAGTGATATTATGGGATCGTACGATTATGGAGATAATGCCTTTGCCGATGTTTTCATACATACAATGACTTATGACGATGGCGATCTTATCACTCCGTTTGACGAAATCGACCTTCGTTTGGATAGTAAGATTGGGCATCTGGAAGCAACGCTTGAGAGTGGCGATGCTTTGTTCGACGTCAATATTGACAAGAGCGTGAAAGACTTCCCGGAACTTGCAGGAGTTATTATGGATGAAGTAAGTCGACAGATAGACAAGACTACACTTGATATTCCTTCCCTGCAGAAGACGCTTCCTGGAATGGAGGCGAACCTTACTCTTGCACGAAATAATTCGTTCTATCATTTCATCAATATGTTTGGCTACAGATTTAGTTCTATTGATGCAAATGTACGTAACGACTCGACTCTTTCACTTAGTGCAAATGCCTATAGCTTCCGCAAGGATGCAACTAGAATGGATACTGTTCAGCTGCGTTTTGAACCACATCTTCTCAACAAGGATGTCTACGATTACAAGCTTCATGCAAATTATGTTGCGCCTAAAGCACAAGATTCCTATGACATAAAAATAGAAGGAGATGTACACAAAGATAGCCTCTTTGCGTGTGTCAATTATGAGAATGGAAAATTCATCACGCTTTATGACATCGATGCATCCCTTTCATTTGCATACGATTCTTTACGATTGCATTTAGTCAAAGATCCTACGATTTATTCTCAGGAGTTTAGTGTCAATAAAGATAATTTCTTCGAATTGTCGCACTTTAAGAATATGGGTTCAAATGCACTCGCTTTACGTGCCAATGTTGTGATGCAGAATCCGAGAGGTCTTAATGTGAAATTGCTCACTAATCGTAAGGGTGATGTTGTAGGTCAGGATGTGCGTTTGAATATCACAAATCTCGATTTGAATAATCTGTCACGTACACTTGAAACTGGTATGGATGTGGGTGGAAAACTCAATGCTGAGTGCTATCTCCAACTTTTCCCAACTGCATTGAAAACCGATTATCTTTCTTCGATATCAGGTTTCCACATTGGCGAATATAAAGCAGATACTCTTTATTTTGCCGGAGATCTTAATTATGCCGACAAACATACAGACTTGCAGGGAAAACTCTCTATCGATAAACTTGTTAAACTCGATTATCTCGCAAATATTTCTGATAGCGTCGACGTGAATGTCAGCATAAACAAGTTCCCATTACCTCTTGTCAATGCCTTTACGCCGAATAATATCGTAATGAACGGAGAGACTACAGGAAATATTCGAATTCAAGGTGCAGACTTTGACCATTCGCAGATTCGTGGATTCTTCCAGATGCATAATGCAAATGTGAACTATACAGACTTCGATGCTAATATCATGTTCCCGGAAGACTCTGTACGGATACGTCGAAATCGAATCCTCTTCCGCGACTATAAGCTTCTTGCTGCTAATCAGAATCCGGTGCGACTTAATGGCACAATCAGTTTTAACGAGGAACTTGCTAATCCTGAATTGAATCTCACACTCAAGGGAGAACAGACACAAATCATCAACAACAAGAAGCTTAATTACAAGAATCAGATAGTATTCGGTAAGATTCCTGCAAATGTAGATATGAATATCAAGGGTAAGGTTTCTGATCTTAATGTCAATGGTACTCTTGCTGCTTTGGAAGGCACAGATATAAATTTCTATCTCAAGGAAGATCCATTAAGTAGTGCAAGTAAAGTCGACGATCTTGTAGAGTTTGTGAGCTTCCGTCAGATGGATAAGGTATATAACGATGACTTGGATCGACAATACAAGCAGAAGAACAATGGCGATGGCATGAAACTTGACGTGAAACTGAACATTGCCAACAATGCAAAAGTCCTTGTTCATCTTCCGACTAACAAGAACGACTATGTCTCGCTTGTCGGAGGAGGACAACTTAATCTTGTATCTGCATCGAATGGAGAACTCACAATGGCAGGACTTTATGATATAAATGGAGGAGAGGTTAACTACAAGCTTCCTGTTCTTCCTATGTCAAAGACATTTCAGCTTAGTGACCAAAGTTGGCTCAGTTGGAATGGACCTATCGAATCTCCGACGCTCAATCTAATTGCTACAGAACAGATCAAGACAAGTGTTAATGATGATTCTGGTGCACGAGTCGTTGCGTTCGATGTCTCGGCTAATCTCTCAGGCACACTTAATGCTATTGATGTAAAGTTTGATTGTGCTGCTCCTGAAGACGGTGCAATTTCGAGTCAACTTTCAGCTTGGACAGAAGAGGATCGTTCGAAGCAAGCAATTTTGCTCCTCATAGCTCAGACATACATCGGTCCTGGTAGTAATAACGCAGTTGGTCTTGCATCTGCCAATGCCGCTCTCAACAGCGTGCTTAACAAACAGATGGAGAAACTGTTGTCAAATAAGATGAAGAATACCGACATTGACTTCGGTATTAATTCATACGATGCTAACGGCACAATGCGTACCGATTATAGTGTTAAGGTTTCTCAAACACTCTTCAATGATCGAGTAAGAGTTACTGTGGGAGGAAAACTTACGTCGGATGGAGATGCACTCGGTGGTAAGAATGAGGCTCGACTCAATGACCTTTCTGTGGAATATCTTACTAAGGAAGACGGATCCAGTTATGTGCGTCTATTCCATAAAACAAACTTCCAGAATATTCTCGAAGGCGAAGTCGTTGAGACTGGTGTAGGTTATGTACAACAGCGTTCCGGATATCGTTTCTGGGATATTTTCCGCACTAACAAGAATCGTGATAAAGCGCTTAAAGCACAGGTAGAGGCACTTAAGGCAGCCGAACAACAAGCGGAGCAAGAGGAACGACGCAAGCGATATCAAAGAGAACAAGAAGCAGCTTCTGCTGAGAAGAAACCTGTAGAGAGCGTAGAAAGCAACAAATGAAAAGACTATTAATATACATAACAATAATTGCAACATTCGTTGCCTGTAGCACTACAAGTAAGCTGCCGGAAGGAGAGGTGTTGTACACAGGTGTAAAGAACATCAGTGTGCAAAATGCTGATTCTGTCGATTCGGAGGTCAGAAATCTTGTAAAGAGCACTTTGGAAGTAAAGCCAAATAGTTCATTCCTCGGCAGTGCTTATCGCATGTCTCCATTTCCATTAGGACTTTGGGTTTACAATGGGCTTTATCCGAATAAAGAAACTGGTTTCAAGCATTGGATTTGGGACAAGTTCAAGAGCGATCCGACGCTTGTTTCATCCGTAAATCCTGAGTTGCGCGCTCGTGCAGCTACAATCAAGATGGAGGAAGAAGGTTATTTTGACGGTGTTGTAACATTCGATACTATCTTTACGAATGAAGAACATACTAAGGCAAAGATAGCCTATAATGTAAGATATCCAGAAGTTAAGACTTTGTCTTCGGTTACATATCTTCCGACACGTAGTGCTTCAGTCGATCGTATCATAGAAAATACAGTCGACAAATCTCTTCTTAAAGTAGGCGACCGATTTAGTACCGCCAACCTTGAAGGTGAAATTGACCGAATTGTGTCTGTATTGCGCGACAGCGGATATTTCTTCTACGATGCTAATTCTATCAAGTATTATGCTGACAGCACTCGTCGCGATACCCAGATTGCGTTGCGAGTTGTTCTGGACTATGAATCAAAAGAGCGCGAATTGAAACCTTGTGTCATTGATAGTGTGCTCTATGAGCTCGATTGGGGGTACGGATTGAAGAAAAACAATCACGATAGCATCGGATTTATGCGCATAGATTATAATGCTGCATTGAATGTAAGACCGAAATATCTGCGTGAGACTTTACCTTTTGATAAAGGTGTATTATACAATCCAAGTATCATATCATTGGCAAAGACAAAGATTGATCGTCTTAATACATTTAAATATACTCAGACGAATTTCTCTATTCTTGATCAGGAAAGCGATACTACCCGATTGTTACTTCATGTCAGTTCGACTTATAATCTGCCTTGGCAAGGAACCATTGAAGCAAGAGCATTATACAAAGATATCAGACAGGTAGGACCTGAACTCAATTTCACTTTCCAGAAGCGAAATTTCATGAAAGGTGGCGAGATATTTCAAGGAGAATTACGCGCTGGTTATGAATGGACCACAGGTAGCAGAAATAAAGATTATGAAGGCGGAATCGTCAATAGTTTTGAATTCGGAGGAAAAGTTTCGTTGATTGTGCCTCGTCTTCAATTGCCTCGTTTTATTCGTCCTAACTTCGACAATCCTGTTTCAACTCGCTATAGTCTTTCAGCCGATGTTATGCGTCGTTCAGGATTCTTCAATATGATGAAGATAGCAGGCGAACTGAGTTATACTTTTTACACAACAAAGTATACGTCACATACTATTACGCCAGTCAATCTTACATATAATCGTCTGCTTTCGACCACAGCAAAGTTTGACAGTGTTGCTTATGCTAATCCGGCACTCTTGCTGAGTTTCTCCGATCAGTTCATTCCGCAGATTAAATATTCATATGTCTTTGATAACACTTCAAAGCTAGGTGGTGGCGCTTCGCGTCAGTACTTTGCCTTCTCATTGGCCGAAGCAGGTGGAATCATGGATATTCTTACCGGTATGGGTCATAGGAAACAAGGTGATCGAAGGATTTTCGGACAACCATTCTCGCAATTTGTAAAAGCAACTGTCGATTTGCGCAACTATCATACAATCAAGGAGAACGTAGTCGTTGCTTCACGTTTCTATGCAGGCGTTATTTGGGCGTATGGCAACTCGGAAGTTGCTCCTTATACCGAACAGTTCTATATTGGTGGCGCCAATTCCTTGCGAGGTTTCGGTATCCGTACAGTTGGACCTGGTTCCTATCGTCCTGTACAGTCGCAATACTCATATCTTGACCAAACTGGAGACCTAAAACTTGAGGCAAATGTCGAGCTTCGTTTCCCGATAGTAGGAAGTCTTCACGGTGCATTGTTTGCTGATGCTGGTAATGTATGGACAATGCGTGAAAGGGAAGATGAATACCTTGGCGAAAATGACAATATACGTAATCATACATCAATAGGCAGTTCTGCTTTTCTTAAGCAGATTGCAACCGACATAGGTTTAGGTCTTCGTTACGATCTTGGCATGCTCGTGGTCCGTTTTGATGTGGGTGTTCCAATACACGATCCTGCAGGTGATGAGACTCGGTATTATAATCCGAGCGGTTCGTTTTTTGGAAACTTGGGTTATCATTTGGCAGTTGGTTATCCATTCTAAAATTTGTACAACCGATAATCCCCAAACGATTGTTTGTCAATTTGACAATTATTGTTAATTTTGCAACGTTATGAATAGTATGCTTTAGCTCGCTTTTCATAATATAGAAGAGACTAATAACTTTTTAGTTTTAAACTTTAATAAAATATTTAATCATGGTTTATTCAAAAGAGGTAGAAAACATGTGCTGCGTTGCTAAGGGCGCAAATCATGCTAACGCTCCTATCCCTGAAGAGGGTAAGTGGATTCACGCAAAGGAAATCAAGGACATCTCTGGCTTCACACACGGTATCGGTTGGTGTGCTCCACAGCAGGGTACTTGTAAGCTTTCTTTGAATGTTAAGGAAGGTATCATCGAGGAATGTCTCGTTGAAACAGTTGGTTGCTCTGGTATGACTCACTCAGCTGCTATGGCTTCTGAAATTCTTCCAGGTAAGACAATCCTTGAGGCTCTCAATACAGACCTTGTTTGCGACGCTATCAATACTGCAATGCGCGAACTCTTCCTTCAGATCGTTTACGGTCGTACACAGTCAGCTTTCTCAGAAGGTGGTCTTGTTGTAGGTGCTGGTCTTGAAGACCTCGGTAAGGGTCTTGTATCACAGGTTGGTACAATGTTCGGTACAAAGGCTAAGGGCACACGTTACCTCCAGATGACAGAAGGCTATTGCACACGCATGGCTCTCGATGCTAACAATGAGGTTATAGGTTACGAGTTCGTTCACATGGGTAAGATGATGGACTGGATCAAGGGCGGTATGGATGCTAATGAAGCTGTTAAGAAGGCTACAGGTACTTACGGTCGTTTCAAGGATGCAGTTAAGTATATCGATCCACGTAAGGAATAATAAGTGACTAATAATTAACAAGAATTTTTAATTCGTCTATGCTTCAAAAGTTTATTAAGTGGTATAACATCATCTGCATCATATTGCTTTTATTCTTCATCGGATGTGCAATATACTTCTTCTCTTCGCAGACACCTGTTAAGGGATATTACAGCGCTTTCTTAGCTGTGATTACAAGTGCAATGATGTGGGTTACCAACAACTTGGTTAAGCAAATGACAAAAAAGAAAAAATAATACTATGGCATTATTTGAAAGTTACGATCGCCGTATTGCTCAGGTTAACGCTGCACTCAACGCTAACGGTATCAAGGATATCGATGAGGCAAAGGCAATCTGCGACGCTAAGGGTATCGACCCATATGCAATGTGTGAATCAACACAGCCAATCTGTTTCGAGAACGCAAAGTGGGCTTACGTAGTAGGTGCTGCTATCGCTATCAAGAAGGGTTGCAAGAACGCTGCTGATGCTGCTGAGGCAATCGGTATCGGTCTTCAGTCATTCTGTATTCCTGGTTCTGTTGCTGACGACCGTAAGGTAGGTATCGGTCACGGTAACCTCGCTGCTCGTCTTCTCCGTGAAGAGACTCAGTGTTTCGCATTCCTCGCTGGTCACGAGTCATATGCTGCTGCAGAAGGTGCTATCAAGATCGCTTTGATGGCAAATAAGGTTCGTAAGAACCCTCTCCGCGTTATCCTTAACGGTCTCGGCAAGGATGCAGCTAAGATCATCTCTCGTATCAACGGCTTTACTTATGTTCAGACACAGTTCAACTATGCAACTGGCGAAGTAGAGGAAGTTGCTGCTACTCCATATTCTGATGGTCTCCGCGCTAACGTTCGTTGCTACGGTGCTGACGATGTTCGTGAAGGTGTTGCTATTATGTGGAAAGAAGGTGTTGATGTTTCTATCACAGGTAACTCAACAAACCCAACTCGTTTCCAGCACCCAGTTGCAGGTACTTACTTCAAGGAGCGTGCAATCGCTGGTAAGCCATACTTCTCTGTAGCTTCAGGTGGTGGTACAGGTCGTACACTTCACCCAGATAACATGGCTGCTGGTCCTGCTTCTTATGGTATGACTGATACAATGGGTCGTATGCACTCTTCTGCTCAGTTCGCTGGTTCATCTTCAGTTCCTGCACACGTTGAGATGATGGGCTTCCTCGGTATCGGTAACAACCCAATGGTAGGTTGTACAGTTGCTGTTGCTGTAGAAGTTGCACAGGCACTCTCAAAGTAATCTTTTAAAGCTATGAAAGATAATAGCTGGCAGAGTTTTATGAACAAGGGTAAAGGTGCTCAGCAAGGTAAAGGCGCAAACGTAAAGTCTGCAGCCAATACAAAAGGTAATGGTGCATCTGCAAGACAGATGAATCGTCGCACACAGTAATTCTTGTTCTTAAACGATATTATATCTCCTGTAGAATTCATTTTCTACGGGAGATTTTTTTTTGTTAAACTACTAGAAAAGCTATTTATTTGCGTACATAATGCAAAAAACTGAGTTTTTTCTGTTTTTTATTTGGAAAAACGAAAAATAGAATATACCTTTGATTGCATTTATAAAATCTAAACATGCGAAAAATACTAGGTCTTATACTGTTGATCCTTCATGTTTCTGTTCTTCATGCACAGGACTATGTTTATTCTGTTACTCTCGGAACGTCTTGGGCGAGAGAGGTTTTTCCTGCGCAGGAAAGATTGGAACGTAGGTCTCGCGAGGCAAACCCGCTAGTTCTCGACGGTGCACCAAACTTCACACAGACGTTTCTTCAGTTTGAAGCAAACTATAGAAAATACAATCTTTATAACGATAGTATCTTCATCAACCAGACACAAAGCGAATGGATTGATATGTTTAAGCGTCGTGCTTTAAGTTATTCCAATCTCTATAGCGTCAATAATCAGTCGATAGCAGAACTCAAAGACTATTTCATTGACGAAACTGTTCCTGAAGCAGCTTACGATTCTTTATATTATTGGACTCGCCATTTGTTTTTCCGTAATGCCAACGACATTTTCTTTTTCGAGACATTGATGGATATTTTGTTGCCGCATTACGAAGAAAAGCAAGATATCGAACATCTTATATTCTGCTATCTTTGTTCGGGTATGGCTAATTTCCAGATTTCCCGAATTGGAGATAAGGATTCGCGTCTGCGTTCAGAACTTTACTTCCATAAGATTATGAACCTCGCAGATGGTTTTGCATCGTTCAAGGACCCACTGAATCGTTATTATCTTATCTCTGCTTATGTCAATCTTGCTATACTTCATGCACAAGCTGGTGATATCTCACTCAAAGAAAGTAGAGAACTTTCAAACAGCATGAAGAAGCTTTTTGCACAACCTGAGACACAGATTGTGCTACAGAAAGATAGCCTTCTTAACGAATATGCAAAGTGGTCTGTTGACCTCTCTCGTTTCCGTGGTATTCTTACTTACATTAGCATGGGTAAAGATATTCCTGATTTGCGAGATCAACTGTATCATGATTATTGTGACGTGAGGTCAGAACTTGGGATTTCTTCCGATATGAAGAACCGTTATTACGGTAAACTCGAATACGATGATCTTCTCGTTGAGGCATTCATGGGCAATAAAACTTGGGACATTGCGATGGAAGAGTTTATCAAGAAGTGGAAGAATGACCCTGAGATGGAGTTAAAGAACGGTTATCCTTCGATCAAGATTAATTATCTCTATAATCTTTTCCAGACATTTATCACATTGCTTAGTCATACGACTTACAGCGATAATGAGAAGAGCGATCTGGTCAAAGATGGTATCAATCACATTTTGCAGGTTATTTCAAGCTACGAACATAGTAAATATCCTTTCGAGAAAGGTCAGATTCTAGCCAATATTGTAACCAATCCGATAACACTAAAATATCTTTCCACACGAGAGAAGCAGGAACTTTTGTTCCGTCTTGTGGTCGTTGAACAACCAACTACCTATGTACATTCATCTATGGTAGCAGATTTGACTCAGGTATTGACAGAGAACCTCATTGATAAAAAACCAGAGTACTTTATTGGTGTTCCTGGATATAATACGGTTGAAGATGTAGTGAATAAACGAACAGAACTGCTTTCATTTGCTTATCTCTCAGCTATCTATCACGATCTGGGAAAGATCTCGATGCCTACAATCATCAATAATTGTTTCCGTCGTCTCACAGATCATGAATATGACATAATAAAGCTTCATCCAGAGAAAGCTGCACGATTCTTTGGTATAGACATGTCGTTCATGCAGTACCAGGATATTGCATATGGTCATCACAAGTGGTATGACGGTGATGGATATCCTTCAAGGTTCAAGAATCGTAAGTCTCGTTATTTCCCAATCATCTGTATTGTCTCTGTTACCGATTGCTTAGATGCTGCGACAGAGAATATCGGACGAAATTACCATACACCTCGCGAGTTTGAGGATGTTCTGAAAGAGTTCAGGACACTCTCTGGCGAACAGTTTAATCCGGAACTTCTAGAGTTCATCGACAACGACTCAGTTACGTATAACAAGATGAAGCTCATCGTTGACGATGGGCGTCTCGAAAGTTACTATTCGCTCTATAACCGTTATATGGATAAGTCGAAGACAAAAAATTCAAAACCGATTAAGAGTACTGGCGTTACTAGGGGGAAGAAAAGTTCCAAGAAGAAGTAAGATCGAAAAAAATGAATGTGAAAATATAATTTCAGCCGGAAGAAGTTTCGCTTCTTTCGGCTGAATTGTAATAATATTGTGACGAACACTTGCCCGGAAATTGCGTAATGTAAAAAACTTACGATGATTACTACATGAAGAATCCGGAAGAGCAATCGTAGAAAGATGTTCATATATTTCCTTGGTTGGAATTGTTTTCGACTCGCGTCGGAGTTAACAAATAGTTTTAGTTTTTGTTTTCGATATTTGTTGACATCAACAACTGTTTACAAGTGTTGATGTCGACGGTCGTCAATCAGACTTCCGGACTTTCGTTGGACTCATTGACGAGCGTCGATCAGACGTCGGGAATTCCCGACAACAAATTCCCGATCGGGAATTAGATAAACTGAATTGCTGAAATGTAGTCGTATTTCGTTTATTAGACATAATTAAAAGCGAACATAAAAGCGTATTTCAATTATATTTTGACACAATTGAAGATTTCTTATTATCTTTGTCCGATTAAAAAAAAGAAGGTAAAAGATTATAATCACTAAATGAAAATGAAAAAACAGATTTTGGCCGTAATGGCTATGGCTTGCGGATTTATGCAAGTCGAAGCTCAGACAGCATTGCCTGACGAGCTGGCTTTCAGACTTAAGGAAGAGGCTTTTGCTAATTCCAAGATGGAAGAACTTGCAGAATTTATGACTGATGAGCTTGGTTCTCGACTCGCAGCTTCACAGATGAAGGTGCGTTCTGAGAAGCTTGTGATGGATAAACTCACAGAACTTGGTTTGAGCAATGCACGTATCGAATTCGCTTCGGAATTCACAAAGGGCGGTTGGGACAATGTGAAAAACTATGTCGCTATGACTGCTCCTTATTACTGCAGTTATGCTGCTAACCCTCGAGCTTGGTCTGGAAGTACCAAGGCTCTCGTTAAGGGAGAAGTGGTTTATGTGGAAAAGCAGATTACTACAGACGAAGAACTTGAAAAGTATCGTGGAAAGATGACTGGCAAGATTGTTCTTATGCCTGTAACTCAAACGTATGAAATGTCGTTCGAACCTCTAGCTACAAGGTATTCTGACGAAGAACTTGAAGTGATGGAGAGTGACGTTCGACCTGGTTATCACGAGTATATTCCTGGTCGAGGCGGAAACAGAGGTGGTATGATGCCTACTCGCGAACAAATGATGAAGATGCGCGAGCTTCAGACAAAATTCTCAGAATTGCTCAAAGAAGAAGGAGCTTTGGCTATCATCAATACACGTGGTACATTTAATGTGACAAGTGGCACTGGCGTTCAGTATAAGGTTGGTGATACAGAACCACTTCCTGAGATTACTCTTCCATTGGAAGATGGTGGTCGTATGGCTCGTCTTATCAAGAGAGGTGAGAAGGTGGAAATGGAGCTTGATCTTAAGAATGAATTTACCGATAATCAAAGGATCAATAATGTAATTGCTGAGATTCCTGGCACAGATCCTAAACTTAAGAATGAGGTTGTGTTGATTGGTGCGCATCTTGATTCTTGGCATGGCGGAACTGGCGCAGCAGACAACTCATCAGGATGTGTTACTATGATGGAAGCAATGCGTATCATCAAGGCTTTGGGCGTTTCACCTCGTCGTACTATCCGTATCGCACTTTGGGGTGGAGAGGAACAGGGTCTCTATGGTTCAAGAGGCTATTGTAGCAGCTATCTTTATGATCAAAAGGAAAACAAGAAGCTCGATGGATATAAGAACTTTGCTCTTTATCTTAATATGGATAATGGTTCTGGACGTTTCCGTGGTATCTATCTTGAACAAAATGATATGGCTGTTCCATTTTTCAAGACTTGGGGTGCTGCTATAGAGAATCTCGGATTCAAAACACTCTCACCACGAAAGACAGGCAGTACAGACCATGTCGCATTTGATCGAGTAGGTCTTCCTGCCTATCAGTTTATACAGGATTTCTTGGAGTATTTCCGCACTTATCACACAAACATGGATACATATGAGCGTCTCTCGATCCCTGATCTTCAGGTGAATGCGACTATCGTTGCATGGCTTGCTTTGAGTGCGGCTAACGATAATGAGAGAATTCCTGTTAAGCCTGGCTATCCAAAACCAGCTAAGCGTTAATTGGAAATTACTTGCCGGCTGCTTTCTTAAGGCCGGCAATGACAGCATTGTCAAAGCCTTGAGCTGACATTTCGTTAAGACCTTTGATTGTAATACCGCCAGGTGTGCAGACTTTATAGATCTCCGCATCTGGCATTGTTTTATTCTCCTCGAGCAATGAAGCTGCGCCAATCACAGTTTGGTCAACCAAAGCCTTAGCTACATGTGGATAGAAACCGAGTTCGATTGATGCTTGGATGGCAGCTTTGATGTATTCAAATGCATAAGCAATACCGCACGATGTGATTGCTGTGCCTGCCGCCATGAGTCGTTCTTCAAGTATGAATGCCTGTCCTAGTTCGTCGAAGAGGCTCTTGACATATTCTACCTGTTCCTCAGATGAATTGCAGCAGCACATGAGTGTTGGACTCTTCTTGATAGAGATAGCTGTATTTGGAATTACGCGGAACATTGCTGTATTGTCGTTTCCTAGCATGTCTTTGAGATCATCAAATGAAGCGCCAGCTACGATACTTACAATCATCTGCTTGTTTAGATCTAGAGAAGGCTTGATTTCGTCGATAATTCCTTTGAGAAGCCAAGGCTTAATGGCGAGCATAATGATATCAGCACCAACGACAGCTTCGCTATTGTTAAGTGTTGTATTGATTTCTGGGATATCACTATTAAGTTTATCGAGAGTCTTCTGTGTGTGTGCAGTGACTGTTATGTCTGCTGCTTTAACGATTGAGCCGGATGCAAGTCCACGGGCAATGGCTCCTCCCATATTGCCGGCTCCAATGATTGCTATTTTCATAATGATGATGTACAGGCTAAGCCTGATGTGTTTTAGAACACTTTAATGTTTATATAACGCTTTGGATTTTGCTTGATATCGTTGATGAGCGAATCAACACTTGAAATTGTTTCGATAAGATTGTCGTGAAGTTCTGGCGAGTTTATGAGTTTGCTTACAGAACCATCACCTTCGGATACCTTTAGCAAGAGTTGATTTGTAGTTTCGAGAGTTGTGTTTGCCTTAGCAATAAGCTCTTCTATATGAGCATCCTTGACCTGAGTTGTCAATGTGTCAACATTAGCTGTAAGATTGTTGACATTGCTGAGAATCTCTGGAATGTCGCCCTTCATGTACTTATTGAGAGTCGCAACAGTGTTGTTGAGTTGGAGCGAGAGCGTATGAAGCTGGAGAAGGCTCTCCTGCATCTTTGATTCATTTACCAAGACATTTATGCCTGTTATCAAAGAATCAATCTTTGGCATAAGAGACTGTACATCGGATATGATAGGTGTAACAGCATCCATAATGCCAGCAAGTTTCTCTCCACCAGGGATTGTGTCGTAGTTATTGAGAAATGTTGTGGCAGTGCCAAGTTCGATCTCGATAGCACTAGAGCCGAGAAGATCGGAAGTGACCTTAGCGTGAGAGTCTGTAGGAATCTTAAGATCTTTGTTGGCAATATTAACCTCGACGATGATGTCGCTGTTCTTGCTTGGATTATAAGATATCGAACGGATGTTACCGACCTTGAACCCATTTATCTTGACTGGACCTGAAGACATAAGGCCTTCAACGTTGTTGCATGTTACATAATAGTTGGTACCGAGTTTGAGGGAATTAATACCCTTGAGATACTGGATACCAAAGAATAAAATTACTATTGAAAGGATTGTCCAAAATCCAATTTTGAATTCGTTGCTTATTTTCATATTTATCTAATTCTATTACCTGCTGCATCGGTTGCAATAATAAATGCATCAGGAAATTTTTTCTTAACTTCACTTAATTCTTTTGATAGACTTCCGCGTTTGTCGCTTTTGCCATAAGTATATTTATAAACACCATTGTCGACATAATGATCAACAGGAGAGAAGCCTTTGAATTCCTTGGCGTCGGATTTGAGAAGTCGATCACTTGTAAGGAACTGTATCTTGTAATATACACTATTTTCTTCTGTTGGTTTTGCTGCAGTTTCTTGAATAGGAACTACTTCCTCAACCTTTTGATTTTTTGTTCCTATTGGTTTTTCTACAGGTTTTACTTCCTTTATTTCTTCAGCTTTTTGGATTTCTGTTGGCTTATTTGTTTGTTTTGTTTCTAAAGGTTTAGTTTCTGCCTTAGTCTCTTTGGCAACCGTCTTAGCTTCTGCTGGCTTTTCTTTTATTTCGATTGATGCCTCGTTATTCGCAGCATTGGTTGTAAGCTTTCGTTTGCTCCATGAAGTCTTATATTTCACAAAACCATCGTAGATAGCACGGCTGAAAGAAGAAAGAGCTTCTTCTGAATTAAGAAATTTCTCTTCGGCTGGGTTACTCATATAACCGAGTTCAACGAGGATTGCAGGCATAGGGGAGTAACAGAGCACGAAGATATTCTTCTGCTTTACGCCACGATCCTTCACGTTTGCCTTGTATGAAGTTCGACGAGCAGCATAAAGCATAGAATTGTGTACAAGGTTTGCAACCTCCTCACTGTATATATTATTTTTTTCTCGCTGTGCCTGACAGAGTATCTTTGTCTCGATATCCATATCAAGATCGAAATCGACTTGTTTTCCGCTTATGTCGAGGTTCTCACGTTCATTTGCCATTCGTTCGCGGATGCGCTTCTGTTCATCCGCTGATTTGCCCTTAAGACCTGTCACACCGAATACATAAGTTTCTATTCCTCGAGCTGAACGGTCAGGAGCTGCATTGACATGAACTGAAATAAAGAGATCTCCTTTTGCCTTCTTCGCAATCTGGGTGCGTTCAGGAAGCGAAGGATAGACATCTTTTTTTCTGGTATAAACAACTTTGACGTCAGAGTGGTTAGCCTCAATTAGTTTGCCGATTCGCAATACCACGTCAAGTGCTATAGCCTTTTCATCTTTCTTACAGTTGCGGTGAGGAGTTCCTACATCACCTCCGCCGTGACCTGCGTCAAGTACCACGACGAATTTCTGTGTATCTTTTGCAAAGCTTGACATCGGAGATACAAATGACATGCTTAAAAGGAAAGATAATATGAAAAGAATCAGCCTATTCATTATTATATTTATATTTATCGCGCAAATTTATTAAAAATATTTCTCTTTTGCCAATATTATTATTATTTTTGCATCGTTTTTTGAGATATTTCACATTTGTAGAAACTATATGACAACAAAATATGGACTTTTAGGCCATCCTCTTGGCCATTCTTTCTCGAAAAAATTTCACAACGAGAGATTCGCAGAAATGGGAATAGATGCAGTGTATGAGAATTTTGACCTTGAAAATATTAATGATATTTTAGACATAATTAAGAACACTCCAGAACTGAAAGGTTTCAATGTTACAATTCCGTATAAGCAGGATGTGATGCAATTTCTCAGCGAACTTGATCCGATGGCTGAAAGGATAGGAGCAGTAAACACAGTCAAGGTTGGTGAAAATGGTAAGTTAAAAGGCTATAATACTGATATTATCGGCTTTACAAATAGCATCAAACCAATGCTCAAGAACTATCATAAAAAAGCTTTAATTCTAGGTACAGGAGGTGCAAGTAAAGCTATAAAAGTTGCTCTTGAAGAATTGGGAATTGAACCAAAATTTGTGTCACGTACAGCTTCCCCAGGTCGATTTACATACGAAGATCTGACGCAAGAAATAATGTCGGAATATATGGTGATTGTGAATTGTTCCCCAGTTGGAATGTACCCAAAAGTTGACCAATGTCCAGCTATTCCTTACGAGTATCTTACCGAACAGCATGTTTGCTTCGATGCAGTGTATAATCCTGAAGTAACGCTGTTTATGGCAAAGGCCCGTGAACAGGGAGCAAATGCGAAATGCGGTTACGAAATGTTAGTCGGACAAGCCATAGCAAGTTATGACATTTGGACAAGTATTTAAAATAAATTTAAATTCTGGGCAAATGTTTGGAATATTGCCTGGAATTTTTTATTTTTGCGCCTGAAAAATTAATATAGATTATGAAATTCGCAGAATATAATAGTTTCAACCTCTCGGAAATCAACAAAGAGGTGTTGGGAAAGTGGGACAAGGAAAATGTCTTTGAAAAGAGTATGACAACTCGCGAAGGTTGTCCTTCATTTGTGTTCTATGAAGGTCCTCCGTCGGCAAACGGTATGCCAGGTATTCACCATGTAATGGCTCGTTCAATCAAGGATATTTTCTGCCGCTTCAAGACAATGAAGGGATATCAAGTTAAGCGCAAGGCTGGTTGGGATACACACGGTCTCCCTGTTGAGCTTGGCGTTGAGAAGAGTCTTGGTATCACAAAGGAAGATATTGGTAAGAAGATTTCTGTCGATGAGTACAATGCTACTTGTCGTAAGGAAGTCATGAAATATACAAAGGAGTGGACAGATCTTACTCATAAGATGGGTTATTGGGTTGATCTTGATGATCCATATATCACTTATGACAACAGATATATTGAGACTTTGTGGTGGATGCTCAAACAACTCTACAACAAAGGACTTCTTTATAAGGGCTACACTATCCAGCCATATTCACCTGCTGCAGGTACTGGTCTTTCAAGTCACGAGTTGAATCAGCCTGGTTGCTATCGTGATGTTAAGGATACAACAGTTACTGGTGTGTTCAAGATGTTAGATCCAAAGCCAGAGATGACAGAGTGGGGTAAGCCTGCTTTCATCGCATGGACAACTACTCCTTGGACACTTCCTTCAAACGTAGCTCTTTGCGTTGGTCCTAATATCGATTATGTAGCAGTTCAGACATTTAATCCATATAATGGCGATAAGCTAACTATTGTAATGGCTGAAGCTCGTGTGTCTTCTTATCTCAAGGGTAAGCAGTACGAGACACTTGCTGAAATGGAAGCTCTCGATATCGAGAAGGTTAATGGCAAGGAACTTCCATATCGTATTGTAGGTCACTATAAGGGTTCTGATCTCGTAGGTATGAAATACGAGCAGCTCATGCAGTGGGTAAAGCCATGCGAGAAGGTTGATGATCTTGCAGCTCCATTTGTTAATGAATATGCTGCCGCAAATCCAGATAAGGTATTTACTTGTGGTCAGGATAAGTTCGTAGAAATCTCAGAGAAGGCTTTCCGTGTTATTCCAGGAGACTATGTAACTACAGAAGACGGTACAGGTATAGTACATATCGCTCCAACGTTCGGTGCTGACGATGCTAAGGTCGCTAAGGCTGCTGATATTCCAGCTTTGTTTATGATTAACAAGCTTGCAGAAACTCGTCCAATGGTGGATATGACAGGTAAATACTATCTCATGTCTGAGTGTGACGAGGCATTTGTAAAGGCTTGTGTCAACGCAGAAGCTTACAAGGTTCATGAAGGCGATTTTGTAAAGAATGCTTATGCTCCAGAATTCAATGAAGGAGGTAAGTATGATGCCGAAAAAGCCGCAAAGGAAGATGACCTCAATGTGAAGATGTGTATCGAGATGAAGGGCGCTGGTCAGGCATTTAAGGTTGAAAAACATGTACACAACTATCCACACTGCTGGCGAACAGATAAGCCTGTGCTTTATTATCCTCTCGATTCTTGGTTCATTCGTTCTACTGCTTGTCGCGAGAGAATGATTGAACTCAATAAGACAATCAATTGGAAGCCAAAGTCAACCGGTACTGGTCGTTTTGGTATGTGGCTTGAGAACCTGAATGACTGGAATCTCTCTCGTTCTCGTTATTGGGGTACTCCACTTCCTATTTGGCGCAACAGAGATACTCGAGAAGAGATCTGCATCGGTTCGGTTGAAGAACTATACAATGAAATCGAAAAATCAGTTGCGGCAGGTTTCATGAAGACTAATCCATATAAGGATAAGGGATTTGTGCCAGGCGATATGAAAAAGGATAACTATGAGAAGATAGATCTCCACCGTCCTTATGTTGATGATATCATTCTTGTTTCTCCAACTGGACAGCCAATGAAGCGAGAGCTAGACCTCATCGATGTTTGGTTTGATTCAGGAGCTATGCCTTATGCTCAGATTCATTATCCATTTGAGAATAAGGAAGCATTTGACAATCGCACTATTTATCCTGCTGATTTCATTGCAGAAGGTGTTGACCAGACTCGTGGTTGGTTCTTTACACTCCACGCCCTTGGCACTATGATCTTCGATTCTGTTGCTTATAAGGCTGTCGTTTCAAATGGTCTTGTTCTTGCAAAGGATGGACAGAAGATGTCGAAGCGTCTTGGAAATGCAGTTGATCCATTCGGCGCTATTGAAAAGTATGGCTCAGACCCTCTCCGCTGGTACATGATCACAAACGCTTCTCCTTGGGATAATCTCAAGTTTGACGTTGATGGTGTTACAGAGGTAAGCCGTAAGTTCTTCGGTACATTATTTAATACTTACAAGCTTTTTGCTCTCTATGCAAATGTCGATGGCTTCACTGGTGCTGAACCAGAAGTGCCAATGGCAGAACGTCCTGAGATTGATAAGTGGATTATCTCTTCTTTGAACACATTGATCAATGAGGTTGATAAGAACTATGATTCATATGAACCAACGCAAGCTGGACGACTCATTGAGTCATTTGTTTGTGATAACCTTTCTAACTGGTATGTTCGTCTCAATCGTCAGCGTTTCTGGAGAGGAGAAATGACAAGTGATAAACTTGCTGCATACCAGACACTCTATACTTGTCTTGAGACGGTTGCTAAGCTTATGGCTCCAATCGCTCCATTCTATGCTGATAAACTCTATTGTGATCTCAATGCTGTGAGTGGACGAAATAAAGAAGTAAGCGTACACCTTGCTAAGTTCCCTGTTGCAGGTGCTACAGATGCATCTCTTGAACGTAAGATGTCTCTTGCACAAACTGTGACTTCTCTTGTTCTCTCTATCCGAAAGAACTCGAAGATCATCGTTCGTCAACCACTTCAGACTCTTTTGTTCCCAGCAGTTGATGCAGAACAGGCAGAAGATATCCTTTCTGTTAAGAATCTTATCCTTAGTGAAGTAAATGTCAAGGATTTGAAGATTGCTGATTCTAATGATCATGTTCTGATCAAGAAGGTTAAACCAAACTTCCGCGAACTTGGTAAGCGCTACGGTAAGCTCATGAAGAGTCTTTCTGCTGCTCTTTCTGGTCTTTCTCAGGACATGATTGCAGAACTCGAATCGAACGGTAAGGTAAACTTCGAACTTGAAGGCACTCCGATTGAGATTGTTACTTCAGATGTAGAAATTCTTTCTGAGGATATGCCAGGTTGGAATGTAGCTTCTGAAGGCCGAGTAACTGTTGCTTTGGATATCACAGTTACAGAAGAATTGAAGAAAGAAGGTACTGCACGTGATCTCATTAAGCGTATTCAGAATTACCGCAAGACAGCTGGTTTCGAAATTACAGATCGCATCAATATCACACTCGAATCGAATGTTGAGACAGATGCAGCTGTTGCAGATTTTGCAGACTATATCAAGTCTCAGGTTCTTGCTACATCAATTGAAATTGTAGCAGCAGGATCTTTGTCTAACGCTACAGAACTTGATATGGACGGATATGTAGTTAAAGCTGAAATAAAGAAATAAATTAACAACATATTTAATAACACAAACCCACGATTTAACCATGGCAGAGGATAAAGTAAGATACTCTGACGAAGATCTTGAGGAATTCAAGGAACTCATCAATGGCAAGCTCGAAGTCGCTATGGCAGAGTATGAAGATTTGCGTGCGCAGTTGCGCAATAATGACAATTCAGATCACGATACAGCTCATGTCTTTAAGAATATGGAAGATGGAGCTGATACACTCAATCGTGAAGAATTAGGACTTCGTGCATCACGACTCGAGAAGTTTATCAAAGGACTTCAAGGCGCTTTGGTTCGTATTGAGAACAAAACATATGGCATTTGCCGAGTTACAGGTAACCTTATTCCGAAGGAAAGACTTCGTGCAGTACCTCATGCAACACTCTCAATCGAAGCAAAGGAAAACAGAGGTCGTACTAATAACGCTCGATGAAAAAGGGATATATTGCATTTGCAGTAGTTCTTGCTATTCTGATTATTGATCAGATAATTAAGATATATATCAAAACTCATTTTATTCTCCATGAGAGTTATGAGGTGACATCTTGGTTCTACCTCGCTTTTACGGAGAATAATGGTATGGCATTCGGTGTGCAGTTGTTTGATAAATATCTCCTGACATTCTTTAGAATAGCAGCAGTAGGCTTTTTCTCTTATCTGTTGGCAAAGTCTATAAAACGTAAAATCGTTTCTACAGGATTTGTTGTTATCATGTCGATGGTTATAGCAGGTGCTTTAGGCAACATCATAGATTGTGTATTCTATGGAAGGTTGTTCACTAATAGTATCGGGCAAGTAGCTCAATGGGCAGATACTTCAAATGGATTGATGCCATATGGTGAATGGTTTAGAGGTTTGGTTGTAGATATGTTCTACTTTCCTCTTTTCAGTTTTGATTGGCCGGAATGGTTCCCTCATACAAGAGAAGTTGTTTCTTGTTTAGGTTTTGATTTTACTTGGCCATCTTGGGCACCTACTTGCGATAGAGAATTTATATTTTTTAGTCCTGTTTTCAATTTCGCGGATTCTGCAATCTCTGTTGGCGTTGTTTGCCTTCTGTTGTTCTATTCTAAAACATTTATCAAGATGATGAATTCTGTATCTTGAAAAGTGTTGTTTATTTGTAAGGCAAAAATCTTGAGAAAAACTAGCATTTTTTTTGTAACTATATTTCTATTTGCGTCTTGTCTTTCACGTCCAGATTACGTTTTGGACGAAGATAAGATGGTAGAAGTATTGTGCGAAGTTCATCGTTCGGAAGGATTATTAGAATTGCAGCAGAGTAATTCTTTCACTACCTTCAACGAAGATTATAAGAAGAATGTAATGGCTGCTGTTCTTGTTAAACAAGGAATTACAAGAGCTCAGTATGATAGTTCTCTTGTTTGGTACGGACAGAATCTCAATCGTCTCGTAAAAGTATATAGTAGAGTCGAAAATGCTTTACAAGAGGAAATTGATGGTTGGGAAGAAAAAGCTGCAGAGCGTAAAAGTGCTTTCCCAATCAGTCAAGCAGGTGATACAGTTCAGATTTGGACAATACAGAATTATATCACTCTTGATGAGTCTTATTTATCATCAACAAGATTTTGGGAAATACAGACTGATTCAAATTATATCGATGGCGACTCAATGGTATGGAGTCTTCATGTGCCAATTATACCGAATGCTCATTATATAGTAGCCTCAATGTCTTTGAACTATGAACAACACGAGGATAGCATTCGTATTGGTGAAAGTAATTTGAAGATTATTAAGTCTGTTGGAACTTATACTTTGACAGGAAGAACTGATAAATCAAAGAAGTTTAAATCGCTGATTGCGTCAGTATCTCTTATTAAGGACAGTCTGAATGTTGAAGATGAGACATTGTTTGTCGATAGTTTATCATTGATAAGAATACATCTTTAGTTTTATATATGAAGCATCTTATTATTTGTGCATTGTTCATGAGTTTCTTCGTGTGCAATGCACAAACTCGTAAATTGCCTGCAGAGTTCTACACTTGGCTCGAATCAAAAGGTATGAAACACGCTACTGTTTCATTGGAAATAACACGTCTTAAACCTTCTGGAAATGAGATAATTTATTCTTATGATAATGAGCGCTCTGTTCAACCTGCATCAGTAATGAAACTGCTTACAACAGCAACAGTTTTATCTGTTCTTGATCCCGAAAGTACAATCAAGACAGAAGTAGGATATACTGGAACTATAGAAGGTGGTGTTTTAAAAGGAGATCTGATAATCAAAGGATATGGAAATGCTATGCTTTCATCGTCTTATAGTAAGTATCCCAAGGAAGCATTTGCAATCTATGTTGCGGATGCTGTAAAAAGACTAGGGATATCCTCAATTGAAGGAAATGTTATAGGAGACGGAAGTATAATGAGAGAAAGTCCAGTTTCGTCAGAATGGACTTGGGAAGATATGGGCAATCATTATGCTCAGTCAATATCTGGTCTTAACTATGCGGACAATAAATATGAGATATTGCTTAATACAAGCAAGAGAGGACAAAAACCATCTGTCGTTTCTATAACACCTGAAGTTGATAGCCTAATTATTGAAAATCAACTTTTATCAGTAGATTATCCATTTGATAGCGCTTATGTTTATGGTGCACCATATCAGAATTTGAGAGTACTATATGGAGCTGTTCCTCATCGTACGCCAACATTCAAGTTGAAAGGCGATGTTCCAGATCCAGCAATGTTTGCAGCTTCAAGTGTTAAGAAAAAACTGATTGACAATGGAATAAATGTCAATGGTTCTGCTTTGTCGCATCGATCAGTAACCGTTCAGGATAATTATGAGATTATTTATACTCATTGCAGCGAACCTTTGTCTTATATTGCAAAGCAGACAAATGTTTTTAGTGTTAATCTTCTTGCAGAATCGTTGCTTCGACAGCTCGCTATTCAGAAAGGAAATGGTTCGGAGACAGACGGAATTAATGCCATTTACAGTTTCTTGAAATCACAAAAACTCGACACAGATGGAATACAAATCTTTGATGGTTGTGGTCTTGCTCCTGCAGATAGAGTAACAACTCATTTTATGGTCGAGTTACTTAGTAAAATGAAAGGTAATAAAGCCTTCTATGATTCATTTCCTGTTGCTGGAAGAACTGGTACAATACATGCATTTTTAAAGAATACAAGATTGGACGGAAAAGCTCGTTTGAAGACAGGCACAACTAAGGCAGTTGTTGCTTATACAGGCTATGTCGAAAGTAGTGATGGTAACACTTATGCAGTTTCAATAATAGTGAATAATCACACAGCTAAATCGACAATTGTACGCAAAAACATTGAAAAAATGTTGCTTTTACTTATTCCTTCTTAAAAATATTTTGTTGTATGGAATAATTTCTTATTTTTGCGCGTTAATTATATAATAAAAATGAAGCTTTACGTAGTACCAACTCCTGTAGGTAATCTTGAAGATATGACTTTCCGTGCTATACGCGTGCTGAAAGAAGCTGATCTTGTGCTTGCAGAAGATACTCGCACCAGTAGTGTTCTTTTGAATCATTATGATATTAAAGTTCCAATGCAGAGTCATCATAAGTTCAACGAACATCAGACCTGTGAAGCAATGGCTGATAAGATTGCAGGAGGATTGACTGTAGCTCTTATATCTGATGCTGGAACTCCAGGTATTAGTGATCCTGGTTTTATGCTAGTAAGAGAATGCGTAAAGAGAGGTATTGAGGTTGAATGTCTTCCAGGACCTACGGCTTTTGTTCCTGCTTTGATCCAAAGTGGATTACCAAATGAGAAGTTTTGTTTTGAAGGATTCCTTCCTCAAAAGAAAGGTCGCGAGACAAGATTGAAGACTTTGGCAGAAGAACCTCGCACAATTATCTTCTACGAATCACCATTCAGACTCGTTAAGACTCTAGAACAACTCGGTAAGTTTTTTGGAGGCGATCGACCGGCAGCTGTTGCAAGAGAAATTTCGAAGAAGTTCGCAGAGACAGTGCATGGTACAATCAAAGAGCTTATCGAACATTTTACAGAGACAGAACCTAAAGGCGAAATCGTACTGATAGTAGGAGGTAAGCCTGAACCGGAAAAGAAAGAAAAGACTAACAAATATAAAGATTTAGAAGAATTATGAAACATTCATTATTATTCGCTGTAGCATGTCTTTGCATAACAGCCTTCACAAGTTGTAATCTCGTTTCAGGAGAAAAATACGAACAAGAAGTTAGTAAGAATGACTCTTTGTTGATTGTTGCACTTCAGCAATCAAATGAAATTGCAGAGCTTTCAAGCTCAATGAATGCAATTTCAGCAAAGCTCGATGAAATTAATGGTTCAATCTCTTTGGGCAATAACGATTCAAGCCTTAAGAAGCAGCGCGAGCATCTTATGGATCAGCTCCAGGCAATCCAGAACAAGATTGCAGAAAAGCAGCAAGAGCTCGATGAATTCCAGAAGAAATATAAGTCAGCTTTGGGCAATATCAAAGTTTTGAAAGAGACAATCACACGTCTTAATTCAGATATCGAAGGTTACACAGCTAAGATATCTTCTTACGAGAAGGTTGTTACTGAACAGTCAAATACTATCCAGCAGTTGAACACAGATCTTACAGCAACTCAGCAGAACCTCGAAGAAAAGATCGTAGAGAATGCAGAGCAGCAGAATTTGATTAATGTTCAGGACGCAATGCTCAACGAAGGTTATTACATCGTTGCGTCAAAGTCAACATTGAAAGATCTTGGTCTTGTGCAAGGTGGCGTATTCTCAAAAGCTCGTCTCACAAATGGTACTTTTGATGTATCAGCTTTCACAAAGGTTGATATCAGAGAATTTGATGAAATCGCACTTAACAGCAAAGATGCAAAGATTCTTTCTTCTGCACCAGAATCTTCTTATGAACTCGTCAAGGGCGTTGATAAGAAACTTACACTTGTAATTAAGGATAAGGCTGCTTTCTGGAGCCAGTCAAAGTTCCTTGTTATTAAGATCTGATAAAATGCCATTAAAATTACCACATAATCTTCCTGCTATTGAAGCTCTGAAGAACGAGAATATATTTGTAATGGATGATGATCGTGCAAATTCGCAGGATATTCGTCCCTTGCAGATAGCTATTCTCAATCTCATGCCTTTGAAGGAGCGAACTGAAATGGATCTTATCCGATTACTTTCAAATACGCCTCTTCAGTTGGATATCACATTTGTGAAAGTTCCTGGTCATGAGTCGAAGAATACTTCAACAGAGCATATTGAACGATTCTACACTTCTTTCGAAGAACTGATAGATAGAAAGTTCGACGGAATGATTATTACAGGAGCACCTTTGGAACATCTCGATTTTGAGGATGTAACTTATTGGCCTTGGATCCAGAGAATATTTGATTGGACACGCACTCATGTGACTTCAACAATGTATATCTGCTGGGCTTCACAGGCAGCTCTTTATCATTTCTATGATATTCCAAAGTATAAACTGCCACAGAAGATGTTCGGCATCTTCAAACATCATAGTTTGGTAGAGAATTCTCCAATTTTCAGAGGTTTTGACGATGTGTTCTATGTACCTCATAGCCGACATACAGAAATCAAATCTGAAGATATTGCTAAAGTCAAGGACCTTACAATAATGGCAGAAAGTTGGGAGAGTGGTGTTTATATGGTAATGGCTCGCGACGGACGAGAGATTTTCGTAACAGGCCACTCGGAATACGCACCTGACACTCTCGATACTGAATATAAGAGAGATCTAGGAAAAGGCTTGCCAATCCAACCACCTGTAAACTATTACAAAGATAATGATCCAAATCAGGAGATAATCGTTAGATGGCGTAGTACTGCAAATCTTTTCTTCTCAAACTGGCTCAATTATTATGTATATCAAAAGACACCATTTGATATCAATGAGATTAACTAAAGAAAAAGAAATTAAGAAATATACAATTGCTGAAAATATAATAAAATAAATATGGAAAGAGTAGATATTCGTGAACTTAACGAACTCATTGAGAGCAAAAGTGCTTTCATAAACATTTTGAATCAAGGAATGGATCAGGTCATTGTTGGCCAGAGACATCTTGTTGAATCTTTATTTATCGGACTTTTGGCAGACGGACATATTCTTCTCGAAGGTGTTCCTGGTCTTGCAAAGACTCTTGCCATTAAGACTCTCGCTCAGTTAATCGATGCAAAATATAGCCGTATTCAGTTTACTCCAGACTTGTTGCCAGCCGATGTTATCGGTACTTTGGTTTATTCACAGAAGACTGAGCAGTTTACTGTAAAGAAAGGTCCTATCTTCGCAAACTTCGTACTTGCAGATGAAATTAACCGTGCTCCAGCAAAGGTTCAGTCAGCACTTCTCGAAGCAATGCAGGAACGTCAGGTAACTATCGGTAGCGAGACATTCAAGCTCGATAAACCATTCCTTGTAATGGCTACTCAGAACCCAATTGAGCAGGAAGGTACTTATCCATTGCCAGAAGCACAGTGTGACCGTTTCATGCTCAAGGTTAAGATCGACTATCCAAAGAAGGATGAGGAATTGAAGATTATTGCTGCTCATCTTTCAGGATTCGCAAATACAGTTGCTCCAGTTCTTAAGGCTGATGAGATTCTTGATGCACGTAAGGTTGTAAAGCAGGTTTATATCGACGAGAAGATTCAGAAGTATATCATCGATATCGTATTCGCAACACGTTATCCTGAGACTTATGGTCTTGAGAATCTTAAGGATATGATTCAGTATGGTGCATCTCCTCGTGCTTCTATCAACCTTGCACTTGCAGCTCGTGCTTATGCTTTCCTTAAGCGTCGTGGATATGTAATTCCAGAAGATGTACGTGCAATCTGTCCAGATGTTTTGCGTCATCGTATTGGTCTCTCTTATGAAGCAGAGGCAAACAACATGACTGCTGAGGAGGTAATTGCAGAAATTCTTAATAAGGTAGAAGTGCCTTGATGGAAACGACAGAATTAATTAAGAAAGTTCGTCAAATTGAGATCAAGTCTCGCGGCTTGAGTTCCAATATTTTCGCAGGAAGCTATAAAACGGCTTTCAAAGGACATGGTATGTCTTTTTCGGAAGTGCGAGAATATCAGGTTGGAGATGATGTGCGAGACATTGACTGGAATGTGACTGCACGTCAAAGCAAACCTCATATCAAGATATTTGAGGAAGAGCGCGAATTGACAGTCATGCTCTTGATCGATGTCAGCGGAAGTCGTGAGTTTGGTACAACGACACAAACAAAGCAGGAACAGATTACACAAATTGCAGCTACGCTTGCATTCAGTGGTATTCAGAATAATGATAAGATCGGTGTCGTGTTTTTCAGCGACCGAATCGAGAAATATATTCCGCCACAGAAAGGCAAGAAGCATGTGCTTGCTATCATCAGTGAGATGTTGAAGTTTGAACCTACAAATAGAGGAACAAACATCGATAATGTGATACGATATGTGAGCAATGCACAGAAGAAGAGATGTACTACTTTCATAATTAGTGACTTCTTCGACAAACATGACTATCAGCAGTCTCTCACTATTGCAAAGTCAAAACATGATCTTGTAGCAATTCAAGTATATGATCCTCGAGAGATGACTCTGCCTGATGTCGGATTCCTTAAAGTGCGTGATGCAGAAACAGGTACAGAACGCTGGATCGACACTTCGAGCAGAAAAGTAAGAGATCTCTATTCAAGTTGGTGGACAAGCTCTAATGAAAAGATGAAGAAAGCTTTCCTTCATAGTCAGGTAGATAGCATTTCTGTTTCTACTGACGAAGATTTTGTCCCAGCTCTATTAGGATTATTCAAGAAAAGAGTATGAAAAGAATTCTATCGTTAATAACAATTCTATTTTCGATAACATTTGTTTCTTTTGCACAACAACCTTTGGTAAAAGTTGCATTGGATTCGACATATGTTATTATAGGTAATCCTACTACCATTCATCTTGAGGCAACTATTTCCGATAATCAGGAAATCAAGTTCCCTGAAATAGAAAAGAAAGGTGGCATTGTTGCTTATGATGACTCTTTGCAGATATTGCTCGAACTCGGAAACGAAATTCCAAGTGTCGATACGATATCAGAGGGAAACGGAGTTAAGACTCTCAAGAAAGATATCGAAATATTTGCCTTCGATAGCGCAACTGTGAGCATTCCTCCGTTCGAATTCGTTTGCAATGGCGATACAATTCGTACAAATTCGTTAGCTCTTCGCGTAATTCAGCCTTTTGATTCCATAGAAGTCGATCCGACAAAGTTTTTTGATATAAAAACGGTTATAGATCCGGAATTCGTTTTCATGGATTATATTCTATGGATCGTAATTCCTATTTTGCTGATCGTTCTTTTGGTTTCGGCATTCTACGGATACAATTATTACAAGAAACATCGTAAAAAAGACAATGTGGTTGTTCAAAAGATCAAAGTTCCTGCTCACATCACAGCAATGAATGCATTAGTGGAGCTTGATAAAAAGAAACTTTGGCAATCTGGTCACGATAAACTTTTCCAGACAGAACTTACTGATATCCTTCGCCAATATATCGAAGAGAGATTTGAAGTTAATGCGTTGGAGAAGACTACAGACGAGATTCTTGAAGAATTGTACGAACTTGCAGAGCAGCAAAAGTCTTCCTTGCAGAACCTCAAGCAGATACTTCAGCTCGCCGATCTTGTAAAATTCGCAAAATATAAGCCTTTGGCTGATGAAAACCAGCTTTCATTCGTAAATGCTAAGATGTTCATCGAACAGACTAAGTTCGAAGAGAAGACTGAGAATGAGAATCCAGAGGATATTAATATTGAATCAAATAATTAAGTAATGGTTTTTGAAAATCCGTCTTGTCTGTTTCTTCTATTATTACTTCTTCCAGCTATAGCTTATTATATCTGGAAGCAGAAGACTGCACAAGCATCTTTGCAGATTTCCACTACACAACAATTCTCCCGATTGCCTAGGTCGTGGAAAGAATATCTAAGACATATAAATTTTGTATTTCTTCTTGCTTCATTAGCTTTGATAATTATAGTCTTGGCTCGTCCACAAAGCAGTGATAGTTGGAGCAGAACAGATACAGAAGGTATCGATATTGTACTTTCTCTTGACGTTTCGAATTCAATGCAGACATCCGACTTTAAGCCAAACCGTCTTGAAGCAAGCAAGGATGTTGCTATGCAGTTCGTAGCAGGTCGTCCAAATGATAATATGGGTATGGTAATCTTCGGTAAAGAAAGCTTTACTCTTTGTCCAATGACCAGCGATCATGCAGTTTTGTCCAATATGATCAAGTCTGTTGATTTTGACCTTATTGATGGTTCACAGACAGCAATTGGAGATGGATTGGTTACAGCTGTCAATAGAATCCGAAACGGACAGGCAAAGTCTAAGGTTATCATTCTTCTTACCGATGGTTCTAATAATTCCGGTGATGTTGCTCCTCGTGATGCTGCAAGTGTAGCTAAGGCAATGAATGTCAGAGTTTATACTATTGGTGTCGGAAGTAAGGGTGAAATCGAACAGGTTGTCGGTTATGATCCATTCGGAAGACCTGTTACTCAAAAGGTTAAGGCTGATATTGATGAAGATGTATTGCAGGCAATGGCACAGATGACAGGCGGAAGATATTTCCGTGCAACAAACAAGTCTAAGCTTGCAGATATCTTCGACGAGATAGATCAGATGGAAAAGACAAAGATGAATATTCGCGAATTCAGTCGTAAGGAAGAGGAATATTTACCATTTGTCCTTGCTGCTTTAGCATTCCTTCTTTTACACATTATTATTAAAAATACAATATTACGAAATATCCCATAATGGAAAATTTCCGTTTTGCAAATCCGCATTTCCTCTGGTTGCTACTTTCGGTCGTTTTACTTGTGGCCCTTTTCGTAGCATCAAGATATATGACAAAAGCAGCTTTGAAGCGCTTTGGAAACATTGCACTTCTCGGCAACTTCATGAAGGACGCTAGCGAAGGTAAGCTTCGTGTGAAGTTCCTGCTAGAAGTATTGGCTTTGGTTTGTCTTATCATAGCTGCCGCTCGTCCACAGTTCGGATCGAAGCTGGAAATAGTAAAGAAAGAAGGTATCGAGATTATGATTTGTCTCGATATCAGTAATTCGATGTTGGCAGAAGATATTCAGCCGAATCGTCTTGAGAAGGCTAAGAGAATGTTGAGTCGTCTTCTCGATCAGATGGAGAACGACCAAGTCGGACTTATTGTCTTTGCAGGTGATGCTTTCACTCAGCTTCCTATTACCAATGACTTTGTTTCGGCTAAGATGTTCCTTTCTTCCATTGACCCAAAGATGGTAAGTATTCAGGGAACAGCAATTGGTTCGGCTATCAATCTTGCAGTTCGATCATTTACTCCAAATGAGTCATCTCAGAAAGCAATTATCTTGATCACAGATGGTGAAAACCATGAAGATGACGCACAAGGAGCTGCTGCAGCTGCATTAGAGAGAGGAATCAAAACTCACGTGATAGGTATTGGTAGTGTGCAAGGTGCGCTTGTTCCAGATGATTCAGGAAGACCTGGAAGCTATCGTAAGGATAATGAAGGAAATCCTGTGACAACACATCTTGACGAAGATATGGCGAGAAAGATTGCCGCTGCAGGACAAGGTATTTATGCACATGCTGATAATTCCAATTCTGCAATCAATGCTATTATTGAGAATCTGTCGCAACTGGAAGTCACAGAACTTGAAAGTCATGTATATGCAGATTATGAAGATAAGTTCTCTTGGTTCGCATGGTTGGCTTTCTTGCTTATTATTATTGATATGATATTACTTGATAAAGCAAATTCTGTAATGCGAAGAATTAAGTTGTTCTCTGTTGTGCTTGTATTCTTGTCTTGCAATAATGCTTTTGCACAGAAGAATGTACGTTCTGCAATCAGAGAAGGAAATGATTATTATAATAAGGAAGCATACGCCGACAGTGAAATCAGTTATCGTAGAGCGCTGGAAGGTAATGCAAATGATAGTATTGCAATCTTTGACTTAGGCAATTCTTTGTATCGTCAGCAGGATGAAGCAAAGATGAAAGAGTCTTATACACATTATATTTCTGCTGCAGAAAAAGCATCAAAATCAGGAAATAAGGAATTGGCATCCAAAGCTTTCCACAATGCGGGAAATGTGATGATGTGTGGTCAGCAATACGATAAAGCCATACAGTTGTATAAGCAGGCCTTGAAGAATAATCCTAAAGATGATGAGACTCGTTATAATCTGATACTAGCCCAGAAGTTGCTTCAGAAGAATGATCAGAACCAAGATCAGAATCAGGATCAACAACAAGATCAACAGCAACAACAAAATCAGGACCAGCAACAGAATCAAGACGAGCAACAGCAACAGGATCAGCAACAGCAGGATCAACAACAGCAACAAGACCAGAATCAAATGTCTAAGGATCAGGCTGAAGCAATCTTGAATGCAAATAATCGTGATGAGAAAGAGACTCAGCAGAAGGTTCAAGAGAAACAGATGCAGAAAGTTAAACAAAAACAAACAAGCCGTGATTGGTAATAATAGTATTTTATGAAGAAAACGCTTTTATTCCTTATATCTCTTTTTATTTTCGGAAAGGCATGGGCAGATCCGAATGTAAAGGCTTCTGCGCCAAGTGCAGTAGCTGTCGGAGATAGGTTTCGTGTTGAATATTCTATTAATGATAAGGCAACAGAGATTCGTGCAGACTTTGATGTAAAAGGATTGGAACTTTTATACGGTCCAGCAACAGGAACTAGTATCTCTATTGTTAATGGTGTACAGTCGATGTCTTCTTCTTTTACCTATACTTTGGTTGCAACAGAAGAAGGAACATATACTATACCACCTGCAACAATCATATCTGGTGGAAATTCATATAAGTCGAATTCATTAACAATCAAGGTGCTTCCTGCAGATCAGTCTGCAAATCCTTCTGGACAAAGTTCTGGAAGAAACAGATCATCTTCAGAGCAGGTCAATATAAAAGATGTACATCTTGATCTTTCATTGTCTAAGAGCAGTGCTTATCAAGGTGAAGCTATTGTTGCTACATTGAAGTTATATTTCCGTAATACTCCAATTACAGCAGTGTCTGATGCTAAGTTGCCTGACTTCGACGGTTTTACTATTCAGGAAAAGGAACTTGGAGAAGATAACGAAACAACTTTAGAGCAATACAAAGGACAGAATTATCAGATGCATAAGCTTGCACAGTGGGTTTTATTCCCTTCTCGTACAGGCGAAATTACTATTCCTTCTGCAAGTCTTATTGCTCAGGCACAAGTCGTTACACATAGAAGTACAGGCGGATTCTTCGACTTCCCAATGGATTATGCTCAAAACGTAGAGATTCCTTTGAAGTCATCAGAAAAGAAGATCAAGGTCAATGCTCTTCCTTCAGGCAAACCTGCTGTCTTCAGTAATGGCGTAGGAGATTTCTCTATTGTCTCTGAACTAACAAGCAACAAGGTTAAATCGAATGATGCAGTAATTTATCGAATTAAGATAGAAGGTACAGGAAACTTAAAGTATGTAAATTCTCCAGAACCACAATTCCCTTCTGATTTTGAGGTATATGATCCAAAAGAAGATTATAGTGGAAAGACTACTCCACAAGGTGTATCTGGTTCTAAAGTCATAGAATATACTATAGTTCCTCGTCATGCTGGAACATTTGAGATTCCATCTCTTGAATTCAGTTATTTCGACTTGAAGTCTGCTCAATACAAGACTATTACAACAGAAAAGTATACTATTGAAGTAGAAAAAGGTATTGGCGAGAGTTCTGACAATTCCGGCAATGTAAGTAACTATGGAGGTGTTGCCCAGGAACGATTGAAGGTATTGGGAAATGATATCCGATACATCCACAAGGTTGACGATAGTGATTTGTTCAAGGAAGATTCCAAGTTCTTTGGATCATTTATGTATTGGTTGTTCTATCTTATTCCTTTAATCATATTCGCTGTACTTGCTTTTGTATATCGTCGTCAGATTAAGCTTAATGCCGATCAGGACATGCTCCGTACTCGCAAGGCAAATAAGGTTGCTACAAAACGTTTGAAGGAGGCTTCTGCTGCTCTTAAGGCAAAGAAGCAGAATGAGTTCTATGAGGCTCTTAATAAGGCAATGTCGGGCTATGTCGGAGATAAGTTGAATATCAAGTTAAGTGACTTGACATCTGAAACAGTTAAGGAACAACTTGCAGGTAAGGGCGTCTCTGAAGAGTTGATTAAAGAGTATTTTGATATTGTATCAACTTGTGAGTTTGCTCGATATGCTCCTTCAAGTGATGATCAGGCAATGGATCAGCTCTTCAGGAAAGCTAGTGAATGTATTGATAATTTGGAAGATAATATTAAGAAATGATTATGAGAAAAATATATTTGTTGCTCTTTGCTCTTTGCACTTTTATTCCTGTATCGGCACAGGAAACAGATTCTCTGAATGTCGCAGAAGATGTTGTCAAGACAATGCAGATTGCTTCGCCAGAAGATTTGATTGCTCGTGCAACTCTTGCTTATGAACAAGGTAACTATCAGCAGACGATTGATGACTATGAGTCGTTGGTAACTATCTATGGAAAGAATGCTGATATCTATTACAATCTTGGCAATGCATATTTCAAGAACAATAACTTTGCTAAGGCTATTTTGAATTATGAGCGTTGTCTTATTTATGCTCCTTCTAACAATGATGCTAAGGCAAATCTTGAGTTGGCAAAGGCAAATTGTGTTGATAAGATTGATGTTATTGAACCTATCATCTTCAAGAAATGGAGTGATGCAATCGGAGATCTCTTCTCTTGTAATACTTGGACAAATCTTTCCATTGCACTCTTTTTGCTGTTCTCACTCTGTGCTGGGGGGTATTTCTTTATGCGCAAGGTGACTATTCGCAAGATTGGTTTCTATCTTGGTATCGTTTCGATTTTACTTTGTTTGATCAGTAATTACTACGCTAATTATCAATATAAGAAAATCAATGAGCGCAATTACGCTATTGTAGTTTCTCCTACAATTACAGTGAAAGGATCTCCTGCAGATAGTGGAACACAGCTTTTCACAGTTCATGAAGGACTTAAGGTTAAGGTTCTTTCAACACTTAGCGGTTGGTCGGAAGTAGAACTTTCAGACGGTAATGTCGGTTGGGTTCCTTCTGTTACAATAGAAAAGATTTAAGGCAGATAGTAATCTCTTGTCAGGGATTTATATGCTTCAGAGTAATTGTTTTCCTTATCTCTGATGTATAATTTTTCGTTTGATAATGTTTGATGTTCTATATTCGATAACATTATCATACGTCGCTTGGATGGTTTACCTTCTTTTGTGAAAACATCACAGATCGTGTGGTATTTCATGTTAGAAAATGTAATTCCTTCCATGATGTTATCCTCAACATTCGTTGGATAGATTACTGCTAATAATCCATTTTTACACAGATATTTATCGCAAAAGGATGTTATGTCCTTAAATGGCAAAGAGTCGCAGTGTCGAGCTGTGGCTCTTGCTTCGTTTTCAGGCTTCAGCGAAGCATTATAGAAAGGAGGGTTTGTGACAATAAGTGAGTATTTCCTGATCTTGGTTTCTGTTTCATTTGAGAGCAGATTCCCGTACTCTTGGAGAGACATCTCTATCACATTGATTCGTTCTTTCCAGATGCTGTTTCCGACATTAAGTTTTGCTTCTTCTGCCGATTCGTGATCTATTTCTATTGCATCTATTTCAGCATTGGAAAAGCGTTGAGCAAGCATTAATGCAATTAAGCCTGTTCCTGTGCCGATATCAAGAATTCTTATTGGATTTTGGGAGTTTGACAACGATAATTGTTCCTCGAATTTTTGACCTGACCAAGCGCCTAGCAACACACCATCGGTTCCAACTTTCATAGCTGAATGTCGCTGAATGATAGAGAATTTTTGAAAGTCAAATTGATAGTTGCTCATTGTAGATACTCCTTTTTGTTGCAAATCTATTGTTTTATTTTGAAAAATCAAAGATTTTTATTATTTTTGCGCGCAATTATTAAGATTATGAGTAAAAACAATATAAATTTTTTTGAGCAAACGCCTGAAGAGGATCGTCGTACTGTAGCTACAGCAGTTATTCCTCTTTTTACTGATGGTATTTTGGACATAGCTTTGGATGAAAGTAAGATGTGTTTGGGAAATCTCCCGATCATAGCTTCAAGAGATATGGTTCTTTTCCCTGGAATGACTATGCCATTAAGTATCGGAAGAGCTAAGTCTCTCAGAGTGGTTGAAGAAGTAGAAAACAATCATTGCTATATTGGTATATTTTTGCAGAGCACTAAAGCCGATGACCCTAAATATAAAGATCTTTATCATATCGGTGCTTTAGCCGACGTGATCAAGGTCCTTGAAATGCCTGATGGTACAAAGAACATTATCGTACAAGGCCGTCGTTTGCTGAAGCTCGATAAGATGATTGCCGATGAGCCATATTTGAGAGGTGAGGTCTCTATCCTTGAAGAAAAGTACCCTTCGCCACGAAGCAGAAAGATGAAGGCTTTGTTGAGCAATGTCAAGGAAGATGTCAGGAAGATGTCTGGCGCTTATGAAAATGCATTGCCTCCAGAGATAAATTTCGCTCTCTCAAACTTCAACGATCCTTGTTATCTTACAGCATTCCTAAGCTCAAGCTTTCCAATGTCTTTGAAGGAAAGACAGAGCTTGATCGAGGAATTTGATTATTTCGAACGAGCTAAATTGCTGTCTTCTATCGTTAATCGTGAGATGCAGTTTGCTCAGATAAAGAGTAAGTTGCAGCACGAGACTATGCAGGAGATCTCGGAAACACAGAGAAAACATTTCCTCTATACACAGATTCAGACAATTAAGGATGAATTGGGTGAAGGTAATCAGGACGATATAGACAAGCTGCTTTCGGTTGCCAATACCAAGAACATGCCTGCTGCTGCTCTTGAAATCTTCAAGAAGGAGATTAACAAACTTCAGAAGATGAATGAACAGTCGCCTGACTATAGCATGCAGCACACTTATCTTCGTACATTTGTCGATCTCCCTTGGGGTAAACTCACAAAGGATAATATGAATCTTCAGAATGCGAAGAAAGTCCTTGATCAGGATCATTTCGGTCTTGAAAAGGTGAAGGAGCGCATTTTGGAGCATCTCGCTGTTTTGAAACTTCGCGGAGATATGAAGTCGCCTATCCTTTGCCTTGTAGGCCCTCCGGGTGTCGGAAAGACATCCTTAGGTAGAAGTATTGCGAGAGCTTTGAAGCGCGAGTATATTCGTGTCAGCTTTGGTGGTTTGCACGATGAAGCAGAGATTCGTGGTCACCGTAAGACTTATATTGGAGCACTTCCTGGTCGAATCATCAATGGATTGATCAAGGCAGGAACAGATAATCCTGTGTTTGTGCTTGACGAAATAGATAAGATCGGTGCTGATTTCAAAGGAGATCCGGCATCTGCTTTGCTCGAAGTTCTTGATCCTGAACAGAACTCGACATTCCACGATAATTATATTGATGTCGATTACGATCTTTCTAAAGTCCTTTTCATAGCTACTGCCAACACATTATCGACTATTGCTGCACCTTTGCGCGACAGAATGGAGATTATCGATTTGAGCGGCTATATCCTGGAAGAGAAAGTTGAGATTGCAGAAAGACATCTTTTGCCGAAACAGAAGGAAGAACACGGACTCAAGGACTCAAAGCTCACTATCCCAAAGAAAGTGATGTCCGAGATCATTAATCAATATACCCGTGAGTCAGGTGTCCGTTTGCTTGATAAGCGTTTGGCAAAGATTATGCGTCGCATAGCATGGAAGACTGCAATGAACGAGGAAGTTCCGTCAAAGTTGTCTTCAAAAGATCTTGAGGACTACCTTGGCAAGCCGGATTATGATCCTGATAAGTATGAAGGAAACAAATACTATGGAGTTGTCACAGGTCTTGCTTGGACTTCGGTAGGAGGATGCATCCTTTATGTAGAATCTTCGTTGAGCAAGGGCAAGGGCGAGAAACTTACTCTTACAGGAAATCTCGGAGATGTGATGAAGGAATCTGCAACAATTGCCTATCAGTATATCAAGGCTCATGCAGAAGAACTTGGAATCTCACAGGAGACTCTTGAGAATAACAATGTCCACATTCATTGCCCGGAAGGAGCAACACCAAAGGACGGACCTTCTGCTGGTATAACGATGATTACTTCCTTAGCTTCATCTTTCTGCAAGAGAAAGGTGCGCGAGAGAATTGCAATGACAGGCGAAGTTTCCCTTCGTGGTCGTGTCTTGCCGATTGGAGGCGTAAAGGAGAAGATTCTTGCTGCAAAACGTGCAGGAATCACAGATCTCGTTCTTTGTGAAGAAAACCGAAAGGATGTTGAAGAGATCTCCAAGGAATATCTTACAGGACTTAACTTCCATTACTTCCAGGAAGTGAAGGATGTTTTGGACTATGCTTTGATTTAATTTTTATAGTAGTAATTGGGTAGTTATAGGGTGGTAATTTGGTAGATAAGCCCTAAAGGGCAGACAATAGCTTTTGTAGCGCGAAGCCAAATTTTGAATTATGAATTATCAATTATGAATTAGTAATATGATACAGGACTTAGGCATAATAATGCTGACAGCAGGAATTGTCAGTATCTTATTCAAATTTCTTAAACAACCAGTTGTCCTTGGATATCTGGTTGCAGGACTTCTTGTTGGTCCTTATGTTGCCGGAAAGTCTTGGATTGATGATATTGAGAATGCCGAACATTGGGCAGAAGTAGGTATGGTATTCCTGCTTTTCTCAATGGGCTTGGAGTTCTCGTTCAAAAAACTGCTTCAGGTAGGTTCTACTGCTATTGTCGGATGTCTCACGATCGTTATAGGAATGATGACTACAGGCTTCCTTGTCGGTAGAGCTTTGGGATTCAACGAGATGAATTCGCTGTTCCTTGGCAGTATGCTTTGTATGTCTTCAACCACTATTGTGTTCAAGGCTCTTGACGATCTTGGATTAAGACAGCGTAAATTTGCAGGAATCTCGCTTGGTATTCTTGTTGTCGAAGATCTGTTTGCTGTTGTCTTGATGGTTCTTCTTGCTTCAATTGCAGTCAAGCAAAGTGTTGAAGGCGGAGAGATGGCGATGCAGATTGGCAAGCTTGTTGCGTATATCATCCTTTGGTTCGTATTGGGTATAATGATAATCCCAAGTTTCTTCAGATATTGCCACAAACACCTCAATGACGAGACGATGACGATTGTTGCTCTTGGCTTGTGTCTTGGTATGGTTCTTCTTGCTACAGGCGCAGGTTTCAGTGCGGCTCTCGGAGCATTTGTGATGGGTAGTATTTTGGCAGAGACTATCGAAGCCGAAAGAATAGAGAAGCTTGTTAATCCGATCAAGAATATGTTCGGAGCAATATTCTTCGTGTCTGTCGGTATGATGATAGACCCGGCATTGTTGCTCGAATATTGGTTGCCGATCACAATACTCAGTATAGTTGTTGTTGTCGGAATGATCATTTTCGCCACTGTCGGAGTCGTGCTTGCCGGACAGCATCTGAAAACTGCCATGCAGACAGGTTTTACACTTGTTCAGGTCGGTGAATTCAGTTTTATTCTCGCTCAATTCGGAGAGAGTATTGGCGTGACAGAAAAGTACCTTTATCCGGTTATTGTTGCAGTATCTGTTATTACAACTTTTGTCACACCTTATGTAATCAAGCTTTCTGAGCCTGCTTATGTTAAGCTTGACAGCTTGCTTCCCGATAAGTTCAAACTATTATTGGAGAACTATTCTGCCAGCAGAAATACAATTCGTGAGGACAGCTCGTTCAGAATCCTTCTACGAAAGGTCCTGGTGACAGTAGGTATTTATCTGGTGCTGATAGTATTCACGACAACCATTTATGCTTCTTATTTCTCTTCGTATATCACAGAGACCATAAATAGGATTCTGGAGAATAAATATCCGTGGGCAGGTTCTGCCGTTGCTCTTGCTATAATTCTCATGCTGATTGCACCGTTCATCTATCAGATTGCAACCAAGCATTATCATTCAAAGGAAGCGAGAGATCTTTGGCATACCGGTGGCGTTTCAAGAGCTACTGTTATCTTGTTAAATATTTTCCGTTTTATTCTCTGTACAATAATCGTAGTTGTCTGCATCGACTATTATTTTGCGTTTACTCAAGGTGTTCTTGCAGGAGCAGCAATGATTATTGTTATTGTGATTTATTACTCACGCAAGATCGCAAATTCTTCCAAGACAATTGAGGCTCGTTTCATGAATAATCTCAATGCCCGTGAGATTTCATCCGAGAGCAAACGATCATACCGCAAGGAGTTTGAGAAGGAATTGCTGTCTTATGATCTTCATATTGCGGAATTTGAACTTTCACCGTTCTCGTCTTTCTGTGGCAAGCAGTTAATGGAACTTGGATTGCGAAAGGTATCCAATATCAATCTCGTGCGAATCATCAGGGAAGGACTCGTTCTGAATATGCCATCTGGCAAAGACCGTCTTTTCCCACATGACAGACTAATCGTAGCTGGAACTGACCAACAGATCAAAGAGTTTAAGTCCTGGCTTGAGCTTGGAGACATTGTGTCCGACCTGACTATGGAGAAACTTTCTGGGAATAAGGTGCCACTCACTCTTGAAGAGTTTGTCATCACAGCCGATATGCCTTTCTGTGGTAAGTCGATCATCGATTCAAACATAAGAAAGGATGCCAACTGTGCTGTGTTGAGCATTGACAACGGAGAAGACGTGTTCATGAATCCTGATCCGACAATTGTGCTGGAAGAGGGTTATACTGTTGTCCTTTGTGGCGAATCTGCCGGAATTAAGAAAATCTTGGGAAAAAAGAAATGAAGCTACACGTAATATTCACAGGAAAGACAACTGGTAAGCTTTTCCAGGAAGCTATTGCTGATTATACGAAACGACTGACTCATTATGTGCCTTTCACGATAGAGGAACTTCCTGATCTGAAGAATACCAAGAGCCTCAACGAGGAACAGCAGAAGGAACGCGAAGCTGATATGCTTTTCGAGAAACTTCAGCAAGGCGATGTGCTCGTATTGCTCGACGAAAAAGGGAAGGAGTTCACTTCAAGGGAATTCTCGGCATATCTTGAACAGAAATTACAGACAGTAAACAAAAGGCTTGTATTTCTCATCGGAGGACCTTATGGTTTCTCGCAAAGAGTGTACGATGCCGCACAAGGAAAGATCTCTTTGTCAAAAATGACATTCAGCCACCAGATGGTGAGACTCTTCCTTGTTGAACAGATATATAGAAGTTTTACAATTATAAAAGGAGAACCATATCATCATGATTAAATTTCCTCACGCTAAGATTAACTTAGGCTTATTTGTAACTAAGAGATTGGAGAATGGCTATCATATTCTTCAGACATTATTCTATCCGATTGATTGGAGAGATGCTGTAGAAATCATTGAAGAAGGTGCTCCGGGCGAATGTAAGATTGTGATGAGCGGTCTTGCAATTGACGGAGATCCTGAGACAAATCTTTGCGTCAAGGCCTATAGAAGACTGCAGAAGCTTTTCCCTGATATGCCAGGAGTTACAATCTACCTGAAAAAGATTGTTCCATTCGGCGCAGGTCTTGGTGGAGGAAGTTCTGATGGCGCACATGTTCTTCTGATGCTTCGAGAGATGTTCAATCTCCCAATCTCAAACGAAGATCTTGAGAAGGAAGCAGCTGCAATGGGTGCCGATTGTGCATTCTTCTGTCGCGAAGGAGCTCAGTATTGTGAGGGAATCGGTTCGGAAATGACTCCTTTCGAATTGTCGCTCAAGGATAAGTACATTGTTGTTGTGAAACCTCCATTCGGAGTAAGCACAAAAGAGGCATATTCCAATGTCAAGCCTGTTATGCCAGAAATCCCGTTGAACGAGCTGCTTAAGAAGCCTGTCGAAGAATGGAAGGATTGCATATTCAATGACTTTGAGAAATCGGTCTTCCCATTACATCCGGAACTTGAAGTCGCTAAACAGACATTCTACGATCATGGTGCAGTTTATGCTTCAATGTCTGGTTCCGGTTCTGCTTTGTTTGGAATCTTCAACGAGGAACCTAAGGATTTTGACAAATGGTTCCCTGAGGGATATGAGACACACAAAGGCTGACATATTGTCATGGCATAATAATTGCTGAAACTATCGGAAAATAAGATTTTGCTTTCAACAAACTGAATAATAATTATAAGATATATGGAAAAAGAAGAAATGAAGGAACAGCAGGAAACTGTTCAGAACGAAGAAACTGTAGAGAATACTGCAGAGGAAGCTAAGGCAGCTGAAACTGAAAATACAGAAGAGAAGTCTGAGGAGAAGAAAGAACTGACTCCTGAAGAGAAGATTGCAGAACTCGAAAAGCAATTGGAAGAACAGAAGAAGAGCTATGTATATCTGATGGCAGATTTCGAGAACTACCGTAAGCGTACTCTTTCCGAAAAGCAGGATTTGCTCAAATATGGCGGTTCTGAGACTTTGAAGAAGCTTCTTCCTGTTATCGATGATCTTGAACGTGCAATCGACGCTATGGAAAAGACCGACGATGTTGCTTCGGTTAAGGAAGGTGTCAACCTGATCTATTCCAAGTTCAAGACTTATCTCGAACAGAACAACCTCACAGTGATTCCAGCTGCAATGGGCGATGATTTCAATGATGATATTCATGAGGCAATGACAATGTTCCCAGCTCCGACACCAGAGCTCAAGGGTAAGATTGTTGATTGTGTTACAAAGGGTTATAAACTTAACGATAAGGTTATCCGCTACGCTAAGGTCGTTGTAGGACAATAATATGGCAAAAAGAGATTACTATGAAGTGCTTGGCCTGAAAAAGGGAGCAAGTGCAGATGAAATAAAGAAGGCTTACCGAAAGCTCGCTGTCAAGTGGCATCCTGACAAGTGGACTCAGGCGTCGGAAGAAGAAAAGAAGACTGCTGAGAACAACTTCAAGGAGCTTGCCGAGGCTTATGATGTGTTGAGCGACGATAATAAGCGAGCTCGATACGATCAGTTCGGTCATGCCGGAATGGGAGGAGCAGGTGGCTACGGAGGAGGTAATCCTTTCGGTGGCGCTGGTTTTGATCCTATGGATATCTTCAATCAGTTCTTCGGCGGAGGAGCTGGCGGATTCAGTGCCAATGGCCGTACTTATACTTTCAATGGCGGTAATCCGTTCGAGGGTTTCGCTGGCGGTAGCCCGTTTGGCGGTGGTTTCGGACGACGCAGCACAAAGGGAGCAGATCGTAGGACGACAGTCAAGCTTACCCTTCAGGAGATCGCTTCTGGCGTTACCAAGAAAGGTAAGATACAGGGTGAAGAGATTTCCTTCACGATTCCTGCCGGTGTCCTTGATGGTCAGCAGCTTAAGATGTCTGGCAAGGGTTATCCTTCACAATATCAAGGTGGACAACCAGGAGATCTCATCATTACAATAGAAGAAATTCCTGACAAGGAACTTTTACGCGATCACGACGATCTTGTATATAATCTTCTTGTAGATTTCCCTACAGCTGCTCTTGGCGGTCCTGTAGAGATTCCTACGCTCAATGGTCGGGTTCGTATCAATGTTCCTGCTGGAACTCAGCCCGGCAAGATGCTTCGTCTCAAGGGAAAAGGTCTTCCTTCGAACTCAGGTTATGGAACAGGCGATCTTATCGTCAATATTCTCGTGTATGTACCAGAGAAGCTTTCTTCAAAGGAGAAAGAGGCTATTGAGAAGTTCCGAGATTCAGACAATTTCAAGACTTCTGAAGATAAAAGAGAGTCTTTGTTCAGCCGTTTGAAATATTTCTTTACTCGTCACGACAATAACTGATATGGCAAAGAATAAACTTGCAAAGTTTGCCGACATGGCAACTTACAAGAATGTGTTCCAATACACTTTCGAGCAGCTTCAGGAGACAGGATTCCCTCTCAAGGGACGTTGGCATCAGGACTATTTTCACAATGACAATCCTATTGTCGTAGAGCTTGGTTGCGGACGAGGTGAATATACCGTAGGACTTGCCAAGGAGTTTCCGAACAAGAATTTCATCGGAATAGATATCAAGGGCGCCAGAATGCACATGGGAGCCACCGAAGCCATTGAGAAAGGTATGGACAATGTTGCCTTTGTGCGTACTCATATCGAGCTTCTGACGTCATTCTTTGCTCCAGGTGAGGTTTCGGAAATCTGGATTACCTTTGCCGATCCTCAGATGAAGAAAGTGAACAAGCGCTTGACTTGTACAATGTTTATGAACAGATATTGTCAGGTGATGGGTGAGAAGGGAATCGTACATCTCAAGAGTGACTCCAATTTCCTCGTGACTTATACCGAGGAGATGGCAAAGGCTAACAACCTCAGGATTCTTGCATCAACCCACGATCTTTATAACGACGAGGTAGCTTCAGATATTGCTGCACTCCGCAACATTCAGACTTATTATGAGAGTCAATGGCTCGGACGTGGCATCGCCATCAAATATGTGGCTATAGAGCTTGAGAAACGTGATAACTGGATTGAACCAGATGTAGAGATTGAACTTGATTCGTATCGTAGTTTCGGCCGCGAGAAGCGAAGCGAACTCGAGTCGCACAAGTAATTTTTAATTTTTAATTTATTAGCATCAGGCTATTAATTTTTAATTTTTAACTTTTAATTTTTAATTTAAATACATGCCCTTATACCCAGCATTAATAAAGCAGGCTTTGACTCAGGTCATCTATCCTGGTACAAAGAAGAATCTCATTGAGAGTGAGATGCTTGAAGATGATATCCGTATTGATGGACAGAAAGTGAGCTTCACGCTTATTTTCGATAAACCGACCGATCCGTTCATGAAGTCGGTAGTAAAGGCAGCAGAAGCTAATATCAAGCATTTCTGTGCTCAGTATGACGAGCCTGTCGAGGTAGAGATCAAGACAGCAGTAAAGCAAGCACCTCGTCCAGAACCTGAAAAACCTTTGCCTAATGTCAGGAATATCATTGCTGTAGCATCGGGAAAGGGTGGAGTAGGAAAGAGCACTGTCGCTGCTAATCTTGCCGTTGGTCTCTCTATGCTTGGCTATAAGGTAGGTCTTCTCGATGCCGATGTCTTTGGTCCGTCAATGCCAAAGATGTTCAATCTCGAAAGCTATCGTCCTTATGCCGAGAATATCGATGGTCGTGATCTTATCATTCCAGCCGAACAGTATGGCGTGAAGCTGCTCTCAGTCGGTTTCTTCGTCGATCCCGACTCTGCAACCATCTGGCGTGGCTCGATGGCAGGAAACGCCCTTAAACAGCTTATTAACGATGCTGCGTGGGGCGATCTTGATTATTTCCTCATCGACCTTCCTCCTGGAACGAGTGACATACATTTGACTATCGTACAAACGCTCAATCTGACTGGTAGTGTGATCGTAAGTACACCTCAGCAGGTTGCTTTGGCCGATTGCAAGAAGGGAATCGACATGTTCCAGAACGAGAAGATCAATGTTCCTGTACTTGGTCTTGTAGAGAATATGGCTTGGTTTACTCCTGCAGAGCTTCCGCAGAATAAATATTTCATCTTCGGCAAAAATGGCGTTTCCGACCTCGCAAAAGAAATGAATTTGCCACTTTTGGCACAGATTCCGGTCGTTCAGGGCGTGTGTGAAGCAGGTGATAATGGTTCTCCGATCGTTATGAACTATGACTCTATGGTCGGTCAATCCTTCTTGTCGCTTGCTCAGGCTGTTGTGACTCAGGCAAATCTTCAGGGTAACAAGAAATAAATATCAATTTAAAATACTATATCCACCCTCACTACAATAATCTGTATGGGGGTGGATATTATTTAATATTTATTATTTAATATTTAGTATTAGCAGTGTCTTTTGACACGGCATTTTTATTTTTCTTCCTTAACGTGTATATAACGTGCACGAACCATACTTGCCAGACGAGGACGTTCATTTATTATTATACTATTAAGTCGGTTGAATAAAGTTTTGTCTTCTAGCAAAAATTTAATCATATCCGGATTATAGCGGGTTCCAGCATCTTCCTCGAACTCAGACAATACCTGTTGCAGTGTTTTTGGAACACGATAATTACGATCAAGATAATCAGTGGCTGCATCAATACAATCGCAAATAGTAATCAGATCTATCATCGGACGCCAAGGAGACTTCGTATTATCGAATGATTTCGGATATCCGCCTTTGCCGTTATACCATTTATGATGTCCCACAGTTACATCTTTGTATTTCTCGAAGAGAGGATCGAGAGCGACATAATTCATTGATTTATCCGGGTGCATCTTGATGATATCAAATTCATGATCGGTAAGCTTGCGGAAATTGTTGCCGACAATTTCTGCCATCTGAGTTTTACCCAAATCATGGAAAAGCGCTGCCATTGAAATATACTGCATCAAGTCACTTCTATGAGAATTGATTTCTTCTACAGTGTTAAAATTCATAACACCAAGGAATGCTTCAGGTTTCTTATCCAAAAGACTTTCCAAAAATGCCACACTCAATTTCTCTACCATATTGACGTGTATCACCGTACCAACCTGCGATTTTACAGCAATTTTACTTACAAATTGTTCTTTCATACCAGATGGCAGGTGTTTGATTACTACTTCTTCGCTTGCTAAACTTGAGAGAATGTAGTCGAAGAAGAGATAATTTCCTACGATACGGATACGCTGAATCATATCAATGAGCTGATAGGTAAAGTTCACAACACGCTGTGTCATAAAATACTCGCTCTCATTGCTTCCTTCCATCAATTTGAAAGTGACAATCATATCGTTGACAATGTCGAGCAAGTCTCTTTCACCTATCTTGTCGAGTTGATTGAAACGCTCGAAGATCTTCATCAGGATCTTGTCGCACTCCTGATAAGCTTCATGTACTGGCATCTTGCCCAGAATAGCCATAGCATGGTAATAGCAAAGGCTATCATCGGCAGTCTTTAAATTCTCCATGCTGCCATTGGCAAATGGAGAATTATCAAACATTTTTATAATAGAAATAGAATCTGTCGAATTCCATTCATGTTTCATCGTTGAGAACATACGGAAAGAGGTTGTGCGTATGTAATCAAGATATTCTTTATAGAAGGAGAGGTCTTCTTCTGAAAGGTATTCGCTGTTATTTTCAAGGAAATCTGCAAAATCCGCAGTATATGCTAAGGCTTTCTCTGGAGAGACACCACCGAGAGATGTCAGTATGTAACAGAGATTGACATAGTCACGAGGAATTACTTTTGCAGCTTCTTGATCCAACGATGGGAAATTCTTGCCGAATTTGATATTGCGCTCAAAATAATCTACTGCTTTATGTACAAGTTCCGGTTCATAACTTCTGGAAATATCTGTGCAGCAATAACCGAGATAATGATTTAACATTAGAAGTCTTGTGGTATCACGCTTAGCTTCATAATGAGGATGAAGCATTTTTGCATATTGCTCCAATATGAATACATCGTCGTAAGATCCCAAATCTTCAAGGATGTTATAAAGCGAATCATAGGCTGCATCCGGAATATTAGCAGGATCTTGTCTGAAATATTCATTGATATTGTTTATTATTGTATTGTTCTGGGGGTAGATTCTCTGGCATACTTCAGCACGTCTAAACATAAGATCAACCCATGTCTTCTCATCGGTTCTGGCAAAGACACTATCCTGATATGCTGTGTATATAGCTCGGTTTTCACGAATGATTTGGGCAGATTTAGAGAAATCAGGCATTTTTTTAGCTGCTGATGTTTCCGCAAGTGCGGAGAACCAAAAAAGCGACTGAAATATCAGACAAAGAGTCAGATTGAATAAGGTGCGTTTAGAATTCATGCTTATTTAGATAATTTCATTTCATGTTTTAGATTCTGGATGTTTTTAACATGCCCAAATTGCATTGCAAAATTAGTAATGAATATTTTATTTTTCAAATTTAATAATGAAAAATCAACAAAACTCCCGTTTTTTATCGGAAATTATGTGTAAAAACGACAAATAATTACAATTTATGCGTTAATTCTTTAATTTTTTGCCGTGGCTCGATGGAAATAATTTCCGTTTAAGCGTTTCGCGTTTCAGCGTTTCAAGCGTTTCACCTAGTTTGCGTAAGAATAAGAGTGTGGAAAGAAAAAAATGTATGCAATAAATGTATAAATATATTATATATATACTATATTATATTACTATATACTTTAGTTATTCTTTATCTTATTTGTCAAAACGACACTATTTCTCTCCGCTAAATCCATAAATTAGGGTGAAACGGTGAAACGAGTGAAACGCTTTACTGTTTTTATCTTCTATTTTGGCATTTGGGTTCCCGTAAATATCGTCCAACTGGTACAATAATCATTTAAACATTATCTATTCGTCGGCAAACTAGGGATATTTATATTTTACGACTCAAAATATTTAATCAAATCACTTTTAATATATTTCTGACTTCTCGAAATTGTCATTTTATTTCTTTGTTCGATTTTTTGGAATCTCAGAAACATCAAAACTTTACTTGAAATTCTCTTTTTAGAGTACATAAACAATTTCGAAGTAGTTTTATATGAAAAGGCACCTCACTGAAATGAGATGCCTTTCATTTATTATTATTTCTGTTAATTCAAATTATACTTCCTTGTTCTTTACGACCGATTCGTAGTATGCGAGATAGTTATCGCGCTGATCGCTTGCCATCCAAGCCATTGCTGAGCGAGGGTGGTCGTTCTGCGAACCTGTGATCATGTAAGGGATGAAGTAACCCCAGTTGATTTCCTTCTGCAATGGGTGAATCTGGTCCTGAATACACTTGATGACCGGTTCGAGCTTGTACTTAGGATTCTTGAGGAAGGAGAGAAGCAGCTCCATCGGGCAGTTACCTGCGCCACGACCGATACCGAGCATTGTAGCATCGAGCATGTTTGCACCTGCACGGATACATTCGATAGTGTTGGCAAATGCGAGCTGAGTGTTGTTGTGACCGTGGAAACCGATAGTCTTGCCTGGAAGAGCTTCAATGTACTTGTTTACGAGTCCGTGAATATCCTCTGAGTAAAGGCTGCCGAAGCTATCTACGAGGTAGAATGTACCAACGCGAGAGTTTGCAACATCTTCGAGCACCTGGTCGAGAACTCGTTCGCCAACCTTTGAAACTGCCATGAGGTTGATAGTAGCCTCATAACCCTTATCCATCACGTGGTGAGCAAGTTCGATAGCCTTGTCTATCTGGTAGTCATAACATGCGACACGGAAGAGATCTACGACACTCTCGTCTTTCGGACGGATGTCGTCAAACTTGATACGACCGATGTCGGCCATAACAGAGAGCTTTGTGTTGGTGTTGTTGTCACCTACGATCTCGCGAAGCTCATCTTCTGCACAGAACTTCCAAGGACCGTATTCCGGACGTGGGAACTGATCTGAGCTGCTGATGTAGCCGATCTCCATATAGTCAATACCAGCGTTTACACAAGCGGTATAGACATCTTTGACAAATTCCTTGCTGAACTGCCATTTGTTCATCAGTCCGCCGTCACGTACTGTGCAATCTAAAACTTTAATTTCTTTTCTATACATGGTCATTTTTGTTTAGTTCTGCATTATTTTCTTTTCCTCTATTATGAAATAATCAATAAGAGTGTTATATATGTTTTCGATTACATCAGGATTGATATTTGCTTCCTCTGCCCATTTTCTTCTGCTTTCAATTACTGCAGCGCGGCGATCTGTAGCTTCAATTCCTATATCGGTCTTTTCTTTATACTTGACTACCTCACGCACATAACCGAAACGTTCAGACAAAAGCTTGATGATTTCGCAATCAATATTATCGATCTCATTTCTTACTTCTGTAATATTGGTACAATCCTGCGGTAGTTTCCTCTTATTGTCAACCATAATATATTTTACCTTAACTTTTTGTCAAAAATTCGGGCAAAATTAATGCTTTTTTCCGAAAAACAAAACAAAATAGCGAATTATTTTATAAATAATGTGTATTTTCCTTTATTATTCTCCAAATGTATTGTTTATGGCATTTGTAACACCGATTTCAGTGTTTGTATAAAGTTCTTTGAAAACGTCAAAGAATCCGCAGAAATACAATAATATCATCACTAATATTCCGGTCAAAATAAAGAATATTAAATAGATAAATCTTGCTTTGATGTTGATCCAGAAGCATTTGCGGAAAGTAATCCTGAACATCTGCGCCATTGCCCAAACCTCAAGGATGAAAGTGACGACTGCCTGTGAGTCTTCTATGACAAATGCATTTGTGTATTGGGTTATATAATGGCTGCCGAAGACAAAGTTCCAAGGGATGCAAACGGTATCGATGATCATCTGCTGACACATCAGAAATACCATGATAAAGAAGTATTCTGCGTAGTTCAGTGTCTTGGCAAAATCAATCTTTCGGAATGCGAACTTTATTGGAATTATGAGGAGAGTCACTTTAGTCAGGCAAAACCACGCCTTATTCCAGTACAGATCCCACAGGAACCTGATGATTTTTTCGAGAATCGAGCCTTCTTCAATCAGACGTATATCGTTGCCGTTGATGTGGATTGTAGAATCGGTATTTAACGGATGCGAGGTTTCAACATTACAGATATGTGCAACCACCAGATAGACGGTTGCAAGGACAAAGAGCAGGGACACAGGCTTGGCATACTTGACACGGTCGCCCTCGATGTATTCGCGGATCATTTTACCCGGACGACGGAACAAGTCAACGCATGTGCGAACGAATTTATTATCAAGATTATAAATGTCTGGCAATGATTCCGTCAGGATGCGCTTGACCGAGAGCCTTCCGACCTTTGCCGATTGCCCGCAGTTAGGGCAGAAATTGCCTTCATATTCATTTCCGCAACTCAGGCATTTGTGCTTTGAACCTGATGGTAGGGAATTCTCTGCGATGTTGTCTGTCAATTCATTCATAAATTTGATTTTACCGCGCAAATATAGTAATATTTTGGTAAAGTGTGAGTATTTTCACAAAAATAAAGCTGGAACCTCGTAAGGAACCAGCTCGTTTTGAAATCTGTAAAAGAATTTCAAGCCCTTGACATGCAAGGAGACTGAGATTTAAGCCTCAGAGATAGCTTCGTTTGGACAAGTAGCCTCGCAAGCACCGCAATCGATGCAAGCATCAGCGTCAATTGAATAAACGTCACCTTCCTTGATTGCCTCTACAGGGCATTCACCGATACATGAGCCGCAAGCTACACACTTGTCAGCAGCAATTACTCTTGCCATAGTTGATCAAATTTTGAAGTTATTTAATTAGTACTAATTGTCTCGCAAAGCAGCTTTTTCCATGGATACTACCTTGTTTGACGGCGCAAAAGTAATACAAAATATGGATTTGTCAAATTATTTGCCCTAATTTTACAAAAAAAAGTAAGTTTTAGACCAACTGAGAGCAATTTTCATTATATTTGGAGGTCTAAAAATATGATTGAAAATTAAAATTTAGGATATGTATTCGTTTTTAATCTCTTTATTCGTACTTATCATCGGATATTTTTTATACGGTAAGTATGTAGCAAATGTGTTTGGACCTGATCCGAACCGTCAGACTCCATGTTATACAAAAGGAGATGGCGTTGATTTCCTTCCGATGCCGACATGGAAGGTGTTCATGATCCAGTTCCTCAATATTGCTGGTGTCGGACCGATCTTCGGTGCTATCATGGGAGCTCAGTTCGGTACTGCTGCCTATCTCTGGATTGTCCTGGGCACAATCTTTGCCGGTGCTACTCATGACTATCTGTCTGCGATGATGTCACTTCGTCAGGATGGCGCATCACTTCCGGAACTCATAGGTCGTTATCTCGGTTCTACAAGCCGTATTGTGATGTCAGTCTTTACAGGTGTTCTTCTTATTCTTGTAGGTGCTGTATTTACTTCTTCGCCTGCAAGTATCCTTGGAGGAATGACACGCGACTTTTTCTCACCTGAAGTCAACCAATATTTCTGGATAATCCTGATTTTCACTTATTATATCATTGCTACTCTTTGTCCTGTAGATAAGATTATCGGTAAGATCTATCCATTTTTTGCTTTCTGCCTTATCTTCATGGCGGTCGGAATCATGGGATATATCTTCATCGCACAGCCTGAAATCAAGGAATGGTGGGATGAAGGAGCTTTTATCAATAAGGCTTGGATGGAAGAAGGAAAGCTTGCTCATGTCTTCCCGATGATGTTTATTTCGATTGCTTGTGGCGCTATCTCAGGTTTCCATGCAACACAGAGTCCGATGATGGCTCGTTGTATGAAGAATGAGAAGCTTGGTCGTCCTTGCTTCTATGGTGCGATGGTGACAGAAGGCATTGTTGCTCTTGTGTGGGCTGCTGCCGCTACATATTTCTTCGGAGAGAACGGATTGATCAACGAAGCAACAGGAAAGGGCTTTGACGGCGGAACGGTTGCTACACTCATTTCCAAGAACTGGCTTGGCGTATTTGGTGGAATCCTTGCTTTGATCGGCGTTGCTGTAGCCCCAATCTCGACAGGTGATACCGCCCTTCGCTCAGCTCGTCTGATCATTTCAGACTTTTTGAAGATTGAGCAGAAGTCAATGAAATCCCGTCTCATGATCTCTGTCCCAATTTTCATTGTCACAGCTTGTATTCTTATATGGAGTATGAGTGATGCTAATGGATTCGGTAAGCTTTGGAGATATTTCGGATGGTGTAATCAGGCGCTTTCTGTATTTACTCTTTGGGCAATTACGGTTTACCTCATGCGTCATGGAAGGAATTACTGGATTACATTCATTCCAGCAGTTTTCATGACTGTTGTAACTACTTCGTTCATCCTTATGCTGAATCCTGGAGGATTTGGTCTTTCATATTACTTGAGCATAGGAATCGGAATCTGCTTTGCATGTTTCCTGGCAGGAATCTTCATCAACAAGGCTAAGGAAGTCTATAAAGATCGCGTTAAACACGAACATAACTAAGACATTTTGGATTTACAATATATACCAGGTATAGGACCAAAAAAGGCAGAAGTTCTTCAGTCTGAATTACATGTTAATTCCGACGAAGATCTTTTGTCGTATTTCCCATACAGGTATGTCGATAAGTCCAGAATCTATAAGATAAGTGAGATAGATGGAACAATGCCATATATCTTGCTCAAAGGTCATTTTACTGATTTTGAAGAAGTAGGCAAAGGAACGGGCGGACATCGTCTTGTGGGAATCTTTGCCGATGATACCGATTCGATAGAATGTGTTTGGTTCCAAGGCATAAAGTATGTGCTGAACTCGATACAGAGAGGTAAGGAATATCTTCTGTTCGGACAACCGAAAGAGTTTAATCATTCGATCAATATTGCACATCCAGATCTTGAGATTCCTGCTCCTGATGGAAAGGAGGTCACAGGATTGATTGGCATGTACAATACGACCGAGAAGATGAAAAGGGCGTTCCTGAATTCCAAGAACATCCAGAAGATAATACTTGGATATCTGCAGAAGAACAGCATGCCTTTTCCTGAGACCTTGCCGCAGTATCTCGTCGATAGAATGCAACTGATGAATTACAATCAGGCAATTCGTCAGATACATTTCCCTGCATCGACAGATAATCTCCGTAAGGCACAGCTTCGACTCAAGTTCGAAGAGTTGTTCTATCTTCAGCTGTATCTGGTTCGGTCTTTCAAGATGCGACAGCGCAGTCTTCAGGGATTTGTGTTCTCTCGTATCGGAGATTATTTCAACGATTTCTACAAGAATATACCGTTTGAACTGACAGGAGCACAGAAACGTGTCCTGAAAGAGATTCGTGCCGATGTTGCTTCGGGTAAACAGATGAACCGTCTGCTACAAGGCGATGTCGGAAGCGGAAAGACAATGGTTGCCTCATTGACAATGCTGATGGCTCTGGATAACGGATTCCAGGCTTGTCTGATGGCACCGACGGAAATCCTGGCTACACAGCATTATGAGAACCTATGTGAGGCTTTTCTGAAAGTAGGAATCAATGTCGCTTTGCTCACAGGTTCAACTCCGAAAAAGAAACGTGAGAAGATTCATGCAATGCTTGAAGATGGTACTCTGCATATTCTTATCGGAACTCATGCCTTGATTGAACCGAATGTCAAGTTCAAGAATCTTGGAATAGTTGTGATTGACGAGCAGCACCGTTTTGGTGTGAAGCAAAGATCTCAGCTTTGGATGAAGAATATACAGCCGCCACATGTTCTTGTGATGACTGCGACTCCGATTCCACGTACTTTGGCGATGACTGTCTATGGCGATCTTGATGTCTCTATCATCGATGAATTGCCACCTGGAAGAAAGCCTATTGAGACTCTGCATCGCTTTGACCAACAGCGACAGGGTTTGATTACGGCAATGCGTAAGCAGCTTGAACTCGGAAGACAGATCTATGTAGTCTATCCTTTGATCGAAGAGAATGAAAAGATGGACTATCGTGATGTCGAGAAGGGATTTGAGGATATGCAGGCTGCATTCGGACCTGAATATCATGTCGTGATGGTTCACGGAAAGATGAAGCCGAAAGACAAAGATGCTGCAATGCAACGATTTGTCAGGAATGAAGCGCAGATCATGGTTGCTACTACGGTTATCGAAGTCGGTGTGAATGTTCCAAATGCTTCGGTGATGATAATCGAAAGTGCCGAGAGATTCGGACTTTCCCAGCTTCATCAGTTAAGAGGTCGTGTGGGACGAGGAGCAGATCAAAGCTATTGTGTTCTCGTAACTGGATTTAAGATGAGCGAGGAGACAAAGAAGCGAATCGAGATCATGTGCCGTACTACAGATGGTTTCGAGATAGCTGAAGCAGATCTCAAGCTTCGTGGACCAGGAGATATTGAAGGTACTCAGCAATCGGGTTTGGCATTTGATTTGCATATCGCTTCTTTGGCGAAAGATGGTCATCTGCTCGAAATAGCAAGAAACTATGCGAAGGAAATACTCGAGTCAGATCCATTGCTTGAAGCTCCACAGAACGGAATCTTGAGGAACAGACTTAATAAGCTGTTCGGCAAGAAGGTAGATTGGTCAAGAATCAGTTAATAAATGCTACTAAATATATGAACAGACTATTATTGATTATCGCATTGGTTTTTTCGGTAACTCTTGGTTTTGCTCAAGAAAACAAAGACGTTCCTTTTAACGGATTGCTTAAGGACATTGCTGGTAATCCTGCAAAAGGTGCAAGGATATACATTGAAAAGGGTTATGTCGCTAAGAGTGACAAGAAAGGACGTTTCGGTTTGACAAATGTTCTGCCTAACGATACTATAATTATTCACTATCAGAGAAAGGTTTACTTTATCCCTGTTGATGGAAGAAAGAGTATCAGTATCCGCTTGGGTGACCAGATCGATAAGACAGCTTTGTTTGAAGCTGAAGAAGATCAGCAGCTTGCAGATTTCGGTTATGGATATGTGAAACGTCGTGAGTCTCTCGATGCCAGTAACGGAATCTCAGGTGAAGCACTTAGAAGATCCGGACAGACAAACGTGCTTGCAGCTTTGCAGGGACTTGTGCCGGGTTTGACTGTGAATTCGACTCAGTTCGGAACGGTTACGTCAAACATCCGAGGTATAAACTCGTTGACACTGAGTACAGAACCTTTATTCATTGTGGATGGCGTAGAGACTTCTTCCCTTGACTTCGTATCTGTTTACGATGTAGATACAGTTGAAGTGTTGAAAGACGGATCTATGTATGGCTCTCGTGGAGCAAATGGTGTTATTATTGTAAGAACAATCAGAGGCAGTAAATAATTTTTGAAATAGCAGTTAATGGGCGCAGTAAAGTGGATAGGAGGACTCTTCGGTTTGTTCGCTGGAGGTCCGATAGGAGCAATAGCAGGATATGTATTCGGATCTATGGTAGATTCGATGTTTTCTGGTGGAGAAATCGAATATAAGGAAGAGGACGATTCGTCGAGAAGAAGAACTGAATATCAGTCGCGCAGACAAACTCAAAACGAAGAACTGCGAAACGGATATCTTTTCTCTCTTTTGCTTCTTGCAGCCCATATTATCCAAGCTGATGGTAAGATCATGCATTCCGAAATGGAATTCGTGAGAAAAACCATTCGTAATAGTTTCGGATTGAGTGCCGAAAAGCAAGCCGACGAAATATTAAAGAAACTCTTTAATCGTCGAAAGGAAATAGGAGAGGATAAATGGAATAAGGAGATACAGGATTGTTGTCAGCAAATTTCTAGGCAATTATCCTATGAACAAAGACTTCAGCTCATCGCTTTCCTTTGTGAGATAGCAAAAGCCGATCGTAATCTCGACAAGATTGAAATCAATTATCTTCAGGCACTTGCGAGAAATCTCAAAGTAGAGGAATCGACAGTTAATCAGATGCTCAATCTTGGCGGTAATACGCTTGAAGAAGCTTATAAGGTTTTGGGTATCTCTCCGTCGGCAACTGATGAAGAAGTCAAGAAGGCTTATCGTAAGATGGCTTTGCAATATCATCCAGATAAGGTCGCAACTCTCGGTGATGACGTGAAAGCTGCAGCTGAGAAGAAATTCAAGGAAATTGGCGCTGCAAAGGATCTGATCTATGCAGCAAGAGGATTATAATTATGGCACAGGAAATAGAAAGAAAATTCTTGGTTAAGAGTGACGTATTCAGGACTCTCGCAACACCGACTCATTATCATCAGGGATATGTTCCTACAGTCAACGGAATGACAGTGAGAATACGTATTGCAGGTGAGAAGGCGTTTATTACAATGAAAGATCATGCTGTCGGCTTTACTCGCCATGAATTCGAATATGACATTCCTAAAGAGGATGCCGCTCAAATGCTTGAACTGATGTGTGCAAAACCACAGATCGAGAAATACAGATACGTCATTCCAGCAAAAGCTCAAGGTTTGGATTTACATTGGGAAGTCGATGAGTTTCTGGGTGATAATGAAGGTCTGGTCGTTGCTGAGATTGAAGTGCCAACAGAAGAAACGACTTTTGATATTCCTGATTGGGTTGGAGAAGAAGTAACTGGCGACAAGCGTTATTATAATTCACATCTTTGTAAGAATCCTTATAAGAATTGGAAATGAAAAATCTGTCATTAGTCATAATCTTTGCATCTCTTCTTTGTTCTTGTACACACAAACAAAATAAGACTGAATATAACACACAATGGGCATTTTGCGAGACGGATACCGTCGGAAAAGTTGCGGATGTCTTCTTTGTCTGTCCAACTGTTTATAGGGGAAATGCCGATACTCTTCGTATGCCTATCGATGACGAGGATGCAAGATATAAGTTTGTAGGCGCAACTAACATGGAGAGAGGTATTTATGATGAGCAATCCCGTTTCTTCGCTCCATATTACTCACAGGCATCTATGTATTCATATACAATAGATCCTGTAACTCGTGACAGTGTCATTTCAGAAGCTTATAAAGAAGTCAGTCTTGCGTTTTCTGATTATTTGGAGAACTATAATAACGATAACCCGATTATTTTAGCAGGATTCTCTCAAGGTGCAGATTTGTGTGTTCGTCTGATGAAGGAATATGGCAAAGAACCAAAGGTTGCTGATAAGATTATTGCGTGTTATGCGATCGGATGGAGTCTCACCAGGAAGGATGTAGAAGAAAACCCTTGGCTGAAACCTGCATCATCTGAGACTGATCTGGGTTCCATCATTACTTTCTCAAGCGAAGCTCCTTATATTGAAAAGAGTATTATCATTCCGGAAGACGTATGGTCTTATTCTATTAATCCTTTGACTTGGATGACATCCTGTGATACTATCTCAAAGGAGAATAATATTGGCGCATGTTTTACAAACTATTCTGCTGAGATTACTAAGGAAATACCTCAACTCACAGGCGCTTATATTGATTCGAAGCGAGGAGCATTAAAGGTAACAGATGTCACAGCTGACGAGTATCCTGCACTTCTAAGACCTTTCGAGCCGGGCGAATTCCATATCTATGACTATCAGTTCTTTTACCGTAATCTTCAAGAGAATGTACGAAAGAGAATTGAAGCCTATAAGGAATTGTCAGATTAATAGAAGAATATATAACCTATAGAGATAGCGGCAATAATGCCGACAAGATCTGCAGTCAAACCATAGGCTGCAGCATATCTTATTTTTGAGATATTCACGCTTCCGAAGTATACGGCAAGTACATACATTGTCGTGTCAGTAGCGCCTTGTATTGTTGATGCTATATGTCCGAGGAAACTATCAACGCCATATTCCTGGAAAACATTAAGCATCATCGCTCTTGCACCAGCACCATTGAGAGGTTTTAATATTGCACAAGGAAGTGCTGCTACAAAGTCGGTATTCAACCCGATAGAAGAGAAACACCAGCCAAGTCCATCAACAATATATCCAAGTGCGCCGCATTCACGGAATACAGAGATTCCTACAAACATAGCAATCTGATAAGGTATGATTGTTACAACTGTCTGGAATCCTTCCTTTGCGCCTTCGACAAATGTTGTGAACAGAGGAATCTTCTTTACTATTCCAGCTATCAGGAACAACATTATTGTGCCGAACAGAAGAACATTGCTGAATACTGTGCTATAGAGTTTCAGATGTTCCTGATCTAGTTGTGAGAAGAAATAGGATATGCCTCCAATAAATGCGATTGCTCCCAGGAATGTGCCTAGAATCACTTTATCCCAAAGATTAACGTTCTGCTTTATGCAACATAAAAGAAGTCCAGCAAGAGTGCTGCATGCTGTTGCTAATAGAATAGGAATAAAGATGTCACTTGGATTGGCAGCTCCGAATTGTGAGCGATACATCATGATAGAGATTGGTATGATAGTCAATCCTGAAGTGTTGAGCACAAGGAACATAATCATCGCATCGCTTGCTGTATCTTTCTTGTCGTTGAGCTGCTGTAGTTCTTTCATTGCCTTCAATCCCATTGGCGTTGCTGCATTGTCAAGTCCAAGCATATTTGCAGAAACATTCATAAGGATACTTCCCTGTGCAGGATGTCCGGCTGGAATGCTTGGGAATATGCGAGAGAAGAGAGGATTGATGAGTTTTGAGAATTTTGCAATTACTCCACCTTGTTCGCCTACTTTCATCAGTCCTAACCAGAAACTAAGAACGCCAGTAAGACCTAAACATATCTCGAATGCAGTTTTACTTGCATCGAAAGTAGTGTTCATCAACTTACTCCATATTTCGATATCTCCGCCAATTGTACTTTGAAGTATAGCCGAAACGAATGCTACAGCGAAGAATATAAACCAAATCCAGTTAAGCATATTTCTGTTGTTTAATTATTTCTTGAATCTGCTTGAGATTAATAAACCAAGCGCAGTGATACCTCCATTGATGAGGAGCAATTCATACCCGATCTTGTATCCGTTAAACCAAGCCTCAGAGTTTTCCGAAAGTATATAACAAATGAAAGGAGAGAAGATACAGATAAATGGAACCCAACTATCCCGAGGTTTGATTTTTGTGTAAAGACCGAAGAAGTAAAGTCCAAGTAATGGACCGTAGGTGTATGATGCTACGACATAAACTGCATTGATGACACTACCACTACCTAATACAGAGAACAGGTAGATCATTATTCCCATCAGGATGTTATTGGCCAAATGAACAAGAAAACGTGTTTTACCCAAAGATTCTGCATCTTTTTTGTCAGCACGCAGAATATCCACAGTAAAGGATGTTGTCAATGCAGTTACAGCCGAACCTGCAGAAGAGAACGCAGCTGCTATTAATCCTAAGACAAAGAGAATACTGACTGCCAATGGTAGGAAAGCTTCGTTTGTCAATGGATTTGTTCCGGTTGCAAGATATGGGAACAATTCGTCGGCAACTAGAGGTTTTCCTTCAAGAGATGTCAATGAAGTGCCGTTGAAGATGCCTAGCTCGGTTGCATATTTATATAAGAGAATACCTAAAGAAAGGAAGATCAAATTGACAGGAAGGAATCCAAAGCCGTATGAAACCATATTCTTCTGTGCTTCCTTGAGAGACTTGCACGAAAGGTTCTTTTGCATCATATCCTGATCTAATCCAGTCATTGCAATAGTTGTAAACATACCTGCAAGGAATTGCTTCCAAAAGAATCGTTTGTCGTTAGCATCGTCAAAGAACCAAGTCCTGCTCATTTCACTATCCGCAATAGTCGTATAAAGACCAGAGAAGTCAAGGTTCAAAGTCTTGCAGACAAAGTAGATGAAGAATATCATTGCAAGAATGAGACAAGTCGTTTGGAGAAGATCTGTCCAAACCAAAGTCTTTACACCACCTTTGAATGTATAAAGCCAGACAATGAGCATTATCAATGCAACACTTCCTGCATATGGAATACCTAATCCTTCAAATAATACAAGTTGCAGCACGACAGATGTTAGATACATTCGAACAGCACAACCCAGGAATTTCGAGATTAAGAAGAATGCCGATCCGGTTCTGTATGAACAAAGACCGTATCTTTGTTCGAGGTATCCGTAGATGCTGCATAGATTGAGTCGGTAGTATAACGGCAATAGGATATAGGCGACTGCAAAATAGCCTGCAACGAATCCAAACACCATCTGGATATAGCTAAACTGTGAAGAAGCAACCATTCCAGGAACACTTACATAAGTCACTCCTGAGATTGATGTTCCTATCATTGCAATGGCAACAACATACCAAGGAGATTTCCTGTCTCCTACAAAAAAAGTGCGTTTATCGTCCTTCTGTTGTTTGCGTGTAGTAATCCAACTAACGAGGAAAATAGCACAAAAGTAGAATGCTATAATAAGTAAAACTATCCAACTCGACATTTTTCGATAATATTTTGTGCAAAGATAATACATTCTTTCAAAAAAGCACTATCTTTGTACAACTATTAATAAAAGAATTATATTTTGAGCGATTTTACTGTAACTATATTAGGATGCGGAAGCGCTAAACCTACTTTGGCGCATTATACTTCTTCACAAATCGTGCAGCATCGTGGGAATCTGTTTCTTGTGGATTGTGGAGAAGGTGTACAGCGTTCGATGTTGAGATCTAAGATATCGATGAATAAGATAGGACATATTTTTCTGTCTCATCTTCATGGTGATCATTGTCTTGGTTTGGTCGGCCTTATCTCAACTCTCGGACTTGGGCAACGTACAGGAAAGATTGTTATTCATGCACATCCAGATGCCGAAAAGGTATTCAAGCCATTATTCGACTATTTCTGTCCGGAATTGTCGATGGAAGTAGAATTCCAGGCTTTTGATCACACTAAGTCTGAAAAGATTTATGAAGATAAGTCTTTGGAGATATTTACTATTCCTTTGCATCACAGAGTCCCTTGTGCAGGTTTCTTGTTCAAAGAAAAGCCGAATAGGAGACATCTTCTAAAAGAAAAATGTGAGCAGTATAATATTCCTGAAGCTTATTATCAGTCAATTTGCTGTGGAAACGATTGGAAACTCGAAGATGGAACAATAGTACCTAATTCTGAACTCACAACAGATCCGACTCCTTCGCGCTCTTATGCTTACTGCAGTGATACAATTTATTCCCAGAGTATTGTGCCTGTTATAAAAGAAGCAGATTTATTGTATCATGAAGCAACTTTTATGCATGATTTGGCTAAGATGGCTAAAGAGCGTGGTCATAGTACTTCGCTTGAGGCTGCTCGTATAGCAAAAATGGCTGAAGTAAAGAAACTTGTTTTAGGTCATTTCTCTTCGCGTTACGAAAATGGCGGTGAGAAGTTGCTTTTGGAAGAAGCTTCGTCAGAATTCCCAAATTGCATTTTGGCAAAGGAAAAACTCATGATTGAAATATAAGATAATATTTGAATATTTAGTTCTACTTATTATAATGAATGCGTTGATATTTGCTGCTGGACTCGGAACCAGACTAAAACCTTTGACAAATGACAGACCAAAGGCTTTGGTGGAGGTTAATGGAAAAAGTCTGCTTGAACATAACATTATAAATTTAAAAGAAAACGGGTTCGATCATATTGTAGTTAATGTTCATCATTTCGGACAACAGATCATCGATTTCCTCTCAAATAATGATAATTTCGGAGTTGATATAAAAGTTAGTGACGAACGAAGCCTGCTTCTTGATACTGGCGGCGGAATCAGAAAAGCATTGCAACTTTTTGATAACAATGATCCTGTTCTGATTCATAATGTCGATATAATATCAAAAGTTGATGTCAAATCTGTTTACGATTATCATAGGAAATCACAAGCTGATGCTACACTCTGTGTTGCTCATAGAAACACTTCAAGATATCTTCTTTTCAATGAGGAAATGCGTCTTAGAGGATGGACAAATATTTCAACAGGCGAAGTAAAAGGAGAGAGGGCTGTCAATCAATTCGCTTTTTCCGGCATTCATGTTGTAAATAACTCTTTACTTCAATATTTGGAACGCTATCCTAAAGACGTTTTCCCGATTATGGAGTTTTATTTAGCTACTTGTAACGAATGTAATTATGCTGGATACGATTTGCCTGACGGAACAGAATGGGTTGATTGTGGCAAACCCGAATCTTTGGACAAAGCTGGTGCTATACTTGATAGTTTATGTTAAACAACATAGTGCAACCGATTTTGTTGCACTATTTTTATTGTTTTCAATGTCCATTTTTGGATTTTTACTATTTTATTATTATTTTTGCAACCTATAAATAGTAAACAAATATCTATTTTTATAATCTAATTAATAAACTTAATTATTTATGGAAAACAAAAAACGCGTCTATACCTTTGGTAATGGTCAGGCTGAAGGTAATGCGTCTATGCGTGAGGCTCTCGGTGGTAAGGGCGCAAACCTTGCTGAAATGAACCTCATTGGTGTACCTGTTCCTCCAGGTTTTACAATCACAACTGATACTTGTAATGAATATTACGCAGTTGGTCAGGATAAGATTGTTGAAATGCTTCAGGATGAAGTAAACGCTGCTGTAAAGCACGTTGAAGGTCTTATGAACTGTAAGTTCGGTGATGTTAATAATCCACTCCTCGTTTCAGTACGTTCTGGTGCTCGTGCTTCTATGCCAGGTATGATGGATACAATCCTCAACCTTGGTCTTAACGACGAAGTAGCTGAAGGTATGGCTAAGAAGACTAACAACCCACACTTCGTATACGACTCTTATCGTCGTTTCGTTCAGATGTATGGTGACGTTGTTATGGGTCTTAAGCCAGTTAACAAGGAAGATATCGATCCTTTCGAGGAAATTATCGAAAAGGTTAAGGAAGAGCAGGGTGTTACTCTTGACAAGGACCTCTCTGTAGAGTCTCTCAAGAAACTCGTTGAGCTCTTCAAGGCTGCTATCAAGGAGCGTACAGGTCAGGAATTCCCAACTGATCCTATAGTTCAGCTTTGGGGCGCTATCTGCGCTGTATTCCGTAGCTGGATGAATGAGCGTGCTATTCTCTACCGTAAGATGGAAGGTATTCCTGACGAGTGGGGTACAGCTGTATCTGTAATGGCAATGGTATTCGGTAACATGGGCGAGACATCTGCTACAGGTGTTTGCTTCTCTCGTGATGCTGGTAATGGTGAGAACCTCTTCAATGGTGAGTACCTTATCAATGCACAGGGTGAGGACGTTGTTGCTGGTATCCGTACACCACAGCAGATCACTAAGATTGGTTCACAGCGTTGGGCTGAGCGTGCTGGTATCTCTGAGGAAGAGCGTGTTGCTAAGTATCCTTCAATGGAAGAGGCAATGCCTGAGCTCTATGCAGAACTCGATGCTCTTCAGGATAAGCTCGAACACCACTATCACGATATGCAGGATATGGAGTTCACTGTACAGGAAGGCAAGCTCTGGTTCCTTCAGACTCGTAACGGTAAGCGTACAGGTACTGCAATGGTTAAGAGCGCTATGGATCTCGTTAAGGAAGGTCTCATCGACGAAAAGACTGCTATCTTGCGTTGCGAACCAAATAAGCTCGACGAACTTCTCCACCCAGTATTCGACAAGGATGCTTTGAAGAAGGCTAAGGTTATCACACAGGGTCTTCCTGCTTCTCCAGGTGCAGCTTGCGGTCAGATCGTATTCCACGCTGACGATGCACAGGAATGGCATGCAAACGGACACAAGGTAATCATGGTTCGTATTGAGACTTCACCTGAAGACCTCGCAGGTATGGCTTCTGCAGAAGGTATCCTCACTGCTCGTGGTGGTATGACTTCTCACGCAGCCGTAGTTGCTCGTGGTATGGGTAAGTGCTGCGTATCAGGTGCTGGTGCAATCAATGTTGATTATAAGGCTAAGACAGTTGAAATCGAAGGTGTAACTTATAAGGAAGGTGATTTCATCTCTCTTAACGGTACAACAGGTCAGGTTTACGCAGGTGAGATCAAGACAAAGGCTGCAGAGCTCTCTGGTGACTTCAAGGAACTCATGGATCTCTGTGACAAGTATACTAAGATGGAGGTACGTACTAATGCTGATACTCCACACGATGCAGAGGTTGCTCGTGCATTCGGTGCTAAGGGTATTGGTCTTACTCGTACAGAGCATATGTTCTTCGACGATCAGAAGATCATCGCTATGCGTGAAATGATCCTTTCTGAGACTCCAGAAGGTCGTGAGAAGGCTCTTGCTAAGCTCCTTCCATATCAGAAGTCAGACTTCTACGGAATCCTCAAGGCAATGGATGGTCTCCATGTTAACATCCGTCTCCTTGACCCACCTCTCCACGAGTTCGTACCACATGATCTCGCAGGTCAGGAGATTATGGCAAAGGAAATGGGCGTAGACGTTAAGGTTATCCAGAAGCGTGTTGCTTCTCTTGCTGAGAACAACCCAATGCTTGGTCACCGTGGTTGCCGTCTCGGTATCACATTCCCAGAAATCACTGCAATGCAGACACGCGCTATCCTCGGCGCTGCTTGTCAGTTGAAGAAGGAAGGCTACGATCCACATCCAGAAATCATGGTTCCACTCATCGGTATCCTTTACGAGTTAAAGCAGCAGAAGGAAATTATCCAGCGCGTTGCTAAGGAAGTATTTGCAGAGGAAGGCGTTGAGATCCAGTTCGAGATCGGTACAATGATTGAAATTCCACGTGCAGCTCTTACAGCTGATCGCATTGCTACTGAGGCTGAGTACTTCTCATTCGGTACTAACGACTTGACTCAGATGACATTCGGTTACTCACGTGACGATATCGCTTCATTCCTCCCAACTTACCTTGAGAAGAAGATCCTTAAGGTTGACCCATTCCAGGTACTCGACCAGCACGGTGTTGGTGAACTCATCAAGACTGCTGTTCAGAAGGGTCGTGCAGTACGTCCAGGTATGCGTACTGGTATCTGTGGTGAGCACGGTGGTGAACCTTCATCAGTTAAGTTCTGTGCAAAGGTCGGCATGAACTACGCTTCATGTTCTCCATTCCGTGTGCCAATCGCACGTCTCGCTGCCGCCCAGGCTGCGGTCGAAGAATAAACGACTGAATGCTGATAATTAGTGAAATACGAGGCAAGAGTTTGGAAAACAGACTCTTGCCTCGGTTCTTTTTGCTCATATTCTGCGGGTTACGTAAGCAGAATAAGTTGACTA
>JAZQOF010000016.1:0-148481 GCA_045627785.1 Bacteroidales bacterium | reverse complement strand
TTGTTGAACGATAAGATTATTGGCTAATATGAATAGTGTATATGTATATTGCGAAATCGAGGGTACAACCGTAAAGGACGTCAGCCTCGAGCTCCTCACAAAGGGTCGCAAACTCGCCAATACTCTTGGCGTACAGCTTGAATGTATCTGTGCAGGCTCAAACCTCGACGGTGTTGAGAAGCAGGTAATGAAGTATGGTGTTGACAAGGTTCACGTTTTCGATGCTCCAGGTCTCTTCCCTTACACTTCAAATCCTCACACTGCAATCCTCGTTAACCTCTTCAAGGAGGAAGATCCACAGATCTGCTTGATGGGTGCAACAGTTATCGGTCGTGACCTCGGTCCACGCGTTTCTTCTGCTCTCTTCAGTGGTCTTACTGCCGACTGTACTCAGCTCGAGATCGATGAGTTCGATATGAATTGTGGTTTCGACGAGAACAAGAAGCCTATCGTTAAGCACTTCGACAACAAGCTCATGCAGATTCGTCCTGCATTCGGTGGTAACATCGTTGCAACAATCGTAAACCCAGAGCACCGTCCACAGATGGCAACAGTACGTGAAGGTGTTATGAAGATGGAAGTTCTCGATGAGAACTACAAGGGTGAGGTTGTAAAGCACGACGTAGCAAAGTATGTTCCAGAGTGCGAATATGTAGTTAAGGTTATCGATCGTCACGTTGAGGCTGCTAAGCACAACCTTAAGGGCGCTCCAATCGTAATCGATGGTGGTTTCGGTGTTGGTTCACGTGAGAACTTCGATATGCTCTTCGAATTGGCTAAGGAACTTCACGCTGAGGTAGGTGCTTCACGTGCAGCGGTCGATGCAGGTTTCGCTGATCACGATCGTCAGATTGGTCAGACAGGTGTTACTGTTCGTCCAAAGCTCCTCATTGCATTTGGTGTCAGTGGTGCAATCCAGCACATCGCAGGTATGCAGGATTCTGGTATTATCATCTCTGTCAACAGCGATCCAAACGCTCCAATCAACACTATCGCTGACTATGTAATCAACGGAACTGTTGAGGAGGTTATCCCAAAGATGATCAAGTACTACAAGAAGAACAGCAAGTAAAACCCCAAGAACGATAAATAATGGCAAATTTCTATACAGACCATCCGGAGATTAAGTTCCATATTGAGAACAATCCGTTGATGAAGCGCATTGTTGAACTCAAGGAGCGCAACTATGCAGATAAGGATAAATTTGATTATGCACCACAGGATTTCGAAGATGCTATCGATTCTTACGATCGCGTATTCGACCTCGCTGGTGATGTTTGTGCCAATGTCATTGCACCTAATGCTGAGTCAGTAGATGCTGAAGGTCCTCGTTGCGAGAACGGCCGTATGATCTATGCAAGCAAGACTAAGGAAAACCTCGATGCAGTTATCAAGGCAGGTCTCAATGGTGTTACAATGCCTCGTCGTTACGGAGGTCTTAACTTCCCTAACGTAGCATATTCAGCAATCAACGAAATGGTTGCTGCTGCCGATGCAGGTTTCCAGAACATCTGGTCTCTCCAGGATTGTATGGAGACTCTCTATGAGTTCGGTGACGAAGATCAGCGTCAGCGTTTCGTTCCTCGCGTTTGTGCAGGCGAAACAATGTCTATGGACCTTACTGAGCCGGATGCAGGTTCCGACCTCCAGAGCGTAATGCTCAAGGCTACTTACTCTGAGGAAGAGGGTTGCTGGTTGCTCAACGGCTGTAAGCGATTCATCACTAATGGTGACTCTGATATCCACCTCGTACTTGCTCGTTCAGAGGAAGGTACAAAGGACGGTCGTGGTCTCTCAATGTTCATCTATGACAAGCGTCAGGGTGGCGTAAACGTACGTCGTATCGAGAACAAGCTCGGTATTCATGGTTCTCCAACTTGTGAGCTCGTTTACAAGAACGCTAAGGCAGAACTCTGTGGTAGCCGTAAGCTCGGTTTGATCAAGTACGTTATGGCTCTCATGAACGGTGCCCGTCTTGGTATCGCAGCTCAGTCAACAGGTGTCAGCCAGGCAGCTTACAACGAGGCTCTCGCTTATGCTAAGGATCGTAAGCAGTTCGGTCAGGCAATCATCGAGTTCCCTGCAGTTTACGACATGCTCGCACTCATGAAGGCTAAGCTCGAAGCTGGTCGTTGCTTGCTCTACACTACTTCTGCTTATGTTGATATCTACAAGTGCCTTGAGGACATCGAGCGCGAACGTAAGCTCACTCCAGAAGAACGTGCAGAACTCAAGAAGTACTCTAAGCTCGCCGATGCATTCACTCCACTCGGCAAGGGTATGACTTCTGAATATGCTAACCAGAACGCATACGATGGTATCCAGATTCATGGTGGTTCAGGCTTCATGCTCGAGTATGCTTGCCAGCGTCTCTATCGTGATGCTCGTATCCTCACAATCTACGAAGGTACTACACAGCTCCAGACAGTTGCAGCTATCCGCTACATCACAAACGGCTTCTATGGTCAGATCATCAACGATCTCTTCGCTGAGACTGAGATCGCTCCAGAATACGCAGCACTCAAGGCTCGCGTAGAGAAGATGGCTGAGAAGTACAATGCAGCTGTAGCTAAGGTTGTTGATGCAAAGAACGACGAGTTCAAGGATTTCTGCTCACGTCACCTCTACGAGATGGCAGCCGACACTATCATGTCAATCCTCATGCTCGGCAATGCAACAAAGAACGCAGAGCTTTTCGCTGACAGCGCTAAGGTTTATGTTCGCTACGCTGCTGCAGAAGTTGAGAAGCACGCAGACTTCGTTGCTGATGCAACTCCAGAAGACCTCGTTAACTACCGCAAGTAATCCGACGGGACTTTTCAAGTCGGAAATCTTATAATAATAACCCCCGAAAGCCGTTCTTGGCTCTCGGGGGTTATTTTTATAATATTTGTAGTGTAACAGTGTATGTTGTATTAATTTGTCTATTTTTGAAAATTTCAAAACATAAAAATTAAACATTTTGTCTACTTTAGAAAAATAAATCTTTTAATAATCACTTTTTTGTGTCTACTTTTTAAAGCTGCTACACAAAAAAAGCGAAAAAAATAAAATTTTCTTTTATGCTCGGAAGTAGAATTTCTGCATGTAGCCTGATCTTTGCCACAGATATTAACAATTTAATCTTTTGTGGTATGAAAAAGACAGTATATTTTATCGCTTCCGCCTTGGTTGCTATCATGTGTTGGAACTGGCTCCTTGACAGCCGTTCGCTTACGGCTTTCGTAGCTTTCTTCTCTTCACTTTTCTTTATCATCGGTCTTATTCCTACAAAAAAGGAAAGCAAGTAAAAAGCTACATCAGGAAGCAAGATACATTTCTTAGTGTAATATAAAACCACTGCCCTTTCGAGCAGTGGTTTTTGTTTATATAGAAATCATAGCAGACAAGCAACTTGTTTTTCAATGGCATTCTTGATAAAAGCATTGATAGTAACGCCAGTTTGCTTTGCCAAAGCTGCCACACGGCTATGCGTTTCAGGACTAATCCTTATGTTCAATGAACCAGAATAACTATGTCGCGGCTCCAATCCATTTTCTTCACAATAAGCAATATAGTCATCAACGGCTTCATGAAATGCATTGGTCAATTGCTTGACACTATCGCCCTCAAAGTTCACGAGCCCGTCAATGCCTTCAACCTTCCCGAAAAACGCTCCATCTTTTTCCGAGAAACTTACGGTTCCTATATATCCTTTATATGTCAAAGTATTCATAGCTCACTATTTTATATGGCCTTTTTCTTTCAATTCATCGTAAATCTGCTTCATCGCATACGACTTAATCACATTCCCTGGATGTGGCTTATGAATCATTATCGGATGATTGTTGGCATCCTTGAACACTACTCTTGATCCAGATGTAGCTCCTTTGTTCTGCTTCAAATAGCCGAATCCTTTCAGCAACCGTTCCAATTCCTGAAAAGTGAAATCTGTTGGGAGTTTACAGAATCGTTCGAGCAACTTTTCTTTAGTTCCCATAATTCAACACACAAATGTAACTAAAATTTAGTTGCACACATAAATCTGCAACAGGAAACACACTCCTTGCCATATTATTTATCATAAAATGGCGCATTTTGACAGTCCGTCTTGTTCTTTTTCTCATAAAAATTTCATTATTATGTTAACACTTTGTGAATCTTTCAAGTTATGGCACTGAATGATTCCGTTGTTTCTTGTCTTTGTAAGACGGAACAAAGTTAAGAAGAAATCTTAATTGTTAGGCAAAACTATTGAGGAAATGTAGTATTTCTTCTTAATTCATATCATTTTTGATCTTTTCTGATCTTCGCTCGTCGATTGGGCTACGGGAATTCCCGACGTCTGATCGACGACCGTCGATGATCTCTCCGGACTTCCCGTGGCCTCATCGACGCGCGTCGATGAGCACTCGACTTTTCTGGTGTAGTCATCAAACTGATACGATCAGCACTCTTGCCGACAAGAGTAGTCATTGTACCTCTACGAAGACATTTCCGACTTCTCGGAAGTCCATTCTCCGTTTGGAGATTAGACTTTTTAAAACTCCGAAGCCCAATCTCCATGCGTCGACATCAACACTTTGAACATTGTGTTGATGTCGACAAATGTCGATGACACTTCCTGTTTTCTCGTAGCCCAATTCATCTGCTCCGATGACATTTCGGGATTCTGGGGAGCCCGATCGGAGTAGTTTGACAAGAGAAAGCAGGAAATATCGGCACTAACCACTAAATTTTGCATCATATTCATTTGGAGATTAAAAATATAGTCTCTATCTTTGCGCCATAAATCATCCACGCAAAGTGTAATGATCATTGTAACTTATAAAAACCAAATTTCAGAACATCTATGGAACAAGAAATCCAGAAGAAGGGCGAGGTGATACTGTATCACCCGAGTGAAAAGATTAAATTAGAAGTTCGTTTAGAAGATGAGTCTGTTTGGCTGACACAAGCTCAAATGGCAGAATTGTTTTCGACGACAAAGCAAAATGTTTCTATACATATTGGAAACATTTTTAGAGAAGGTGAGTTGTTGAAGGATGTGGTTGTCAAGGATTCCTTTACAACCACTCAACACGGAGCTATCGTAGGGAAAATACAAACAACAAAAGTGGTATTATATAATCTTGATGTCATCATCTCTGTTGGGTATAGAGTAAAGAGTCTGAAGGGCACTCAATTCCGTCGTTGGGCAAACAGCATCCTTAAAGAATATCTTCTGAAAGGTTATTCTGTAAATAACCAGTTGATTCAAATGGAACAGCGTTTTGAAGCAAAACTTCTGTCTCAGCATGATGAGATCTTGCAGATAAAGCAGATTCAGAGACATCAGCAGGAGCAGATCGATCTCTACATCAAGACCAACGAGGAACCGAAGGAACAGCTCTTCGGCAACGGCTGCGTGTTTGATGCCTGGAACTACATATCAGACCTCGTGCGTAGTGCAAAGCGAGAGATTGTCCTTATCGACAATTATGTTGACGATACCGTACTTGCCATTCTGTCAAAACGAGAGAATGGAGTTAAGGCAACAATACATTCACGTTATAGGGCTAAGCTAATTGCAGACTTGGAGAAATACAACAAACAGTTTCCTGATGCCGAGATAGACTTCATCCAGTTTTCAGACAAAAATCATGACCGCTTCCTGATCATCGACGATGATGTCTATATGCTTGTCAACTCTGTCAAGGACTTTGGCAACGGCTGGGGTGTCGTGATCAAGATGGAGATGAGCAAGGGTGACATCCTTGCGATGGTGGAGCGCCTATAGGCTCATGTCGCGTTGACTCTATGCTCTTAATGCTAAATTTTTTTGCGTACGCAAATTTTCTCCTCACTCCTCATAAACTCACTTTACTCTTTGTATTTCATTGCGTTACATGTGTGAGGAGTTAAAACGAACTCCTCACAACTCCTCACAGATCTATGTTTTGCCTGGTAAACCCTGTTTTTTGTTGTTCAACCAGATTTAGAGTCAAGATGTGAGGACCTGTGAGGAGTTGCCAATCAACTCCTCACGCTATATGCATTTATATTTCAGTAGTTTAAATGCCTCTGTGAGAAGTGAGGGGTTTATTTGAGAGTAGAAAAATTTTTTATAATCTCTTATACAACACAATCCAACAACCCCACTGCTCAAAAGGGCAGTGGGGTTTCAATATCTTACAATGTCAGGCGAATTCCAAGATTAAATCTGATGCCTAGCTTTGAATGAAGCTGTATTGCCATAATTCTTTTTGAATAATAATCCTATTTTATACCAGCAGACGCTGGTTATGGAAACTGAACTCTGAACTAAATATAGTTTATTTTAAACACTCCAACAAGAAGCCGTGTCAAAACTAAGTTGACACGGTCTCTTTTGTTATTGAGAGGGATCTCAATGTTTGTAGTTTCGTATCTCTATAGTATACGTCAAGACTCCCAATCTTCTAGTTGAATTCCTGGGATACGGTCGAAGTGTTCCTTATTGTGAGATATAACAATCATATTGTTTTGGATGGCAGAACAAGCAATAAGCAAATCAAGACTATCTATTTTTTTGCCTTGTTTTTCCAGTAGTGCTCTAAATTGAGCATATTTGTCAAAAGTGTCATGATCAATTGGAATGGTAGCAAATGAATTCTGAGTCTCAAAGACTTCTTTCCATTGGCGATAATCGTTTGTCTTGTACGCTCCAACTTTTAGTTCGGCTATGGTCACGATACTTACAGCACAGTTTCGTATACCTTTGGAGAGTATCTGTTCGCGCACATTGTGCTGCTTGCGGAACATAGCCACAAGCACATTAGTATCAAGAAGATATTTCATAAAAAAGAATGATTATTATTGTTCTGTTATGGTTCGTGTGTTAATACGATTATTATGGAGTTCTTCTGCTATTTCATGAGAGTCTCTTGGATCATCGCTCCAATCATTGTCAAATCGATTGAAGAAACTCATATCCTCGGTTTCTTCTTTCTTCAAAATATTGGGAACTGAAACTACAGCAGTGACAAATGCTTCGACCTGAAGTTTTAGAGCCTCCACGTCGATTGATTTGTTGTCTGGTACATTGATAGTAAATGTTAGTGTTGCCATAGCCGTAGAATCAAATATCAGATTCGAATGCGGCAAAGTTACATAGTTTTTCATAACTATACAAGTTTTTGTTGTTAATTTGTTGATTGGTTATAAAAGTGAATGCATATTGCCAAATAGCTGCGAATGATTTCATACTATATGGTGTGAATGCGATGCAAAGATAATGAGATTTTTTATATCATGATCAAATCACATTTGAATTTCAACTATAAAATCACAATAAAAATAAAGAGTGTTGCAAACGCAGCACTCTTTAATCATATTACATTAAGAAATGTATAGTGCTTTTTGAGATATTCAGAATTCTTTTTCGTGACGTATCTCGATGTCAGGATTGACGCGGAGAAGGTCAGCAATGATTGCTTCAGGGTTGTTTGAAAAGAGGTACAGGTCATCGAATTTATTGTACACGATTCGGGCACGGCGGTTCTTCGGACCTTCAGCCAGGAACTCGATGTATCGGATGCTGCAGATAGGAATGGTTACGCCATCGTGCACAAATTTTGTGAATACATTGCTGACGTAGAGATTTCCGTCTTTGATATTGTAGGTAGAAGAATGACCATGACCATGAAGATATGCGTTAGCGATTATTACGAAGACAAGGAAAATACCGTCAAAGATTAGTCTCCACATAGGCAGTTCTTCGTATCTGAAGGCAAGGTCATTGACAGAACTTGCGGCGCAGCAGATGCCGATCAATGCGCCAAGAACTGGCCATAGATATGGGTTCTTCGGACTAAATTTATTTGTAACAGTTTTAGTCTGTTCCTCATTGATTATTGTCTCTTTGCTGAGCTTGTTCTTTAGCACCAACATCTGATCCTTAAGTTCATAGAGAGGATCCTTTATTTCGTTTTTCTCCATAGTCTTTAATTTTTTGAGTTAGACGACATTTCGCGCAACTGCTCCTTTATGCGAACAAGGCGTACAGATACGTTTTTTGTGCTGATACCAATGATTTCACCAATCTCTTCGTATGAGAGATTCTCCATCCAAAGCAGAACGATAGCACGGTCCATAAAACGTAGTCGATGGATGCGGTCATGCAGTGCTTGAATTTGACGACTATCGTCATCGTCCATCGTGAGAATATCGCTTACCTCAATATGGAGAGCTTCGCGATGCTTCTCTTCTTTACGCAAGAAGGAAATACAGGCATTCATACAAATACGATAGATCCATGTGCGCACATCGCTCTCGCCGCGGAAGGTGCCGAACGAACGCCACATCTGGATCAATGCTTCTTGCATCAAGTCCTTTGCTTCATCCTGATCTTTTGTGTTCATAAGACAGACGGTATAGATCGTCTCTTTGTTCTCCTGAACCAGGCGGGTGAATTCTTGTTCTTTAGTATCCATTATCTCATTTATTGATGTTTTTGCCCATTAGTCGCAAAGACATCGGAGAAAACTACATTGAAATTTAATTTTTACTTAAAAAGTTTTTTTGTAAGATATTTATAAAAATGGTAAAACCTAAAAGATGTATTATTTGCTTCTGATGAACTGACCTTCGGGCATTTCTGGATAGCAGCGGTCATCGAGGTCTTCTTCCATCTGCCGGACTTGTGCTTTGCGGTATCTCTCGAAATCACTTTCCACGGTGCAAGGTTCTGCAGTGTCATTTCCGCGTTTGCGGCTCTGTGTCTTGCGTTTCTTTGCCGATGCCTTCTTTTTTACTTTAGGCTTCTCGAACTTCTCGATCCTGGCGAGCATCTTCTTTCTGAGGCCTGTCATGCTTATGGCATAGCCGTTCTGCATGATGAGGAGTATCTCCTTGAATTCGTGCATGAGTTCAGGGAAATACTTGCATTGCTCGAACGAGAGTTTCATGCAAAGGGCCTGGATGCCTGGAGCTTCTTCGGGCATACACATGTGTTCGAGACAGAAATCAAGGAAGTCTGTGCGAAGGTCTTGTTCGGCTATACCTTGGAATTCAACGACGTTGAGGAGCAGACGGCGCAGTCCTGGATTGTCGTCGGTGCTCATTATGATGTCAATAAATTCATTCTGCCGGCTTCTGAGCTCCTTCCTCAGCTTTTGAGAGAAATGCGTCATCACCCATGCGGCATTTCGTGCCACATGAGGATCTTCGTCCTTGAGAAAGGAGATGACCATCTCGCAGAACTCAGGATCTTTTGCCTTCCCGCCATAGTACTTTACGGTACCTATAGACTTCAGTTTCTTGAATTTCTCCCGCATTGAGTGCTACTGTTTTGTCTCGGCAAAATATTTCCAAAGCGGAGCTGCATGGAGAGCCTGTATTATCTGTCCGGTATCGAGCAGCTGGCGTACCTCGTCTCTTGTGAAGATATCCACATGAATATCCTCTGTTGCCTCCAGATGCTGTTCTGAGAGCTTCTCGACTCCTGTGGCAAGGAAGGTATAGCTGATATTGGTGTGATTGGTAGGGTTGGCCGAAATCTGCATGAAGAGCGACCATTCGCCACCGCCATAACCTGTCTCCTCGCTCAGTTCGCGCTTTGCCGCCTCAAGTGGTGTCTCGCCCGGATCTATGACACCTGCTACAAGTTCGAAGTGTGTCTGTCCGATAGCATGGCGATACTGGTCTTCCATGACGAAATGCCCATCCTTGGTGATGGCAATCACATTCACCCAATCGGGAAACTCAAGAATAAACCATTCGGGTACAATACTTCCTGAGGGTAGCTGCACTTGTTCCACACGGAGGTTCATCCATGTGCCACGATTGAGCAGCTTCTCACTCTTGAGTACTTTCCATTTCCTGTTCTCTAACTTTGGTATCATAGCCTGGACATGCTGTCTGTCAGCATGGTTTATTTTGTCTGATATTCCTTAGCCTTGTTCTCGTAATACTTCTGCATGATATAGAATGCGAGTTTCTTCTGACCTGTATTCGAGATGAGACCCTTGCGGTTGAACCAGTCCTGAGTGTCAGGCAAAGGTCGGCGAGGAGAGAGGAAGTCCTTTAGGATCCAAGGCGAAAGACCTGAAAGCCCATCGATCTTATCCATCATCTTAAGGCTCTCGATATAGAGATCTTCCTGGAACTCTTCGCTGAAGCGCACCTTCTTGTCAGCATGCCATCCGGCAACAGCGCCACCGCCGAATTCGCTGATGATCACAGGTTTGTCATAAGGAACTTCCCAAGTCATCTTTGCAGCATCTTCAGTATCGCGATACCATCCGATATACTGGTTGAACGAAATGACATCGACAAATTCGTTCATGTTATCCTGCAGGCGGTTGTGATAGTTGGATGCTGAAGTCACTTCCATTGCCATTGAAATGAGGCGGGTGTCGTCTTGTGTACGGGCATATTTTGCCAACGACGAGAGGAACTTGTCGCGAGGATCACTATGAGGAGTCTCGTTTGCGATACTCCATATAATGACATTTGCACGGTTCTTGTCGCGGCAGATCATATCGCGCAGCTGATGTTCTGCATTGGCATAGGTATCTGGATTCTCCCAATCAATGGTCCAGTAGCAAGGAATCTCGCTCCACACCATAATACCCATCTTCTCGGCCTCACGTACTGTGAGTTCGTTGTGTGGATAGTGGGCAAGACGTACGTAGTTACAACCCAGTTCCTTCGCCCAGTTGAGGAGAGTACGAGCTTCGTCGGCCGACTTTACGCGCCCTTCCTTGAAAGCTGTCTCTTCGTGGATACTGATACCACGCAGGAAGATATGTTTGCCATTGAGCAGAATCTTCTTGCCTTGAGTCTCAATGCAACGGAATCCGATTTCGTCGTTCAGTACCTCTGAACCCTTGCTGATCTGTACGGCATACAACTTTGGATTTTCCGGCGACCAAAGAACAGGCTTGGCCTTGAACGAAACCTCAGCACGTCCTTGTGCATCGGTAACTACCTTCTGTGCAATCTTCAGCTCAGGAATATTGACAGAAATCTCTACACCTGCCTGTGGCTGGTTGAGCTGAACCCAGCCTTGTATGTTTTGCCAGTTCTTTTTATTGAGCTGGATCGAATAGTCTTGGATAAATGTCTTTCCGACCTGAACCAGCATCACATCGCGGGTGATGCCGCCATAGTTCCACCAGTCGAAAATCTGAGTCGGAATGCCTTCCGGGTGGCGTTTGTTGTCCACCTTCACAATCACGTTGTTCTGTCCTTCCTTAAGGGCGTCGGTAACATCATAGTTGAAGGCTGTGAAACCACCGATGTGTGTGCCTTGTTTCTTTCCGTTGACATAAACCACTGTCTCGTAGTTTGCTGCTCCGAAATACAGGATAGTGCGTTTGTCGGCTTCAGGTTTCCAGTCGAATGTCTTGCGGAACCAGACAGTGCCTTCATAGAAGAACAGTTGCTGGTTCTGGGTATTCCAATCGCCAGGAATATTCATCTGTTCGCTCAAGTCGAAATTGTATTCCACCAAATCGATAGGAGACTTCTGATGAGCATCCTGGAAGAAACCCCAAGGAGTCTCTTTCATGCGATAGTCATAGTATCCGATTTCCTGTTGGTCGATGATGTATCTCCATTTTCCGTTGAGAGAAGTCACGTCTTGGCGACCATACACATTGCCAATCAGAGGAAGCTCCTGAGCAGAAGCCAGAGTTGCTATAACAGCTAAGCACAAAGAAATGAAATAGCGCATATTATGGATATTGAAAAAGGTTTTGAAGGGTAGAAAAGAACAAAGAAGGGCTATAGTTAACCCTTCTTTGCCCTATTAAAATCAGTATGTGATAAGTGGTTCAAGTTCCTTAGCCTGAGCAATCATCTTCTCGAGCTCAGAAACTGAAGGCACGCGGTTGCAAAGGTTCTTCTCGTTGTTAACCTCTACGAGCTTTGGCTGGAGGTTAGCAGGAACACGATGACGGAACTCCTTTACAGTGTCAACACCAGCAGCTTCGAGCAACTCAGCGAACTGACCAGCGATACCGTTGATACGGAAGAGATCTGCGTGGTTTGTCCACTTCAAGATGAGCTTGTGGCTGATTTCTGTTACCTCTTCTACCTTCTTACGACCTGCTGCAGAAGCACACTGTGCGAGCAAATCCTCAGTTGTCTTGATACCTACGGCTGCGAGTTTCTCTGCGTAAACTGGGCCGATACCTTCTACTTGTTCAATCTTGTAAGCCATAATTTTTAGTTTTTTATGCGCTACGCGCGTTAGATATTATAGTAATGTGTTATTTTTTCTTTTTACCTTTTGCACGGCTGTTGCCTTTAGCCTTAGATTTAGTCTTTGGCTTTTCTCCTTTTGACTTTGATGCAGCCTTTGGTCTTGCCGTAGGTTTTGGTGCAGGAACAGGAGTGAAGCCTTCTTCAAGCTTGAAGTCGATTGTCTTGCGTTCCATATTAACAGCAGCAACCTGAACCTTTACCTTATCACCGAGAGTGAACCGACGATGCTTGCTGCGACCGATGAGACAGAAGTTCTTCTCGTCATATACATAATGATCGTCCTTGAGATCTCGTACAGGAACAAGTCCTTCACACATGTTGTCGGTGAGTTCGACATAGAATCCCCATTCAGAAACACCGCTTACCGTTCCTTCGAATACCTCGCCAAGACGATCCTTGAGATATTCTGCCTGTTTGTACTTGATGGAAGCTCGTTCTGCCTGAGCTGCTGTCTGTTCCATCTCACTGCAATGCTTGCAATATTCCTCATACTGAACACCCGGCACGCTTCGTCCACCATTGTTGAGGTAACGGTCGAGGAGTCGATGTACCATTGTATCCGGATAACGGCGGATAGGAGATGTGAAGTGAGTGTAATAGTCGAATGCAAGTCCGTAGTGTCCGATGTTCTGAGTAGTATAGATAGCCTTTGCCATCGAACGTATAGCGAGAGCCGACAAGAGGTTCTCTTCCGGACGTTCGTGAATATCTTTCATCAGGTTGTTGATGCCTTGTGAGATAACCTTGTTGCTACCTACTGCCGGCATCTTATGACCGAAGCGCGATGCCATTCCAGCGAGGTTCATAAGCTTCTCGGAAGAAGGTTGGTCGTGCACACGATATACGAATGTCTTAGGCTTCTTACAGCTCTTGTTCAAAGCAGTTCCGATAGTCTCGGCTACTGTGCGGTTGGCAAGCAACATAAACTCTTCGACGAGCTGATTTGAGTCTTTTGCAGTCTTGAAATATACATCTACAGGCTTGCCTTTCTCATCGAGAATAAACTTCACCTCAGCACGGTCGAAGGCAATGGCACCGTTCTCAAAACGCTTTGCACGAAGTTTCTTTGCGAGCTTGTCGAGAGTAAGTACTTCCATCTTGTAGTCGCCTTCACCTGTCTCGATGATGTTCTGTGCTTCCTCATAGTTGAAGCGGCGATTCGAACGGATCACAGTCTTTACAATACGGCTGTTCAGGACATTTGCCTCATCGTCCATCTCGAATATTGTACTATAGCAGAGCTTGTCTTCGTCCTGTCGAAGAGAACAAAGTTCGTTACAGAGTTTCTCTGGAAGCATTGGTATTGTGCGATCGACAAGATAGATACTTGTAGCACGCTTGAATGCTTCTTCGTCGATTGCAGTTCCTTGTTGAACGTAGTGAGAAACATCGGCAATGTGTACGCCTGCTTCCCAATTTCCGTTCTTCAGCTTCTTGAGCGAGAGAGCATCGTCGAAGTCCTTTGCATCGGCAGGGTCGATAGTGAATGTCACAACCTCGCGATAATCCTCACGTTTTGCAACTTCCTCATCTGTGATGCCAGCATCGATCTTCTGTGCTGCCTTAACGAGATGCTCAGGATATTTGTATGGCAAACCGAACTCTGCAAGGATAGCGTGCATTTCGGCATTGTTCTCACCATTGCGTCCTAAGATATCTTCAATCTGTCCGATAGGATTCTTGGAGAATTGCGGCCATCGTTCAATCAAAACAACAACCTTGTCGCCATTCTTGGCCTTACCCAATCTCTCGATAGGAATATAAATGTCTTTGTCCAAAGAGCGGTTGTCTGGAATGACGAAGTTATAGCGACCTGACTGCTGGAGCACGCCAACATAACGATGTTCGACGCGTTCTATTACCTCAACGACACGAGCCTGCATGCCATTGGAGCTTCGTTTGCTGACCACTCTCTTGATCTTGACCTTATCTCCATCCAAAGCCTGCATATCGTCTCCGTCATAGACAGTGAATGTATCTTCAAAGCCCTCGACTTTGACTTGGTGCATACCATTATGGCGACGGTCGAAAATACCTTCATATTCGTTCTCTGCCTGTCGTTCAGCTTCTGCCAAAGCAAAACGACCTGGAGTTATTTCTCTTAGTATGCCCTGTTCGAGCATACCGATCAGCATATCATAAACATCAGCTCGGTTTGTACGACCAAAGATACCCAGTTCCTGGGAAATCTGAAGATAGTTGTACGAATCTTTAGGATGAGCTGCAAACCATTCTACAATTCGGTTGCCGAGTTTTTCATTACTTAAAGTTTTCTTTTTCATAGGTCATTGATTTCTATGCGCCAAATATATCGAAAAAAAATCTCTCCTACAAACAATTTATATATTTTTTGTTTGAAGAAGAGAAATTTTTGTATAATGTAACTATTATAAATAGTTTTTAGAGCATTTCGGTTCAAGGTTGTATGTCTTTTACTTCGTCGCTCAGGTAAACATGCGTCTGCATCACATAGTGTCCGAGTCCAGGATCGATAATCCTTTTAATGTCGTCGGGCGTGAGCTTTTTGATGAGTTTGGCAGGCACTCCGCCCCAAAGTTCATACTCGCCAATCTTTGTGTTTTGCAGCACAAGTGCTCCTGCAGCGATTACTGAATTACTTCCGATTTCTGCACAATCAAGAATTGTCGCACCCATTCCGATCAAAACGTGATCTTTGATTTTTGCACCATGCACACATACATTATGTCCGATGGTTACATCATTGCCAATCTCAAGATAAGCTTCACCTTCAGAAGTGTGCAGACACGAGCAATCCTGAATATTTACACGGTCACCAATGCGAATCCTGTTGACATCGCCTCGTATGACGGCGCTATACCACACAGAACACTCGCTGCCCATCTTGACATCGCCAAGCACTACTGCTGTTTCGGCAACGAAGCAATCGTTTCCAAACTCGGGAATAAAGTTTTTATAGCTTTTGATCATAATGGTTAGGCTTATCCTACAATGTATTTAGAATAAGGAAGATAACTCAATATCTTGCTTGTTGCATAACTGCAGATATAACTGCATATTGCGATGACAGGAATCGAAATCCAGACAGGGAAGATAGGGTTTGCCTGATCTCCATTTAGCACATAGGTTGCGATATTGCTGAGGAAGAACATGTGCATGAGATACATACCGAAAGATCTCTTTGAGATATCGGTGATGATTGCAGGAACTTTGTGATCTTTGATTGCCGAGAGCATTAGGAATACGCCGAAGGTCTGGAGCAATACGTTCGGAGTACAGAATTCCCACGCCCACTCGACTGTTGGTGTCGGCAGATGAAGTCCAGGAACGGCTTCGTACCAGAATGCCCAGCCAGTGAAGGCAGAACCAATCAATGCACAAAGTAAACCTATCTTGAAACGCTTGGCGGCATCCCATGTGAGATGTACTCTGATATAATGAGCCAATACAAGATATCCGAGGTAACCCGAACAGTACCAAAGCATCGAGAATCCGTTCCAGAAACATTCGCCCCAAAGTTCAGGTGTGATGAAACGATGTATGAATGGGATGAATGTCGAAACGACAAATAGAGAGATGTATATCAGTTCGTCCTTTGGTGTAGCAATCTTGAGCCAAGGCGAGATGATCGGCGCGAAGAGATAGAGACTGATGAGAGGATAGATAAACCACAGATGTCCAGCCATTGATACGAAATTCCAAGGTAGAAGTGCGAGGTCGTTCATCGAGTCTTCAATAGTCATATTGCCCCAAAGGATAGGAAGGAAGCAATAGAGCAAAGAGAAAATCAGGAAAGGAGGAAGGACACGCAGGAAACGACGTTTGTAGAACTGAGTCATAGTCACTCCATCCTTAAGAGGAACGAGCAGAAATGCAGAAGCAATCATGAACAAAGGCACACACGAACGTGCAATGAATCCGTCATAGAATGCAACCCAAAAGCGGTTGGCTTCGTTTGGCAAGAATGCCACAGGTCCGGCAAGTCCTGTCGAGACATCTGCATAGAAATTCTCGGATGCGTGAACCAGCATCACAAGGAAACACGCAATGACACGAAGATAGTCGATAAATACAATTCTCTGTTTTTCCATAATTCTGAACGTTCTTTTTGTTTTATTGATGCGAATATAATGAATTTTCGGAATTGTTGGATGAGAATATTAATAATATTGTTATATTTGCGACAATGTAATCCAATAATATTAAAATCTATCATTATTATGCTCGTAGAACAGATAAACAAAGATATCATGGAAGCTATGAAGGCTCGTGATAAAGTGCGCCTCGAAACTGTACGTAATATCAAGAAATATTTCCTTGAGGCAATGACTGCTCCTGGTTCAAACGGAACACTTGAGGATGCCGATGCTTTGAAGATCATCGCTAAGCTTGCAAAGCAGGGTAAGGAATCTGCTGCAATCTTCTCTCAATCAGGTCGTCAGGATCTGGCAGATGCAGAACTTGCACAGGTTGCAGTGATTGAAGGTTATCTGCCAAAGCAGATGTCTGAAGATGAAGTTAAAGAGGCAGTCAAGGCTATCATCACCGAAGTAGGAGCTACATCTATGAAGGAGATGGGCAAGGTGATGGGTGTCGCTTCAAAACAACTTTCTGGCCAAGCTGATGGTCGTGTTATTTCGGCAATCGTTAAGCAGCTTTTGTCCTGACATTTGATGAGAATCAATAAGCCGCAATTATTCAGGATCACTATAGTGTTGGCAACTTTCATGAATTTGCTATATCTTCACTATAGTGTTGCTGGTAAGTTTATTGGGGGAAGAAGTCCATTATACGCATTGTTGGATGTATGTATTCTGTTCTTCGTCCCTCTATTATTGGTTCGATTCTATCGCAGCATACTTTATATATTGCATATATTGTCAACTATCTTTATAGCCGTTAATCTTGGCTATAGCCGATATTTCGATAACTATATGCCGTATAGCCTTTATACCAAAACTGAGAATCTGGCGGGCTTAGGACCGAATGTCGTCAATGCCTATCGTTGGCCGGATCTTTTCTTATTACTGATACTTTTTCTTGTATCTTACTTTTATTTCTCACAGCGTAAGGAAAAACTGAAAGGCAGGCTTTGGCCGTTGCCAGTTATTCTGTCTATTGTTACTTTAGTGGCTTGTGGTTGGATCACAAGAAATGCCACACACAAAGATACACCTCCAGAACTGTCTGCTACTGAAGGTTTCGTCTATCATCTCACACAATCAAGAGCTATAAATCCAAAAGATGGTATTCTGACATACGGTTTTGTGCTTAATGGCATAACTGATGTTTACGAAGAGTATCAGTATTCCAAAACGTCAAAAGAACTGACTCCCGAAGAAAAGGAATTCCTATCGTCAAAGGCTGTTACTATCGGCGATAGTATTCTAGTGCCAAAGAATATCATCTTCATAATGGGAGAGTCTTTTTCTTCGGCAGCAATCTCGCGGGAACAGACTCCGACTTTGGATAGCTTGTGTGCTGTCGGTATTGTTGCCAGAAACACAATCTCTTTGGAGAAACTTGGACAGTCTTCCGACGGTCAGTACACATATCTTACTGGTTTGTATCCCTATCGTAAGAATGTTACCATCAATGCGATCAAGGCAGAACGAGTCCCATCGTTCGTGTCGTTGATCAAGGCAGAATATCCCGATTTCAAATCACAGATGATTCTTCCTACCGAAAGAAACTATTGGCAGCAGGATGTGATGTGTGAGCGCTATGGCATAGATGAAAGTTTCGGAAATACCGATTTCGGTAAGGCCGAATGGCTGAATGATGAAGAGGTATTCCATTTGGCAGAAAGCCGACTGAGCGAGGATACTAAAAATACAATCCAGATTATTCTTACTTGTTCTACGCATTCTCCATATAATGACGGAGAGAACGAGGAAGACAGCTATCTGATGAAGATGCAATATGCCGATAAATGTATATCAGGTTTTGTACAAACTCTGAGACGATACAATCTCTTGGAGTCGTCGTTACTGATAATAGCATCGGATCATAAGCCACCGACTTATGATCTTCCATTAGAACAATATCAGGAAATTCCAATTATCATAGCAGGTTGTAACTTGCAGCACAAGGAAATAGAGAGACAGACTACTCAGGCTGATCTTTTTCCAACTATTTTGGATCTGATGAGAATACACAACCCTTGGCGAGGAGTCGGTCAAAGTCTCCTATTGCCAGATTCGGCTTTTGAAGATTATAACCAAACAGCGATAATGACTAAAGCCCAGGAGATAAGTGATAAACTTATTCTACAATCGCCGATTCTAATTCCTTGAAAGCTTTTGGAAGATAGGAAATGATGTCTGAGGCAATGAGACTTTCCATGCCGAGATTGGCAGCAGCAAGGTCTCCTGCAAGACCATGAAGGTAAATGCCCATCATTGCCGCTTCTTTGGAAGAATAACCTCGGGCGAGTAGAGCAATGATGATGCCGCTAAGCACATCGCCGCTTCCTGCAGTAGCCATACCTGCGTTGCCTGTAGTGTTGACAAGGACATTGCCATCAGGTAGGCAAAGCTTTGATTCGTGTCCTTTAAGTATGATATAGACTTTAAGTTCTTGTGCCAGTCGTATTGCATTTGCAAGTCGCTCGTCTGGCTGTATGTTCTCGGTTCCTGCGAGTCTGTCCATCTCTTTGGCATGAGGTGTGAGGATGGATCCTTCCGGAATCAGTTTCTGCCATTCCTTATGTGCGCCGAGGATGTTCAACGCATCAGCATCGAGTAGGATAGGCTTGGTGCAGATTTCAAGTTGATTTTTCAGGGCAAGAGCAGTTTCCTGTTCTGTGCCGATCCCCGGACCTATGCCGATGGCATTGTAGATTGAAGGGTCAACAGGTTGGCTGAAATATTCGTCATTCGCATCGATATTAAGTATTGCTTCTGGCACTGAAATCTGCATGATATCGATATTCTTACGAGCTGTCTGTATTGCAACTTTGCCGACGCCCGAACGGAGGCAAGCGCGGGCTGCTAGAATTGCAGCACCACACATGCCTCGTTTACCGGCAATGATCAATGCATAACCCATAGATCCTTTATGTGCATAAGGATCACGAGGTTTCAAAAGACTAGCTATATCTTCTTTCCCGATGCGCATTTATATTAATCCTTGAACAAATTAGGAAGGAAACGGAAGTAGAGCAAATGACGCCATGTTGCCCAATCGTGTCCTCCGATACCGCCTTCGTAATATTCGTGTTCGATGCCTTTTTCCTTGAGTTTGTCAACGAATCCTTTGACACGAACATTGAACATGTTGTGTGCCTCTTCTGTACCTTGTCCGACAAAGAGATAGTCGATCTTGTCATTGACATTCTCTGTAGCGAAGAAACGAGGCATAGTCTGTTCAGGTGTAGGATCGCCGGCACTTAGAACGCCGAAATTGGCAAAGAGATCGAGACACTGTTCCATCCCACTGAACATTGTGTGACGACCACCCATCGAAAGACCAGAGATTGCACGGTTGTGAGCATCGGCCTTTGTGCTGTAATGACTGTCAACAAATGGAACGATCACTTCACGAAGTTCACGAGCCATGATGTCGAATGTCAGGTCAGCATGCTGAGGATGATTGCGATGTACTACCTGATTGTTGATGATGGCGATGATGAACGGAGTAGCCTTCTGTTCGGCAAGGAGATTGTCCATAATGAAGTTTACACGACCATCGTACATCCAGTTCGAAGGGAGCTCGCCGCTACCGCCCATGAGATAGAGCACAGGATATTTCTGTGAAGGATCGTAAGTAGGAGGAGTGTAGACATACATGTCTCTTTCGCCGCCTGTCACTTTGCTCGAATAGATGTGACGAGTGATACTTCCGTGAGGTACAGGCTTGGCATCGTACCACTGAGGACCATCACCATGAACAATAAGTTCGCTGTATGGAGGCATGCCAGTGAATGCTGCCTGAGTGTTGTTAGGATCTGCCATGCTCACACCATCGACAATGATATTGTACTGATACATATCTACTGGCAATGGACCGATCTGAAGAGTCCAGATTCCGTCTTCACCCTTAGTAAATGGAAGAGGAGCCTTCTCATGCATCACTGTAAGCATAGCGCCTGAGAGCTTCACTTCCTTTGCTTCTGGAGCCTTGATACGGAAGATCACAGTGTGGTCGTCATTGACTTGAGGAGAATTGAGGGATGCACTGAAAGGAATGAGTCCTTCTGTATCTTTCTGCGGATTGTGCATGAGATTCACATTCGACTGTTGTGCATTAGCAGAAATGGTCAGAGCAATAGCACTGACCATTAATATAGAACGCATATTCATCATTATTCTGCCATTCCGTCGATTGTAACAATCTTTCCGTTTGCGTCCCACTCGATAGGACAAACCTTCAAACTGCGGAGCCAAGACTTACCGCCCGAAGGAACTGAGTCATGATGGAAGAGATACCACTTGCCTTCATACTGGATGATAGCGTGGTGAGTAGTCCAACCTACAACTGGAGTAAGGATCTCGCCCTGATATGTGAATGGGCCGTAAGGATTGTCACCTACTGCATAGCAGAGGAGGTGGCTGTCACCTGTTGAGTATGAGAAATAGTACTTACCATCCTTCTTGAATGTCCAGCTTGCCTCGAAGAAACGATGTGGATCGTTAGCCTTGAGAGGATTGCCCTGTTCGTCAACAACAACGATTGGACGTGGAGCCTCAGCATAGTTCATACCATCCTTTGTGAGGCGTACGCAACGGCTTGGAAGTGCATCAACATCGCCTTCTGGGAGATATGGAGTCTCGAGATGGATGTTGTCCTTGTAGCGCTGGAGCTGACCACCCCAGAGACCACCGAAGTAAACATAAACCTCATCGTCTGCATCATCACGGAATGCGCACATATCGATGCTGTAGCTGCCAGGAATTGGTGCTGCCTGTGGGATGAATGGACCTTCTGGATTGTCTGCAAGAGCTGCACCCCAATGGAATACATCGTTGCGATCCTTAAGTGGGAAGTACATGATATACTTCTTAACCTTCTTGCTGTAGCCCATGCCAGCAGCCTGCTCTTCTGCGTTAGTAGGAACCTCTACTTCATATTCCTGTACGTCGCAGTCCCAAAGCTGACGTCCAGCCCAAGGGATATCCTCCTGACGGAGAACGCAACCACAATCAACTACCTCACCGCTCATTGGATCACCATCGATGCGGAGCACGTGGTAGTCCTTCATGATGTACTGGTCGCCATTGTCGTTCTCGACATTAGAAGCCTCCCAGTCGTGGCTTGGGTAGATGTATATCTTACCATTGAAGATGTGTACAGATGGATCTGCCATATAGTCGGCAGGGAAAAGATAGCGCTTTGTTGCCATAGTATTCATTTAAATAATGTGTAAGTAATGTTATTTGGTGTATATGAAATCTTAGAGCTTGAACTCACCCTTTCTGCCAAATGGAAGTGGGTAATCTGTGCGTCCAGGAATTGGGAAGTCATTCTTCCATGAAGAAGCATCGGTTACACCCCAGAATGTCACACGCTTTACGTGATCGGCATACTTGTTGACGATTCCGAACACTTCCTTGTAACGATCCTGCCAAGCCTTCATTTGGTCCTCAGGTACAACTCCATTCTTGTAAGGGTCCTTTTCGTCAGAGTATTCAAACATTGTAGAAACATCTGCTCCTGTATAAGGATTTGGAAGGATAGACATTTCTGTCTCTGTGAGCTGTACATCTACGCCTTCAGCGATAAATGCCTGAATAGACTTCTCATATTCTGAGAGCTGAGGATAATCCATTCCGATGTGTGTCTGAAGACCTACTGCGTCGATACGGATTCCTTTGCTCTTGAGGCGCTTGATCATCTCGACAACAGTTGCACGCTTACCCGGTTCTGCCATAGAGTAATCGTTGTAGTAAAGTTCTGCGTCTGGATCAGCTTCCTGTGCGCATTGGAAAGACCAATCGACAAACTCTTCGCCCATGATCTGATAGAAAGGACTATTACGATATGAACCATCGTCTTCGATAGCCTCGTTTACTACATCATAGCCTTTGATTTTGCCCTTGAAGTGAGCGTAAACAGTTGTTAGATACTCTTTGATGTTGGCCTTAAGCTGATCTGCCGTAACAAGACTTCCATCTTCGTTGTGGCAGAGCCACTGAGCTGCCTGAGAGTGCCAGATTGGAGAGTGACCGATAACTGTCATGTTGTGCTTCTGTGCATATTCGATGAACTGATCGGCAAGCACCCAGTCCCATTCGCCCTTCTTAGGAGCAATGACTTCCGACTTCATACAGTTCTCGGCAGTGACGCAGTTGAACTCATTAGGAACAACACTCATTTCAATTTGCATCTGATCAGTTGTTCCGACAAGCTGATAGCTCGGATCGTTGATCTTATGCTCCTCTTGTCCGAGATCAGCTGCTACGAGCCACTGATTGACGGTTGCGCCGATGAGGATGTTTTCGTTTGGAATAAGAGCGCGCAGCTGCATTTCAGGAGCAGCCTCTTGCTTTGGTGAAGAGCAAGAAGTAATGGCGAAAAGGCCAAGTGCTCCTAAAAGGCAACCATTCAATGAAAGGTTTTTATTCAAAGATTTCATTAATTAAGTTTTTATTATTTGTTTCTTGCTTCGATTTCCTTGTTGATTGCATCGATCTTGTCGTCTGTAAGTTCGTACTTAGAGATGATGAACATAGCAAGGAGGAGAAGTGCAGCAGGAATTACACATACAAGCCAGAGGATACCTTCCTCAGCGAGAGGTGACTGATCGATGCTGTCCTTGTTGTATGCAACATATGCAAGAACTGCAGGAGTAACGATACCACCAAGTGTCATACCAGCCTTGAAGAAGATACCAGTCAAAGCATTTACGATACCAGCAATACGCTTGCCGCTCTTCCATTCGCCGTAAGAGATAACTTCAGGAACAAGTGCCCACATATAACCAGTTGCTACGATAACACCAGTAGACTTAATGAACTGAGCGATGTAAACCCAAGTCATAGATGGTGTTTCCATCTTTGCGATTACGTAAAGCATAGCCATACCTACGATAGCGCAAGCAAGGAATGCATAGAACATATTCTTCTTACCGATAGCCTTCTTGATAGCAGGAACGAGTGGCATGAAGATGAATGATGGGAGAGAACCGAGAGCCATGAAGATTGAGAGCTCAGCAGCTGTGCCATGCATGTTACTGTTGATGAAGTATGCACCAGCTGCATTACCGATAGACATCATAGCGAATGCAGTGATGAAGAAGAATGCAATGACACGGAGAGGGCGGTTGCTACCGAACTCCATCCAGAGGTCACTGATCTTTACATTCTCACTCTCCTTGGCATCCATAACGACGCGCTCCTTACACTGTGAGAAGCAGAAGATGAGAAGTGCCATACCTACAACTGCGTAGATGCTCATTGTGATGAACCATGCGTGAGAATCCTTTGGAAGCTCTCCGTTGGCTGCTACTGCAAAGAGACCGATAACGAGTGGCAGACCAGAGTTTACTGCAAGACCACCGACATTTGCCATAAACATACGGACAGAAGTGAGGATTGTGATCTCATTTGTGTCACGTGTGAGCGATGAGTTGAGCGCACCGTAAGGAACGTTGATGAATGTGTAGAGCAATGTCATTGCGATATATGTGATATACGCATAGATGATCGAAGGTCTGAATCCGTCATAGAAACAGAGGATTGCAGAGATGGAAAGAGGCACACCTACATAAAGGAGATATGAGCGATACTTACCATACTTTGGATTGCTCTTGTCGATGATAGCACCAACAATAGGGTCCCAGATTACGTTGAGGATGTTACCTACTGTGAACATCAACGCAACAGCTGCTGCATCGAGTCCATAGATGTCTGTGAAGAAGAATGTCAGGTAAGTACATGTTACCTGAAAAATTAAGTTCTGTGCAAGGTCACCCGAACCAAATCCGATTCGTTGTGTCCAATTCAGCTTGTAAAAGCCTTTGTTTTCGTCGTTTGCCATAGTTTTTCGTATTATTAGTAATGTTATTAATAGTCTCGTTTATTGTCTTGGAGGGAAAGGTCTTGCCGGCATGATCCATTCATTCTGCTTTTCATTGCAGAACGGACTTTCTGTACCAAAGAGATGCTGTGGTTCGTATCCTCCATAATCAACAACAATCTTCTCGAGTACCATACCCTGATCGATAGGAGAGATTGTGATGATATGTGTTCCCTCATTATTAATAATATTGAGAGGAGTCTTTGTTTCAATGATTCGGGTTGCAACTACGTCGAATGTGAGATAAGGGTTCTCTTCGGTAAACTGTCCGTTGTAGTTAACCTCTACTGGAGTGCCGCCATCGACCGACACAGCATAACGATGTCCGTTGGAACGGAGGTAAGGAAGTGTCGAGTTTGTGATGACATGTAATGTGATTTCCTTGACATCCTTTGGAAGTTCAACCTTGTAGGATACAGATGCTCCTTCTGGCGAAGATGTATAAGGGAAGAGTGCAATTGCCGATTTTGTACGTCCATATTCCGGAAGCACGCTCCAGGAAGCATCAGCAGCATTGTTCTTTGAATAGTAGTGTTCTGCTTCGATAGAGACATATCCAAGTTTCGAAGAGAATATGAATCCGCCTTCGTTGATCTGTTCAGGAGCAAGACGATTCACATGAGGCATGTAGTTCTTGTCAGGCTGCTGCCATGAGAAATAACCGATGTGAGTCTGATCCATCAAATGGTTCCATTTTCCGCCGTTCAAAGAATGATATTCGTCGGTAAGCTTCTGGTCGCGTGCAAAACATGCTTCAACGACATCTGCCCAGTCGTTAGCATCTGCCAAACCATTGATGTAACAGAATTGGTTCTGTGCATGTGCATAATACATCTCATAGAGATTTGCCATCGACTGGATAGGATAGAGCAAAAGCTGATAATAAGCGTCTTTATATTCCTTGCCGATGCTATTGTAGAGTCTCAATGCCTCTGCTTCTAGAGCCTTATATTCATTTACAACCTGAAGGAACTCACCGGAAGTGAGATTATAAGTCTTTGAAGTGAGCATCTCAGGAGTAACTCGTCCGTTGTAGATGCAATATTGCTCCATGAGACGTGTTGTCTCCTTTGCATTCTCTTTGCCGAATGTTGCTTCGCAGAAAGCGAGAGTGTGAGCCTTGTAGCTGTTTGAAGCAGCATATTTCTCAGGATCCCAAGCCATGTTGAGGAAGAGATCGATAGGATATTCCATAGGCTTAAGGTCGCCGACATTGAGGATCCACAGACGGTCGATACCGTATTGGTAAGCAAGATTCATCTGTTCCCAAAGATGTGCAACAGGAGTTACGTTAGCCCATTTTGTATTACGAGGAGCACCTACATAATCGACATGATAATACATACCCCAACCGCCTTTGCGTTCGACGAGTTTCTTGTCGAATGCCTTTACACCTTCGGCAGAAGCTCCTGGTACGCGACGTATATTACCCCAGTTGTCATCACAAAGCATGATGAGTACATCTTCCGGAACTTTCAATCCAAGATCGTAATATCTCTGTACCTCCTTGTAAATTGCCCACATCTGAGGACGCTTCTCGGCAGGCTTGCCTGTTTCTTCCTTGATGATCTGACGCTGATTCTTGAAGATCTTCTCATAAAGCTTGAGGAAATATTCGTCATTCTTTACAAATTCGTCGTCATGACCTTCCTTTCCGCCCATGGCAGCATCGCCATCACCACGCATACCGATAGTGATAAGGTCTTCGTTGTTCTTGGCACGACGGATGCCTTCACGGAAGAAATTGTCGATTATCTCTTGGTTCTCGGCATAGTCCCAAGGGCCATTCTCTGCTCTGTGACGTGCCCATTCCTGATGGTTGCGAGCCATAGGTTCGTGATGCGAAGTACCCATGATGATACCCATCTCGTCAGCAACCACGCTGTTCATCGGATCGTCAGCATAGAATGCATTGCCCCACATAGCAGGCCAGAGATAATTAGCCTTCAAGCGGAGTAGGAGCTCGAATACCTTCTCGTAGAAATTATGGTTGAATCCATGTGCGAGCTTAGGATCAGCACTTGGACATTCGCTGTCCGGAAATTTCTCTTTTACCCAACCTGAGAGACAAGGAGCCTCATCGTTGAGGAAGATACCACGATATCGCACTACAGGTTCGCCATCTGTGTATGTGCCATCCAAGGCATATACTTCATTGTGCTTCATGACAGGAACGTCAGCCCACCAGTTCCAAGGAGAGACGCCGAGCTGACGGGACAACTCATAGATACCATAAGTTGTGCCCCGCTTATCACTACCTGCAATGATGATCTGTCCGTTCGAGACTTTGATGATGTATTTCTCAGTCTTGCCTTTGAGTTCTTTGATGTCGATCACCTTCTTCTTTACGAGCTCTTTGATCAATGAACTCTTGTCGAATGTGCCGACAATGATCTTTACGTCTCCGTTTTCAGTTGAAACGACACAGCCTGTCGATGCTTTGATGTCTGAAATCAAAGAATTGACAGCGCGCAAAACGCCTGGATAATCGTTCTGGTCAACTTGGATTCGAGGAGTCTCTCCATTGGCAAAAAGAGACACTGCTCCCTCTTGTTTGGAGAATGAAATGAACTGATCTGCAGCCTTAGCAGAACTCACAATTGTAGCCAGCAAAACGACCACAAAAAATGCGTACTTTTGTAATTTCATTTTATTATAATTTAAGGTGCCTGATTGGTGGCTGCAGACACAGATATCAATAATTGTTGCCAAAGATAAAAAAGAAAAAACAAAATATCAACTTTCTTGGTTTTTTTTTGAGAATATTTAGTAAAAAATGTCCTATTTGTATTATTTTGTCTAAATATTGCACAATTCAAAACCGTAGTTTGGACGCAAAAAAATAAATAATTATATTTGCGCACACATAACATATTCTTTAACCAATGAAAAAGATACTTCTTATACTCGCGATTGCTGTCTTTTCCTTGACAGCCTCAGCACTCGAATTGCCTGGGATTTTCAGTTCAGATATGATGCTCCAGCAACAGACCAATGCGAAGGTCTGGGGTTGGGCAAAACCTGGTAGTGTTGTCCAGCTCACAACCTCATGGTCGAACCTCAAACAATATGCTACTGCCGGGAAAGACGGCAAATGGCTTATCGAAGTTAAGACTCCTGCCGCAAGTTATACTCCACAGACTCTTACTGTGAAGGGTGATGGCGAGACTATCACTTGCGAGAATGTTTTGATCGGCGAGGTATGGTTCTGTTCTGGTCAGTCAAACATGGAAATCACCTTGAACGGTTATTGGAACTGCCCTATCGAGGGCTCGAACGAGGCAATCGCAACTTCGGGCAAATATAAGAAGGCAATTCGCGTGGCAACAGTCACTAAGGTCGATGCACTTGAACCACAGGATAAGGTTCCTGCAAAGTGGGAAGTGTGCGAACCACAGAATGCAGGCCACTTCTCAGCTGTAGGTTATTTCTTTGCCCGTACACTCACAGATCTTCTCGATGTTCCTGTCGGAATCATTAACTGTTCGTGGGGCGGCAGCTGTGTCGAAGGCTGGTTACCAAAGGAAATACTGCTCACATACCCAGACGGATTGACACCAGCAAACGATGTTGGCTGGATGCGCAAGATGGTGATGTACAATGGTATGCTATATCCAATGGCAGGTTATACCGTAAAGGGCTTCCTCTGGAATCAGGGCGAAAGTAATATTGGTCGTGAACAGGAGTATATTACTAGATTCAAGGATATGGCCAATCATTGGCGTAAGATATGGAATCAGGATACCAAACTCCCTTTCTATACAGTAGAGCTTCCTCCATATATGTACGAGGATAATGCCAATGGTACAGATGGCGCAAAGATTCGTGAGGCACAGCATAAGATCGCACACGAACTTGAGGATTGTGGCTGTGTATGTACAAGTGACCTCGTTTACGACTATGAGCTGAAGCAGATTCACGGAACAAAGAAGCTTGAGATAGGTCAGCGTCTGGCTTATATGGCAGCAACTCGCGATTATGGTATGAGCGGTTTCTGGTCTGAGATGCCTGAATTCGAGAAGATGGAGGTAGTAGAGGCAACTCCAGATGATAAGAATGTGATTGGAGGAACAGCTGTAGCTGCTAATCCAAATGATAAGGGTAAGGTGACTATTCTCTATTTCACCAACGCTTGGGAAGGATTCGACCGTATGCAGGATATCGAGAATTTTGAAGCTGCAGGTGAAGATGGCGTGTTCCATCCTGCAATTGTATGGGCAACCAACACAGATTCCCGTACAGTGTTGAAACTTGTTTGCCCAGAGGTGCCTGAAGTGAAGAATGTGCGTTACTGCTTCAAGAACTTTGTTGTAGGCAAGCTTCACAACTCTCGTCAGTTGCCTATCGTTCCTTTCCGTACCGATAACTTTTGATTTTATATCCAGAAAAAATAACAGAAAATGAAAAATAAGAAACTTTGGTTAGTAGCCTTGATCGTATGCTGCCTTGTTGGCATTGCATTTACTTTGCATAAGAAACCTGTACCTTCAGATGGTTCAGAATATGTAACTGTCAAAGACGGACATTTCTATATTGGCGATAACGAATACCGATATGTAGGAACCAACTTCTGGTATGGCGCAATCCTGGCTTCTGAAGGACGTGGCGGCAATCGTGAACGACTTGCTAAGGAACTTGACTTGATGCAGGAGACTGGTGTGGATAACTTGCGAGTTCTTATCGGCGGTGATGGTCGTGAAGGTATTCCAAGCCATATCATGCCAAAGCTTCAGTTGGAGCCAGGCGTATATAACGACACAATCCTTGATGGTCTCGACTATCTCATGGCAGAACTTGAGAAGCGCGATATGAAAGCTGTTCTCTATTTCAATAATGCCTGGGAATGGAGTGGTGGATATGGTGCATATCTTGACTGGGTAGGATTCAGCGGAGATGTGATGTCGAATACAGAAAGCGGTTTCAAGCATTTCGACCAAACGCCTGTTCCTAGCATCGACGGCTGGTGGGAATACATGCAGTATGCAGGTAACTTCATCCTTAATGACTCGGCAAAGGTTCTTGCAGCAAATCATGTTCGTAACATGGTTTCCCGTACAAACCGTTATACAGGCAAGCCATATTCCGAGAGCAAGGCTTTGATGGCATGGGAAATTGCAAATGAGCCTCGTTGTTTCGTGAACGACTCTCTTCATAAGGCGAAGTTCGTTGAGTGGATTGATGAACAGTCAACACTCATCAAGAGCCTCGATCCTAATCACCTCGTAACAACAGGTAGTGAAGGTCGTAATGGTTGTGAAGAGGATATGGAGCTTTTCAATGCCATCCACACACTTCCAAATATCGACTATGCTTGTATCCATATCTGGCCAAACAACTGGGGTTGGTTAGGAAAGTTCAACCAGAACTACGATGCTGATAAGACAATTGCTGAAGATGCACCAGATCCGATTGTGGATATGGTAGGCGTTGCTTGTGAGAATACTCTTGCTTATATTGATGAGGCATACGAATATATGAGCAAGGCAGGCCGACCAATGGTGCTTGAGGAATTCGGTTATCCTCGTGATCGTTTCATCTTCACTCCTGGTTCGCCTACAAAGGGTCGTGATGCATACTACAAATATGTGTTCTCGATCATCCGTGATTCCGGAAAGATTGCCGGATGTAACTTCTGGGGATGGGGTGGTTATGCCAACGTGAAGAATATCATCTGGCAGCCGTTTGATGATTATGTATGTGATCCTGCACAGGAGGAACAAGGTCTCAATTCCGTATTCGCTTGCGATACTACTACTCTTAACATGATCAAGGATATGAACTTCGGTCAACTTAAGGTAGATCTTTCAAGCAGCGATGAAGACTGGGTTTGGTATGGAGAAGAGAATCCTACATTCGATTTGGCATTCAGCAACACAGCTGGTCGTGCAGAAAACGCAGATGTTACAATCAAGGTAACAACCGACACTAAGCTTCCTGTTTCCGAACATAATGTTTCTGTCTCTGTTCCTGGCGGATTCGGCAAATGTGATGTCGCAAGCTTTGATGCAAAGACACTCGGTATTACAGAGCCTGGTTTCTACCATATTATCATCGAGAAGGACGGACAGAACATCACTGCCAACAAGACTGAGGTTTATGGCAATCAACTCGTGATAGATTATTTCACTATCGGTTACGAACCAGAGAAGATCGTCTCTGCTCCTGATGCCCAGCCTGATTTTCAGGAGTTCTGGGACAAGGCACGTGCCGAGCTTGCAGCAGTTCCAATGCGTCCTGTCGTAACTGAACGTAAGGATCATGTGGGCGAGAAGAAGGCTTATATCGCACAGGTTCGTGGTCTCGAAGGAGATCTCGTGCAGATCGACTATACTGTTCCGACAAAGCCAGGCAAGTATCCTGTACACATCATCAACATGGGTTACAGCAGCAAGCCTTGGGATTTGGATCTGACCGACAACGGATGGATCGATGTGATAGTAAGCAGTCGTGGTCAAGGTCGTAACGACGCTACAAACCGTTTCGGCGATTGGGTTCGTTTCGGTTTGCAGAGCCCTCAGACATACTATTATCGTGGAGCATATCTCGATTGCACTCGTGCCATCGACTATCTCTTCACGCTTCCTGAGGTTGATCAGCAGAACATCTTCCTCGAAGGTGGAAGTCAGGGCGGCGCATATTCTATGGCAGCTGCAGCACTCGACCATCGTGTCACTGCTATCGCTTGCTACATCACATTCATGAGTGACTTCCCTGATTATTTCAAGATTGTAGAATGGCCTTATAGTGCTATTCACGAAAAGCAGATGGAACTCGGAATGAGTGACGAGGATCTCTACAGGAATCTCTCATATTTCGATATCAAGAATCTTGCTCAGTGGATTGAATGTCCTGTTTATCTCGGCATGGGACTTCAGGATGTTACATGTCCGCCACATACCAATATCTCCGGATATAATCTTGTAAATGCTCCTAAGGAGTATCACATCTATCGCAACTATGGTCATCATGTAGATTATGATCATTGGAATCCTGCAATCATGGCGTGGTACGAAAAGTATATGGTTAAGAATTAAATTTATTGACAAAACAATATATAAACACGATATTACAATGAAAGAATTTGGTTATTTCGATGACGCTGCTCGTGAGTATGTCATCACCGACCCAGCAACTCCATTCCCTTGGATCAACTACCTCGGAAACGAGGATTTCTTCGGTTTGATTTCTAATACAGCCGGAGGTTATGATTTCTACAAAGACGCTAAGTTCCGTCGTATCACTCGTTATCGTTATAATGGCGTGCCTATGGATAATGGCGGACGTTATTTCTATATCAACGATAACGGCACAGTCTGGAATCCAGGTTGGAAGCCATGCAAGACTCCACTCGACAGCTACGAGTGCCGTCATGGTATGAACTATACTCGCATCACAGGTTCTAAGAACGGTATCGAGGCAAGCGTTCTCTTCTTCGTTCCTCTCAAGACTTGGGCAGAGGTTCAGAAGGTTACTCTCAAGAACACAACAAGCGAGACAAAGAAGATCAAGCTCTTCTCTTTCGCAGAATGGTGTCTTTGGAATGCTGCTACCGATATGGAAAACTTCCAGCGTAACTGGTCAACTGGTGAGGTTGAGATCGATGGAAGCGTAATCTATCACAAGACAGAATACAAGGAGCGTCGTAATCACTATGCTTACTACGCTGTTTCAAATGCAAAAATCGACGGTTACGACACAGATCGTGAGTCGTTCATCGGTCTCTACAACGAGTTTGCCGATCCACAGTGCGTAATGGCTGGCAAGCCTGCTAATTCTCTTGCACATGGTTGGAGCCCTATTGCTTCACACTATATTGAGGTTGAACTCAAGCCAGGTGAGAGCAAGGATTATATCTTCGTGCTCGGTTATGTCGAGAATGAACAGGACGAGAAGTTCTGTAAGGAAGATCTTGCTCGCAAGCAGAGTGGCGAACTCATCACATCACAGGCATCTGACGTTACTTTCGTCAACAAGGCTAAGGCAAAGGCTACTATCGAGAAGTTCTCAACAGTTGAGGCTGTCGATGCTGCTTATGCCGAACTTGCAAAGATGTGGGATGAACTCCTCGACAAGTATGTTGTCAAGAGCGATGATGAGAAGCTCAACCGTGCTGTAAACATCTGGAGTCAGTATCAGTGTATGATCACATTCAACTTCTCTCGTTCGGCTTCATTCTTCGAGAGCGGTGTCGGTCGTGGTATGGGCTTCCGTGATTCAAACCAGGACCTCGTAGGTTTCGTACATCAGGTTCCTTCACGTGCACGTGAGCGTATCATCGATATCGCATCTACACAGTTCCCTGACGGTGGTTGCTATCACCAGTATCAGCCACTCACAAAGCATGGTAACAACGACATCGGCGGTGGTTTCAACGACGACCCATGCTGGCTCATCTTCGGTACTGTAGCATATATTAAGGAGACAGGCGATTTCTCTATCCTCGACGAACCAGTACCATTCGATAACAAGGTAGGTTCAGAGGTAAGTCTCTTCGAACACCTCCGCATTTCTTTCAACCATGTGGTTGAGAATCTTGGTCCTCACATGTTGCCACTCATCGGTCGTGCCGACTGGAACGACTGCTTGAACCTCAACTGTTTCTCTTGGGATCCAAACGAGAGCTTCCAGACAACAGAGAACAATTCAGTAGGCAGCAAGGCAGAGTCTCTCATGATTGCAGGTCTCTTCGTTGTTACCGGTAAGGATTACATTGAGCTTTGTAAGCAGATCGGCAAGAACGACGAGGCAGCTCGCGCTCAGAAGTGTGTTGACTCAATGGTTGAGGCAGTCAAGAAGCATGGATGGGACGGCGAATGGTATCTCCGCGCTTACGACTTCTATGGCAACAAGATCGGTTCGAACGAATGTGAGGAAGGTAAGATCTTCATCGAGTCACAGGGCTTCTGCACAATGGCAGGTATCGGTCTTGAGGAAGGTATGGTCGATAAGGCTATCGATTCTTGTAAGAAGTACCTCGACTGTGAGCATGGTATGGTTTTGAACAACCCAGCATACACATCTTATCATGTTGAGATGGGTGAGATCTCTTCTTACCCTGCAGGTTACAAGGAGAACGCAGGTATCTTCTGCCACAACAACCCATGGGTGATCATCGGCGAGACAGTTGCCGGTCGTGGTAACGACGCTTGGGAGCTCTTCCGTAAGATCAGCCCAATGTACATCAAGGATCAGTCGCTCCACAAGGTTGAGCCATACGTAAACTGCCAGATGGTTGCAGGTAAGGATGCTGCTAAGCCAGGTGAAGGTAAGAACTCTTGGCTCACAGGTACCGCTGCTTGGATGTGGTACACAGTCAGCCAGTTCCTCCTTGGTGTTAAGCCAACTTACGATGGTATCGAGATCGATCCATGTCTCCCATCAGACATGAAGGAATATTCGATTAAGCGTGTTCTTCGTGGCGCAGAATTCGACATTACAATCAAGAACCCTAACGGCGTTCAGAAGGGTGTCAAGTCGATGACTGTCGATGGCGTTGCTGTCGATGGCAACATCGTAAAGAGCACACCAGGCAAGCATGTCGTTGAGGTTGTAATGGGATAATCTCAAAGCAGAAAATACAAACGAAAGATTAATGAATAAATACATTACTTATGGAGCCCTCAGCTTAATGCTGATGGCTTCATGTTCTGAAGAACCAAAGATAATGGATGGCAATGTCATCCGAGTGAATCAGGTCGGTTATTATCCTAACGAGGAGAAGACTGCAACTATCGAAGCAGAAGGTTTCGCTGCCGAATACAAGCTTCTTGACGAAAGCGGCAAGACAGTATGGAAAGGCGCAGCTGCACGCGAGGCAACAAGCGAGATCAGCCAGAAGGTTCGTCAGGTTGTAGATTTCTCGGAAGTCACTGCTCCTGGCAAATATACTCTCGTTGCAGGCAATTATGCGCAGCCTGTTGTGATTGCCGATTGCGCTCTCAACGATTTGACAGTAGGAGCAATGAAGGCATTCTATTTCCAACGCACAGCCATCGACCTCACAGAGGAATATGCCGGTAAGTGGGCTCGTAAGGGTGCTCATCCAGACACAGAGGTTCTTGTCCATGCAAGCGCAGTTTCAAAGGGACGTCCTGAAGGAACAGTGATCTCAAGTCCTGGCGGATGGTACGATGCAGGTGACTTCAATAAGTATATCGTAAACTCAGGTTTCTCTATCGGTATCATGCTTTGCGCATATCAGATGCAGCCTGAGCAGTATGCTTCTTATAAGTTGAATATCCCTGAGAGCGGAAATGCTACACCTGACGTTCTCGACGAAATGCTCGAGAATATCAACTGGATGCTCACAATGCAGGATCCTGCCGACGGTGGCGTTTACCACAAGCTCACAACTCCTCATTTCGAACCATTCATCATGCCGGAAGAGGCACAACAGCCACGATATGTAGTACAGAAGACTACAGCTGCAACACTCGACTTTGCTGCAACAATGGCTCAGGCATCGCGCGTTTATGCCAAGTATCCTGAATATGCCGATTTCGTAGCAAAGACTATTCCTGCTGCAGAACAGGCTTATGCATGGGCACTCAAGAATTCTGCAGTTCCATATCGTCAGAATGAGTTGAACGAGAAGTATCAGCCAGCTATCACAACTGGTGCATACGACGATGAGAAGTTTGAAGACGAGTTCTTCTGGGCAGCTACCGAGCTCTATCTCTCGACAGGCAAGGAAACTTATCTTGCAGATGCCAAGAAGAATGCTCCAGCTTACTTCACCCTCCCTGTTTGGGGTGATGTTGCATCACTTGGCGTTTATGACTGGATATGGGCATCTCTCAACACAGAATGTGAGGCATCCAAGGAAATGGCTGCACAGTTCGTTCCTGGTCTTGTTGCATATTGCGATGAGAAGATGAAGGCAGTTCCTTCATCTTGTTTCAACAGCACTTACGGAAACCAGGTCAGCGACTTCGGATGGGGTAGTCTCGCTGAAGGTTGCTGCTGTATGTCGGTAAGTCTTCTCTATGCAAACGCACTCACAGGCAATCGTGACTATGTAGTTGCAGCTCTCGAGAATGCCAACTATCTGCTCGGACAGAATGCAACAGGCTACAGCTATGTCACAGGATTCGGTACAAAGCCATTCATGAATCCACATCACCGCATCTCTACTGCCGATGGTATTGAGGATCCTATTCCAGGTCTTCTCTCTGGTGGTCCAAACCCAGGTAAGCAGGATGAGGCAACTTGTCCGTTCTATACAAACGACTTTGCCGACGAGTGTTATCTCGACAATATGAACTCATACGCTACAAACGAGATCGCAATCAACTGGAATGCTTCATTGGTTGCTATGCTCGGTATGCTTGAGGCTTCGTTGAAATAATATAATAATGAGAAGAATCTCTTTACTCGCTGTAGCAGCATTGCTGTTTTCAGCTTGTACTCAGCCAAAGAATACCGAACCTGTCGTAACGATAGGTTCGGGTACTATCGAGGGCGTTTATGAGCAGGAAGTGTTCGCCTTCAAAGGTGTGCCTTATGCTCAGTCCGAGCGTTTTCAGGCTTCACGGCCGGTCGAGGCTTGGGAAGGCGTAAGGGAATGCAAGGAATATGGACCTTGGGCAAAGCAGGCCGAGAATGAAGGCAAATCTGCCGAGTTTACAGGCGATTTCCTCGCTAATGTCTGGACAGCCGGCCTGAACGATGGAGCAAAGCGCCCTATCATGTTCTGGATTCATGGCGGAGGTTTCTCTTTCGGTTCGGCAAATGCTGATCCTACCGACGGCGTTCATCTCGCACAGAAAGGCATGGTGGTGGTAAGCATCAATCACCGTCTCGATGTGTTGGGCTTCCTCGATCTCTCGGAGTTCGGCGAGAAATGGCAGGCAACTGTCAATGCCGGAATGTATGACATCATCAACGCTCTTAAGTGGACACGCGACAATGCGGGGGCATTCGGCGGAGATCCTGACAATATCACTGTCTTCGGAGAATCGGGCGGTGGAGGAAAGGTCGGAACACTTCTCTGTATGCCTGAGGCAAAAGGTCTCTTCCAGAAAGCTATCATCCAGAGCGGAGCAAGGATCAATATCACTACAAGCGAAGTGTCAAAGCAGCTCGGCAGGAATGTCGTAGCCGAACTCGGACTTACTGCCGAAACTCTCGACAGCATTCAGAAAGTCGATTACGAGACACTTCTTGCAGCAAGCCGTAAGTGCCAGGCTGAGATCCTCGGACCTCGTACACCAGGCAGCATCAAGATGTGGGGCTATTGTCCTACAGCCGATGGCAAGACATTGCTTCAGCAGCCTTATACTCCAGGTTTTGCCGACCTTGCCAACGATGTGCCTATCATGATCGGAAGCACCTTCAACGAACTTGAGCAGAAGTTCTATACCGACACAACACTCACCGACACAAAGGTCGATGAGATACTCACTGCCCGTTATGGCGACGATAAGGATGCGTTTGTCGAGGCATTCAAGGAAGCCTATCCTGACAGAAACGGTGCCGACATGCTCGGCATCGACAGCAATATCCGCACACTCACTCTCGCTACAGCCGATGCTCATTCTGCAGTAAGCAAGTGCCCTGTCTATGTCTATCTCCTCACTTGGGTTTCAGACTTCGACGAAGGCGGAAGCGGAGCTTATCACTCGCTCGACATCCCTCTCTGTTTCGATAATCCGTACGACGAGCGTTATCAGGTCAAGGACGGCGATCCGAAGGCGCAGCTCGTCTCAGACCGTATGAGTAATCTCTGGATGAGTTTTGCCCGCAACGGCAAGCCTGTATCCGAAGGCGTTCCTGAATGGGAACCATATACAAAGGACAATGGCGCGACACTCATCATCGACAACGAGTATGAGATGAAGTATAACTTCGACCGCAAGTTGGAGGATATCCTTTATGGAAAGCTGAAATAAATATTAAATATTATCCACACGCGATATAGATATTGTAGTGAGGAATGAATACAAAAATACCTTCGGATTTTCGTCCGAAGGTATTTCTTTATTATATATAATGTATAGCCTTAATTATAACTGATAATTATCAATTATGAATTATCAATTATAAATTAGAAACGATCTCCTCAGTATCTGTAGCAATCATGAGCTCCTCATCGGTAGGAACGACAGCCACGATAACCTTAGAGTCGGCTGCAGAGATGATAGCCTCATCGCCATGGATGGTCTTGTTCTTCTCGCCATCGAGCTTGATGCCGAGGAACTCCATATCCTTGCAGACCTGTTCGCGAACGTAGTTGTGGTTCTCACCTACACCACCGGTGAAGGCAATAGCATCTACGCCACCCATAGCTGCTGCATAAGCACCGATATACTTCTTGATGCGATAGCAGTAAACGTCGAGAGCGATCTGTGCGTTCTTGTTGCCATCGAGTGCCTGCTGGTAAGCATCGCGCATATCCGAGCAGCCACACATACCGAGCATACCAGACTTCTTGTTGAGCATAGTATCCATCTGAGCAGGAGTCATACCCTCCTTCTCCATCATGAAGGTTACAGCAGCAGCATCGATATCGCCCGAACGGGTACCCATCACGAGACCCTCAAGTGGAGTGAGACCCATTGTTGTATCAACGCACTTGCCATTGACTACAGCAGACATGGATGCACCATTGCCGACGTGAGCCACGATGAGCTTAGAGTTGTTTGGATCAAGACCCAGATACTCGATAGCACGCTTGCTTACAAAACGATGAGAGGTGCCGTGGAAACCATAACGACGTACGCCCCACTTGTCAAACATCTCCTTAGGTATGGCATACATATATGCCTTCTCTGGCATGGTCTGATGGAAGGCTGTATCGAAGACTGCAACCTGAGGTACGTTAGGCATGAGAGCCTTGACAGCCATGATACCCTTGAGGTTGGCAGGATTGTGGAGAGGGCCGAGTACAGCACACTCCTTGACAATATCGATGAGTTCGTCGGTCACAAGGCTTGACTTGGTGACCTTCATGGCACCATGCAGAACGCGATGTCCTACAGCCTGAATCTCATCAGCACTCTTCAGGACGCCATACTTAGGATTAAGCAAGTGCTCAGAGAAGACAAATTCGACAGCTGCGGTGTGCTCAAGCATGAAATGCTCAACGACAACCTTATTACCTTCTGGATCGGTAAGTTTGAGGAAAGAATCAGGAAGACCGATCTTCTCAACACCACCCTGTGCGATTACTTCTTTACCATCAAATACTTTATACTTCAATGATGATGAACCGCAGTTCAATACAAGAATCTTCATCTAATTATGAATTATGAATTCTCAATTATGAATTATGCTTTGGCAGCACGTTCCTTTGCGCCGATAGCCTGATTGCAAGTTACAACTACAGTCTGGTAAACCTCATCGACAGTACAGCCGCGAGAGAGGTCGTTGACAGGAGCAGCAATACCCTGAAGGATTGGACCTACAGCGACACCGCCTGTGAGACGCTGAACGAGCTTATAGCAGATGTTACCAACTTCGAGAGAAGGGAATACGAGAGTATTGCAGTGACCAGCGATCTCAGAACCCTTAGCCTTGCTTGCACCTACCGAAGGAACGATAGCAGCATCAGCCTGGAGTTCGCCGTCGATCTTGAGCTCAGGACGGAGTTCCTTAGCGATGGCAGTAGCCTCTACGACCTTATCTACCATCTCGTGCTTAGCCGAACCCTTAGTCGAGAACGAGAGCATACCTACGACAGGAGTCTCGATGCCAGCGATGTCGTGAGCAGTATCGGCTGCACAAACAGCAATCTGACCGAGCTGCTGAGCTGTTGGGTTTGGAGTAACTGCGCAGTCGGCAAATACCATGATGCCATCCTTGCCGTAAGCCTTTGCAGCCTCGTTGTCCATGATCATGATGAATGCACCTGAAACGCAAGATATGCCAGGAGCAGTCTTGATGATCTGGAGAGCTGGACGAAGCACATCGCCTGTAGTGTTACGAGCGCCAGCAACCTGACCGTCGGCCTCACCGCTCTTGATGATGAGAGTACCGAGGTAGAGAGGATCCTTGACAAGCTTGGCAGCGAGTTCAGGAGTCATACCCTTCTTCTCGCGGAGCTTGAAGAGGAGGTCGGCATACTGCTGAGCCTTAGGGTTGTTTTCTGGCTCTACGATTGTAGCCTTATCGATATTCTTGAGACCATACTGCTCAACGAGAGTCTGGATCTCAGACTTAGCGCCAATGAGGACGATGTCGGCAACCCCGTCAGCGAGGATGCGATCTGCTGCCTGGATGGTACGTGGTTCAGTACCTTCTGCAAGGACGATACGCTGCTTGTTGGCCTTTGCCTTAGCAACGAGTTGATCCATTAATGCCATAATATTTGATATTTAGTAATTATTATTTAATTTTATTGTTCGTGCAAAGATAACACATTTTGGAAACAATGGTAAAACTTGCGGCAATAATTCATATTTTTTCTATGAAAAAACCGCTTAGTTTTCATTTTCCTCATTCGGATTGAAATCTTCCAGTTTACTGCCACAATACTTACAGTGTTTTGCATTTGTGTCGTGACCGGTCTTACCGCAGTTTGGACAAACTCTCTGAGCTGCTGCTTTCGTTGCCTGAATCATCGACGCCGAAACGATACCTGTAGGCACAGCGATGATGGTGTAACCCATGAGCATTGTGATCGAACAGAAGAAACGACCGAGCGGAGTAGTAGGAGTGATGTCACCATATCCCACGGTAGTCATTGTCACGATAGCCCAGTAGATGCTTCTTGGTATGTTCTCGAAAGGAGTACCAGGCTCACCGCCCTCGATCATGAACATGATGGTGCCGAGACAGATCACCAGGATGAGCACGAAGAGGAAGAACACCATGATCTTGTGGAAACTCATTCTGATCGAGTTGAGCAGCAGGTAGCCCTCGTTGAGGAAGGTGAAGAGCTTGAAGATGCGGAACACACGTATCAGACGGATACTTCTCAGCACGATAGCGAAACGGGCGCTGTGTATGAAGTAGCCGAGATACATCGGAAGGATCGAGAGCAGATCCACGATACCGTAGAAGCTAAGTGCGTATGCCCTTTTGTTTGGCGAACAGTACAGGCGTGCGAGGTATTCGAACGTGAAGAAAGCGGTGAGCAGATATTCGAGCGCCACCATGATCTTACCGCCGATATGCTGTGCCAGCATACTGTCGAAGATAGTGATCAGGATGCTGACCACGATACAGATCATCAAAATGATATCAAACTTCTTTCCGACAGGCGTTTCGCTGCCGAAGATTATATCATATAGCTTCTGTTTCAGCGCCTCGTTCTCCATGAACCTGCGCCACTTGACCTTTAGTCTTTTTATAGGGTTCATGCTTCAAAGGTAGTTTTTTTTGCGATTACATAATCATAATTATATATAATAATGCACAAAAACATATATTTTTCATAATAAAATGCACCGCGAATGAATAAATCATTATCTTTGTGCCGCTTTACGCGTCACATAAACCGCAATAATATTACTTTATCTTAAACATATATGTTTGACATTAGAAATTCTGTTCTTGTTCGACGCTACAAAAATTTCCGTAATCCGTCGAACGTCAAGACTGTCGTCGGCAGTCTGATTGCGCTGATTCTCTACTTCACATTCTTCTTCCTTCCGGGCGAAGCTTACGGCCTTCCAGGCATCACATTGGTAGAACAGCGCATGGTAGCAATCTTCCTCACAGCAGCAGTGCTCTGGCTCAGCGAGGCAATCCCTACATGGTGTACCTCAGTGCTTATCATCGTAGTGATGCTCCTCACGGTTTCCGACTCGGCTCTATGGGTGTTTGCCAACGATCCGTCAGTTGCCGATCCGTCAGCAGTGCCTCTCGGAAAGGTCATCGACTACAAGGCTATCATGGCATGTTTCGCCGATCCTGTTGTCATGCTCTTCATGGGTGGTTTCGTATTGGCAATCGGTGTTGAGAAGGTAGGTCTCGACGTAGCAATGGCAAAGTTCCTTCTTTATCCATTCGGCACACGTCCTGCAGCTGTTCTCGCAGGTTTCATCATCGTTACGGCACTCTTCTCGGCATTCATCTCAAACACAGCTACAGCAGCCATGATGCTTGCCTTCCTTGCTCCAGTGCTCCGTTCCATGCCTTCAGGCAATGGTTCAAAGGGTAAGATCGCACTTGCAATGGCTATTCCTCTTGGTGCCAATATCGGTGGTATCGCTACACCTATCGGAACACCTCCAAACGGTGTTGCCATGAAGTATCTCAACGATCCTGATACTATCGCGCGTCTCACAGAACAGGGTCTCGAGTCAAGCCAGGTATCGTTCCTTGAGTGGTGTGCAGCAATGACACCTATCACCCTCGTCATCCTTGCTATCGGTTGGGCAGTATTGTTGTGGATGTTCCCATTCAAGAAGGGTGAGCGCATCGAGCTCAAGATCGAAGGCGGTCTCCGCAAGGGATATAAGACATGGGTAGTAGCCATCACATTCGCCCTCACCATCATCCTCTGGTTCACAGGTGAGTGGAACGGTCTCAACGCCAACGTGGTTGCCCTCGTGCCTATCTGCTGTCTCTGTCTCACAGGTCTTCTTTCAAAGAAGGATCTCGAGAAGATCAACTGGTCGGTGCTCTGGATGGTAGCCGGTGGTTTCGCACTCGGTCTCGGCTTCAACAAGTCAGGACTTGCAGCCGATCTCGTACATGCAATCCCATTCGCATCATGGTCTCCACTCGTAGTGTTGATCTCTGCAGGTCTCATCTGCTGGGTACTCTCTAACTTCATCTCCAACTCTGCAACAGCAGCATTGCTCATCCCGATCCTCTGTGCAGTAGGTACAGGAATGGGTGAGACACTCCTTGAGGTTGGTGGTCTCAAGACATTGCTCTTCGGTACTGCAATGGCAGCATCACTTGCAATGACACTTCCTATCTCTACACCTCCAAATGCTATCGCATCATCAACAGGTATCATCTCTCAGTTCGACATGGCCAAGTCTGGTCTCACTATCGGTGTGATCGGTGGTATCGTCGGATACTTGTTCCTGATCTTTGTGTTCTAAAAGAATTTTCAATATTCTCATAAAATAAGAAACGAGGATGCTTACGCACCCTCGTTTTTCTTTTTGATCTAATAAAGTAGAAACATTTAATTTTTAACTTTTAATTTTTAATTCTCAAAAGGAGCAGCTCTGTACACCGAACACTGTTGCGACAGCAGTGAGGATCGTAGTCACGAGCTTAAGCAGCCACCACCACTTGTTGCGCTTATTCGGCTGCATCTCTTCGATTTCATCAAATTCTTGAAAACTCATAATATTTAAGATTTAATATTTATTATTTAATTATTGTTTTGCCACTGCGCGTGGCGGCGCCAACACTTTTTGTCTTGACACAAAAAGTGTGGAGAAAAAAGTCAAGACCTTGAAATGATTTGCTAAAGATGCTTTGTCAAAAGCTTAAGCAGCCAAACGCGCTACGCTTGATCGGTGCCTGCTTCCGCCGCTTTTGCCTTTGCATCTTCTTAACCCAAATCATTTATGGTCATTGGGCTGACGCACAAACATAATTGATAATTGATAATTAGGCTGACGCACAAACAATTATTATTATTTAATATTTCATACCCTGTACGTGTGTTGTGTTTGCAGTCTTTTCCCATCAGCAATGCTATTATACTTAATCTAATTATAACAAACTTTACTAGTGTTAATATAAGTAGTTTTGTTGCAACAGCTGTGCTGTTATATTTATTAGCTTTACAGCTGTAGTAAAACTACTTATTTTAATGTACCAGCTGTATTATTTATTATAATTTGTACAGCGTTCGGAGCCTAAGGGCATCAATAGTAATATATAGTTATTATAAATCTTATTTGTTTTATTATAACTAGAACTGCGTTCGGAGCCCAAGAGCATCAGCAGTAATATAAAGTTAAAATAACTATTACTTGTTTTATTATAACTGGCACTGCGTTCGGAGCCCAATGGCATCAGCTTCTGAGCGTGAAGAAAATAATGGAAATTTTGCGTAAAAGCAGGCATCGATCAAGCGCAGCGCGTTTGGCTGCTTTAGAAAAATTTACGTTATTTTTAGCAAAGAAGGTTAAGCCTTGATTTTCTTTTCCTTGTTTCTTGCATCAAGGCAAGAAATAAGGCGCTGCCACGCGCAGTGGCATTAACGGTAAAGCTGTTAAGCTTAGAAAATTATCAATTATCAATTGAAACAACAAGCCCCAAACAGTTTTTGTTTGGGGCTTGTTGTATATGTTAATTTAGTTTTTGCTCAGAAAAGCAAGTTCTTTATTAGAAGAAAATCAACTGAACGATGATGTAAACTGGCAAGCAGATGATGAGAGAGAACTTGATCATGTAGCCGAAGAATGAAGGCATCTTGATACCGCTCTGCTCAGCGATAGACTTAACCATGAAGTTAGGACCGTTGCCAATATAAGTAAGTGCGCCAAAGAATACTGCACCGACAGAGATTGCGCCAAGGAATGCATCGTTGGCAAGACCTTCAATTGCACCTGAAGGAGCCATAGAGTTGAATACCATAGCTGTAGGAGCATTGTCGAGGAATGCAGAGAGAACACCTGTGCCGTAGAGGAACTGCCATGGCTGGCTCAATACTTCAAGAATCTGAGCCTTCATACCTTCGAGGAACATCAAGGCTGGAGTCATTGTAGCAAAGATACCAAGGAAGACGCAAGCAACTTCGAGGATTGGTGTCCAAGAGAAGTTGTTGTCCTGACGAACAGGAATCTTTGTCGAATGCATAGAAACCATGATGATGAAGATGAAGATCCATTCACGGAGCAAACGAGTGTAGAAAGGAGCGTGATGATTGATGAGCTCTGGGAAATACTTCTCGTTGACAAACATTGTAGCAAGAATTACACAAAGCAACCACAAGATGTTGATTGTACCGGTGATGGAAATCTTTGTGATATTCTTGTCATCAGCTTCGATGTTTGCTTTCGGTTCACGCTTGTAGTAGTATGAATCCATGCAGAAATAGATTGCAAGGAGAAGAATACCAGTTACAGCCCACTGTGGAGTGAGGCTGAAGAACCAAGTGAACTCTGCACCCTTCTGGAAGAGAAGGAACAACGGTGGATCACCAAGTGGAGTAAGAAGACCACCGCAGTTTGCTACAATAGCGATGAAGAAAAGGATGGTGTGAGCCTTGTACTTGCGTTCGCTGATTGTGTTGATGAGCAAGCGGATGAGCAACATTGCAGCACCTGTTGTACCCATGAACGAAGCCAATAGCCAACCGATACCAAGAATGATCGAGTTGGTCATAGGTGTCGCTCTGAGATCACCCTTGATACAGATACCACCAGTTGTAACGAACAATGCCATCAAAAGAAGGATGAATGGCACATAGTCATAGACCATCTGGTGAATAAGTTCGTGGCTCATGCCATTTACGCAGAGCCAGATGCCTACAGGAACGCCCAGGATGAGCGAAACGTAGAGCTTGTGGAGATTGTGCTCCCACCACTCCTCTAACTTTGTGAGCGGCAATACTGCAATACAAAGAAGCATTGCAACAAATGGGATCAGCATCCACGCAGGAATTACATGTTCCATGTTACTAATTGATAATTTATAATTGATAATTATTAATTTGACTCTAATTTAGTCTTCATTGTCTTAATTATAGATGTTAGAAGCTTACCAATTTCTTCCAAATCCTTGGATAATGATAAAAACATATCTTCTGTAAGATATCCTGTATCTTTTAATAAATTTATCCAATAATCAGTTTCATCAGCTTCTTTTAAGGCTATATTAAGTTTACTTATAAAATCTGCAGGACTTTGAGCATTCTTAGATTCTCTACAATTAGCACCTATAGAGGTGCCACAGCGTAAAAGTTGTTTGGAAAGAACATAGTCATTATAAGTTTCACGCAGATATTTTTCGGCATTGATAATTCTAATTGAAAACTGATAGGTCTTTTTAGCAAGAATATTTTCTTTAGCCATATGGTATACTGTGTCAAAATAATTATCAATTATCAATTATCAATTATCAATTATTGATTAGTCTAGCTTTAGTACGGCGAGGAATGCATTCTGAGGCACTTCGACCTTACCGATCTGCTTCATACGCTTCTTACCGCGCTTCTGAGCTTCGAGCAGCTTGCGCTTACGAGAAACGTCACCGCCGTAACATTTTGCAGTTACATCCTTGCGGACCTGCTTGATGGTTTCGCGAGCTATGATCTTTTGTCCGATAGCTGCCTGAACGGCTACGTCGAACTGCTGTCGAGGGATGAGCTCTTTCAGTTTCTCACACATGCGTCGGCCGAAAGGAACGGCATTGTCAACATGGGTGAGTGTAGAGAGTGCATCTACCTGTTCGCCATTCAAAAGGATATCGAGCTTGATGAGCTTTGAAGGACGGAAGTCGTGAATATAGTAGTCGAACGAAGCATATCCCTTGGAGATTGACTTGAGCTTGTCGTAGAAGTCGATCACGATCTCGCCCAATGGAAGATCGAAGTAGATCTCAACACGGTTACCCGAGATGTATTTCTGTTCGACGAGGATGCCTCGTTTGTCGAGACAAAGCTTCATGATACCACCGATGAACTCTGTCTGTGTGATGATTGTCGCACGGATATAAGGTTCCTCGATATGTTCGATTGTCATGATGTCTGGCATGCCCGAAGGATTATGGATCTCCTTCTCAACGCCATGCTTGTCGAAGACTTTGTATGATACGTTAGGGACGGTTGTGATTACATCCATGTTGAACTCACGACCTAAGCGCTCCTGAACGATTTCCATGTGGAGCAAGCCGAGGAAGCCGCAGCGGAATCCGAAGCCGAGTGCAAGTGACGACTCTGGTGTGAACGAAAGCGACGCGTCGTTGAGCTGGAGTTTCTCAAGTGAGGCACGCAAGTTCTCGTAGTCCTCAGGATCGATAGGATATACACCGGCAAAGACCATAGGCTTCACTTCCTCAAATCCTGCAATGGCTTTCTCGCAAGGATTCTTCTGGTGAGTGATGGTATCGCCGACCTTTACTTCGGAGCTTGTCTTGATGCCGGAGCAGATATAACCTACGTCACCGCAAGTGACTTCAGTACGAGGCTCCATATCCATGCGGAGGATGCCAACTTCGTCGGCATCGTATTCTGAACCAGTGTTGACAAACTTGACTTTGTCGCCTTTCTTTATCGAACCGTTGACGATCTTGTAATAACCGATTACGCCCTTGTAGCTGTTGAAGACAGAGTCGAAGATCAAAGCCTGAAGAGGTGCTTCAGGATCTCCTGAAGGAGCGGGGATTCTCTCGACGATAGCTTCAAGAATCTCAGGAACGCCAAGTCCTGTCTTACCGCTGGCTCTAAGGATATCGGCACGATCACAACCGAGCAATTCGATGATTTCGTCTTCTACAAGCTCAGGCATTGCGCTGTCAAGGTCGCACTTGTTGATCACAGGAATGATCTCGAGGTTATGGTCGATGGCCATATACAGATTCGAGATGGTCTGAGCCTGGATGCCCTGTGTCCCATCGACAATGAGCAATGCTCCTTCGCAGGCAGCGATCGAACGGCTCACCTCGTACGAGAAGTCAACGTGACCCGGAGTGTCGATGAGGTTGAAGATGTATTTCTCACCGTTGTGATAGTAGTCCATCTGGATGGCATGGCTCTTGATTGTGATACCGCGTTCACGTTCGAGATCCATATTATCCAGAATCTGGGCTTGCATATCTCTTTCAGCAACAGTCTTTGTATATTCGAGCAAACGGTCGGCCAAGGTACTCTTACCATGGTCAATGTGTGCTATGATGCAAAAATTGCGTATATTCTTCATCCTTGATTTCACCTTATTATATCGCGCAAAGATAATTATTTTCGTGCAAAAAGCAAAATTTGAACAATGATAAGGATAATTTGAGCGTATTTTTCTTTTTTATTCTGAAAAAATACTTTTCTTTGCAAAAGACTTAAAACACAAAACGTATGAATTTCACAAAAACACTATTGCTTTCAGCTGCATTATGCAGTGCAGGAGCACTCTTTGCCGACACCAACGAATTTGTGGTGAATACAAAGAAACACGGCGCTCCAATCCAGCCAACAATGTATGGCATTTTCTTCGAAGATATCAACTATGGTGCCGATGGCGGACTATATGCCGAGATGATCAAAAACCGTTCGTTCGAGTTCCCTCAGTCTCTCATGGGATGGAAGACAACAGGCAATGTTCAGGTGATGAACGAAGGCGGTCCTTTCGACAAGAATCCTCATTATGTGCGTATGTCATACTCAGGACATCGCGTGCGTCACACTGCTATCGAGAACGAGGGTTACTTTGGCGTTTCGGTTAAGAAAGGCGAGAAGTATCGCTTCTCGGTCTGGGCTCGTTGTCCGGAAGGCGGCAAGTCTATGATTGAAGTGCAGATCTGCGACTATGCCTTGGATATGAACCAGCATCGCATCACACGTGCTAAGATTGAGATCGATGGCAAGGAATGGAAGAAGTACACTGCCGAGCTCGAACCGTTTGAGGATTGCTATGATGGCGTGCTGCGCATCTTCCTGCGTTCGGCAGAGGGCAAGAAACCTGCTTCTGCATCTGAGGCTGTCGTAACCGATCTTGAACACGTCAGCCTTTTCCCTGTAGATACATGGAAGGGTCGTGAGAATGGCATGCGTAAGGATTTGGCACAGGCTCTCGACAATCTTCATCCGGGCGTGTTCCGTTTCCCTGGCGGATGTATCGTTGAGGGCACAGACATTGCCGATCGTTATAATTGGAAGAATACCGTAGGACCAGTCGAGAATCGTCCGTTGAACATCAACCGTTGGCAGTTCGAGTTCGACTATCGTTTCTATCCAGACTATTATCAGTCATATGGCCTTGGCTTCTATGAGTATTTCCAGCTGTCGGAAGACTTTGGCGCTGAACCGCTTCCTGTAATCTTCTGTGGTCTTACCTGTCAGTACGAGAATGACATTAAGGATGAGAAGACTCAGCACGTTGCTCTTGCCGATCTTGATCCTTATATCCAGGATGCTGTCGATCTCGTTGAGTTCGCCAATGGTGGTGTCGATACGAAATGGGGCAAGCTTCGTGCTGATATGGGACATCCTGCGCCTTTCGGACTTAAGTATCTTGCTGTGGGTAACGAGCAATGGGACTATGAGGATAATCCTGCTTATACATCACGCCTCAGGAAGTTTATGGAAGTGCTGCGTGTGAAGTGTCCTGAAATAAAGATCATCGGCACAACAGGTCCTAATTCGGAAGGATGGGACTTCGACCTGCTTCAGCCTCGCATGAAGGAACTTGGAGTTGACCTATACGACGAACACTATTACCGTAACGAAGAATGGTTCCTCTCGCATGGCTTGCGTTATGACTCATACGATCGCAAGGGTCCGAAGATTTTTGCCGGTGAATATGCTTGTCATGGTAGCGGAAAGTATGAGAGCGGTAAGGAGAAGAAGTGCAATCACTTCGAGACTTCACTCTATGAAGCTGCCCACATGACCGGCATCGAACGTAATGCAGATATCGTACATATGGCGACCTATGCACCACTCTTCGCTCATGTTAAGGGCTGGCAGTGGCGTCCTGATATGATCTGGTTCGACAATATGCGTTCGCACGTTACTTGCAGCTATTATGTCCAGCAGCTCTATTCATTATATAAAGGTAGCAATGTGCTGACTTTGACAATGAACAAGAAGCCTGTTGCAGGCTTGGAAGGTCAGAACGGACTCTTTGCAAGTGCGGTTTACGACAAGAATCTTGATTCGTATATTGTCAAGGTCGTTAATACATCAGAAGCTGCGCAGGATGTCAACATCGCATTTGCTGGTATGAAGAAGAATGCAAGTCTTTCTTCCTGCCGTTGCATCAAGTTGAGTTCTACGGATATGGATATAGAAAACACCCTCGACAATCCTGATCTCATCAAGCCTGTCGAGAGCGTTCTTCCTGTTTCAGGTCAAAACCTTAGCGTCACACTTGAACCTAAGAGTTTTGCTGTGTATCTTGTGAAGTAATCTTCTTGGTTTTATTACTATTTTTCTTCTTCGGCTCCGGTTTCTTCGGTTGAGGTAATTCCGGATCGTCGAAGAAGATTTTGTATGGTAGCAGATACTCCTGTTTCATTCCGTGATTGAGGGCGCGAACCAAGCGACGGAAGTCGTTGCGGTGCTGTCCGAGACTGCGTATGAGACGAGGAAGTGTCTGTACTCTTGTTCCGATGTATTCTCCATTCACATAGAGCGAACGCAGACGGAGATAGCAGTTGAGCAGTTGTATTGTCGTGCTGACTTTCTCTTTGCCCAAGAGAGAGTTGTTGATTATGCTCGAAACGGCTTCTATGCCATCCTTTAGTGCAATATCGGCAAAGAGAACGACGAGTTTTGCCGATGTCGGTGTGTGCGGATGTTCCTTTATCTGTACGTTCAAGGCAATCTTGACATGTTCCCAAAGCGAGAATTTCTCGTACAGGTAATTTGGCTTCACATTTCTGCCCATATACTTTTCCATGCCAGGGAAAAGCATAGCCAGAAGTCCGCTGTTGTACAAGTCCCGGAATGCGCCTGCAGTGTTCTTACACTTGATCATCTTATGAATCTCTTCGCGCATACGTGTCTCTGCCGAATATACAATACTCTTGTGCAGAACGCAGATTGCTTCCCATGCTTTAGGATCAAGCTTGAAGCCCTTCTGGTGCTTGAATCGTATGCCTCGAAGCATTCTCACAGGATCCTGCTTGAAAATCTCGTATGGGTCGCCAGGTGTGCGGAGGAATTTCTTCTTCAGATCATCGATCGCCATTCCTGTCGGATCGATAACCTCTCCTGTATGCAGATTCTTGTATAGTGCATTACATGTATAGTCTCTGCGTTTAGCATCTTCCTCGAGCGTACAGAAATGTGTGTCAATGAGCTCTGTGCCTTCTTCGTTGTATTGTTCGATGTGTGGTTCCACACATTCCACAAGCACAAACATGCCATTGATTCGCACATCCATTGCTGTGGTTCCGTATCTCTTGTAATAGAACGGACCCTTACATTCTTTCGGATATGCTTCGCACATGTATTCCACAAACTTCTTCTGTCCGTCGGGCATATTGATGAGCAGATCGAGATCGGTGAAACGGATCCCGAGCAGTTCATCGCGCACGCATCCTCCCACCAGATAAATCTTCTGGTAGAATTCCGACTCAGGTGTAATGCAGTCTTGTATGAACTTTAATGCGATTTCAAATTTATTCATGTAAAATATCGGAAGGATATTCGATATCCTCCAGGAAAAGTGCGTTGGCTGGAGCGGAATCGCCCGCCTTGCATCTGTTTTTGCCTTCAATTATCTTGCAGAAATCCTCGATAGTCAAGCGATGTCTGCCAACCAGCAGAAGTGTTCCGACTATAGCGCGAACCATATTACGCAGGAATCGGTCGGCTTTGATTACGAAGACATATTCGCCGGGAGAAGGCTCTGTCCAGCGGGCTTCCATGATTTTGCAGTTGTTGGTCTTGACGTCTGTGTGAAGCCTGCTGAACGATGTGAAGTCTATATAATCGAATAGTTTGTTTGCTGCCTTGTTCATCAGATCCATATCCAAATCCCAGTAGATGCGATAGGCATAGGCGTTGAACGGATCTTTTCTTGTTGTCACATAGTAACGATAAGTGCGTGAGATAGGAGAGAAGCGTGCATGGGCGTCGTCCTTCACGCGTACAATATTAATAATAGATATGTCTTTCGGAAGGATGTTGTTCAAGCGTCTGACAAGAGAATTATCAATTATCAATTCTCCATTATCAATTATCTCGAAGTGGGCAACCATCAGACGGGCATGAACTCCGGCATCCGTGCGTCCTGCTCCTATAATGAAAAGCTCTCTCTGTAAGAGCAGGGAGAGCTTTTGTTCTATAGTTTCCTGCACCGATGTCGCATTTGGTTGACTCTGCCAACCGTGATATGCCGTTCCGTCGTATTGCAGGTAAATAAAGTATCTCAAATATCTTTATAATTAAAAGTTAAAAGTTAAAAATTAATTGTTTTCTGGATAATCTGTTTTGTTTCAGAATCTATCATTTTTCATTTTTAACTTTTAATTTTTAATTGGCATTAAGCAAGTTTGCGTGAACCGTCACCGATTACAACATCGATCACACCAGGTTCCTTGCCGAACTTCTCAGCGTACTTAACTTTTGCAGTAGCGATGAACTTGTCGTAGAGGTCTTCCTTAACGAGGTTGATAGTACAACCACCGAAACCACCACCCATCACGCGAGAACCAGTAACGCCGCATTCCTTAGCGATATCGTTGAGGTAATCGAGCTCTTCGCAGCTCACCTTGTAGTTCTTTGAGAGACCTTCGTGAGTCTCATACATCTTCTGACCTACAGTCTCGTAGTCACCCTTCTGGAGAGCGTCGCAGACAGCAAGCACACGATCAGTCTCGCCGATCACATAGTATGCACACTTGTAGTCTTCCTCAGAAACGTTAGCCTTAACCTCTTCGAGCATTTCGAAAGTAGCGTCGCGGAGAAGCTTAACCTCTGGGTGAGTCTTTGCGATCTCTGCAACTACTGTCTCACAGCTCTTGCGGCGATCGTTGTATGCAGAAGAAGCGAGCTCATGCTTGACGTTAGAGTTGAGAAGAACGAGCTTGTAGCCCTGTGGGTCGAATGGGAAATATTCATATTCAAGTGAACGACAGTCGAGACGGATGAGACACTTCTCTTTGCCGAATACACTTGCGAACTGGTCCATGATACCGCAGTTTACACCGATATACTTGTGTTCTGTAGCCTGACCAACCTTTGCAAGATCAAACTTGTCAACCTTGTTCTCGCCGAACATATCATTTACAGCAAATGCAAATGCGCTTTCGAGAGCAGCCGAAGAAGACATACCAGCACCAAGTGGCACATCGCCGGCAAATGCTGTGTCGAAGCCCTGAATCTTCACGCCACGAAGGATCATCTCACGGCATACGCCATAGATGTAACGAGCCCATGATGCCTTAGGAGCGTCATAGAGGCCGAGACCGAACTCAACATAATCCTTGAGGTCGATGGAATAAGCGCGAACCTTGTCTGTACCATTTGGATTGATTTCCAAAACCATTCCCTGCTTTACTGCGCCTGGGAATACGAAACCACCGTTGTAGTCTGTGTGTTCTCCGATGAGGTTAATACGACCTGGACTTGCATAAACTGTACCAGATGTTCCAAAGAAATGCTTCGCAAAGCGCGAGCGTACATATTCGATATCCATAGTATTTAAATATTAATGGCCCAGCCTCAGCCTTCCCACTCTGGGAAGGTGAAAGGTTAGGCCTCGGTTAAATGTTTTCTTGTCAATGTTGCTTATTAATAAAACAAGCTACAAATTTACTTCTTTGCAAGATAAGCTGCCATAGCTTCTGCAGCAGACTCCTGAGCCTTAGTTGGCTTGTTGAATGGAGTGTGGAAGCCGAAAACCTTCTTGCGCTTCTTTTCTGACTTTGCCATAATTTAGTAATTTTTATTATTATATTATTTGTTTATTTTCGTTTTCGTTTTCGTTTTCGTTATCGTCGCCCCTTACTTCACGCTGAATGCGTAGACTGTAGTCTGCTTGTAAGTCTCACCTGGAGCAAGTACGCACTGCTCGAAGCCTGGCTGGTTGATACAGTCTGGGTGATGCTGTGACTCGAAGCAGATACCTGAACGGCGTGGGAATACTGTGCCGCATGCACCAACTGTACCGTTGAGGAAGTTGCCTGAGTAAACCTGAAGACCTGGCTCTGTAGTGTAAGTAGAGAGAACACGGCCTGTAGCAGGACATTCGCAAACAGCAGCGAGTGTGAGCTCACCTGGCTTCCAGTTGTTGATGCAGAAGCTGTGGTCGATACCTGCACCATACTTGATCTGAGTGTCGTCGGCATCGATACGCTCAGCAACAACAGTTGGCTTGCGGAAGTCGAATGGAGTGCCTTCAACAGGACACTTAACGCCAACAGGAATTGCGATTGCATCAACTGGGATGAACTTGTCGCAGTTCAATGTGAGTACGTTGTCTGTGATTACTGGAGCCTCAGCCTTATCCTTGATACCTGCGAGGTTGAAGAATGAGTGGTTTGTGAGGTTACAGAGAGTCTTCTTGTCTGTAGTAGCCTTGTAGTCGATGCGGATCTCATTGTTGTCAGTGAGAGTGTATGTCATCTCAATGCTGAGATTTCCAGGGAAACCTTCTTCGCCGTCAACTGAAGTGTACTTGAGCACGATAGTCTGCTTGTTAGGCATTTCTGCATCCCATACGTGATGAGAGAAGCCTCTGAGACCGCCGTGAAGACAGTTGGTTGCATTATTCTGTGGAAGAGTATATTCAACACCTTCGATAGAGAACTTGCCGTTAGCGATACGGTTGCCGTAACGACCGATTGCTGCTCCGAGATATGGGTCAACTTCTTTTACCATGTCGTCGATATTGCTGAGGCCAAGCACAACGTTGTCCATCTTGCCGTCACGATCAGGCATCATAACCGAAACGATGATACCACCGTAGTTACAAACTGTGATTTCAGCACCGCTGGCATTTGTCAGCACATATAAAGCAGTTGCCTTACCGTCAACTGTTGACTCAAATTTTTTAGGATCAAGTCCCGAAAGTGTATTCATATCTCTTAAATTTTTTAGTAATTCACGCGCAAAGATATAAAGATATTGATAAATATGCAAAATTTTCGTCTAAAAAAACGTTCAGGGTTTGCTTTCCCGATAAAATGTTGTAACTTTGCGCACGTAATAAATCAATTTTGAACTACTTTTAGCAGTATTTGATCAATTCAAACAATAAATAACTATGGCAAAAGCATACGTTTTCCCTGGGCAAGGCGCCCAGTTCGTAGGTATGGGCAAGGACCTCTACAACAGCAACGAGCAGGCTAAGGCATTGTTCGAAAAGGCTAACGAGATCCTCGGTTTCCGTATCACAGATCTTATGTTCGAAGGAACAGAAGACGACCTCAAGCAGACTAAGGTTACTCAGCCTGCAGTATTCCTTTGTTCAGTAATTCCAGCACTCTGCGCTAACGTTGAGCCTGACATGGTTGCAGGTCACTCACTCGGTGAGTTCTCTGCTCTCGTAGTAAGTGGCGCTCTCTCGTTCGAAGCAGGTGTAAGCCTCGTGAGCAAGCGTGCTATGGCAATGCAGAAGGCATGCGAACTCAATCCTTCTACAATGTCGGCAATCATCGCCCTTCCAGACGAGAAGGTCGAGGAGATCTGCGCTTCAGTCGATGGCGTTGTAGTTGCAGCAAACTATAACTGCCCGGGTCAGATCATCATCTCTGGTGCAAACGAAGCAGTAGCTAAGGCAAACGAACTCATGCTCGCAGCTGGCGCTAAGCGTGCTCTTCCTCTCAAGGTCGGTGGCGCATTCCACTCTCCTCTCATGGAACCTGCTCGCGCTGAACTCGCTGAGGCAATCCAGGCTACAGAAATCAAGGCTCCAAAGTGCCCGATCTATCAGAATGTCGATGCTCAGGCTCACACTGACGCAGCCGAGATCAAGGCTAATCTCGTAGCTCAGCTCACAAGCCCTGTCCGTTGGACAAAGTCTGTTCAGAACATGATTGCTGATGGCGCTGACACATTCATAGAGTGCGGTCCAGGCGCAGTTCTTCAGGGTCTCGTCAAGAAGATCTCTAAGGAAGTTTCAGCACAGGCACTTTGATTCTGTATATTTAATGTCCACGGAATGTAAAAATCCGTGGACTATCATTCACCTTTTAATTATCAGATTATGGCAGTTTATATCAAACCTATTCCAACATTGCACAGTAGTGTTGCTGAAAGATTTAACAAACAGGCAGAACAAAATTTTACTGAAAGAAAAGGTTCTATAGCTTTCTCAAGACAGGTTTCTATAGCAAAGGAGATTCTCAAGAAGGCACAATTATGATGAAGTTTATCAATGAAGGTTGTACCTTCTGTGAGATGACTTCTGCTATTGTTACCAGTTGTCCTCCGTTCACTTGTTCCAGAGATAAAGATATTGAAGAATTTTTTCATGCAGAATTTGATCATTATAAAACTCAACTGCTTGGAAAAACTTATTGCTTCGTGGAAGATGCATCGCCACATCGACTGGTCAGCGCTTTCACTGTGGCAAATTCATCTATTCGAGTAGATAATCTTCCCAATAAAAAACGTAATAAGTTAAATAGAAAGATTCCTCAGTCGAAACGGAAATCTCAGTATCCGGCGGTCTTAGTTGGTCAGCTGGCTGTCTTTGATGATTTTTCTGGGCATAACATTGGAGATGATGTTATGGACTTTATAAAATCTTGGTTCATTGATCCTTTGAATAAAACTGGATGTCGATACATTATTGTTGATGCTGTTAATAAGCCAAAGGTTATTGAATACTATCAAAATAATGGTTTCCAATTTTTGTTTTCGTCCGCAGAGGAAGAAATGTTTTATCTTAGACGGTCTGCCTCAAATAAGGATTTATGGAATAGAATAAAAACTTTTTTTATCAAAGAAGAATCGATAGATGAATTCCGAAAAACTCGATTAATGTATTTTGATTTAATACTTCTTAATCCTGAAAAATGAAAATGTAAGAAACAAAGGAGAGAGTCTTGCGGCTCTCTCCTTTGTTTTATATATTATGTACCCGTACAATAACATTAAAATTTTATAGTTATGATTTACGGATACATTAGAGTCAGTAGTGACAAACAAACTGTCGAGAATCAGCGCTTCGAGATCATTCATTTCTGCGAAGCCCAGCATCTTGAGATTGACGGATGGATTGAAGAGACTATCAGCGGAACGAAATCAGTCAGCAAACGGCAACTGGGTAAGTTGCTTCGACATGTCAGTAAAGGTGATCTCATTGTGTGTTCAGAACTGTCTCGTCTTGGGCGAAATCTCTATATGATTATGGAGATTCTCAGTACCTGTATGAACAAAGGATGCCAGGTTTGGACCATCAAGGATAACTATCGTCTTGGCGATGATATCCAAAGCAAGGTCCTTGCATTTGCCTTCGGATTATCGGCTGAGATAGAACGAAATCTCATATCAATGCGCACCAAAGAAGCGCTTGCACGACGTAAGGCAGAAGGCGTGAAGCTAGGTCGTCCCAAAGGAAGTACTTCCGAAAACAGTTTCAAGCTCAGCAAGAGGCGTCACTTGGTCCTCCGCCTTCTTTCCCAGCATCTTCCCATCTCCGTCATTGCGCGACGTCTGAAAGTCTCTCGTAATACCGTCTATGGCTTCATACGGCGCGAGGCGGGAGCTTCCCTCAATTAGTAGTAGGCACAAAACAAAACCCTCGCCGATTGGCGCGGGTTTTGAAGATATTTCAATTTGATTTAATTTCCAGAAGCTGGAGTTACAACATTGGGACAGAGCTTGTCTTGATTAATTGTTTTGCTTGCTCCCCAGAAGTAGTCGTATGGGTCTTTTACCCAATTTACAAATCCAGGATATCCTTCTTTAATAGATTTTCTTTCCTTGAGCCATTGAACTGTTGTAGGAACGCATAACTTCAATGGAGCGTCTCCTTCCATATTGTAAATAGATACCCACTCTGCTGGACTATAAGTATTATTGCCTGCATCGATATATGATTGAGTTTCAAATCTCCATACTTTGAACTGCAAGCTTGATTCATCAAATCTTGGAGATGGTATATTTATATTGTTACCATCTTTAGTTACACTTGTTGCGCCTGTGTTAAATTTCAATGTCAAAGTGATTGGTATAATGCCATCTGTGGTGTTGGCTTCGTCTCCACCATGAGTATTATACATCACGGCATAATCACTGGCTGTCATGAAGTGTGAACCGTCAAGGAATGTCTTATTGCTCTTGAACATTTCGTGAGTTTCAAATAAAATCGTATTTCCATACCATACAGTTAATGGAATTGTACCTCCTGCTGCTCTAAGGTCAAGTTTTACCACAGTTTTATCTGGGTTGCGATCTACATCCAATACAATATCGTTATAATCGATATCTGAAATATGTACAGTGTTGCCAATTGTTACTTCATTTGCATCACCGCCCAAGTCTTCACACATCAAACGATAGTTTTCCCATTTGTCTTCAAGGCTTACTTCTGTTAACTTAACAATCCAGTCGTTGCAATATCCGTTTGCTGTTGCTTGAGAACTAGTCACATCTCCATAGCCTTCTAAATCAAATCCTAGATACCATCCTTCGTAATCTGCACCTTTAAGATACACTAGAATCCATTTGTCGTGCTTTTTTGAATCTAATGAACAATGGTATGATAAATTGTTTAAATTTGTACCAATAGCAAGTACGCCATTTTGTTTATTTACAGAACCGTCTTGCAAATATCCTTTTTCTGTAGTTGAACCATAGCCGTACCCTTTTGCGCCATTCCAGTCAAATGTGTGACCTTGTGTTCCGTCAATTTTATATAATTCCAAGTAGTCCATTTTTCCCGCTGGGTTGAGGGATTCATTAGAAAAAGATATCTCATCAGCTCCGAAATGATCACTATCTGAATTTTTCAAGGTTGTAGAGACATCCCAAGAATCACTACTGAATCTTTCGCTTGCTACATGTTGAATCCAGGCATTTGTAAAATTAACTCTAGTTCCAACTGGGATAGCTACACCTTTTTGATTATAAGAAGGTCCCATATTCTCTGTGTTGTCCAAAGAATAATCTGTGTCTGTTATGGTATAAGTGCACATAGCTGTCAGTCCCGTGTCACGAGTTGTATGAATACCATCAAATTCATAATTACTCAGTCGCCATGTAATTAATCCAGTATCGTTTACAGTAAATATACCTTCGTATGTATCAGCCCCAATAGTAATTTTACCATAAAGTTTTTTGTTTGAAAGAATGTTTTTAAAATCATCTATTTTTGTATAGTCAGCGGTGCTGATTTTAAAATCTTGATCTACTTTTCCATCCCACTTCAATGTATGTACATCAAAAACATAAGGATCCCCTTCGTATCCTGGTTTAAAACAGACTGACCAATCACCAATTTCCTTTACGGTATTAGTCCATGTCACTTGGTGTGTTCTGAACCATTCGTACACTTCCTTAGATTCTCTGTCTGTGATGTCTGGTACGCTTCCTCCCCATTCATAGATTATTTGCTTGCCATCTTCGTCTGTGTCAGGCTTAACAACTATCATTGTGCCATCTGGTCTCACGACAGCTCTAGTTGCACCTGCATTTTCCCAATTGAAGTCAAATCCCCACTGATGTCCAGGAGCTGGCTGACCAAATTCCTTAATGAATGTATCTGTAAATTTTTGAGTATAAGACAACGAGTGCACATTGTCCCAGTCAAAGTTCTGGTCTTTGCATGAGCTGGCAACACACAGTAAAACCAGTGCAGCAAATGCAGACAAAAAATGTTTAAAATAAACGGCCGTTTTCATATTATAAACTTTTTTAATTATTATTTCAATATAAATCCGTGATGCGTAATATGATATAAGTACTAACGCAATATTTTCTGCAAAGGTAGCGGATTTTATAATACATTTTTCAAAATATTCCAACTTTTTACGTATTTTTCTATATTTTTGTATTAAATGTGTTTTTAAATATGTTTTTGAGCATCAAATATTGCAAAAAGTCGCATTTGTTTAGAGATTTTTAACAAAGAATTCACAATTCGCAAAAGTATCATTCTGTAAAATATCCGTTTGTAAGATGTGGTAAATGAGACACATAAACAAAGAAAGGCCTTTTGTGTCTTGGTTAGTAAAACTCTTTTAAGTCCATATACATAGGGACTGTATTTCTATCAGGTTTTTCCTCTTTAATCAATGGAACAAAATCATTTTGTTCATAAAAGCCTCGTGCCGATTTATATGCATCTACTGTCACAAAACGGAATGCCACATACTCACTACTGGCCAATACCATAGAAGATATTAAAGATAAAATTGAGGCGCCAATATGCTGACCTTTATAAAGTTTGTGTACTGCAAGTCTTCCTATCTTAACAGAAGGGTAACTATTAAAATGTTTCTCTTCGGGGATTTTTGAATTCAGATTTTCCCAAACGGCTTTGGGTATCAGCGATTTTGAAATCTTGTCGGCAAGCAAGCTAAAATATGCTATCGTGTATTCTTCGTCTTCTAAAACAAATGTTTTTGACAGAAATTCTTTTTCACATAGTATAGCATTGTCGCAAAGGAAATCATTCAAGTCTTGATCTCCGCAGTCAAATGGTTTTAAGACTGCAATATCTTTTAATGGTAACAACTTTCTCATATTGACAATTCTTAAAGAGTTGGTAATGGAAATGTTGCGATTTTTCGGAATTCTTCCAAGGCGCGTTTAATACGAGCCCTTCGTTCTGGGCTTGCGGGTTTCACATTGTTCATTCTTTCTTCAAAACGCTTTGCATCTTCATCAAAGAGGATTGGAGTTTCTGCTATTGGTGTTGCCATAAGTTTTGATTATTTTTATATGATTAAATTAAACATAAATGAAATATTACGCTGCAAAGTTACAAAAGATTTTTTGATCCTCCAAAAATTTTACTGTTTTTTTACAGCTTACTGTCGTCTGCAACTCTGATAACTATAGCTATGTTACGAATTGCAGACATAATTCAACCCCTGCGGACGATAGAAATCGAACTTATGACCGCTGGAAATGAGAGGCATTTTCTCAGTTATGGCGTGGGCAATAATCAAATGATCACTTGGGTCATTATGGCCTTGTAACTCATTTATGGTAAGCCTGGCATAAGTGTGTATGTGCTCCTCGTGAATAGGAAGAATTGAGATGCAAAGTTCATCTTTTATGGTAGAAATTATATCATCTTCCGTTTTCCAAATCTTTCTACCCAATCCTTTTCTCCGATATGCGACAATCAGTTCTTTTATGGTTTCCATACTTACATACAACTGATTGTCGTAATCTGATAGCATTGCCTTAACATCTCTTGAAAGTTTGTCGTCTTCATCTATCATATAAAAGACGATACAAGTGTCTAATAATAATCTCATAAGAATAAGCTTTTATCATACACTTCTACCAATCCTCTCAGAAGCAAAGCTGCTTGCATTGTTTTGTTCATAGGCTTGCCGTGTTCTTTTTCATATTCGGCAATCTCTCTTTCTGCGGCCTCGACCTTCTCAAGGGTCTGACCTAGCTCTAATGCTCTTTCTCTAGTACACATAAGCTGAATGTTATTTAAAATTATTGCAATATTGCAGCGCAAAGTTACGAAAGTTTTTTTGATCCTCCAAAAGTTTTACTGTTTTTTATAGGTTATTCTCGTCTGCAACTCTGGTGGACTGTTCTTCAGGCAATTCAATTTTGCTCAATTCTGTACCTATTTGATTTAAGCAGGATACAATCTCCATCAATCGCAAATAGCTCGGAGTTTTCTGACCGCTAATATACGCTGCAAGGAGGCTTTGTTTGATGCCGAGCCTGCGAGCAACAGCAGAGACGTTGATTTCTGGGTGTTGCATAAATATTTTGTATAGGAAAGATTGTTCCTTCTTCTTGTCTCTAAAAAAGCCTTCAAAAGAAAGATCCTCGTCCAGATCTGGCCAATGAATCCCGAAGCAGTCGTGTTCGATATTCTCCCGTTGCTCTTTGGTCGCATTCCTCAAACGCGGATAATCTTCAAACAATTCGCATGCCGTCTTCCCGTCTGAAGTTTCAATCCAGACTGCATCTTCATCAAACCATATTTTTGCAACTTCTATCATATCAGTTATTGAAATATTTATTCCAGTGCTCAGCGATAATTTCCTCTTTACGTGTGATGTGCGAATCAGCTTTCTTCTACCATTTTCTTGTACGGTTGTAAGTCGTAATACATAAGGCGTGTTTCATCCTCTGTGTCTGTGTCGGTAAAGAAAGAGAAGCCACATTTCTCATATAGCCCAACAGCATCGCGATGTGCATCAACGGTTAGAAATCTGCACCCAGTACGATTGTTTTGAGAAAACATAATTTTTATGATGTCCAACAAGTCTCGTGCGATGCCCTGTCTCGCGAAATCTTTAGATGTTCCTAGCCTTCCAATTTTGACAGCAGGATAACTTTTCATTCGTTTGTGATTTTTGACCTTGCGATTCAATCTGTTCCAAGCCGCCCTGTCATCGCCTGGCAGATATGCAAGTTTGTCGTTGAGTAGGCAAAAATAAGCTAAAAGTTCTTGGGATTTGCTTTCTAAGGCAAGATAGGTAACAGCAAGTAGTCCATTTTGGTAATCATGTGAATCTTCAATCAGGAAGTCATTTATATCTTTGTTTCCGCAATCAAAGTGACTAATCTTACTATTGGGTGAAAGCCGAACTATTTCAAAATCAACCATATTTGCTTAAAACGGGAAATTAGGAGAAGAACTTTTTATACGCTCATAGGTGGCTTTTGCTCGTTTGACTTCATAACGGCTTACAGGCCGTGGATGCTCAACTGCATAAGCAAATCTTTCTGCATCTTTCCCAGTAAGAACTGGCGTTTCTTTTATTGGTTTTGCCATAAGTTTTGATTATTTTTATATGATTAAATTAAACATAAATGAAATATTACGCTGCAAAGTTACAAAAGATTTTTTGATCCTCCAAAAGTTTGTCGGAAAATCTTTTGTTTCCAGCAGAAAAGGCTTTTTGTTCGCTCTAATCGGCCGTTTATTTTAAACATTTTTTGTCTGCATTTGCTGCACTGTCTTTACTGTGCATCGCAAGTTCATGCAAGGACCAGAACTTTGACTGGGATAAGGCTCATGCTGACTCTGCTCAGAAGAAATTCACGAATGCATTTATTGAAGCTTTTGGCAAACCAGCAGAAGGCCATAAGTGGGGATTTGACATGCCTTGGTTACTTACGAATAGTCCAATGACAAGAGCAAACCTTCCTGAAGATGTCAGGGAAAAAATAGCTAGTAGATATGATGAATCCAGAGAGTCGATTGTTAACAAAGCTGACAATGATCCAAGTATACCAACAATAATGCATTATGGAGGTACAGTATCTAATATTTTGCCTCGAGAAAACTGGGAAGTGTATGAATGGTTTAGTACTCATAAAGTTAATTGGACAAATACTACTTCCAAAAATGACAATGGCGAAATAAATTTAGTGTATTTTGACGAAGTCCATTCAACGAAGCAAACCTCAGATGGAATTGCTCATAAGGTTGGAGAGTTGTCGAATACTAGTATTTTGCACAATTCATTGCTAGACTATACCCCAGACTATTGGTTAGAGAACCCTACCATTGGATTGTCAATAAATTTTACACATGCCTGGATTCAAAATGTTGCATGTGATCCATTAAGTAGAGCTAGCGGAGATCCGGCTGTAGCACCAAATAAAATGATAAATGATGTTGAAAAAACTCTAGAAGGCACAAATACATATGGGGCAAGTGTCGGAATGGACTATCTCAGTTTTTACTATTACGACGGAAACAATAACCTGTTAAGTGACAAGACTGTGCATGTTAACGATTTCAATACAGGCAATAATGGTTGGGGATACGGCAATCAAAGTTCTCAATATGATTATAATTATGTTGATGACAGTGATCATTCAAATGATGCAAAGTACCAAGTGGATAAAAATGGAGTACTTATTTGTGGTGTTAATTTTAACAATACGGCAGTTCGTTGCAGTGGCGTTGATGGTTTGATGCATGATAAATGGATAATTGTATATCTAAAAGGTGAAGGATATGAAGGTTGGTATATGGGCTTTGATCTTGAAGGTGGAGGAAGTTCCGGAGACAACCAACGTCTTGCTGCAAATGGATATTGCAATGACTGGATTATCAAACTCACGGCTGTAGGTGGACCTGGATATGAACCTTGGGATGCACGTATCATGTGTGAAGACCTTGGTGGTGAAGACAATACTGTTGAACTCGGTGGTGGCAGTGTTATGACATCTGATATCGACTATAATGATATTGTGATTGATATAGAGAAGACTTCTGCCGATAACAAGGTGCAGATAACTTTGCAGGCTGCAGGAGGAACCTTGCCATTAACTCTTTGGTATGAAAAAGATGGAGGCTCGGAAGTGCCGTTGTTCGAAACACACGAACTATTCAAAGAAAATACTCATACTGTTATTGCACCTAATATCAGTCATGTTGTAGCAGGACCTGATTATAGGATTATGTATAATACTGGTTCTGGCGATGAATATGAAGGAACAAGTGTCAAGCAGACCATCACCCTTGTGTTTGACCCAGAAACAGCGCAATCTGTTGATGTAGGAACCAAGACATTTAATATAGACGAAGCACTCCCTGAAGATTTCAAAGACTTTATGGATAAACTTAAAATAAAAGTTTATAGACATACTACGGTTGACTATATTGATAATCCTAACGATAATACTTATGCAGTTTGGCAGACGTTGGAAAACATAGATGGAGAGGCTCCACTTATGATTTGTGTTCCTAGATCGACTAAATGGTTAAAGGAACGAAACAGTATTAAGTTAGGATATGGAGGATTCCCAACTTGGGTTCAGCATCCAGAGTTATATTTCTGGATTCCACCTGGGGTAAATGAACAGTTCCTGTATACTCCATCTTCAAACTAAACAAACAAACCGCGCCAAAACTGGCGCGGTTATTGTTTTAAAGCGAACATAACTCGAGAGATCGGTTGGTGTTATCGACGCGCGTCAATCACTCCACGGGAGTTCCGGAAGTGTCATTGACGAGCGTCGAAGACTTCTCGGGAAGTCCCGACGTCTGATTGACGATCGGGAATTTGTTCTCCGGAGTTCCGGATGTCCGATTGACGCGCGTCGATGAATATGGGAGAAACCGAGCGAAATCGTTGACGGCAGACGATGACCGCACTACGCATAGGGTGCTGTTATCAACCCACGTTGACGAAAGAACTCCTCGCCTGGAGTTGCGTTCGTAGGCCTACGATTAGTATTCTTGAAATCAAGAGTTGTGATCTCCCTAATTTGCTTTCACATTTTAAATCTAAAAGAGAGAATCTGACAACTCCGACGATGCAAAAATTATGGTACAAATAATAGCGCAGATGCACCAATGTGAATCTGCGCTATTGCTTGTATTTTATTCGTGAGAAAACTTTACTTAAGTTCTACCTTTGTAATGATATATTTATTCTGTTCGCCCTGGAAATAAAGATATGGATGACTCTTAAGATAAGTTATAATATTGTTGTTCAAATTAATCTTAAGCACATTGTTTTTTGCGTCTTTTTTCCAATTGAATGAACCGTATTGATTGTATTCCGGATTTGTTCCATATTGGATGTTCAGATAATTGCCATCTGTACCGTTCTTGTAGTAGATCCATATTTCCGAACTTGGCATGGCGTGAGCAAGGACAGTTGTGTTCAAATCAATCTTTGTGCCTGGCCAGCCTCCGTTTGGCGAAATTTCACCTGCCCAAAGAGCTGATCCGTCTTCGCCAGCGACACGAATCTTGCAAGATGTAATGTCTTGGTCTCTGTATTTTGCTACCAATGTGAAAATCTGAGTTGATCCTTCGTTCTTGCCGATATGAAGAATATTTCCATTCTTGACGTTTGCCAGATCAGAGCTCTCTCGAACGTAGAAACTCCATTCTGGAGCCATTGCTCGGCTGTTAGTAGAAACAGACTCGACGCCTAATGGATATTCTCCTACAGCTACTGTGGTCGGTTCTGTAGGATCGGTAATCGCAGTTTGTGTCGATCCGGAAGTGATAGTCAATACAGTATTGGCTGCATTAGGAGTTTCTATTTCTTCAACAGTCTCTTCGACTTGCTCAACAACGGTTCTTCTTGTTACAAAGTTGTATAAGTCTTGAGAAGTGATCGATTCTTTGTACCATTCTGCTGAAGACGATGCGTTTGCTGCCCATTTGCAGAAGTTAGGATAAGCTTCGTCAATCTTAACGCGTTCCTGCATCCATAGCCAGTTGTTGTCGCTGATACAGAGCAAGCGCGGAGCGGCACTTGCAGAGTTCTTGCTGAATACCACACTTTCAGAATCGTAAGAAACTTCTGTTCCTGTTAATTCGCTTCCATCTTTGTTTACGAGCACGCAGAAATACTTATCCCAATTGCTAGCCATTGAAATGTTTCCAGATTCGTCAACAATTTCGTAAGCTTCAGCATTATTGTGTACAGCAGATTTGCCGGTATTCAGCATTTCCTTGTATGATTGGCTTTCGTTTCCTGTGAGCCACTTGTGTACTTCTTCCTTGCCACTTGGGCCAATCTTTCGTACTTTGCTGAAATTGCCTGAGCCGCTTGGGTCAAACAAGATATAAGCTTCCATTGTACCACCTTCAGCCAAAGGTCTTACCAAGACTTTCTTTTGGTCGCGCATAGGTACTATCTCGAACACAATGTCGTTATAGTCGAAATCGGAAGTTGCAGAGTTGCCCAAGTCCTCGCATGCAATGATGTAAGACTGATAAGTGATCGGAGTGTAGTAGAATATTACTACTATTGTGCCATCGATAATAGTGATAGTTTCAACGGCGTTATGCAATTCTCCATGACCTCCGACTTTGCTTGTGTCGAATGTGTATCCGTCCTTGCTTTTTGCTCTTACATCAACGTTGCTGCCGACATTTCCAGATCCACTCTCATCTTCAAAGAGCTTAGTCTCTGTGCCCTTTATATAATGGTGTACAACGTAATTGCCTGTTGTTGGAGTTGGCGTAACAGGAGGTGTTGAGTTTTTCTTATAATAGAATATGATCTCATTTGTTCCATCGACAAGTGTAATAGAACGATTTGTCTCTGAATTTTCTGCTCCGTTTACAGAACTCTTATTGAATGTATAATCGGTAATGGAGATTGCACTTTCGTAAGCAGTTTCACCAACAGCTTTGTCGGATACAGTCTTTGTTGTTGCAATTTCTTCGTTTGTATCTACATCAAGATATTTGACAGTATAACTTGTTGTAATAGGCTCTGGGTCAGCTGGAGGTATAACAGGTACTTCTTCGCTTGTAGTTACACCGTCGACAAAAAAGATGATATCGTTCAAGTCCTTGTCTCCTTGACCTTCGAGATTGTCTTCAAATCCGAACACAATTTTACTGCCTACCTTTATTGTTGCAGCGTGATAAGCACCGCCTTCAATAGCGCCATTTTCTGCATATTGGTATTGGCCCAATGCATTGTTGTGCGAACGTACAGAATTAAATGCATAAGTAAGCATCTCGCTGTCGTCAATAAATTTTGAAGTGCCTTTTGAAAGCATTACAAATGCAACATTGACTCCTTCTGGCCAATCGTATGTGAAATGTATTCCATCTTCGGTGTAAGGAACATGATACTTATAGCCATAAAGTTTAGTGTCTGGTGTTGCCCATTGTTTGCCTCCTTCGGCTTCATCGATCATAGGTTTTAGACTCATTCCTTGACCGAGTTTGCTTTCTGTATCTTCACTCAGGAAAATGTTTTGATCTGGACGTGCATCTTCCATCAAAATGTAACGGGTAGCCTTAAGAGGATCTTCTCCATCTTTCCAGAAATAGTAACCGAACTTGTCATAATGATCTGTAGCACCATATCGGAATGTGATGTCTAATGGCCCAGATTTCGAAACAAGATTTACATCAGGTTTCAATTCTGGGTTTACGCGGCGATCATTGCCTTCATAGAGATATCCTTCTTTTCCAACAATAGGTAACATCGTTCCTAATGTATGAGGTGCATCTATCTCTCTTTCGACTCCTGAGAGATGTGCAAATTTAGCTGTCCAGCTAAAAGACTTCTTTGAATTGCCATCAATTACTACATATCCATTAGGCCAATTCGCTCCATATTGACCAACGGTGCCGGGTATTTCTTTCCCATAAATGTCGACGTATCCACATCCATTTGCATAAAATGCAAATTCGTAGTTGTCTTGGGTCGCTTGATAGCATGCGCGTTCTGCGCCTTTTTCTTTGATATTGGACCAAAGTCCTTCATTATATTTTACTTCTACATATCCGTCAGATGTAGATAGAATACCTCCATTTACATCTTCGTAACCCCAAACTCCATCTACTTGAATAGCATGGCATAATTTGCTCGTGCCATAAGTACGAATGCTTTCCCATATAGTAGCGTCAGAAACTAAATAATACCCCAATGGGATTTCTCCGTACCAGCCTTCTTTTACAGAGCCTACTATGATATCTCCTTTAATATCAATGTAAAAGAAAGCTTTGCTAGTCTTTGTGAATTTGTAATTTGGAAATTCTTGATATTTACATGCGGTCTGATCGCCTGCTTTTACGGCATCTTCCCAGGTATATGGAATGTTTTCTAATGTGTGTGTAGCGGTAAAAGGACTGCCAGAAGCTACAGAAATGTCAGCGGCAGAACGAGTGGCTCTTGTAATGCCATACATTCCGAAATCTGCGCTACGTGTGGCATCCTGATAAAGATCATCAAGAGCAACATAGCCAGTCTTGTTGATGTATCCGTCTTTGTCTACAGCTTCAAAGTAGATTGTCGAAGTAGTAGAAGGACGATCGAACTTGCCTGTGATAATACCATTCTCGACAGGTATCTGTCCGAGGAAATAACGTAAAGAAGACTTTTCTGATACGCTGTAAATGTTGGCAAAACCATCGAAAGTCTTGTCAAGATCATAATAGACCTGAGTAGAGGTGGCTGTGCTCCAAGTGTGATTTGGATCAATGTCGCCGATCAACTCATTGAAACGGTCGTTGTAAGCAATGTCATCTTTTGTGGCATTGCCATGAGCATAGTCAAAGTCGAAGTCGTTGCGACAAGAAGAAAGCAGTGCGATGACAGACGTCACGAGTGTCACGACTGCAAGTTTGGTTGCGGCAATTGTTTTCATATTGTATAAGTGTTTTTTGTTATTTGCTTTTTTGAATCTTATTTGTTCTGCAAAGTTATTTCCTTTTTATATATAATGTATATCTATATTGTGAAAAAGTGCCAAAAAAACTTGACATGGAGTTGAAAATATGTTGTAGGACATATAATGTTTGATAAATAGTTTGTTTTTTTGTTTGGAAATAAGACAGATAATATATACCTTTGCAGCAAATAAGACAAGAAGAGATGAAAAAGATTTACTATATCATATTTGCAGTTTTCGCGTGCTTGACAAGCTGTCGTTCAGATTTCGACTGGAGATTCAAACGTATGGATGATTTCGGAAAGGATTTCGTCGATATGTATGGTTGGCCGGATGCGAACCAGAACTGGAACACTGCGACGCAATACAAGATCGGTGTATCAGTTGAGGAACCAGGAGATTATACAATAAGAGTGTATTCTGCTAATCCTTTGTCTGAACCAAATAAGGCTTATCTGTTGGGTGAGTTTGAGACACCGATCGAGGGATCGACAGAGGTGACTGTGGATGGTCCATATACATTGGAGAGTATTTATGTTGGTATCTCGAATGTGGGTCAGTTCTCGGCAAAATCTATTGCGGTGAACGGACAGTCGAAGCTTTCAGCAAGTTTCTCGAAGGATGATATGATGCCGGGTATGCTTCCATTGGCAACAAAGATGTCGTATTTCTTCGCATACGAGATTGTTGACTCGGCTGCAACTTATCTTGACTACAATGATATCGTGCTCGAAGTGATTCATGTTTCGGGCGAGGATAAGGCAACAGTGAAGCTCCATGCAGTGGGTGCCAAGGAAGAGATGAAAGTGTTCTATAGGGAAGACCGTTCGGGTGACAGTAAGGTGTTGTTTGAAGATGCTCATAGAGCGTTCGGATACCACAAGACGGAAGTGCTTGTCAATGTTGAGTCGGGCAATCATAACTATCGTACGCCGATCACTTACAGAGACTTGAATGTAGGTAAGGATTTTTCTGTTCTCGAACACGCCAACCGATTCAGAGTCACTGTGCCTTCGGTGAACGATGATATGGAATTCTCGATCTGGCCAAACACAGAAGACTATCACGGAATACCATCGTATTGCATGGTTGTGGCAAATCCGCAGTGGGATTGGGTGAGTGAGAGCGATGCGATCGAGAAGCGCCATCGTTCGTTCCCGGCTTGGGTGAAGGGTTACAGAATCTATAATAGCTGGTGGGATACTGTTTGGGATCCGCACGAGTTGCTCCTTATCGAAGATGGTGAGACCTATCGTCCAGATTTCGATTATCTTGATATGATCTATAGCTACAGCGATGTGCAGGAAATGGGCGATACTATTGCCGGTATTTCGTACGAAAGGCTAAGACCTTATGCAGAGACTGAGATCGGAGCAAATATTGCCTTTGTGCTCATCGGAAGAAATCAGGGACGCATCAAGATCTCTCTTGAACGTACAGACGGAGGTGTATTCGAATGGTATCCTGTGGGCGAAGATGGAAAGCATCGTGCCTATGTTGATGTGTATGACAAGAGCATAAATATCGATGCTGGTGTAGGCCGAAATGCTGAGGCTTGCCACATCTTGATCAGTCGCAAGACGATGCAGCAGATCATCAACGAACGAGCAAATCTGCATGTGATATTCGAGCCTCTTGATACAAGAACTACGATCAATTCAGTTTGGATTAGAGAGAGATAAATTGCTGATTTTCATTTTAAAATACAAAGGGAAGTACGATGGTGCGTTCTTCCCTTAATTGTTGTGTTCTTATGCTTTAAAGCATAGAAAGGAATTGATTAAGTGAGAAATAGGCTGATTTTAGAGAAGTTTATGTAGAAATGTGCATATTTTTGTGTAACTTTGCAAGAAAATATATTAATTATTGTAGTTTTATAATTAAAAGCTATGAAGAAGGTATATACTATGATATTTAGCTTGGTAGTTATTGCGTTACTATCAGCTTGTCGAAATGAATTTGATTTCGAAGAGGCGTATCGTGCAAATCCAGTAGAAGAATTCAAATATAATTTTGAAACAATATTTGGAAAAATAGCTCCAGATCAGAGTTGGGATTTCTCAGGATATTCGAGTAATCAGGAAGGGACAATCTCTGAGACTAGGACTGCAACAAGAGCAACAGGTGATGATGAGGATGATTATGTTGAGCTAATACCAGGTATAGATTTTGGAATTACAGAAAATGTTAGCGGAACAACTGTAAATACATCTATTGGAAGAAATCAAGATCTAGTTGAATTTTCGAGAAATCAGGGAGCAGCTAGAACAGCTCCTATGACATCATTAGGAGAACAAGTTGTCATTTATCCTATAACAGACCATAGTAATGTTAATTATTCTATGTATGTTCAGATAAATGATATGGATCCTGTATTAGTCTATTCTCATGACTGGTCAAATATTAATGAGGTAGTTTTTAATAATAAAGCTGTTGCATGTGTTCAAGGATCTTATGCGGAGGTAAAGGATAATAAAATATATTATTATAAGAATAATCAATATGCTAATATTATTGGTACGAAAAAAGCTTGGTTGACTAGCAATGGAATGAAGATTGAAACATCAAGCAAAAAAACGGCTGGTAGTAAATATGTAAAAGTTAAACTGATTGATTCAGATAGAGAATTTCTGTATGATGTAGATCAGGGAAAATTTCTTAGTGTCAATGCTAGTTCTAATAAGTCTCAAAGTTTAGCTACTGTAACTGATATAGACCAGGCATCTGTCTTAAGTCTTTCTGCTGCAACAAACAACAACTTCGCTTGTTTTGGAACAAGTGGATATAAATTGTTTTTAGGAGGCTATAGACTTTATGTCAATTATTTTGATCCATCAAAATTGCAATTTTCAAGTTCTTCAGGAGGAGTTTGGGCAAATTCGGTTTGGCAAGAAGAAACCGAAACATTGAAAGCCATTGATAAAAACGCTATCAACAGCAAATTTGTGAATCAAAATGGAACCGTCACCAGTAGAGCTGACATGAAGGGCATTGCAATTGATGCGCTTAAGGGTGCAACGATAAAGGTGTACGTGCAGCTTGAAAATGGGTCAAAGATTGGCCTGACAGGCTCAACTTCTAATAACTCTGGTGCTGTGCGATTCCAAAATGCTGTTAACCCTCTTGAAACTCCAGCGGGTAAAGAAGTTGAATATTTAGGAATTGATACTGATAATAATACTAAGAATTATTATAATCTGGTTCTTGCTGTCATTCATAAACCTCAACCAGTAGCTAAACGTTATATGGTTGAGGATCTCGGCGCTGTTGCGACTTCTGATATAGATTTCAATGATGTTGTTTTTGATTTGAAGAAGTCGGAGAGCGTGTTCGGTTCGGAAACTGATTTGATTATTAGGGCCATGGGTGGCACTTTGGACTTTGGCCTTAATATTGGTGGTGTAGAAATCCTTAAGAAGAGTGATTTGAAGTCATATAATACTAAGACAATGTACAAGACTGGTATGATAGGAGGAAAGAGTTCTTTGCTTAATGACTATAATTCTGAATTATATCATACGACATTGGACGGTAATCTGTGGGTTCCGGAAAATAATAATGTAAGTATTACTGTATATAAAGATGAGAATACCACAGAATCAAGTGAAGGTGTGCTGATTGAGAAGAGTGGAACATATACAATCCCATTCCCTAATGCTGGTGAGGCTCCTTGTATCATCGCGTTCCCTGTAACAAAGATGTGGCGAGATGAGGGCCATCAGTTCTGTAATGAGTGGTTAAAAGACAATGAACCTGCACTTTGGGAGATGCCGGAAAATACTCCAGATGCGACTAATAATACTCACACAGAAAGCTTCGATGATTGGATTGCTTCTCATCGTAGTGAATATCTTAACTGGGTTAATGATAAATTCTCTCCTACAGTGAAGAACTCGATGGAAGTTTGGCTGAACCAAAAATATCCGGTAAAACAATAAAATATACAGAAGTATATTATTGATAAATAGAGGGAAGGACTTGTGAGTTCTTCCCTCTATTGTGTTATTTCTATGTGATAAAAGTGTAAAAGATGAGCAAAAAAATATAGGAAATAATTCTTTTAGGATTTTTTTGATTGTTTGAATAGATATCTGATTAACTTTGCGATAATTATTATGATAATTATTGCTTAAAGATATGAAGATGGTATTGCTTAATTTGACAAAGAAATTCTTTTCTTTTATTTCTGTTTTGGGAATAATCTCCGGATTGTCATCTTGTCGGGATAATAGTTTCGATTGGGATAAAGCTCACTCGAATATGACAGAAGTTGAGAATGCTTATGCAGAGCACTTCAAGGAGATCTTCGGAGAAGTATCTCCAACTCAGTCGTGGGACTTTACACAGACTTCTGGGACAAGAGCGCTTACGACCAGTGTGATATCTACGTTCGGAGAATATAATGGATCAGGAAAACCGAATAGTAACAATAGTAACAATAATTGGTTTGGTATTCCAGACGCAATAAATGACTGGTTGAATAGCAATATGAAAGAGCAGGTAGATAATAGAAGTAAAGGAAAGAACTTCTCTTTTATTGTGCCTCCAACGAAAACATTCGATCTTATTCCAATTTACCAGGGTCTTGCTAATTCCTACTGGGATATGTATGCCGTTGTTAAGAACAAAAATGGTGTTGAGGAAGAAATAAAGTTCTGGGAGAAGAATCAAGGAATTGAGATTCAGCAAAACAATGTCACTTGGAATGAAAATGTCTTTTATCTTGTGAACCGTGATTCAAAAAGATATTTAAGAAGCTCGAACAAGCAATTCAAAGTGGCAACACGAAACGATGCCCAATATGATTATGATTATCAATTCTTCATTGATTTCTCGGACAAAAGCTATCAGGGAAAAAACTTTACTTTAGTCGCAGATGTCCACGCTACAGATCGGTCTGCAAAAATTAATGGACAGACCCATAGCACTAAAGGTGTGTATGCTGCAAACTTTGGCGATATTGAAGTCGGTACGTCTTGGAAAACTATCATAATGACGGGAACGTTTCCATCTACAGGAGGTGTGATTGCTTTGCCTCTTGCAAATGATAGGAATGGAAATACATTCTTTTTTGACAATATCGCAGTGTATGTTGACAATAATAATGTAATTGATGTCGCAAAGTTTTATACTCAGCAAAAAGGAACGTCAGGATTCGTGGAGATCTCACCTGAGACAACAAAAGATGAGTTTCATCTAACAGAGAAAACGAGTGCAGATTGTTGGCATCAGGTTAGTGATTATTGGAATCATGGCGTTGCTCAGGATGTATATAACACGAAATATTCAGGAGAAATGGGCTTGCGTTTTGGCGTGGTGTCAATTAAAACTAACAATATAGAGAACAAATATCTGTTGGCATTCTTAAATAAGCCAGAAGATGGACGTTTTGTTACAGTAGATAATAATGGAAGGTTGGTAACGAAATTGGCAGCGGAAGAGTGTTTGCCAGTAAATTCTTATGGAGGCTATTATGACCAATATCTCGTCATCGGTGATTATTTCATTTATGAGGAAAATGGAGATATTAGAGCTGCACGTTACGCTAAGCAGGGCGGAGGTTATGCTACTCGCCCTTGGGAAGTAAGTGACATTTCGTCTATAGATCGGTCTAAGTTTAGATGGGATGCTGTTGAAGATCCTAAAAAAGAGAGTTTACGTCGATACAGATATGAAGATTATAAAGTGGTTGGCGGAGATGATAATGTTTACAGCATTAGAAAGCACTACAACTCTTCGAATGCATCTTCGTGGGTAAATGTTAGGATGGATGTTAACGAGATGACCATGGGAAGTGAAAAAGAAGATAAAACTGTTACTCTCAAGCCAACAAGAACGAAGGGTATTCATTTCGAATTTCCTGAAGAATATATTGGTTGTGAAGTCTATTTCTATTGGAAGACCCGTTCTCCTTTCTATAGAGCTAATACAGCAGAAGGCGCACGCTTAACATCAAAGACACAGATGCTAGCAATCAATTATCCGAGCAAACTGTCAGGGATACCGGACAAAAAAAATATAATGGTTATTGGATGTGAAGCTGGTGTATTAGCAGCATCTGAAACTGATTATGACTTCAACGATATGGTATTCTTGCTTGTTTCTGACGATAATATTGAATTCAACGAGGTGCCAGAGATTGTCGAGAAACGCTATATGGTTGAAGATTTGGGCGCGACAGATGATATTGACTTCAATGATATGGTTGTAGATGTAAAGCAGACAACAATCAAGAAGTATAGGTACGTAAGTGGTAATCTTGAGACATTGACTCCATCTATAACTCAGGAAGTAATCCTTCGGGCAATGGGTGGTACATTAGACTTCGATTTCAAGGTAGGAAACAACGTAATCTTTACAAAGAGTAAGTTGTCTGATATCAACTACAAGACAATGTACAAGACAGGTATGCAAGGAGGAAAGAGTACTTTGCTCGATGACTATAACAGTGAATTGTACCGTGCGACATTGAATGGAAATCCTTGGGATCCTTCAACAAATAATGTAAGCTTTACTGTTTATAAGGAAGGTACAAGTACAGTTAATAAAGATGTTGAGATTGATAATAATGGTTCGTATAACATTACATTCCCGAATATCGGTGATGCAGCTCCTCGAATCATCGCATTCCCTGTAACAAAATTGTGGCGTGATGAACGTCATGAGTGCTGCAATGATTGGTTGTATGACAGAGAACCAGCACTTTGGGAAATGCCAGAGAATGCTCCAGACGCAAATAAAAATACACACACAAAACGTTTCAGTGAGTGGATAAAAGAAGGTTCAAATCGTAGTGATTATCTTAAATGGGTTGAGGATAAGTTCACTGCTAAGGTTAAGAATTCAATGGAAACTTGGTTGAATCAGAAATATAATAATACTGCAACTGAGCAATAAAGCGCAGAAGAGAGTATTGCTATAGAGATAACTGAATAGCGTAATGAAGACAGGAAAGCTACTATCGACTTTGGCATGCACAGCATTGCTGATGAGTTGTAACACACAGAAGGATCCGATGGATGCATACATCGACGAGTTGATGTCGAAGATGACTATCCAGGAGAAGATCGGACAGCTGAATCAGCAGGTTGCCGGTGATATTATGACAGGAAGTGAACAGGATACTGAGATCACAGAACTGCTGAGAAAGGGTGAGATCGGTTCGGTGCTGAATGTCAAAGGCGTGGACAGAGTCAAGGCAATTCAGAAGATTGCTGTTGAGGAATCTCGTCTCGGCATTCCATTGATAGTAGGCATGGATGTGATTCATGGTTATGAGACAGTATTCCCTATTCCGCTCGGATTGGCTGCAACATGGGATATCGAAGGCATAGAAGAGTCGGCACATATTGCTGCAAAAGAGGCAAGCGCAAACGGTGTGGCTTGGACATTCTCGCCTATGGTGGATATCTGCGTTGATCCTCGTTGGGGTCGTCAGGCAGAAGGAGCTGGCGAAGATTCTTTCCTCGGAAGTCGTGTGGCAGAAGCTATGGTGCGCGGATACCAAGGAAATAACTACGAGAACGAAGATAATATCATGGCTTGTATCAAGCACTTCGCTCTCTATGGCGCTGCCGAAGCAGGTCGCGACTACAATACGGTTGATATGAGTCATCTGCGAATGTATAATGAGTATTTCGACCCATATAAGGCTGCCGTTGAGGCTGGCGCAGGTTCGGTGATGACAAGTTTCAACATCGTTGACGGACTTCCTGCAACTGCCAATAAGTGGCTCGTGACAGACGTGTTGAGAAACCAGTGGGGTTTTGACGGATTTGTGGTTACCGACTATGCTTCGATCGATGAGATGGAGAAGCACGGAATAAGCGACAAACAGCACAATGCTGCACTTGCACTCAAGGCAGGAACAGATATGGATATGGTCGCTCGTGCATTTGTCGAGACTCTTGAAAAGTCGCTCAACGAAGGTCTTGTCTCGCAAAGTGATATCGACACAGCTTGCCGTCGAGTGCTCGAGGCTAAGTATAAACTCGGACTCTTTGATAATCCTTATAAGTATTGCGATGAGGCAAAGGCTCAGAACAGCACTTACCTGCCGGAGTATCGTGAAGTGGCTCGCAGATTGACACAAGAGAGCTTCGTGTTGCTCAAGAACGAAGGCAATATCCTTCCGCTCAAGAAACAGGGAACAGTCGCTTTGATCGGTCCGATGTCCGAATCAAATGGTGATATCGTAGGAACATGGTGTGTAGCATCTGATCCTACTAAATATAATAATGTACGCGAGGGACTCGAAAAGGCTCTCGAAGGAAAGGCAAAAGTGCTTTGCACGCAAGGCTGTAACTTCGTCGATGATCCATATGTTCAGGCGGCTACACGTTCGCTGGTGCCATTTATCGACAAGGAACAGGGTAAACGCGAGGCAATGGAGATTGCCCGTAAGGCAGATGTGATAATCTGTGCAATGGGAGAGGACGCCTGGATGAGCGGAGAAGGATCGAGTCGTTCGGATATCGAAATGCCAGCACCTCAGCGTGAACTTCTTGCTGCATTGAAGACACTTGGAAAGCCAATCGTGCTCTTGAACTTCGCAGGTCGTGCAACAGCAATTAAGTGGGAGAGTGAGAATATTCCGGCAATCATGCAGGTTTGGTACGGCAGCGAGTGTGCCGATGCTCTTGCAGATGTGCTCTTCGGCGATGCTGTGCCACAGGGTAAGCTCACAGTTTCGATGCCACAGAGTGTCGGCCAGCTTCCTCTCTATTACAACTACTTGAATACAGGTCGTCCTGTGGGAGAAGGTGCAGACAGATATCTCAACTTCACTAGCAACTACATCGACGTGCGCAACGATGCTCTCTATCCATTCGGCTACGGACTTTCGTACACAACATTCGAGTATTCTGATATAACTTTGAGCTCTAATGAGATGACTACCAACGGATGTCTCACAGCTAAAGTCACAATCACAAACACCGGCGAATATGACGGCGTTGAGATAGCACAGCTTTATATCCACGATTTGCAGGCTTCGATCTGTCGCCCTGTTAAGGAACTGAAAGGCTTCAAGCGTGTAGCTCTCAAGAAAGGCGAGTCGAAAGATGTGGAATTTGAGATCACACCAGATCTGCTTAAGTTCTACAATGCAGATCTGCAATATGTGCTCGAACCAGGAATGTTCGATCTTATGATCGGCACAAACTCTTCGAATAAGGCTTTGAAGAAAGCTATATTCGAAGTAAAGTAAAAAGGAATAATATTCCTGCCTTGTGTTTTATTTGCAATAAAATAATAGCCCAGACTGTTTCGAGTCTGGGCTAAACTTTTTCTTATCGGTTTGAAGAATCAATCATGTTGCGCATGTTTTCGTTGAATGCATCTGCAGCAAGAAGTTGTTCGAGGGTAAGATGCATTCGGTATCTCCAATAGTGACGAGGATTTGCCGGAACATTGATGCGTTCGGCAGATGCCTCAGGATAACGGAGAGATTCGTCTGTGCCGAGCCAATCCTGCAGTGCAAAGATACAGAGGATGGATGGACAGCAAAGATGCTTGTAGATGATATCGTTGACAATCCCGCCCGAAGCCTTTTGCGGAGCTATGCCTGTGCGGTTAAGCACATTGTTCCAGAACTTCTGTGTAGTGAGTTTGTCTTCTTCCCACCATCCGCGGAAAGTAGATGTGTCGTGTGACGAGATTGTGCAGACAGAGCGCCAAGGATATTCTTCGAGTACACCGAATTCGTGAGCAGGATTCTTTGGCATGCTTTGGATTTCGAGGCTGAGAATCTGAAGCTGATTCATTACCCAAGGCACACAGTCAGGAACCATACCAAGGTCTTCGCCGCAAACGATCATCTGTGTGGCATCTATCAGACGAGGAAGCTTCTTCATAGCTTCGCCATACCAGAACTGGTTGTGACGCTGGTAGAAGTAATGATTGTAGAGACGATTGAAAGCATCCTGTTCGAAGCCTTGCAGACGAGTGTAAAGATAATCGTCCTGTGCGCTGATGCGAGGATGATACAATTCTGGATTCTTGTGATCTGGAACGAAGAGCACATTGCTGATCAAAGAATAAAGCTTTTCCTTTATGTCGATGCTGCGTTCGTCGGTCTTACCCTTGAAATAAGCTTCAACCTTGCGCTGAGTGTCGAACTCTGGACGCATTTCGTAAATGTCGTGATGAGTGTTTGTGACAAACACTGTCTTGACCATAGCTATTGCATCTGCATCGAATAACTTCTGAAGCAGTTCCTCGTTGATGAATGGCTTGGTCATGAAGTCTTTCTGGAATGTCAAGCCATAGCTTTCGATCTCATCGACCGACATAGGAAGTGCTGGAGAGAACTGACCAAGAAGTCCGTGCACGGAATGCATTGGAATCTCCCAAATGCGGAAGAATCCGAGAATATGGTCGATACGGTATGCACTGAAATACTCAGACATCTTGCGGAAACGCTTCAGCCACCATTTGAGACCATCCTGAAGCATGATGTCCCAGTTGTAAGTAGGGAAGCCCCAGTTCTGTCCGTTCTTTGAGAATGGATCTGGTGGCGCGCCCGCTTGTCCGTTCATATTGAAGTAGAATGGCTCAACCCAAGCCTCAACACTCTGACGGGAAATGCCGATTGGAATATCTCCCTTGAGGATCACATTCTTTTCGCGAGCATAGTTGGCTGCATCGAGAAGCTGGATGTGAAGTTCGTATTGCACAAAGTAATAGAACGCTACATCTTCGTAAGTCTCGCTCTTCTTGTCGGTGAACTTGGCAATCTCTTCTGCTTTATAAACACTGTATTCCGGCCATTGAGAGAAATCCGGAGTGCCGTATTTGTCTCTCAAAACTGAGAATGCAGCATAAGGACGGAGCCAATCTTCATTGCTTGCAAAGAAAGACTTGAAGCCGGTTGACATCAAGATTGTGCGTCCTTCCTGCTTATAGACAGCGCGAAGGTATGCTCTCTTAGTGTCGTTAACCTTTTCGTAGTCGATCTTTGGAAGAGCATTGAGCTCAAGTCGCTTCTTCTCAAACTGTGCGGCAAGTTTCTTGTCTGCCAAAGTCGGAAGCTGACGCAAGTCAACATACTGTGGATGATATGCGTAGATCGAAATCGAATTATAAGGATAAGAGTCTGTCCAGGTTCCTGTGATTGTAGTATCGTTTATCGGAAGAATCTGAATGGCTCCTTGATGAGTCAAAACTGCCCAGTCGATGAGTTTTTTTAGATCACCGAAGTCTCCGACACCGAATCCGCCTTCACTGCGAAGAGCAAAAATAGGCACAGCAGTACCTGCAACACGCTTTGGATCGTGCCAGAAGTCGTCAAGTACGAGAGTCTTCTTCTTTGTCACAGGGAATGCGTGAGCCATCGAGCCTTGTTCGCGGCGTACGCAGATACCATTATTGTAAATGCCGTAACGATAGAGGAGAGGAATGCCATTGTCAGGTAAAGTGATTGTTGCACTTCCTTCCCATTTCTGGCCATCAACAGTGGAAAGCATTATTGGTTGACCATCATTGCCACCTACCGTTACTCCGACTGATTCGCCCCAATTGGTGCGATAATCGATTTTGAAGGTTACTTTCATGTAAAGATATTGTAAGTTTTTAATAAATAATCTTTGTATTTGTCTCTCATGTTTGTATAACGTGGCAAAGGTAAAAAAAAAACAATAAATTGTAACAATTTCACGGGCTTTTTTGTGAGATATGTGAATTTTCTCATATCTTTGCGCCTGTCAGCTCAAAATCATACCTCAAGAATCACAGATTTTCTCCAATTTTTCTATTATGCTTTCTATACTCTCTGCTTTTTTTGAACGTTCACCAAAGCCTCGTCTTTATCATGTCCATCCATTGAATTGGTACACTGGTATGCAAGAGACTTCTGTGCAAGTCATGCTTCATGGTTCTGATATCGGAGATTGTGAAGTCTCCCTATCGCAGGCAACGGGTGTCAATATTGAAAGAGTAGTGCGAGTAGATAACCCAAACTATCTTTTCGTTTATCTAGATCTCAAAGAAGCAAAGCCGCAAACGTTCGGTATCAGTTTGACAAAACCGGGAAAAGTGACCCCTTTGCTGACTTATCCATATACGCTTGTTGCAAAGAGTGGTAAACCACATCCTTTTGATTCAAGCGATGTGATGTATCTGTTGATGCCAGATCGCTTCATCGATGGAGATGCGACATTAAATAATGTAAAGGGAATGAAAGAACCTTCCGTTAATAAGAAAGATGATTGGGCACGTCATGGCGGAGACATTAAGGGTATGGATTCAGCTCTCGATTATCTTCAGGAATTGGGCATAACTGCAATATGGACTACTCCAGTTCTGGTCAATGATATGAAACGTGAAAGTTATCATGGCTATGCAATCACAGATTATTATCAGATAGATCCGCGTTTTGGTACAAATGAACAATACCGCAATTATGTAGCTAATTGCCATAGACACGGAATAAAGATGGTGATGGATCTTGTATTCAATCATTGTGGATCAGGCAACTTCCTTTTTACAGATCTTCCTCAAAAGGATTGGTTCAATTTCGGCTCAAAGTTTGAACAGACAGGATATCGCACAGCTGCAGTCAGCGATATTCATGCGTCGAAATATGATAGAAAACATACAACTGATGGATGGTTCGTTTCTTCTATGCCTGATTTCAATCAGAGAAATCCACTCGTAAAGGATTATCTCATACAGACAAGCATCTGGTGGACGGAATACGCCGGAATTGATGGCGTGCGTCAGGATACCTATCCTTATGCAGATAAGGAAATGATGGCAGAATGGTGTTTGCGTCTTGATAGGGAATATCCAGGATTTAACATTGTCGGCGAGACATGGATTAATAATAATGTCGGTGTTAGTTGGTGGCAGAAGGACAGTAAGCTTGCTGCGCCATTTAATTCTCAACTTCCTACGGTAATGGATTTCCCTCTTATGTCACTTCTGAATCAGGTTGTAGATGAAGAGACCGATGACTGGTGCAATGGGTTCGCAAAACTGTATGAGTACTTCGCTCAGGATTGTGTTTATGCTAATCCGTTGAACTTGCTGACATTCCTTGACAATCATGATACCGACCGGTTCCACAAGAATAAAGAACAGTCGTTGAATCATGCCCGTTATTTTCAGGCATTGACATTGCTTGTCACTCTGCGAGGAATCCCCCAACTTTATTATGGTAACGAAATAGGAATGTATAGTAATAAGGCAAATGGTGATGGTCCAAACCGACAGAACTTCCCTGTTAAGGCTTTGACTGCCGTTGGTCGCGATAAAAACCAGACTGCACTTTTTGACTTTACAAAGAAAATCTTGAACTGGCGCAAGTCTAATAAAGCGGTTCAATATGGCACTCAGACTCATTTTGCTGTTCGTTCTGGCTGTTATGTTTATGCCCGACAGTTTGAAGGAAAGATTGTGACCGTGATTTTGAATGGCACGAGTAAGGCGAAAACTCTCGATCTTTCACCTTATTGCGAAGTGCTTCCTGCAACGAAGGCAAGAGATATTATTTCTGGTAGGGAAATCAATCTTGGAAAAAGTATAAAACTCACTTCGCGTAAAGTTCTTGTTTTGGACTTTAGTTGAGGTGGTAAAACGCACACTATATGTGTGTTTCTGTATATATCGTTGACAAAATAGGCAGTTTGATATAAAATTACAGAGAAATGACTGAAGATTTTTGGATAAAATAAAGGAAAAGTATACCTTTGCAGTACAAACCGGTATCAATAAGAATAAAAGATTTTTTTAGTGGCGTTTATTCATTTAGTGGCATTTATTCTTATTAGGAAAATTTTTGGGGGCAATTAGCCCCCTTTTTTTATGCGATTTCTGGTAATTGTGTTACATTTCTTTGTAAAAATGTTTCATGTAACAGAATTGATACGAATTGGAAGCATTATTTAATTTGCTGTCAAGAAAACACAATATCTTTGCGACGGGTAAAGTTAAAAATTAGTGTTTTCGTGGAATTTATTTATACCGTTTTCCTAATAAATTGATAAATTGCCACTATAATATATCCAAATGCGTGAGCATTTGGATATATTGATTTTAAAAGGTTGTATTATTTCTTTTGTACTTTTGATATAATTATTCCTTTTGCAGTCTGTGTTTCTATTGTGGCGTTGTCGGGTATTTTTGTACTATCCTTAATGGCGTGACCTTCGAAACGTGTGATGCTGAATCCTCTTGCAAGTATATTTTCAGGTCGAGTTAGTTCTATTGTTTTGCCGAGAAGTTCGTGGCGTTGTTTCTGCCGTTCAATTAATAGGTTTGCACTTGTTTTAATTTTCTCTCCCAAAAGATTTATATGATTCAATTGTTCGTGAAGAGAAAGTTGTGTTGTCTTTATTGCAGACAAATATCGGGTAAGGAGGTTCTTGTTGGTCTCCATGCGCCATGAAACAGCTTCAACCATTTCTTCCTTTAATTGTTCGATGTGCGAAATTTGTTCGCCAAGGAAATCTATAAGGAGAGCAGCTGCTGCAGTTGGAGTTTTGACCGAAGTGTGTGCGACAATATCGAGAATAGTATTGTCTCGTTCGTGTCCGATTCCAACGATGACTGGAATAGGGAAGTTTGCAATGTTTACGGCAAGATCGTAGCTGTCGAATGATGCAAGGTCGGCAACTCCACCGCCACCGCGAATGATCACGACTACATCAAAAAGCTCTACATTATTATATATATTATTTAAGGCTTCAATTATTGACGATTCCGTTTTTTCGCCTTGCATAGTTGCGGGAAAGAGGTGAATATAGAACTTCGCACAGTATTCATTATTTTCCAACTGATGACAGAAGTCTCCAAATCCGGCAGCATTCTTCGCGCTTATTACGGCTATTCTCTGAGGAATAATCGGCATTTCCAGTTCTTTGTTCATGTCGATCATCCCTTCTTCTGTCAATCTGTTTATGATTTCCTGTCGGCGCATAGCCATTTCGCCAAGAGTGAAACTTGGATCAATATCGACAATGTTGAGAGACATGCCATACGCCTCGTGCATCTGAACCTGTACACAGACAAGAATCTTTATTCCGGCTTTCAGTGTCTGTCCGGTCGTTACTTCAAAAGTCTCTTTCATCAACCACCAGCGTTGATTCCAAATCGTAGCTCTCTGCCGGGCGACAATGGTACTTGTCTTTTTCGATTTTTCGACAAGCTCAAGATAACAATGTCCATTGGAAGCTGTTCTGATTTCTGAAATCTCGGCTGTTACCCATATAAAACTATCGAAAGCGGCGTTTACCACTTCCGATATCTGGCGATTGAGTTCTAATAAGGATATTGAATCTCTCATAAACAAATTGAGACTTGAGAAATGCCTGTGGAAAATTAGAATTTCTCCATGCGTTTCCTTACATAGTCGGCTAAGAATTGAGCTGCTTCTTCTTCCGAGAACTTTGATATGTCGATTGTCAAATCGTATGAATCAGCCTGCCCCCAAGTCTTATCTGTGAAGAAATCGTAGAAGCGAGAGCGCTCTCGATCATATTTCTGTATGAGTTTGTCGGCTTCTTCGACAGAAACATTGAGTTTGCGAGCAACGAAATGCAGTCTGTATTTATATGGAGCATGTACGAAAATCTTGATGAGGTTAGGCTCGTCGCGTAATATATAATCTGCGCTTCGTCCTACAATGACACAGGAATTTTCTGCTGCTAGTTTCTTGAGAGTATCGTTAAGTGCGACAAAAGTCTGGCTGGAACCAGATAGACGAGTATTGCCATAGCGTTCAGCCAAAGCATATTCCAGGAATCCTGGCGCTTGTTCATCGTGCTTTTCCAGATATCCTACATCCATGCCTGTTTGCTTTGACATTTCTGTCATCAGTTTCTTGTCATAATATGTAATGCCAAGGATTTCTGCCAATCGTTGTCCTATTTGATGTCCGCCACTACCATATTGGCGACCAAGACTGATGATAACTTTCTTTTCCATGTACAGACTGTTTACCGTTGATTACTATTTTATGTGTCAAAGATATTCGATTTTGGTCTAAAGTCCAAAATAAACCTGTTTTTTCTTTGTTATTCGACTCTTTTTATCTAAATTCGCACCGAATAAAACTCACAATAATGACAATCTTTAACGAAATTACTTGGACAGCAAATCCTGAATTGTTCAGTTTCGACCTGTTTTCGTTCGGAACAGTGACTTTGAGGTGGTATGCTTTGATGTTCATCTTTGGCTTCATGCTTGCTTCCAAGATGATGGAAATTTTCTATAAGCGCGATGGTAACGATCCTGAACGGGTTTATTCTTTGTTTATATATTGCTTTCTCGGTACAATAATCGGAGCTCGTCTCGGTCATTGCCTGTTTTATGATCCTGATTACTATCTTGCTCATCCTATAGAGATTCTTAAGACTTGGAAAGGTGGACTTGCAAGTCATGGTGGAACAATCGGTGTTGTTACAGCCGTATGGATGTATGCAAAAAAAGATAAACTGAGCTTGCTTTGGGTTTTAGACCGTCTCGCAATAGCAGTTGCTCCGGTTGCAGCAATGATTCGTATGGGAAATCTCTTCAACCATGAGATTTACGGACATGTTACAGATCTCCCTTGGGGTTTCCGTTTTATTGAGAATATTAGTGCTTGGCAGAGAGGAGCAGAGCCAATCTTCACTGAGCCAAGTCATCCGACTCAGATTTATGAGGCTTTGTGCTATCTCGCAGTTTTGGGAATTCTTCTGTTCTTGTATTATAAGACGAATGCTTCTCAGCGTAGAGGTTTGCTGTTCGGAATTTTCTTCCTTGGAGTTTTCGGCTCCCGTATTCTTATAGAGTTTGTAAAGAACAATCAGGAGGAATTTGAAGAGGGTATGCTGCTGAATATGGGACAGATTCTAAGTATTCCTATTGTAATCTTAGCAGTATGGCTCATCGTACGAGCTTTGCGCCGACCTCTTTCAACTAATATTTCTGGCGCAATTGATAAAGAATAAAAAAGAACGATTATACTATGGCAAAGACATCACCTTCGCTTTTAAGTGCAAACTTTTTGAATCTGGCAAAAGACATCGATATGATCAACAACAGTGAAGCAGATTGGCTCCACTATGATGTTATGGATGGATCTTTTGTCCCAAACATCTCATTCGGATTTCCGGTTCTTTCAGCCGTGATGAAAGACCTGAAGAAACCATTGGATGCTCATTTTATGGTGAATCATCCAGAAAGTTGGATTGGAGAATGTGCAAAGCTTGGCGTTAAGGTGTTTACTGTGCATCAGGAAGCTTGCCCACATATTCATCGTACTATTCAGCAGATTCACGACGCCGGCATGATGGCTGGTGTTGCTCTCAATCCCGGTACTTCTATTTCAACTCTCGAAGAGATCATCTGTGATGTGGATCTCGTTCTCATTATGACTGTAAACCCAGGCTTTGGTGGACAGTCGTTTATTAAGTCTATGCTTGAAAAGATCCGCAAGACAAAGGAAATGATTGTTGCCAAAGGCTCGAAAGCTCTTATAGAATGTGATGGAGGTGTAAATCTTGAAACAGGAAAACAGCTTGTTGAGGCAGGCGTTGATGTCCTTGTTGCTGGAAGCTTTGTATTCAAGAGTGAAGATCCGAAGAGCACTATAAAAGCATTAAATAAACTATAAGGATTAGCCTGGTAATACAGTAAAATTGTATAAAATAAAAGTTAACGATAATTATTAGCGGATTTTTTTGGAGTTTCCGAAAAAATCCGTTATTTTTGCGTCATATTATAATTGTTGTCGTCGACAACCTGGGGTGCTTCTTTTTGGAGGCTGAGATTATACCCATTGAACCTGGGCAGGTAATGCTGCTAAGGAAAGAGCATCCCCCGTTATATATTATTGTATATGAAGATACTTATAAACAATGTGCAGACTGATACTGTGTCTGCTGATGTACAGTCTTTGGCAAATGAACTAGCACTACCAGAACGAGGAGTAGCGCTTGCTGTGAACAATAAGATCGTGCCTCGTACTGATTGGACAGAAACAGCACTTAATGAGGGCGATAATGTCACAATTATCAAGGCTGCATTTGGCGGTTGAGGGTTAATTATCATTTCTCAATTATCAATTATGAATTAGCTTTATGCTCCAGTTCATCACACATTATACTGACACAATCGGTTATATTGATTCTGTCAAGATTGCACTCGAAGGCGGTTGCCGTTGGGTGCAGTTGCGCATGAAGAATGCGTCTGTCGACGAAATCCGTCCGATCGCCTTGCAGGCACAGACTTTATGCAGAGCTGCTGGTGCTACTTTCGTTATCGACGATCATGTTGAATTGGTCAAAGAAATTGGCGCAGATGGCGTTCATCTTGGCAAAAACGACATGCCGATTGACGAAGCAAGAAATATTCTTGGAGAGAAATTCATCATTGGTGGCACTGCAAATACTTTTGAAGATGTAGTAATGCACTGTAAAAACAGTGCCAACTATATCGGATGTGGACCGTTCCGTTTTACTACTACAAAAGAAAAACTATCGCCGGTTCTCGGATTGGAAGGTTATCGAAGCATTGTAAAACAGATGAAAGAAAACGATATCAATATTCCAATCGTTGCAATCGGAGGAATAAACGCAGAAGATATTCCTGCAATAATGGAAACAGGAATCACTGGTATTGCTTTAAGTGGTACTGTGCTTCGTGCAGAGAATCCTGTAGAAGAAATGAAGAAACTAATAAAAATGATATAAATAAATGGAAAAGTTAGTAATCGCTGGTCGTGAGTTCAACTCACGCCTGTTTTTAGGCACCGGCAAATTCAACAACAACGCACTTATGGCAAAGGCTATCGAAGCATCAGAAACAGAGATGGTCACAGTTGCCATGAAGCGTATTGAATTACAGGACAAGCAGGACGATCTGCTTCGACATGTGATTCAGAATCCAAACATTCAGCTATTGCCAAACACATCTGGAGTACGCAATGCTGAAGAGGCTGTTTTCGCTGCACAGATGGCGCGAGAAGCTTTTGGTACAAACTGGTTGAAACTTGAGATTCATCCAGATCCTCGTTATCTCCTTCCTGATAGCATTGAGACACTCAAGGCAACTGAAGAACTTGTAAAGTTAGGATTCGTCGTTCTCCCATATTGTCAGGCTGACCCTACTCTCTGCAAGCATCTTGAGGAAGCAGGAGCCGCAACAGTTATGCCTTTAGGCGCTCCTATTGGAACTAATAAGGGCCTTCAGACACGCGATTTCCTACGCATCATCATTGAACAGGCAAATGTCCCTGTTGTCGTTGATGCCGGAATCGGTGCACCTTCTCACGCTGCAGAAGCAATGGAGATGGGTGCAAGTGCATGTCTCGTAAATACAGCCATTGCTGTTGCAGGCGATCCTGTACAGATGGGTGTTGCTTTCAAGGAAGCTGTCATTGCTGGTCGCCGTGCATACGAAGCAGGACTCGGTGCTGTTGCAGAAAGCTTTGAGGCAGAAGCTTCAAGTCCGTTGACTGCGTTCTTAAATTAATTAAAGAATTAAAAAATGAAACAATGAAATAATGTCTTTTGCCCATAAAGCTTCGATTTTCGGACACCCCATTATCAAGAGTAACAAGCATTTATTCATTCTTTCATTTATCATTATATAATTTTTCATTATGCCACAAGATAACAAAGCATACGCAAAGAGGGAAAAAGCATACATGCAGGGGCGTCTTTTTCCTGATATCAAGGTAGGTATGATCAAGGTCAACCTGACGCCTACAGTAACGAAAGATAAAAACGGCGTTCCTCATACCGAGGAGAACGCTCCTGTGTATATCTATGACACCGCAGGTCTTTATAACGATCCGTCGTACACCGTCGACCTGAAGAAGGGACTTCCACGCATGCGTGAGGAGTGGATCATCGATCGCGATGATACCGAAGTGCTCAAAGAGGTGACCAGTGATTACGGCAAGATGCGTCTGGCAGACAAGAGTCTTGACCACCTGCGTTTCGAGCATATTGCCCTTCCACGTCGCGCTAAGGAGGGTAAACATATCACCCAGTTGGATTACGCAAAGGCGGGTCTCATCACACCAGAGATGGAATATGTTGCTATACGTGAGAACATGAATTGCAGGGAGTTGGGTATCAAGACACATATAACACCAGAGTTCATTTGCGATGAGATCGCTCGTGGTCGCGCTGTAATACCAGCCAACATCAATCACCCGGAGTCTGAGCCAATGATCATCGGACGTAACTTCCTGGTGAAGATCAACACCAACATCGGCAATTCGGCTACTACCTCAAGTATCGAAGAGGAGGTCGATAAGGCTGTCTGGAGCTGTAAGTGGGGTGGTGACACATTGATGGATCTCTCGACAGGAGAGAACATCCATGAGACACGAGAGTGGATCATCCGCAACTGTCCAGTTCCTGTGGGAACAGTGCCAATCTATCAGGCGCTTGAGAAAGTCAACGGTCGCGTTGAAGATTTGACATGGGAAGTATATAAGGATACACTTATCGAACAGTGTGAACAGGGTGTTGACTACTTCACGATTCACGCCGGTATACGTCGTCATAACGTGCATCTTGCAGATTCCCGTCTTTGTGGCATCGTTTCTCGTGGCGGTTCAATCATGTCAAAGTGGTGTCTGATCCACGATCAGGAGTCGTTCCTATATGAGCATTTCGATGATATCTGCGACATTGTTCGTCAGTATGACGTAGCTCTCTCATTGGGCGATGGTCTTCGTCCTGGGTGTACTGCCGATGCCAATGATGCGGCTCAGTTTGCAGAGCTCGACACCATGGGCGAGCTCGTTACACGCGCTTGGGAGAAGGGCGTACAGGCCTTCATCGAAGGTCCGGGCCATGTGCCAATGCATAAGATCCGCGAGAATATGGAGCGTCAGCTCGACCACTGTCATGAGGCTCCATTCTATACGCTTGGACCTATCGTCACAGATATTGCTCCTGGTTATGACCACATTACTTCGGCTATCGGTGGCGCTCAGATTGCATGGCTTGGAACAGCAATGCTCTGCTACGTTACTCCTAAGGAACACCTTGCTTTGCCTAACCGTGAAGATGTGCGCAACGGCGTGATTACCTACAAGATTGCCGCACATGCTGCCGACCTGGCCAAGGGTCATCCTGGTGCTGAAATTCGTGACAATGCACTTTCAAAGGCTCGTTTCGACTTCCGTTGGCGTGATCAGTTCCATCTCTCGCTCGATCCGGAACGTGCACTTCAGTATTTCGAGGAAGCTGGACATACAGATGGAGAATACTGCACAATGTGCGGTCCAAACTTCTGCGCTGCGAAGTTGACTCATGACCTGAGGAAACTATAAAAGGACTCTCCCCCCTCCCTCGTAGGAAGGGGAGTAAATAGTATGGATAATATAAGAAGATACAGCCGTCATATTTTGTTAGAAGGATTTGGTAAAGAAGGCCAGGGAAAACTGCTCAGCAGCAAAGTGTTGCTTATCGGAGCAGGAGGTCTTGGTTCGCCGAATGCACTCTATCTCGCAGCTGCCGGCGTAGGAACAATTGGCATTGCCGATGCCGATGTGGTAAGCATCAGCAATCTGCAACGGCAGGTGATTCATTTTACCGAGGATGTGAACAAACCAAAGGTTGAATCGGCAGCAGAGAAGATGCGCAAGATAAATCCAGACATCAAGGTCATCACCTACGATTGTTTCATTACCGAAGAAAATGCTTTGGACATCATCAAAGACTACGACTTCATCATTGACTGTACAGATAGTTTTGCGTCGAAGTATCTGGTAAATGATGCATGCGTGATGTCGGGAAAGGCATTCTGTGCTGGAGGTGTTGTAAAATATGGTGCTCAGGTGATGACTCATGTCCCTGGTTCTGCCTGCTATCGCTGCATCTTCCCCGAACCACCTGCTGAAAAGGATGTTGAAACATGTTCTACTGTAGGAGTACTTGGAAGTGTTGTAGGTATCATGGGCTCAATACAGGCTACAGAAACCATAAAATACCTCACAGGAGTGGGAGAACTTTTAACCGACAAACTGCTGATGGTCGATGCCTTGACAATGAATTTTCAATGTCTTGACTTCGGGCATAATCAGGACTGTGCATTGTGCGGAGATAATCCGACTATAACAAAACTATCAGAATATTCTTTCCAGCCTTGCAGGTTGAAATAAGAATAGATTTCATTATTTGAAGAAAATGTTTTCAGAAGAATTAAAGAAATATGACTGGGACGAGACAACCGCAAGGATTGCCTCAAAGACTGACAATGATGTGCGTCGTGCTCTTGCAAAAGAGCATTGCGATGTTGAAGATTTCATGGCATTGCTCTCTCCAGCGGCAGAACCATATCTTGAGACAATGGCTCGACTTAGTCGTAAGTATACAGAGGAACGTTTCGGCAAGACTATGTCGATGTTCATACCTTTGTATATCACAAATTCATGTGCAAACTCTTGTGTCTATTGTGGTTTCCATGTTCAGAATCCAATGGCACGAACCATCCTCACTCCTGAACAGATTGAGAATGAATATAAAGCTATCAAGCAGCTCGCTCCATTCGAGAATATCCTTCTTGTTACAGGTGAGAATCCAGCTAAGGCTGGCGTTCCTTATCTCGCAAAAGCAATTGACATAGCGAAGAAATACTTCTCAAATATCAAGATTGAGGTCATGCCTCTCAAGTCGGAGGAATACAAGGAACTCACAGAGCATGGTCTTAATGGAGTGATCTGTTTCCAGGAGACGTACCATCGTGAGAACTATAAGCTCTATCATCCACGTGGAATGAAGTCAAATTTCGAATGGCGTTGTGACGGATTCGACCGTATGGGACAGGCTGGCGTTCATTCTATCGGAATGGGTGTTCTCATAGGATTGGAAAAAGAATGGCGTACTGATGTTGTTATGATGGCACGCCATCTTCGTTATCTTCAGAAGCTTTACTGGCGCACAAAATACAGTGTCAATTTCCCTCGTATGCGTCCTGCGCAAAACGAAGGGTTCCATCCGAACTGCTACATGACAGACAAGGAATTGGCACAAGCGACATTCGCTATGCGAATCTTCGACCATGATGTAGATATCTCGTATTCTACACGTGAACCGGCACTGATCCGAGATAATATGGCAACACTCGGAGTTACTACAATGTCGGCTGAATCTAAGACAAATCCTGGCGGATATTATACTTATCCTCAGGCACTCGAACAGTTCTCTGTAAGTGACGAACGTACTGCAAAAGTCATCACCGCACGACTTAAGGAACTCGGTCGCGAACCAGTTTTCAAGGATTGGGATGCAAGTTTTGATTTGTTCAAATAATGTATATAGTAATTACCCTTCCATATTTCTTCGAAGGCGAAGCCGAAGCAATAACACTGATGTTTCAATCGGGGTTGGTGCGTCTGCATCTGCGCAAACCGGAATGTAAGATTGAAGAGATGCGAGATTTGATAAAGGCAATACCTGCCTGTTATCACAATCGCATCGTCATTCATGAGCATTTCGATTTGCTGAAAGATTTTAACCTTTGTGGCGTTCATCTGAATCGCAGAAATCCAAAAGCACCGAAAGGTTGGAAGGGGCATATCTCTATATCATGCCATAGCTTCGAAGAACTTGCACAAAAGAAAGAAGAGGGATACATTTTTGCCGATGGTTTCCGTAAGCCATTCGACTATCTTTCACTCTCACCAATATTCGACAGCATCTCAAAACAAGGATATAACTCAGCATTCTCAATTGAAGATTTGAACAAGGCAAAACTCGACGGAATCATCGATAAAAGAGTCTTGGCTCTTGGCGGAATCTGTAGCGACAATGTCGGGAAAGCACTTGAATTCGGATTCGGTGGTGTAATGGTTTTAGGAGATGCGTGGAAAGGATCCCTTCAAATTCCCCCAAAGGTGGAAGGATGCAAGACAGCGAGACTTCTTCCGATAGTCCTCTCAATCGCAGGCAGTGATCCATCTGCCGGTGCTGGGATTCAACAGGATCTTAAGACGATTACAAATTGCGGAGGATATGGAGCGACAGTAATTACAGCAATTACATCTCAAAACACCATGGGTGTTCAAGGAGTCATGCCAGTCCCGGCAAAAGTAATAGAGTCTCAATTACATAGTATATTCGATGATCTTGATGTTCGTGCCGTGAAGATTGGTATGATACCAAATCTTGACGCAGCTCGTGTAATAATAAAAGTGTTACGAAAAGAACGCAACCGTCGAATATTACCGATAGTATGCGATCCGATTATGCTTTCGACTTCTGGCACTCGTCTGATGTCGGAAGATTGTATTTCTCTTGTGATTAGGGAACTTTTCCCTATGTGTACGCTTGTTACACCTAATCTTCCAGAGTATGAAGTGCTTCATGCAGAACCTTATATGCTCGAAGCTGATACTTGCAATCTCTTGATAAAAGGTGGTCACGCAAAAGGTGAATCGATGACCGATGTGTTGGTCATGAAAGAAGAAATGCGTCAGGAAAATTTTTCGTCAGAGAAGATTGAAACTAAGAATCTGCATGGCACGGGATGTACTTTGTCATCGGCTATTGCTACATATCTTGCATCGGGATACGATTTGTGCTCTGCTGTAGCAAAAGCTAAGGTTTATATGAATCGTGCGATAGAGGGCGGAAAAGAACTGAACATCGGACATGGAAATGGACCGTTGTGGTCTAAATAAAAGATAGATGAAAACAATTGAATTAAATAATGCATTAGGACGACTTCCACTGACTCGTATGGCAGAGCCTGTGAACTTCTGCCTGGAGTCGGGCGAACACATTGCCGTAATGGGTCCAAATGGTGGAGGAAAGAGTTGTCTTGTCGATTTGATTACAGGCAAGAATCTCCTTCTTCAAGGCTCGTTGACTTATGATTTCGGACTGGATGTGAAGCCGACAGCTTATGGAAATATCGTGCAGCTTACATTCGAAGATGCGCTCGGATCGGTTGAAAAACCTTATTATTTCCAACAGCGATTCAATAGTCAGGATCGAGATGAATCTCCTCTTGTCAGCACTGTTCTAAAGCGAGCATTGGCTTCTGGTAGTGTGTCGGCAACTGGTTTGTCAGCCGACGATGCTCGCGCTGCAGGTCACGGACTTACAGTGGAAGATGCTCGTGCCGTTGGTGCTGAAGACGATAGTGAATTTCTGGCAAATCCTCTGCTCGATACATTCATGATGCGTCCTCTGCTCAACAAGCGAATGGTATTGCTTTCGAGTGGCGAGATGCGTCGTTATCAGTTGTTTAAGTATCTTATAAAGAAACCGCGTGTACTGATCGTCGATAATCCTTTCATCGGACTTGACGCACCAATGCGCGAACAACTTGATCAGTTCTTCCGTCTGCTGATTGCCGACGGTAGTGTTCAGATAATCATGATAATATCGATGCTCGATTCTGTGCCGGATTATATGACTCATGTCGTCAAGGTACATGACATGATAGTTGAATCAAAGATCACTCGCGAGCAATATCTTGCAGAATGGGAGAGTGGTGAGGCATTCCCTACTAAAATTAAAGGTGATTCTGATTTGATAAAGACACTCGCCGAAAGAGAGGATGCAGCCGATTTCTCGTTGGCAAAGAAAGTAGAAGATGCAGACGATTCAATTATCTCTATTCGTAATTTGTCTTTGCAGTTGCCAGAGAGCGATCGTGTGCTTTATGGCGGATTGAACTGGGATGTGAAGAATGGCGAGAAATGGGCGCTTCAAGGAAAGAACGGCTCTGGAAAATCTACTCTTCTGAGTTTGATTTGTGCCGATCATCCTGCCGCTTATGCTTGTGATATTTCTTTGTTCGGACGTCGCAGGGGAACAGGCGAAAGTATTTGGGATATCAAGAAGAATATCGGATTCGTAAGTCCGGAATTCCATCGTGCGTACAAGGAGAATCGTCCTGCAATAGATATTGTGGCAAGTGGTTTGCACGATAGCGTGGGTTTGTATAAACGCCCTCGACCAGAACAGATGGATACATGCTTGTTCTGGATGAAAGTCTTTGGTATCGAACAGCTTAAAGATCGTATGTTCCTCACACTTTCTTCTGGCGAACAACGTCTTTGTCTTCTTGCACGAGCCTTCGTTAAAGATCCAGCTTTGATCATTCTTGACGAACCGCTTCATGGACTCGATACTTATCGTAGAAATCTGGTTCGTAGTGTGATCGGAGAGTTTTGCAAGCGTGAGTCGAAGACATTAATAATGGTAACTCACTACATCGAGGAGTTGCCTGGCAACATCTCAAAATCATTGGTATTATGAATAAGGTAGAACTATACGAACAGGCTTACAAAGCAGTACAGTCTTTGTTGTCAAATGAAACTGACGAGATCGCAAATATGGCAAATGTCTCGGCTGTAATCAAAGATACATTCCACTTCTGGTGGGTCGGATTCTATCGTGTATCAGGTAACGAACTCATCCTTGGTCCATTCCAAGGACCTTTGGCATGTACCCGAATCAAGAAAGGCAAAGGCGTATGCGGCACATCTTGGGCGCAGGAAAGCACAATCGTAGTCCCTGATGTCGAGGAGTTCCCTGGACATATCGCGTGCAGTTCCGAGTCGAAGAGTGAGATCGTCGTTCCTGTCTGGAAGAACAACGCAGTCTCCGCTGTCCTCGACATCGATAGCGAGTTCCTATCTACGTTCGACGAAACGGACAAAGTCTGGCTCGAGAAGATCTGCGCGCTGTTCTAAGACAATAACCGATTTCAATTTCTCCAATCTTCTTTCGTCGGCATCAACACAATGTACAAAGTGTTGATGCCGACGCTCGTCGAAGACATTTCCGGACTTCCGTTTGTCCGATCGACGACCGTCGATGAGTTCTCCGGACTTCCCGAGAACAAATTCCCGATCGGGAATTGCTCCACGGCATTTCTGCCGAACTCGTCCGCATGCTTCGATGACAATATGTGAATTGTCGCGTAGTCATCGCCTATCGTTTGTTTCAAGTTTCATGTTTCAGAGTACTCTCACACCCACACACGTGCGTGCGAGAGAAAAATAGAGCTGTCATAGCCAGAAGATTTATTGCTACATGCGTGCGTGTGTGTGGGTGAGAGATAGTGAAACAATGAAACTTGAAACAAAATGTGCATGTTTTTGCACAAAAACAATATAAATTAACCATTTTTTACCATTATATCTTAATAGTGAGTATATTTGCACAAGATTGAATAACACATGCCGCGTTAAACGCAATGACAGAACAACAGATAATTCAAGCATTAATAAATAAAGACAAAGATGTGACGGAAGATTTCTTCTTTCGTCGTTGCCGTCCTTTGTTTTTGTCTGTGATAAGAAGTGTGTTTGATACAATCCCAGTGGAGTATGACGAGTGCATAAATTCCCTTTATACATTGTTAATGCAAAACGACGCTCGAAAGCTTAAAAGTTTTAAGGGCGAAAGTACGATATACAATTGGCTCAAGACTGTTACTATCCGCCATTTCGTTGCAATTAAGAAAGAGAAGGTGGGTGATTTGCTGGTCGAGAATGATTCGAACCAGATTATTGCATCATCGGTAGAGGTTGCTGCAGAAGACCGCGATATAGCTCGCTCTTCAGCACATGCTGATGTGGAAAGATTGTTAAATGCAATGAAGAATGACCGCTATCGAAAAGTTATTAGGCGTTCGATGCTTGATGAAGTCGAGGATGCAGAATTGGCAATCGAGATGGGAATTCGTGTAGAAAACTTATATAATATTAAACGTCGAGCTATGGCGCAACTGATCCAGGTCTCGCAAAAGGATATATTACATTATGGCAAAAGATAACTCACTGCCGATTACAGACGAATTGGTAGCGTCATTCTTGGACGGTAATACTACGGCTGAACAGACTCTTGCTGTGCTTGAGGCTGCGCGTCACGATGCAGACTTGAGAATGTTGCTTGAAATATCTCATCGTGTCGATGATGATATGGTTTTCTCGATTACAGGTCGTCATATCTATGACCGACTTTCCCTAACACCGGAAGAAGCATTGGCAGCTTCTGACATTACCACGCACAATCTATGCACCGTGCAGTGCGAGGCATATATTTTGGAGCAGTATGGCGAAAGCATATCTTGCGACACACTTGCCGAACAGGCTCGATCAAACAACTGGATTACTCCTGAAGGTATGCCAATAGCAAACATAGGCAAACTCCTCGAACTCCAAGGATTCTCAGTGTCGCGCAAATATCTTGCTTCAATTAAAGATGTTGAGAAAGCCCTTACTGATGGGAATCGTGTAATCGCAGTCATTGACGGTGGAGAATTGGTTGGCGATCCCGAGCAAGAGGCATTGGAAGATGTCCTGGTCGGAGAAATCCCTGATCATGCCGTGGTTGTCACAGCACTTGATCCTATCCGAAAACTCATCACAATATATGATCCTCAAACTATCCCAGTGTTGGACGAATATCCACTTGATAGATTTATGGATGCCTGGGAAGACTCAAGAAGGTATGTGGTTATGGCCCACAAAAAGTAAATAAACTCAAACTACTATATGGAAAAGAAAGAAATCATCGGTAAGCTCAAGGTAAAAGTATTTGCTCTGCTCCGTCGTATTGACGATTCTTTGTCGGATTCAACTGAGCAGACTTTGAATATTGAAGAATGTCCATAGGATTTTCCTGAGCAATTGTCAAAGGAATTCTATGATTACCTTAAGTCTTTATATCTTGAAATAAAAGGACCGGAGGCACCACTCGAAAAACTTACAGATTCGTATTTGAAATACATACAATATGCAGTTCGATACAAGACAGACTCAGAAATAGCATATCAGGATGCACAGCGTAGAACTTTGTGGGAACAGATTACAAATTCAAATAATGAAGATATTCTCGCTTACAAGCAGGCTCAGTATAGATATGCAGAATATCTGCTTCGAGCCCTCGCAAAAGATTTTTTGGAGGATGTTGTGGGTGATGATACGTTCTTGTTGTGGAATTAATTTAGAATAATTCTTTTATATGAATTTTCTCCAAAACTCAGCAACGTTCCTGACGAGCAACATCGAATCATTAATTAAACCTATGGACTAGTATGAATTTTTTGTTTAACATATTATCAAAGATAAATTCTCGAAGGAGAAAGATTATCTATATATCATTACTGAATGTCATCATATTGTCATTCGGTGGCTATTTATGGAATAATCAACCTCTTTATACCGGAGAAGATATAACAGAACTATCGCATATTCAGTGGTTCTGGGAAGTAATTGGAGGACGTACTGTTGACGAAGAACTGAAGTGATGCGCCTTTTTTCTATTTCATTTTTTGTTCATTTCCAATTATAATCACATCTTCCACTTTTGGAAGAATATCATCTATGACATCTACATTTAGATATTTCTCCAATTTTAATATCTCTACAGGTTTTGTTGTTCCAAATAACACATACTTGTATTTCTTTTTATCAGATATGGTAAAATCCGATAAGGACATAGACGACATAGGTAAAATTGGAAGTGTCATCCAGTTATCTTTATCTCTTATGTCATATAAAATTGTGAACGATTCTTGTTTGATATTAACTGCCATGACATTTACATATAAAGTATCATGAGTATTGTTAGTAATATCAAAGTATAACTCATTTTTACCCACATTTTTCGGATAAAGAACTAAATCAGAATTCGCTTCATTAAGTCCATAGCAATAGCTTATAAGCTTTTTAGCTAGAGCGTGCTCCAAGACATCATTATTATTCCCTTTCTTTGTGCTTCCTTGTGAAACCCATTGCTTATTAGGTTCATCCGTAATATTCTCAAAAAGCGTTGAGAATAGCCTTTGAAGCCAATTGGCTTTACGGGACAAGCATTCTCTAACAATATCTCCGACTTCATATTTTCCCTGCTCTTTCCATTCATAAGTTTGTCCAGAACTGATATTCTGGATTTTAATGCTTGAATTTGAATCGATTTTTATGGAATCTGTGCTATATAATTGAAGTTTCTTTTTGGCTTGTAGCCAATTACTGTTTCCTTTCTTAACATATACTGTTTTTTCAAACGAAAATATTTGATAGGTATCTGCATATGTTAATTGAACGCTAAATATGATTGCGATAAGAGATACAATAAACTGTTTCATGCTTTTATTTTTTGTGATTTCTAAAAGATAAGAACAAACCATAGACACCTCTAATAATATCAAATACAAAAGATGAAATACCAACCATTAGGATTGAAGAAGAAAAATCGATATATATTGGATTCTGTTCGTTACGATAAAAGACATATCCTATTATAATGAACAGAATGATGAATAATGATTGAACAATTCTAACGCAGAGATTGCCAATACGACTTAAGTTTTGACTTGCATAGTACAATAGCAAGCTAAAAAGATATACACAAATAAATGCAATCGTATTATTTATCCATGCTGGAGTCTCTCTAACATACTTATTGTTCGCAAGTGTATAGATAGAGGCGGCATGAATTTCAACACCAGAAATAGCCTTTTCAGATGGTATAAGATGCATATCTCCTCTGTCTCGCGTACATCCTATCAGCACAATTTTTCCTTTTATGCTTTCTTTGAAGGACTCTATTTCATGGCTTTTGATAGAATTATCTATACGAAGAACATCAGTCCATTCAATAATCTCAGTACTTAATCCACGATAGTGAATAAACGATGATGCATTAATCTTGTTGTCATCTGCGCTAAACAAACCTGAACGACAAGCTAATTCACAAGAGAACGAGTTCATTTTATAACCATTTTCCGCGATATATGTGTTGCTATGACGCCTAATGATGTTTTGCGGACTAACACTTGGCTCACCAAGATTTGTTATACCCCATGATGCATTTTCAAGACTATCGAAAAACGCGCAAGCGCTAATTGTAGTATATTCTTGATATTCTGTATTGAAACTGATATTAGAAGCCATTACAACTGGCGAAGAACAATTGTTTATCGCATTTACTAGAACTGTGTCATAAGGCTGACTTTCCACAAATATATGATCAATACCAATTGATGATGGAGATAATTTATCAACAGCTTGGATAAGTGCAGCTAATTGCAATCGGTTACATTCGTCATCTTGAATGATAACTACATTAGGATTTATTACTCCGACAGGATTGTCTGCTTCAACACTTTCATAACAATCGTAAAGTATATAATCTGCAGACTTGAAAGATTTAGAAAATGAAGATTCATTTTGTAAATAATTTTTGAGGTAATCAGTTAAAGAGAATGTTGCCATAGTAACAAGAAATGCTACCATGATATACCTGTATTTGCTGAAACCATAAAAAAGACAGTTAGCCTTATCAATTATTTTTTTAATCGTTATCATAAGCCATCAACCAATATAAATCCTGCCCAATAATATGGATCTGAATAGATATATTTAGAACCAATATTACGTTCATTTTTCTTTCCTACATGATTCTTAACAACTTCTTGAGCTTTTATTAATGAAGTATAAGCATCATCACCCTGATTTAGGTAGGTATAAAAAGAAGTCATCAATATTGATGTTGCAGTATCGTCAACTTCCCATAGAGATCCAATTATTGACTTTACGCCAGCAATTTTGAAGCCTCTATTCATACCAAAAACTCCGTTGTTTGATGAAATACCTGTAGATGAAGAGCAAGCAGACAATACAACGAGTTTTGTATTGTTAAAATTCAACATGCTTATCTCTTTTGCATTTATTATACCTTCTTTTATATTCCATTTATTATGATTTGCCAAATATAAACCTGTTTCATACATGGATTTTTCAACATTACTATAGATGGTATCTCTTTTTCCAAATACCATATTGTGTTCATCTGCACTTAATTCTGCATAATTAAGGTTGTAACCATGTGTACTTATATGCAAGAATTGAGGAGAATCCCAGTCCATGTTATTTATGACTCGTTTTGTCCCTCTTTGGTCATTATAACAAACACATTTTTCGCCCATAATCTTACTAATTGTTGTTATTTCTTCATGACCTCCAGTCAATACATCTAGCTCTGATCTATCTGTAAGTTCTATGGTCGAAGACATTCGCCTCAGTTTTAGGCTCTTGTCCTTCTTTCGTTTTTTAATTTTTTTATCGTAATTAATATCTCCTGTGTAACTTAAGTCACCAAATGCAATCAGTTTGTCGTTACTTTCAAAATATACACCTCTATTTTGTAACTCTATAGAAGATGAAAGACGTTTCATGCCATATAATCCAGTCATTCTTTGTGAAGAATTAATAGGCAAATATTCTACTGAATAACTATGAAGGAAATCACTAGGAACAAAAAGTATACTCTCATTTTGTTTAACGTTTGCGGTTTTAATTATTTTGTTCCAACAATATTGACCAAATTTAATATCATTATGAAGTTGACTAATTCGTTCGCTTGAATTTGTGAATTTATATTGCTCTAGATTCCAATCATTGCTCAACATTTCATTGCCATGATTACGTCCAATTTCAACAACTTTTGGAATTTCCCAATTTTTTCTTGTTATAATTGCATATACAATACCTTCATTTGTTGTGAATTGTAATTGTTTGTTATTTATGACTGCATTGTATGTATATGTAGAGTCATTGAATATAGTAAAGAAATCTACAAAGATTTCATTATCATTAAGATTCTTCTTTATAAAATCGTAATCAACTATTGAATTTTCTAAAGTAAATCTACTTGGACGTAATTTAGTCAATTGATATAAATCATTCTCGTAAAAAAACTCCTTGTCACCTACAATGTTGCCATGTTCGGTTAGATCATTTTCTATTTGTCGCCTATATTTTGTACTAGACTTATAATAATCAAAGATGTTTTTTTCGTTTATTTCAATAGCATCAGTTCTTATAGCATTCTTTTGATTCATGAGAAAACCTTGATACATATAAGAAGTGGAAAAGGCTAATTCCGCCAACTTAGGATATTTTTCGATGGCTAATGGTAATTGTTCCATAATATGTCCATATACATATGAATCATTCTGCCAAACCATATCTGCATGACTATCTGTCCCCATATTCAGTTCATAACAAACCAACATATTGGATGCCTCAAATGCTTTGCAAAGGAATTCATATTGTTTTTCATAATATCCAAAATCACGGTATATATCTGACAATAACAAGTACCCTTCTATCTCATTCGTAAATGTAGCTTTGACAGCGAATGATGCTTTACAATCTTCCTTATATAAGACATCTCTTATAGTTCTATCGGGCTCATTATTTTCTTTATTGTCAAAATCTATCCATTCTGGATTCGTTTTGTCTGAACGTAATATTTCCAAAGCAATTTCTTGTGCTCTTGCTGCTTTTTCATAAGCCTTTTCTCTATAATACGATTTTGAAAGGCATTCTAAAAGTTTCCATGTTTCTAACCCATTCAAGAATCCACCAGACAAATGCCATCCAGCTCGACACTCATTGATAAATTTCGAGCATATAGAAATATCTTCTTCTCCATTTTCAATATAATGAAATACTGGATTTACTATTGTTCTGCCAGAAACTAAATCATAATCAGCCTGATAATTATCAGCTACTAATTCTTTGATAACATTTGACCTGCAACTACTAATTAACAAATCGTTACAAAGGCTGACATACCAATCTAGATCATTGTCATGCACATCTTCGATAATCTTAAGAATCTCTTCATCTGAACCATTTTTAGCTAATATATTTTCAATATTGCTACAAGCTCGTCCATATTTATTTTCTAGATTCCAGTTGATTTTATTGTTTAAAGATTCGGATTTAGTTTTAACAAATAATTTTGCTTCAAAATTTTCTTTTGTTGTTAGTACATATTCTTTCTCATCATCTTCTAGCAATTGCCATTCTTTGCTTTTTTGAATACTACGCATCATTGACACAATTTCTTTGTAATTTCCTACCTGATTGTTGTCATTAACATACTCAGAAAGCATATAGAGTACATTATCATATACTTGGTTCTTAAATGAAAATCCATTCCAGGGGTTGGTAAATTTCCATTCTCCCCATTTCTCCCAATATATATTGGATAATTCAATTTGTTTTTTACGATAACTAGCTGCAGACAAAAACTTCATTTGAATCTCGGATAAAGTAGCTAGTTCATCTAATGTGTTAAAATACAACTTTGCAAGTACATGGTTATTATCTTCTTTAAGAAGTTGTAAAAATTTTTTATAAGCAGAATACAAACAATTCATGCTTATTTCCAGATAATGATCATTGGCGTAAAATCCTTTATCAGATTGCAATAGGTACCCTTTCACATATAAAAAAAACTCTTCAAAACCACGCTTATTTATCTCCTTAAGTTCCTTTTCTTCTTCCGTGATAAATTTGTCACGTTCCTCACTATTCATAGATTTTACAATATCTTCTACACTTTCGAGATATACAAAATAATCAGTATAATGCCAATAGTCACACTTTATATATGAATGAAGATACTGTCTATACTCAGGGCGTTTGCACGATGCTACTCTACAATAGTTCTTATAAAACCAATGTAGAGTTGCATCTATTTTATTTATTTTCTCATAAAGTTCAATTCCTAAAGTTAAAGTCTCAGCGCACTTTTCACCTTGTTGTAAATAACTATGCGACAATGCTTTTTTTCTTAATAAATCAACATAAACTGAGTCTTTTTCTCCTTTATATATTTGGATAAATGCATCAGCTTTTTCTATACATTTTGCATATTCTTTTTGCTGGTAGAGATTATTGAGAGTTCTTGATACCTCTGTTTTGTCATTTTGTGCATAAAGTTTTAATGTAAAGATAAATGTTAACATTAAAACAATTATTTTTTTATATTGTAATCTCATAGTAGGATAACTATATATTTGGATGTCATTTCAACAATTTAGATGCCCTAATTGACTGTTAAATCTTCTCATTAGTGTTTTCTGTAATCCACTTGGTTGGTTTGGATATGAACGGAATAACCTCCAATCGGTCAAGAGCTTTATGACCGAAAAGGGGCTCATATTTGTTCAGATCAAAGCCATTGAGAATTTTCTTATTACGCTTCATAACTATTCTACAGCCTAATCAGTAATTCGATATAAATTCAGCGAAAATGCAATAAAAAATTATTGTTTACCCATGTCATCTATGGATTTTATTCTCGTATCAATGTATTCCCAATCTGCGTCAGAAATGTTCCATTCCTTACGAAGCCGATCGTCTGAATATGTTCCAACATATTTTTCTAATGCAGGAACAAAACAGTAACTTGAACGTATTACGTCTTGTGAAACAACTGCTTGCAGAAGTAAGAATCTAACAATCTTTGTGTACAAATATGATTTAAAAGAAATCACCTCGTCGTAATCGTCTGATGCGAATACAACAATTAGGGATTCTGTACATATTTCTCCTGGTGCGGCTACCTTAGTATTTGCATCATAATAAAATCCAACAGGCTTCGAAAAATCCGTTTGCCCTGCTATTGGTGATCTAGGGACAAGAATCTTCCATTTGTCCTTTAAGTCCCATTCATCCGTAAAATCTTTAGGATTAGCAAACTGCTTCCCGTATTTTTGTATAAACCAACATGGAGTACCACTTGACTGTGGTTTGTAGAATGTTCTTAGACCAAATGGTTTACTTGGTGACACAACAGTATCCATAGTAACACCATTATTGATATTTAAGGCTTTGATCTTTCGAACAATTTGTACATCTTGATTTTGACGAATCAAAATAGGGAACTCGTTCAATGATCGTTCTACTGTTGAAGGGAACCGTCCTGTTCTATTTGTTACGCTACATAAACCTTCATTATCTCTATTCCATAGCCAGAAACAAACACCGCCAGCAATGTCAACACCAGGAAAAATGTAATTACTATGTTCGTAATCGTACAAGAGTCTAAGTCTCTTATCGTTCAACATTGATTCTCTAAAAGATGAAAGGCCTCTTCCTCCAACATACCATCTTGCTGGCATTATTAGAGAAATATATGAAGGAGAGATTAGTTTTGCAACATCAACAAAAGAGTTAAACACAGGAATTGCACTGTTGCTGTTTCCTCCATCCATTATTTGATAAGGAGGATTTCCTACTATTGCATTAAACTTCATGTTGTTATATAATTTGCTGTTGCCCCAGAAACGACGTGGCTCCAGGGCAATATCTTCTATGAATTTGTCTGGATTTGTTTTGAGAGTCTCTACGAGGTCTGCATAGTAGCGAGCATTGGCCTGTTTCACGTCACGGAAGCCTGTGAGAGTTCGCTTCGTGATACTGACAGCCATAGGAGTTTTGCAGACAACAAAGATGTTGTTGGCAATGACATCGTCCCAAGCAAGCTGTTCTTCTTCGATGGTCATCTTGTCAACCTCAAAGAAACCTTGACGTTCCCACTCTCTGCAACGCTCTCGCCAGATGCTGTATGCCATGTAAAGCGGATAGAGGCCTGACTTTGAATTGAGTTCAAGGATGCGAGTGTCTTGCCTCATGAACACTCTATTGGTCACACTTCCACGATCCACAAGGCGAGGCTCGTTGAGTATTTCAGTATGCGTTTCCTCATAGAAGTCATAGCCACCAATCGTATCAGAAAGATGCATATTAACCACTCGCCAAGGGGTGAGGACGGTTTCCTTATCAGGATTACGGAACGAAGAGAATATCTCCACTATATGACGGATTCTTTCTTTTACTGGTAAGCCATCAGCCTTTCTTGCTCGTGCTCGTATCTGGCGACCTGCTTCAAGGAAAATCTCGGGATCGTAGTATTTCTTGAAGTTGTTGAAGTGTTGCTTTGTGATGCCTTGTGGCATGAACTCTTCCCACGAACGAGGGTCAATGTGCTCAGCAAAGTTGTCGATAGTGATGTCTTCACCATCCTTCAGGTCACAACCATAGATGAGCATAGGCATACGGATGGAGATACCACGAAGGATGCTGATGGCATTCTTGCGTATCTCCTTCTTTTTCTTCATCTCCTTGCAAGCCGCCTTTTCTTCATCGGTGAGAGGTGTCTTCGGTTTCTTTTCTGTCCTGTCATCACCACTGGTTTCTTCCTCATCAAAGCCACTATCATTGATGACAATATCCTTGCCCGAGTCTTGCGATGGAGTACTGCCGATGATACCCTTCAGTTCATCAAATTCTTCTATCTCCACGTCATCCAGTTCAAGGAGGCGGTCGTTGTAAAGCGAGTTGTTGTCGAAACCAGAGTTTACCACACGCTCGATGTAGGTGTGCTTCAAGCGAGTAAGCAACTGGTCAACATCATAACGTCTTGTCTGGCTACCTTGCAAGGCAATGATAGGGAAGAAATTGAGCAATTCCTTCAGCCGTTGACGATGTTCCTCTGTTTGCTTGCCAGGGCGAGTTGGTGCCTTTGCTGCCTGTGCCATCATGGTGAGCACTCGGTCGGGAGCAAAGTCAAAGACGTATGCATCTGTCTTCTGCTTACCGTTGATCTGTCCGGGGCTCTGGACACGGAAAATGGTCTGCATGTAGTTGGCAGCACCAGTCTTTGCCGAACCACTGAGCATGAATACGGCTGTCCATTCCTTGACAGTCACACCTGTTGTGAGTTTGCCGCATGAAAGGGTGATAGTATAATCCTTCTTCGGTTTCTCGATGATGGCATCACGAACCTTCTGCAAAGCTTCGCCCTTTGGGTCATCGGGGTCACCATCTCCTGCCACATTGACCACATCGAAATTGCAGAAGATAGGATGCTTCTCCAATTTGTGCTGAAGTGCAAGAGCCTCCTTTACTCCTGGCACCAACCAGAAGGTGTGACGGAAGTACTCCTGGTAACGCTTTGTTGAGAAAGGGTAGTTGGAGTCTTCAGAAGGGTCACACATCATATCGAGGAACCTGTCAACATGCTCCTCATGAACGAAGTCACCACTATCGTCTGTACGGAAAAACTCATGGAAGTTGAATGAATACTCCGAATCTTGGAACCTTTCAAAGAGAGGTCCAAGGTCATAGGTGAACATGTTCATACGAGGAAGAGAGCCGTATGGGTTATGATCACCTTCATGCTCCTTCTCCCATTTTTCCTTTTCCCTTTGTTCATCCACATACGACCATGTGTAGATGTCATCCTGTTTGAACTTGCCAAACAGGTTGAATGGAGTGCCAGAGAGTGAAAGGGTCTTTGTCCCCTTCTTTGTGAGGGCTTTCAGTACTTTGTCGCCAAGGTCTGTCTGAGTGCCTTCGTGTGCTTCATCAATGACGAGCAAATCCCAACGTGCAGAGAAGAGTTCATCGTTCTTCTGGAACTTGCCACCCACTAAAGACGAGCCTCTGAGGTCTTGAATGGATGCGAAATAGACGTAGCGGCATTCCTTGTCAGCCTTCATCTTGGCTTCAAGGTTCTGGAAACTGTTACCAGAGGTCTTACTGCCATACAGGTATGGAGTGCCGACCTCAAAGAATATCTTGTGGAAGTCATCGAACCATCCATCATTGACTACTGGGCGATGCGTCAGGATAAGCATCCTGCGATATTGCTTTGGTTCTGCCTGAGAAAGTTCTTTGAAGAGTTGAAGGGCAGTAAGCGTTTTGCCAAATCGCATCTTGGCATTCCAGAGCATCTGATCACCTTCGGCAAATCGTGTCTTTGTCTGATTGATGGCAGCACGTTGTTCGCTTCGGAGGATGATAGGTGTCTGTCCTGTTGTAATCTGGCTACCGTCAAGGGCTTCCTTGTTGGCTTTTACGGCTTTGATGGCAGCAATAGCGGTGTTCAAATCCACAATAAACCACTCGCTTGCTTTGCCTTCGCCAAGGTTGAAGTCCTTACGTTTCAAGCCACTATGTAGGAGCACATCATGCACAGCCTTGTCATTGAATCCCTGTATCTGCTTGTCCTTAGTGCGCATGGCTAACTCTGTATGGAACAAGTGATACTGGATTCCGGCTGTTTGGGTATATTGGCTGATACGCTTGTGTGCTGCATTGTTCAATGCCTCACAGTTAGGACTGAGTGTGAAGAGATCGGCATCCTCATCGAGAGTTGCTTCACCTATCTTCAAACAGCCTTCATGCGTCTTGTCATCAATACCAAAGATATAGATGAGTTTGGCTTTAAGTGTGGATTCGATTATCATAAGCCATTAACTTTTGAGAAGTGACTTGAAATATATCTTTTGTTTATTACGAGGTTTGCGCCAATCGCGGATAAGGCACAAGTTGGATTCAACAGGATCTGAAAATAAATTCATCTGAAGTTGGGGTTCAACTGGTTCCTCGCCAGGAGGGCAGAATTTAAGTCCGTCCATTTGCCATATATTCCATGAAATGATATAGGCAATGTATTGTATAGATTTGAGCAATGGTTCTTCACCAAACTTTGCTCTATAGTAATCGAGAAATGTATAAAGGAGGGCTTCACGTGCAAGTAGCAGGTTGTCTCCTTGCCATTCATAGCCGTAGGTGTTCTTGTATGCTTCCTGACACCAGTCAAGGAACTCGCCTGTGGTTTCTGTATTCTCGCTTACGACACGAAGTTTCCTATCTAACAGACCAATTCGTTCGGTCAATTCGATAGGCATACCGCTAACTGTATCATAACGGCTAACGAGATAAGGAGCTTCTCCACAGGTTATCTCTAAGCGAGTATCACGCACATAGTCTTTCCATGTTTTGTCCTCTGGAAACTCAATCTTGCCAGTAGTAGCTTTCCATGTGTGGTCTGGCGCTTCTGAATTGAATACACCTTGCTTGCCAAACCAAGCATCATCAATAAGATTGTTCTGAGCGTTGCACACCCAAGACGGGGTAAACACTTCTGCCATATCTTTTGACCGTTTAGTTTGTTCGTCTCTCGATTTGACAGATCGGGGACGAATAATCATTCCGTTATCGCCAGTGATGCAGTCAATCGTGATAACATCCTTGAACTGATAACCTTCGCCTCGGTCAGAATACGAGTCAGTCGCCCAGAAGATATTCTGCTGGGTAGTATGATCTTTGAGAAGCATTTCCAGAACCTCTGGATATTGCTTCAAAACCTCTGTCTCGTTTATGTCTATGTTTTCAATCATTTGTTATTCGTTGCCAACAAGCAAGTCCCTTATGTCAACTTCCAGGACCTCGGCAATCTTTGATAAAGTTGGAATGTCAGGCTGTGCTGCATTTGAACACCATTTGCTCACTGTACAGTTGCTCTTACCAATCTGCTCAGCAAGCCATTTACCTGTTCTTTTCTTCTTTACCAATACAACCTTGATCTGATTAAACTCTGCCATCGCGTAAAAAGTTTTAATTTTGGCGCAAATATAATAAAATAAATTGAAAAAACATCAAAACATTTTATAAAAGTTGTATTTTAGTCCATTTTTTAACGCTAAAACAAAGTTTTACAATCAATTTGATATACAAGTGTTATCGTAATTAGGTTCTTGGAACATCTAATTCAAACCTGCATTGCGGTTTAGACCCTCAGGTAAGATGCCATATTTCAGGGTTCCATAGTCAAACTTTTATATAAATTCGTGATAAAACGATACAACTTGGGAACATTTCTAACCCTTAATTCAAATTGTGTGCTGATTATCAGGTATCTAATCTAAAACCTAAGTACCATTAAGGATGGCACATAGGTAAAAACACTGGTCATGATGGGGTGACTCGTAATCACCTCATCTGATCAGTATGGCAGGGAAGAGTCAGGCAGCAATCTCAGTAACGAATCGTTATCGACTTCAGAAGGTTCCTGGCACCTTAACAGCATAAAGTACAGCTCTCATTGTCTATTCGAATTTCTTTCCCTATCTTCAAAGATGATCTTTCCAATTAACACTCTGGAGTGATTGTGTTAAAAATGCTATGACAAAAGCAGATTCTTGGGAAACTATTTCCATATATCAAGAAAAATATGTATCTTTGCATCCAGTTAGATGTGAGTTCTAACACTTTCACTTGATTCAATTTTGCCCACAAAACAAAGATTATATTTCGGGCATCGTTTTTAGTTCTTTGAATAAGCGTTTTTGAACGCTAAATACCTCCAACGGACGTTAACAACCTAATATCATTTAACGTCAAAATATCGGGAACACGTTGGGAACAATCCCCATTTTTTCTCATTTTCCAAACTTTGATTATCAGCATTTTAACTACCACCTAAGTCCCACGTTCCGATGTACATAGAGGAAGGAGGGTTGTAGAAGGCTGACTAAAAGGATTGTCCCGATAAAGAAATATTAGTAAAACAGAAGTAAAAACTGAAATTTTATGACAGAAAAAGAATATGTAAGTAGGATTGGAGAGATTGCACAGGAACTGGTACTCTCAATGAGGGAAAGGGTGAGTAAGGGATATCCTGCAGAAGAAGATACGAATCCCTTTTATTGCCAGCAATCCCTTGCGGATGTGTATGGGAATGGATGGGCGGTTATTCTTTCTATACATAAGTGCAAATATGAGAAGGAAAAGGGTGAAAAGATCCTTGAACTTGCAGTAATGCACGATATTAACCCTTACAAGTCGGATTGTTGGTTGGGTGTAGGAAAGAAGGATAAGATCATGAGCATTCTCAATGATGACAATATCTTTGAGAGTGTAGCAAAAGGTATCCGAAGACTCCATGCTCATCTGGAAGAGTGTGAAAGGGAATTGAGAATAGTAGAATAGTGAGATGAAACAATTAATGTATTTGTCGGAAAAGGCAAAATGGCTACTATTGTGATTTTTCACTATCCAGTAATTGCTGATTGTGCTCAATTTGGCCTTGTTTTATTTATTTTATAAGTAAAGCTTGTGCCAATGGTAAAGTGAAAAATCTTCGTTCGAGTGATAGATTATTGATCGGATTGGACTCTATACAAATAAACAGTACAGAGTCCAATTTTTTTATTTACTTAAAAAACAATAATTCTATGAACAAGATTTTTCCATTTACATTTTCAGGCTTTTGGAAGATTATTTCTGCAATTTTGGCATTGAGTCTGTTTGTTATCGCTGGTATTTTGTTTTATGTGTTCGGCTGTGAAGTAATGCATTGGTGGGGACCGAATGGCCGTGGGTATGACACGGAGGAGCAGCTGAGCCGAAATATAACCTATAAGTATCGTTATAATTATTATGAAGAGAATGTAGGTTACATTGTCGATAATCATGGACATAAGATACTGAAGGGGGTGAACTGGGTTTCTGAAAATAGTGATTCTATTGTGGTGTTCGCACAGAATGGTTATCGCGGTTACCTTGACCGATATACAGGAAAGGTCTTGGTTCCTGCAACCAAGTTTACGCAAGCATATATCTATAGCGAAGGTCGTGCTCTTGCTTTAACTCAGGATTCATTGTTTGTGCTTGATGAAAATGGTGCAGTTGTGAAAGGATTCCCAGGAAGAAAGTTACACACTATAGAAAAACATTGTTATCTTCACGGGCGTTTGCCAATGGTAGGTGAGAGTGGTAAGATAGGATTGATAGATAAAAGCGGAGAATGGGTAGTTGAACCTGAATACGACACAATTGATTTCTCGGAAGGTTTTTGGTATGCACAGAAAGATGCCGTTCATGCTGATGGAGAGTATGCTGCCGCTGAACCGGCAAGAGCTACGATATTTGATGATTCTTTGCGTATAGTATTGCAAGGAGAATGGACAGATGTCTCGATTAAGGAAGAGGGTGTCGTAGTAACTTATCAGGATCATTCTCAACATCGCTATGGCTTCGACGGAAATCTTATTGATGATTTCTTGTGCGACAGGGTGGAAATACTAACTTATCAGACTGGAGAAACAGGATACAGAACTAATCGTTTCGTGAATGATGGTGAAGAGTCTGTCTATACTGAAGAGTATCAGATTGAAGCTGTTGCCTCGTTGAGGAAATATGTTACATCGGCAAATTGGGAAGGACTGATGACTCCTGATGGACGTCCTGTGACTCTTCCTCTTTATTTTAGTATTAAGGCTGTAGGTAAGAATCTGTATTTATGTCATTACGATCAGATGTGCTATCATGGCGTTCTGTTAAATGAGAAAGGTGAATTGGTAGCAAAATATCCAAAACTGTAATTATGAAAGTTCAAATAAAGTTGCTCGCAATAGTTGTATCGGCAATGACTATTGCGTCGTGTGTGAAAGATCCTTCTGTAAACCAGAGTGTGATGCAAAGTGATACTTCGCAGATTGAGACAGTTCTTGACAGTGTGCTTGCTGATCAAATGACTCGTATGGATGCAACAGTTGCATCTGGAGCAATCATGAGAGTAGAAACAGGTGAGATTGTTGCGATGTCAAACTGGGAAGAAAAGGATGGAACGGTTTGTAAGTCATATAATCATCTGCTGGAAGATAGGGTTGATCCAGGCTCTGCTTTTTCGGTAATTAGCTATGCCGCTTTGCTCGAAGATGGATTCGTGACGTCTAAATCAATAATCGACGCTCGTAGTTCAACTTTTGAGTATCACGGAGCTATAATAAAGGATTCTGCTCCAGTCGGGGTGGTGAAAGCAGAAGATGCTGTCGCCCTGAGAAGCAATACGGCTATTGTGAAGATGGTGACAAGGGCATACGAATCGCAGCCGCAAAAGTTTCTTGACACAATCGAACGTTTTGGATGGAATGGTGTGCGAAATGTCAAAGATCATATTTGGAGTAAGGTGTCGTTGGCACGTGTGGCCTATGGGTATGAAGCTGGTTGCTCGCCTATAAATTCCCTTGTATTCTACAATGCGATAGCAAACAATGGCCTTCGTCCTGACTATGGGCGAATTTGCTCGGAAGAAACAGCTCTGCAAGTTCAGCGTATATTAGAGAAAGCTGCAGAAAATACTATGCAACCGAATGACGTTCGTATCGCAGGAATGACAGGCTTAGCCCGAAAGTATGAAAACCATAAATACGAAGGTAATGGTTTCCGCGTTTGTTTTGTAGGATATTTCCCAGCCGATGCTCCGAAATATAGTTGTATGGTGATGATGGAAACAAAACCAGATGCGTTGGAGGATTACAAGCCGGATGTCGCAGCTATAGTAGGTCCCGTTGTAAGTTCAATTGCGGAATATATGTATCGTAACAACATTTAAAATATAAAGATATGAAGCTTTTTGGTTTTTTCAAGAAGAATGAAAAAGCTCAGGTATGTGTGCAAGATCATGCAGAAGATGAATGTATGTGTGTTGTAAAGGCCGTGATTTGTGGATAGGATGAAGAAGGCTATGGATTGACTGATGATGAGGAAGTGGATCTCCGCGGCTCTATTGACCGCAAGGGAAGAGTCGTGGAGAAATTCCGCTTGCAAAGGTGATGGATCAATCTTTCCAAATCAATCGGTAGAAATTACAACCAATGAAGTTTCCGATTACGATGCTGACGTAGAAGATTAGAATAGAGAGCCAGTTGTCTGCGAGGAAAGAAACTGGTACGCAAAGGTAGTAAAAGGCGTCTGCAACGCAGTGAGGGAAACCGCACATGATGAATAATGGCACGCCGAAGAGAAGTGGAAGATTCTGACCTTTGCGAGCAAAGGTAACGGCTGTTGTCATTATGAATCCGCATCCGATGGCAAGGATTGCTCCTTTCAGCGGACCGACAGCAAGACGACCTTCGAGAATCTTCTGTGCAGTTTCCTGAAGTGGCATTGGCGAACAGCGCACGAGCATTGATACGATAAGGCAACCGATGATGTTGCCAAAGAGGATGAAGAGGAGCTTTCCGACTTCATCTTTTTTTATGAATCCAGCTGTGCCGGTATAGAGTTTCAGTCCGTAGTGAACGACAGTAAGGAGTCCGAAGGCGAAAAGAACAGCACCGATGATGCTTTTCTCTGCAAGATAACCAAATCCTGCAATGCCGATGCAGAATCCAGCGAGGAGTGAAGAACGGAATAGTTGTACCATGTTATTACATTTATTGATTTAATCTTCTTCTTGTGAATATTGTATTAGTTTGAGGTATTCGTCGTACGAAATGTATCGTCCTCCCATACTTTTGAGGTGAGATGTCTCGAATTGGCAGTCGATGAGCGCAACTTCTTTCTCTTCAAGAATTTTGGCAAGGCAGATGAGAGCAAGTTTCGAGGCGTTTGGCTTCAGAGAGAACATGCTTTCACCATAGAAACCGTTGCCGACGGTTACACCGTAAAGACCGCCGATAAGGTTATAATCTTTGTCCCAAACCTCTATGCTTGAAGCGTATCCCATCTTGTGCAATTCGGAATATGCTTTCTTGATGTCATCTCCGAGCCACGCACCTTCAAGAACTAAACGATCTTTTCCGCAGCTTATGCCGCCGCAGCAATCCATGACGCGATCAAATGCATGATTGATAGTTACATTTATTTCTCCATTTATGACTTTGTTCAATTGCTGCTGCATCGAGTGAGAGATATGAATCTCTTTTGGGAAGATCACGAATCTCTGCATTGGACACCACCATTGGATATAAGGTTTCCCGGTCTTTGGGTCAATAAAAGATTCATGTGTATCTTCAGCTCGGAAAGCATACCAAGGGAAGATGCCATAGGAATAAGCAAGAAGCAGTCGTTCGACAGACAAGTCTCCACCTAACGCGAAGAGTCCATCTTCGTCGCCATCTCTTGGGTCGGGAAATCCTATCTCATCATTTAATAAATAGATCATTGTCTTTAGTGTCGATTGTTATGTTTCCGCCTTTCTTGAGTTTGCCAAAGAGAATCTCGCGCATAAGAATCGGATTAAGAAGCTGATTTATGACACGATCCATTTCGCGAGCACCATTCTGCTTTGTAAAGCCTTTTGTGAGAAGCAGATTATGTGCTTCTGCAGTGAGCTCTAGTGAGACTTTGCGAGAGGCAAGTCTTTCTGACAATTGGCGCAGCTTCTTGTTGAGAATGAGATCTGCCATTGTCCGATCCATATCGTTGAAGACAACTGTGCCAGAAAGACGTGCAAGGAATTCCGGCTTGAAAGTCTTCTTGACGGTCGAGAGCATAGCTTCTCCGGCAGAAACAGAAGAACCGAACCCTACAGAAGCCTGATGAGCAAACTGAGCTCCCGCATTAGAGGTCATAATGAGAATCACATGACGGAAATCTGCTTTCTGCCCTTTGTTGTCAGTTAGACGTGCATAATCCATCACTTGCAACAATATATTATAAATGTCGGAATGTGCCTTTTCGATCTCATCGAGAAGGAGCACGCAGTTAGGCGTTTTTCGGATTGCGTCGGTGAGAAGTCCTCCATCTTCGTAGCCTACATATCCTGCAGGCGAACCGATGAGTTTTGCAACAGTGTGCTTTTCGGTATATTCAGACATGTCGAAACGTATAAGTTCGATGCCAAGCTCTTGTGCTAAAACCTTGCAAACTTCTGTTTTGCCGACGCCTGTAGGTCCGACAAAAAGGAGAGAGGCAATAGGTTTGCCATCTTCCAGCAATCCAGCCTTGCCCATTTGCACGGCTTCTGACACTTGTCGTACGGCTTTGTCCTGACCGTAGATTTGCGCGGAGATACGTTCTGACAGACTCTCGAGATTCTGAGAATCATCATCGTGCAAAGACTTTGGATCTATCTTACATAAGCGAGCTAAAACGTCGTTTATAAGAGTCTTATCGACAGTTTGCTTTGCGGATTTGCGCATCTCATTCTTGTATTTGCGCATGAGAGGATGCATCTCGCGATAAGCACCGGCTTCGTCAATGAGGTCGATTGCTTTATCTGGCAAGAATCTGTCATTGATATGCTTGGAACTTGCTTCGACAGCATATCTTATTACGTCGTCAGCGTATTTGACTCCGTGATATTGCTCATATTTTTTCTTAAGACCTTCGAGAATTTTTATTGTCTCTTCAACAGAAGGCTCAGGAATGTCGATCTGTTGAAAACGGCGAACCAAGCCTTTGCTCTTTTGGAAATAACGGTTGTATTCCTGATAAGTCGTCGAACCGATGAAACGAATCTGTCCACTTTCGAGATAAGGTTTCAGGATGTTGGATCCATCAAGAGAAGAGTCGCTGTTAGCTCCAGAACCGACAAGAGTGTGAATCTCATCAATATAAATAATTGTATTGCCTTCCTCGATTGCACCATCCATTACTGCTTTGATGCGCTTTTCGAAGTCTCCACGATATTGGGTGCCGGCAACCATTGCGCCCATGTCCATCTGATAGATACGCGAGCCTTTCAGTCTTTCGGGAACATCTCCCGCTTCAATCCTTGCGGCGAGTCCATAGACAAGAGCTGTCTTGCCTACGCCTGGTTCTCCGATATGCAGAGGGTTATTCTTCTCCTTTCGACAAAGAACTTGTATTGTTCGTTCTAGCTCATAATCTCTTCCAATCAACGGATTGTGGTCGTTAAGAGTATCGTTGATGCATGTTACAAGTTTTTTCCAAGACTTGTCTTCTTCTTTGTTTTCAATCTCTTCAAACTCGTCTTCATCGCCACATGCCAAAGGAGATGCGACAACGATAGACATGAGTTCTGCCGGGTCTTCAGTTGTGTATTTGAGAAGAATATGCTTCGCAAAAGAGTCTTCCAGTTCGAGAATGGCAGCAATGACATGTGCTACGCTTATCTGTTTCTTGCCAGCATAATAAGCCTGTTCTTCGCTTTTCTTGATAACAGATAACGCCTGATCAGAAGCCAGAAGCTCGTATTCTTCATTGCTAGCATCTTCCGGAACCGTTTCAACTTGATTCGTTGCTTGGCGGATTTCTTCTGCCATCGAAATGATATCTGTCTGAAAATGACGCCAGATATGAGAACAGACAGGAGATGCCAGCAAAGAGTAAAGAATAAATTCAGGAGTGAAAAACTCTTTTCTCTTTGAAGCGGCTATGTCTATTGCGTCTTTGTATATTTGTTCAAGATATTGATCTCTTTCCATCATAATGGTTACAATATTTCATCAGGTTCGTAAGTGACTTTGAATGGAAAGCCTTCCTCTCGTGCCATTCGCATAGCTCTGTTACATTTGCTTGACGCCATATCGAGTGTATAAAGCCCGATAGTTGCCTTGCCGACTTTGTGGACATTGAGCATCAGCTGATTTGCAGTTGTCTCGTCTTTGTGGAATACAACTTTGAGCACCTTTACAACAAACTCCATGGTAGTAAAGTCATCATTGTGCATAATGACTTTATACATTTGTGGTTCGTTTAGCTCGAAGCGTGACTTTTCTTTTATGTTCGATTGTTCTTTTGGCATAACTCTTAATTATAAAATGTCTTTGAGAATTCCGAATTTGTCAGCGTCGATTTCAGGCATGTGAAGCTTCAGATAGGCGAGAAGAATTTCTAACATTGTTTTTCTTTCCTCATTGTTGAGTTTCAGTTCGTTGATGTCGGTGAAATCTTTGCTGATTAAATTATAGAGATATTCTGCAGATATTTTGTTCAGATAATATGGATGAAAGATTGGTTCAAAGGTGAAACGGCTTTCTCTCATGTCGAATTGCATACCTTTTTCATATTCATCCGGATAGATCCCGAACCCTAACAGATCAAATAATTTCACCGTGAACAATAGATGAAACTGTTCGGAAGTGAATTCCGGAAGAGAAAGAATCTCCAGACTATGATAAAGATAACTCCATAGTCGAGAGTTTTGCTCCACTTCTCTCACACATCCATCAACGAGCTCTGCCATATATAAACATTGTGTATATTTGGCTGGGTCATTCAAGCCTAAAGAAAGAGGAGAAGAAATGATGGAGGCCTCTTTTATCTGTTGGAACTCATAAGATTCGGAACGAAGTACATCTAGTTCAAGCTGTGTCATAGGAGTATAGGCCATGCGTTGATGCCCGACTTTCCTAAACTGCCTGATTGCTACCTTATAAGTAATCTTACCAAACTTTTCAGTGTAGATATGAACAAGCTGGGAATTATCATTATATGGTATGACAGAGAGAACTATTCCGAGAGTTTTGTCCAACATTTTAAGATAGAGTTTGCAAAATCTTGTGCAAAAATAGATTAAATAGCGGAAAAAATCAAGTTTTAAATAAAAAATATGAGAAAAAATTTGTTGGTAAATAGTTTTTCACTATCTTTGCACTCGCATTTCTGAGAGATCAATAAAATTATTTACTAACAATGGCAAATCACAAGTCATCAAAGAAGAGAATCAAGCAGACAATTGTTCGTAATGAGAACAATCGCTATTATGCTAAGACTGCACGTAACGCTGTTCGTAAACTCCGCGCTACTACAGACAAGGCAGAAGCAGCAGCTCAGCTCCCTAAGGTATCTTCTATGCTCGATAAGCTCGCAAAGAAGAACGTTATCCACGCTAATAAGGCTGCTAATCTCAAGTCTAAGCTTGCTCATCACGTAAACAAGATTGCTTAAGATCTAGTTGGTCTTTTGGCAACACGATTTATTCCTCATTTCGGTCAAACGAAGTGAGGATTTATTGTTTTGTGCAGAAAAAATAAGAAATCCCGACTTTTATATCAAAAACACTGAATATTTTGATCAAAAAGCTTTGCTTTTTCAAATTAATTTATTATCTTTGCGCGTTATTAGAAATTTAAGCAATATATGGCAGAAAATCAAAATAATTATGACGCAAGTCACATTCAAGTGCTTGAAGGTTTGGAGGCTGTTCGTAAGCGTCCAGCAATGTATATTGGAGATACAAGTGTCAAGGGTCTTCACCATCTCGTAAGTGAGGTCGTTGATAACTGTATTGACGAAGCGCTTGCAGGTTACTGTAATGATGTCAAGGTTTATATTCTTGAAGATAATTCGATAAAGGTTGTGGATAATGGTCGTGGTATCCCAGTGGATATGCACGCAAAGGAACATCGCTCTGCACTTGAAGTCGTAATGACTGTGCTCCACGCAGGTGGTAAGTTCGATAAGAATACATATAAGGTTTCCGGTGGTCTTCACGGTGTGGGTGTATCTTGTGTAAATGCACTTTCTGATTATCTTTGCGCAGAGGTACATCGTCAGGGTCATGTTTACCGTCAGGAATATGCTTTCGGTAAGCCTACAACATCTGTAGAGATTATGGGAGATGCTGAAGATACAGGAACAACAATCATCTTCCATCCAGATGCATCAATCTTCACAGAGACAGTTTATCAGTGGGATCGTCTTGCAGAGCGTCTTCGTGACCTTTCGTATTTGAACGCTGGTATTCGTCTTTCTCTTACCGATCTCCGTCCAGAAGCATCGGATGAGAATGGCAATCCTCGTCATCAGGAATTCTACAGCACTCTCGGTCTTAAGGAATTCGTTCAGTGGATGGACGAGAGCCGTACAGCACTTATTCCAGATATCATCCATCTCGTAACAGAAAGCGAAGGTGTTCCTGTTGAGGTAGCACTTACTTACAATACTGGATATTCAGAGACAATCCATTCTTTTGTTAATAACATCAATACTCACGAAGGTGGTACACACCTCGAAGGTTTCCGTGGCGCTCTCGGCGCAGCTCTCAAAGAGTATGGAAACAAAGAGAAGATGTTTGAAAAGGCAAAAGTAGAGATTAAGGCAGATGACTTCAAGGAAGGTCTTACTGCAGTAGTATCTGTTAAGGTTGCAGAGCCTCAGTTCGAAGGTCAGACAAAGACTAAACTCGGAAATATTGAAGTACGTCCTGCTGTTCAAAAGGCAGTACGTGAAGCAATGGATAATTACCTTGAGGAGAATCCTACTCAAGCTCACATGATTATTGATAAGGTAATTCTTGCTGCTCAGGCTCGTATCGCTGCTCGTAAGGCTCGTGAGAATGTGCAGAAGAATTCAAAACTTACCGGTGGTGGTCTTCCTGGAAAGTTGGCTGACTGTTCAAGTAAGAATCCAGAAGAATGTGAGATTTTCCTTGTCGAGGGTGATTCGGCAGGTGGTACTGCAAAGAGCGGACGTAACCGATTCTTCCAGGCAATTCTCCCACTTCGTGGTAAGATCTTGAATGTCGAGAAGGTTTTGATCCACAAAATGCTTGATTCTGAAGAAATTCAGAACATGTTCCGCGCATTCCGTGTAAACCTTCGTGAAGACAAGTCATTGGATATCTCAAATCTTCGTTATCACAAGGTTGTGATTATGACCGATGCCGATGTGGATGGTGCCCACATTGCTACATTGATTCTTACTTTATTCTTCCGCTATATGCGTCCTTTGATCGAAGGTGGATACGTTTATATTGCAATGGCTCCACTTTATAAGTGTTCTAAGGGTAAGAACGAGGAATATTGCTGGACAGATGCTGAACGTGATATGTTTATTCAGACTTATGGTAATGGTCAGGAAAGTCAGGTTAAGGTTCAGCGTTATAAAGGTCTTGGTGAAATGAATGCTGAGCAGCTTTGGGAGACTACAATGTGTCCAGAGAATCGTCGTTTGAAGCAGGTAAGTATTGAAGATGCTATCAGCGCAGATCAGACATTCTCTCTTCTCATGGGTGAGGATGTTGCTCCTCGTCGCGAATTCATTGAGACAAATGCTACTTATGCAAACATTGATGCATAACGACCAATTAGTAATTATAAGTTAAAATTGGCGTTTAGCATTTAATTTGTTCCGCAAAAGTAAGTACACATTATTTATATAATAGGAATAACTAATACATTACCAATAATAAAAAAGGCTCGAGATTTCTCTCGGGCCTTTTATGTGAAAGCAGTAGGCTTATGAGCCGGGTTCTGTACTTATCCAAGAATAAGCGTCTGTCATTAATCTCGACCTGATGTCTCCAACAGGCTCTAGCAATCTACCCCCTGACTTGGACAGGCAATCCTTCATGATGGAGTATCCGGAGACACCCACCAAACATCAGTATACATGATCTTACAACTCATGAGATGTACAGCCACTCCATGTTGCCACGTGTGCGGTGAGCTCTTACCTCGCCTTTTCACCCTTACCCTATTGGGCGGTAATTTTCTGCTACATTGTCTTAAACGTCGCCGCCTACCGGCCGTTAACCGGCATGATGCCTTGTGTTGCCCAGACTTTCCTCCCATCCGAAGATGAGCGACAGACCATCCTACTGCGCTGCAAAGTTACGCAATAACATGCGATTTATAGCTTTTTCTTCGTTAATTGCTATTAAAACAGTTAACAATTTGCAGAATTTAGTTAAATTTTACTCGAAATTTAACACTCTAATATTAATTGCTATATCTTTGCACCAGTAATTAACAACAAAATTGATAATGATTATGAAAACAAAACAGACAATTTCGCTTTTTGTAGTAATGGCAGCAGTGAGTGCTCTTACTGCTTTCGGTACAGTAAAGTACATGCAGCAGAATTATGGAAACATGTATGAAGGAGAAATCACAGATCCTAATGTGCATAATGTTAGCTTTATGCCTGTAGTATCGTCAGCTTCTGTGACAGATAATGATTTTACAAAAGCAGCAGAAAGAACAGTTAATGCCGTAGTAGGTATTAAGAATACTCAGAAAGTACAGCAGCAAATGCAGTCAATGAATGATCCTTTCTTTGATTTCTTCTTTGGAAATAGAGGTTATCAGCAACAACAGCCTAAGGCAAGAGAAGGTTATGGTTCGGGAGTGATTATTTCATCAGATGGTTACATTGTGACTAATAATCATGTTATCGATCAGGCAGACGAACTTAAGGTAACGCTTAACGATGGTCGAGAATTCACAGGAACATTGGTCGGTACAGATCCAAGTACAGATATTGCCCTTGTTAAGGTTGATGCAAAGGATCTTCCTACGGTTTCTTTCGGAAGAAGTGATGATTTGAAGGTTGGAGAATGGGTTCTTGCTGTTGGTAATCCGTTTATGCTGAATTCAACTGTAACAGCAGGTATCGTAAGTGCAAAGGCTCGTTCTTTGGGTATGAGTGGAGCTCAGCTTGGTATTGAGTCATTTATTCAGACAGATGCTGCTGTAAATCCAGGTAATTCTGGAGGTGCATTGGTTAACACTGCAGGAGAACTTGTTGGTATCAATACTGCAATCTATTCTCAGACTGGTAATTATGCAGGATACAGTTTCGCGGTTCCAAGCAGTATTGTCAGTAAGGTTGTTACTGATTTGAAGCAATATGGAACAGTACAGCGTGCACTTCTTGGTATTATGGGTGGAAATGTAACTGCAGCTATTGTTGAACAGGAAAACCTTAAGGTTAATGACGGTGTTTATGTGAGTGATGTTACAAAAGATGGCGCTGCAGAAGTAGCTGGAATCAAGGCAAAAGACGTTATTACGGCTGTTAATAAAGTTCAGGTCAAGACAATGGCTCAGCTTCAGGAACAGATCGCTCGATTCCGTCCAGGTGATAAAGTATCAGTGGCAGTTAATCGCGATGGTAAGGAAATGAGCTTCGTAGCAACTCTCAAGAATTCGCAAGGTAACACAGAGCTTATTGAAAAGAAGGGTGTTGACTTCCTTGGCGCTACATTCCAGAATCTGTCTTCTCAGGAATTAATGAAGTATGGTGTTCGTAAGGGTGTAATGGTTAAGAGCCTTGAATCGAACGGCGCTTTCGCAAAAGCTGGCATGAAAGAGAAGTTCGTTATTGTGAAAGTTAACGACATGGTAGTAAGCAACGAAAAGGAAATCGAAGCTGTTTACAATTCTCTAACAAGCAACCGTGGAGCTGATCAAGAACCAGTAATGTTCATCGTGGGTGTATATCCTAATGGAAAGACTGCTTATTATGCAGTAGATTTAAGCAAGTAATAAATAATTAATATTTGGTTGTGTATAAATAATAAACCCGAGGCTTTTGCCCCGGGTTTATTATTATCTTTCGATAGTCTGTTCACGGTCTGGACCTACGCTGACAATCTTGATAGGAGTCTCAAGTTCCTTCTCAAGGAATGCGATGTAGTCCTTGAATGCCTGTGGGAAATCTGCTTCGCTCTTGCACTTTGTGAGATCGCAGTTCCAACCAGGAAGTTCAACATAAACTGGTTCAACACCTTCGTCAATGCTGAATGGGAATTCGTTTGTCTCAACACCATTTACCTTGTATGATGTACAAGCCTTGATTGTTTCAAATGTATCGAGCACGTCACTCTTCATCATAATGAGCTGAGTAACACCATTAAGCATGATTGTGTAACGAAGTGCTACAAGGTCGATCCATCCACAACGACGCTCACGACCAGTTACAGCACCGTATTCATGTCCGATGTCACGAATCTTCTTGCCTGTTTCGTCAAAGAGCTCTGTTGGGAAAGGACCTGAACCTACGCGAGTGCAATATGCTTTGAAGATACCGAATACATCGCCAATCTTATTTGGAGCAACGCCAAGACCTGTACAAGCACCTGCGCAGATCGTGTTGCTTGAAGTAACGAAAGGATAAGAGCCGAAATCTACATCGAGCAATGTTCCCTGAGCACCTTCACAAAGAACACTCTTGCCAGCCTTAAGGTAGTTGTTGATTACATGTTCGCTGTCGATAAACTTGAACTTCTTCAAGTATTCAACACCTTCCATCCACTGCTTCTCAAGTTCTGTAACATCTGTGTTTACAGGTTCGCCACCCTTAGCAACAGCGAGAGAGTTGAGAGAATCAATCATCTCCATGTGACGTTTCTTTGCAGCAGCATATTTTGCCTCAAAGTTTTCAAGAATATCACCAACGCGGAGACCATTACGGCTAACTTTGTCAGTATAAGTTGGGCCAATTCCCTTACCTGTAGTACCAATCTTTGCAGCGCCCTTTGCAGCTTCGTTTGCAGCATCGAGTATACGGTGAGTAGGAAGGATGAGATGAGCTTTCTTGCTGATGAAAAGTCTCTGAGTGAGATTATGTCCGCTTTGTGCCAACTCAATAGCTTCTTTCATGAAAAGAAGTGGGTCAAGAACAACACCGTTACCAATAATATTCACCTTTCCTCCCTGGAAAATACCTGAAGGAATTGAACGAAGAACATATTTCTGACCGTCAAACTCCAAAGTATGACCAGCATTTGGTCCACCCTGAAAGCGTGAAACAATGTCATAACGTGGTGTCAAAACATCGACAACCTTGCCTTTTCCCTCGTCGCCCCATTGGAGACCGAGTAAAACGTCTACTTTCATTTTTTATTTTGTTTTAATTGTTTGTTTCTTTTACTTGCACAGTTTCGGCATTCACCATAGAAGATCAATGAGATTGTTTCCAGATTGAAACTTTGAGCTGGAAGAGTCTTCAAATCATTGACATATTTCTTCATCGACAGAGATCTGACTTTGCCGCAATGAGAACAAATTGAATACGCATGATTCTCTGTATCAATTGTTTTCTCATAGAAGAAAGGACCACCTTCTACCAGATTCAGTTTTCTGATCAGCTTTGCATTCAGCAGCAATTCGATGACATAATATACAGTTGAGAGGCTTACATGGCCAAAATCGTTCTCTACAAACTCGTGAATAGTTTCAGGATCTGCAGGTCCGGACAACTTGTATATTACAGCGAGGATATTAAGCCGTTCAGGTGTCACGCTTTTATGCTTTCCTCCCAGAAAGGAGAGAAGCTTGTCGGTTGCTTTCTTGATGAGTGCTTCGTTCTCCACCAATTTCAGTTTCTCGACAATGGCGTTGCGACGCTTTATTATTTCCTCACTCTTGATCATAGATCTGTTTATACCAAAAAGCAGCAGTTTTTAGATAAATCGGATAATCCTTTGACAAAATATCATTTGCAAGAACCAGAACAGAATCTGCCTTAGCTTCTATGCGAGTTGCCAGTTTCAGAGAAATATACTTCTCAAGTTCCGAATCTGACTTCGAAAGAGTTTCTGCTAACTCAACCGAAGAAGGAATTCTAGAAAACAGATTCATGCAAAGCTGATCAGCAATCTCTGTATATTTTGCTTCTCTTGCCCAAGATAATGCCTTTTCAGTCGTCATCTCTTTTGCAGGGAAGAGTCGAGTAGCAATCATCTTCGATTCTCTCACATCTTCTGCCCAAAGAGCTTCGGCAAGTTCAACTGAAGCTTCAAATTCCTGCGCGATATCCTTCAGCTTATAACTCTCAACGCCCCAAGCAATGCGATATTTGATGCCTTGAACTGCTAAGTTGTCTGCCAATTCACCGCTTCTCAACTGGCGGAAACGAGCATGAATATCCGATAGAGTCTTCTTATTCAGCATCTTCTACTGAGTAGTCTTTAGAATATCTCAGCATCTGCTCAGCATATCCTTCGCCATAAACGACCTTCACATCTGTAATCTCGCCGTTAGCGTCTGTAACTGCTTCATAACGAGGATTAACGAAGCCCTTGTAAGGAGCAAGGTTGAGCTTCTCGTATCTGCTCAAAACTTCATTGTGAAGAGTTGGATCAACCTTTACACCATATTTCTCGACCAAAGCACGACCTGCTTCGAAGTCGCCTTCTGACTTGATACGCTGAAGTTCTCCAAGCAATTCTCCGAAATATACACGAAGTTTCTCGTAGTCGTTGACCTTGACATAAGTCTTGCCGTCTTTCTTTGCAAAAGCAAGAGCTGGTTCGATGCCATTTTCAGCGGCATCCTTCTCTGCACGCTCAAGTGTCCAATAAGCGATAAGAGCACGGTTACGCATGTGAGCTTCTTCGATATTGTCGCCTGGAAGAATTCTTACGAGCTGAGTCATAAGACCATTCATCATCTGCTGATAGTAACCTGCCTTATAAGCATCTGCAGAAGGCATTACTCCAAGTTCGATGAGCTTTGGATCGGCCATATAATAAAGTGCGAAGATATCAGCACGAGCCTCTTCAAGAGTAGAGCCATAAGCCTTCAAAGCATCTGGATCGACACCAGGAAGAAGCTGTCCGCTTCCGTGTCCGAGACATTCGTGAAGGTCTGTGTGAACATTATCTACATAATGAGAATACTTCTTTGCCTGTTCAATTTCTGCTTCGCTCCACATGAATTCCTCGCTGAACCCATTGCCGGCAGCTGCAGCATCATAAGCAGCAGTAATGTTGTCGATGGAAACCGACTTTGAGCCGTGCTGAGCGCGAATCCAGTTCGAGTTTGGAAGATTGATGCCGATAGGAGTTGCAGGATAGCTATCGCCAGCAAGCATTGCAGCTGTGATAACCTTTGCAGTTACGCCCTTAACGACTGGCTTGCGGAAGCGTGGATCGATAGGCGAACGATCTTCAAACCACTGTGCATTAGCAGAAATGACTTCTGTGCGAGCTGTGTTTGCCGAATCCTTGAAGTTTACCAACGACTCCCAAGAACCACGAAGTCCGAGAGGATCGTTGTAGCTTTCGATAAAGCCATTGATGAAATCGACTCTGGAATTGAGATCCTTAACCCAAAGGATTGAGTACTCGTCGAATTCCTTAAGGTCGCCAGTCTTATAATATGAGATAAGTTTGTCGATTGAAGCCTTCTGCTCAGCATTCTCTGCAACTTCAGAAGCTTTCTCCAACCAATATACAATATGAGAGATTGTTTCGCCGTACATTCCGCCAACCTTCCAGGTCTTCTCAACGATCTTGCCATCTTCTTTGGCAAGCTTAGAGTTGAGGCCGAACATCACTGGCATTGTGTCCTGTGGATTCTTGAGTTTTGCGTAGAAATCCTCGACTTCCTTCTGTGTTACACCCTCATAGAAGTTAGTGGCACTTGTTGCGATAAGGTCAACGCCATCTGCCTGATTGACCTTGATGGAAAGGAAATCCGGATCGAACATGGCGCGCTCAATCTCAGGATAGGCAAGACCGATGAAAAATGCCTCTATCCATTCGATATTCTGCTGTCCAAGCTGCTCTTCAAACCACTCTTGTGTAAATCCTGGAACGAACTTGGCGTTGCTATAATGATGGTGAATACCATTAGCAAACCAGATCTGCTTCATGTACTGCTCGAAAGCTTTCCAGTTGGCATCCTCTTTGTCTCCTTGATAGTTTGTGTAGATAGTCTCACAGAGCTCGCGAATCACAAGATTGTGCTTGCAGTTCTGATCCCACAAAATATCGCGACCCCATTGAGCTGCCTCTGTGAGATAATAAACGAGTTTCTTCTGCTGAAGTGAAAGACTCTCAAAAGCAGGAACTTCGTATCTCAGAACCTCGATATCTGCAAATCTGTCGACACTCCAAGGCAAAGCCTCTTGAGTTTCTTCTTTAGGCGCGCTGCATGAGCTTGCCAATATTGTAGCTATAGCCATAATGCCTATTTTCTTCATATTTTGTTTTCGCTTTATGTTGTTGCTATATTTTGAATTTACTTTTTGTTATAGCAATATGTTGCTGTTCTGTTTTACTTTCTTTTTTTATAATCTCCTCTGCGCGGACGGTCTTCCGAATTCTCTTTTTTATGTCTGAAAAATTTCAGATCCCTTTCCTGATCCTGGGAAGTTGCTTCGAAAAAAGTTTTTCGGGACTTTTTCTTTTGGTTTGGCATTTCGTCGCTCGCGATTTCTACTGCCACGCGTCTGCCTTTCCAATCAGCGCCGTTCATATCCTTTACCACAAATCTGGCGTCTTGTTCAGGAACTTCGAAGAAAGAAAAGTTGCTCAAAAGATTAATTCTTCCCATTTGGATTCGATGATGGACATGTTGATTCATTAAAGCGATGAGTTGTTTCGGGAAAATACCATCTCGTTTGCCCAAATTAATGAAGATTCTTGTATATCCAGGTTCTGCCTGAACCGTTTTACCTTCTACGGCGGCATTTTTGCGAGCCCGACTGTCATCTGCACGGTTTCCGCGAGTATTTTTCTCTCTTGGTTTTCTCTCTTCCGGAATGTCGAGATTCTCTGAGCCTTTATAGAACTCAAGCATACGATTGAATTCCAGGCTTATGATTCGCTTTACGAGATCTTCTGCCGAAAGCCATCCGAGTTTCTTAAGCACAGGATCGAGATATTTTGCGACTTCTTCTTCCTGAACATCCACCTTTTCGAGTCGGTCGGCAAGTCCGAATAACTGCTTTTCGATGATGCGTTCAGTTGTAGGAATCATGCCTTTTTCAAAAGGTTTCTTGATGATTCGTTCGATGTCGTTCAGCTTACGGCGCTCTTTGATGTGCACGATACAGATCGATGTGCCTTTCTTTCCTGCACGACCTGTACGACCTGAACGGTGGGTATAAACCTCGATATCATCTGGCAATCCGTAGTTGATCACATGTGTGAGATCGTCAACGTCAAGTCCACGTGCAGCTACGTCTGTAGCAACGAGAAGCTGAAGGTGACGAGTGCGGAATTTGCGCATCACAAGGTCGCGCTGTTCCTGCGAAAGATCACCATGAAGTGCATCAGCATTGTATCCTTCGTCCATCAGATTCTTGGCAATCTCTTGAGTGTCGAGCTTTGTGCGACAGAAGATGATGCCGTAGATATTCGGATAGAAGTCAACTATTCGCTTGAGTGCTACATATTTATCCTTAGCGTGTACTAAATAGTAAACGTGGTTCACATTAGCCGAACCTTCGTTCTTCTGACCAATAGTAACTTCTACAGGATCGTTGAGATATTTCTTTGCTATTTCGGCAATAGCCTTTGGCATAGTTGCCGAGAAAAGCATTGTGCGATGATCTGAAGGAATGCCTTCGAGGATTGTCTCGATATCTTCCTGGAATCCCATGTTGAGCATCTCGTCTGCCTCGTCGAGCACAAGAGTCTTGACTTTTGTCAGAGAAACAGCGCCTCGATTCATGAGGTCGATCAAACGACCTGGAGTGGCAACTACAACATGTACGCCACGCTTTAATGCCGAAATCTGACTGCCAATGCTGCTTCCGCCATAAACTGGCAGGATAGTCATACCTTTAAGGTATTTTGCATAATCCTGCAAATCGCTGGCAATCTGCAGACAAAGCTCGCGTGTTGGAGCGAGAACCAATGCCTGTGGTTCGAAATATCTTACCGAAACACTCTGAAGAACAGGCAAGCCGAACGCAGCAGTTTTTCCTGTTCCTGTCTGTGCAAGACCTACAACGTCTCGTCCTTCTCCAGCTTCTGTGTGCCCGAGAATTACAGGAATCACCTGCGTCTGAATCGGCATTGGATGTTCGTAACCTAATTCTTCAATTGCACGAAGAAGAGGAGTCGAAACACCAAGCTCTTCGAATGTGATATTGTTATTATCTATAATCGTATTGTTTTCTTCCATTTTTATAATTGAATGCGCGAATCGTGCGCGCATAAATACGTGCAAATATAATTAAAAAATGGATAAATTATATGTTTTATGACATAAAAAAGAAGAAGCGAAGTGAAATTTGTGAAATATTGCAGGCTTTATTAGGTGTTGATTGAAGTTTTTATTAAATTCGCAACGAAATTATATCTAGTGGAAAACTCTGATGATTATAAATAAACAAATTTTCTTCGTATTTTTTGCATTTTTCATATTGCATTTTTCTGCTTTGGCGCAAACGGAACAGAAGGGTGTGGTAATTGAAATTTCAGAAGATGGACAGAAAGTTCCATTGCCTAATGTCGAGGTCGTTGCTGCCAATGCAGGTTCAACGGTTACCAATGAAAAAGGCGAATTCTCACTTTCATTCCGTACTCTGAAACCTGGAGACAGAATCACTTTCCGTCGCATTGAAAAAGCAGGATATGAAGTCCTTAATCCTGATATTCTTACCAATCTGTTCGTCTCCCGACAGGAAGAAAAGATATTTATCATAATGATCAAATCGGATGTCTTGAAGGATAGAAGAGTCAACTATCTGTCAAAGGCAAGGGAGAAAGTCAATGCAGAGAAAATATCCGAGGAAAAAACACTTAAGTCTTTTGTGAGCAAGGGTTTGATTACTCAGGAAAACTATCAGAAGAAGCTTGTTGAACTTAAGAATTTCTACGAAGATCAGCTCGAACGAATAGACTCTTATCTCGATCGTATTGTGCGCATCGATCCGTTTGATGTGTCGGAACAGGAGAAAGAAGTTTTAGAATTGGCGCAGCAAGGTGACTTTGAAAGTGCCATTGCCAAGTACGAGGAAATGAATCTCATAGAAGCATATAAGGAACAACAGACTTCTATGCAGAGACTTAAGCAGTCGAAAGACAAGATACAAGAGGCAAGGAAGGATAAACAGGAGAATTTGGGACAGCTTGTCAACCAGATTCATCGTCAGATAGACCTGCTTTATGTTGCTGGAGGAAAAGAGAATATCTCTAAGGCAGAGCAGATGCTTAAGTCGGTTGCTGACTCAGATCCGACACAAGCTTCACTACAGTACGATTACGCAAAGACAGAGTTCCATCAGAACCATCTTGATGAAGCAATGAATTATGTGAATCGAGGATTTAATGCTACAGATTGCAACGACACGATAACTGCTCTTCTGCATGTTTTGAAAGGCGAGATCTATTCGAAGAAGGACATGATGAACGAAAGCCTTACCGAACTCTTTGCCGGTTTGGGTATCCTTAATGCTATTCGTGACAGACGGGAAGTCGCACATCCTGTGCTTTCCGAAAGAGCAACTACTCACGCTTCTATTGCCCAGAACTATGTTCGTATGAATAATATCGATGAGGCAATGAGATATTATGGATTTGCCGACGAACAATGGGCAATCCTTATGCGAGAAGACTCTGTTGCTTATGTAAAACCATATTCGGATATGCTCGTCGATTACGGAAGGGTTTTGATGCTTGCCAGAAATACTGTACTTGCTGAGAATTATTTGAATAAGGCTGTTGTTTTGACGAAACAGATAGCAGAAACAAGTCCTGGAAGATATACAGGCAAGCTTGCTGCAGCATATAATAATCTTGGTTATTATTATCGTACTCAGAAGAACTATCCATTGTCAACGGAATATCTTCAGAAGGCCGAGAAAACTTATCTTCAGGCAGTAAATGTAAATCCTGAGACTTATTACGGTCCATTGCTTGACTGTTATATGGAACTGAGTCTCCTGAACAGCTTGCGGGGAGATTTTGACGATGCAATGGCGTATGTGGACAAGGGTTTCAATGTTGTCAATACGCAATTAAGACAGCAACCTCGTCTGTATCAGGAAAGACTTGCTCGCCTGAAGACTATCAAGGCAACTGCCTATTGGTATAATAACGAATATAGGAAGTCGTTGGACGCTTATATTGATTCGGCAGAGGAATATCAGAAGCTTTATAAGCAGTCACCAGATATCTATCATCATAACTTGGCACACTTGTGGTTGTATGTGGGTATTTGTTATGAGAAGCTTGGCGATACAGAACAGGCAATGGCAAGTTACCAGAAGTCTGTCGAAGTAGATCCTATTCAGGAAGCTCTGGATAAGATAATGGAAATTCAAGGATATAAATAATATATGAATAGAAAATTCTTATTGGCGGGCATAGCATCTTTAATTGCTATGCCTTTGCTTGCGCAAAAGCAGGAAGTTAAGGAGTTCCATTATGCAGGACCTTTTGTGGTACAAAGTCCTGTTCAGATGGATAGTGTGGATTTGAACGGTTCGAAGTTCGATGCAAAGTCTTTGCTCAAGAGTAACTTGAATCTTGAGCAGGTTAAGAACGGATCGGCTTGGAGTGGAGAACAATTGCCTGGTGCAAATTCTGCAGCGTTGCATCTCTTGTCATTTGATTTGCAGAACAGAGGATTCTTCAAGGGAAAGCTGAATCTGGAAAAAGCACCAGCAGACTATCAGTTGTATATTGATGGAAAAGCATCAAGCGCAGGTGATATTTCCCTAGAACCAGGAACACATACAGCTGTGATTAAGTATCTGTCACAAGCTGATAAGAACGATTCGCTTAAGGTCGTTGTCGAAGCAGCAGATTCGCTTAAGGCAAATGCAATCGAAATTAAGGCTTCCGGCGCAGGAACAGATATGTACACTGTCAACAAGATGATGGAAGAGTGGAGATATAGTTCTGCTTCTCTTTCTGCCGATGGAAAGTATATGATCGTACTTTACTATCAGCGTGCTCCAAAGCAGAACAACTGGCGCTGCAAGATTGTGGAACGTGCAACAGGAAAGGTCGTTGGCGACAATATGCAAGCTCATTGGATGCCGAAGAGCAATAAGTACTATTACACTCGACAGGATAATATCGATGGTCGTCAGCTTGTGACAGTCGATCCTGCAACTGGCGTTTCTGAGGTTATTGCAAAGAATCTTCCGGAAGGACACTTCGACTTTGATCCTACAGAAAGCTACCTTATTGTGAGCACTTATTCTGAAGGTCCAAAGGAATTGAACAAGGATGTATTCGAGATTGTACATCCAGATGATCGTCAACCAGGTTGGCGAGGACGTTCGGGCGTGTCAAAATATGATTTGAAGACAGGCGTTCTTCAGCCTTTGACATTCGGATATAATAATGTATATGTGAGTGATGCTACTCTCGACGGAAAATATCTCTTCCTCCAGAAGAGCGAATCGCATCTTGAATCCCGTCCTACATCGGTAATGTCGCTTTATCGTCTCAATGTCGAGACTATGGCAATTGATACTCTCATCAATCGTGACGGATTCTTTGCAGGTGCTTCAGTTTCTCCTGATGGTAAATCCCTTCTCCTGCAAGGTTCTCCGGAAGCATTCGATCGTGTCGGTATGAATGTGAAGGAAGGTCAGACACCATCGATGTATGACTATCAGTATTATCTCATGGACATTGCTTCTAGGAATATTCGTCCTGTGACTAAGGATTTCAATCCAAGTGTGACAGGAGCAAGTGTTTGGAGCAAGTTCGATAATCAGATCTATTTCACGGCTAACAATAAGGATTCTGTTACACTCTATCGTATGAATCCTGTTGATGGAAAGATCTCAAAGATCGATATGCCGGAAGATGTTATTGCTGGAATAGACCTTGCTGCCGATGCGCCTGTTATGCTTGTTCGTGGACAAAGTGCAATGAATTCCGACCGTCTTTATTCTCTTGATCTCAAGACAATCGGAACAAAGAAAGGTGCTCCAAAGCTTGTTGAGGATCTCAGCGCACAGATTCTTGATGGTATTCAGGTTGCCGAATGTACTCCTTGGACATTCAAGAATTCTATTGGCGATGAGATTACTTGCCGTTACTATACTCCAGTTGATATGGTTGAGGGCAAGCAATATCCTATGATCACATATTATTATGGCGGATGCAGTCCTACAGAGCGTAATTTCGAGTCAAGCTATCCTTGGCAGTGTTGGGCAGCTCTGGGATATGTTGTTCTCGTTGTTCAGCCAAGCGGTGCTGCTGGTTTCGGACAGGAATTCTCTGCCCGTCATGTGAATACTGCTGGTGTTGATCCTTCTCGTGACATCATCGAAGCAGTTAAGAATTTCTGTGCTACACATTCTTATGTCAATCCTAAGAAGGTTGGTTGCTGTGGCGCAAGCTATGGTGGCTTTATGACTCAGTATCTTCAGACCGTTACCGATATCTTTGCATGTGCAATCTCTCACGCAGGTATCAGCGACCACACAACATATTGGGGCTTTGGCTATTGGGGATACAACTATAGCGAAGTTTCTATGGCAAATTCTTATCCTTGGAGTGAGACAGATCTTTTCGTGAAGAACTCGCCAATCTACAATGTCGATAAGATTCATACTCCAATTCTCTTCCTGCATGGTAATGCCGATGTGAATGTGCCTTACAACAACTCTGTGCAGATGTTCAACGCCTTGAAGCTTCTCGGTCGTGAAGTTGCATTCGTGACAGTCGATGGTGAGGATCATGGTATTGCAGAATACAACAAGCGTATTGCTTGGTTGAATACTTCTCTCGCTTGGTTCCAGAAGTATCTTCATGACGACGATGCTTGGTGGGAAGCTCTTTATCCGAAGAAGACTTTGTATTGATCAGATTTTTAGAACTGAGTCAATATATAAATGTAAGATTTATTGTAATCTGATATAATAGAAAGAAAATGCCCCGAAAGTCAAAAAACTTTCGGGGTATTTTTTATTGAGGCTTAATTAAGCTTTACTTCTTATGCTTTGTTTGCAACAGCAGCATGCTCAATAGCAAGACCTGCCTTGTAAACTTCAATGTAACGGTTGAAGCCTTCAACATCTTCGGCTGTAGGAGCAATCTCAACACCTGTATTGCCAGCGAATACGACTTCTTCGAGATAGTCTGCGAGAGAGAGGTTGCGATGGTTGTTGATGAGATAACCAGCAAGAAGTGCGATACCCCAAGCGCCACCTTCACCTGCAGTTTCCATTACAGAGATTGGTGAGTTGAGAGCAGCTGCAAGAACGCGCTGTCCAACGCCTGGAGTCTTGAAGAGACCACCATGACCTGTGATACGGTCAACCTTAACTTGTTCTTCCTTGAAGAGAACATCATTACCGAGCTTCAAAACTGCTACAGTAGCATAGAGGTTTGTACGGATGAAGTTAGCAAGGTTGAACTTATCGTTTGCGCTACGTACGATCATTGGGCGACCGTCAGCAAGACCGGCAACAGGCTCGCCTGAGATGTAGTTGTATGCAAGAACACCACCACAGTCTGCATTACCTGTCAAAGCGTGGTTGTAGAGCTTGCCATAGATCTCATTCATATCTACAGGAATGCCGAGCAATTCCTGATATTCCTTGAAGAGCTTAACCCAAGCGTTGATATCTGAAGTACAGTTGTTGCAGTGAACCATAGCAACCAAGCTTCCGTCAGGAGTAGTTACCATATCAATCATCTCATTTGGCTTAGAGAGATCCTTCTCCAATACAATCATTGAGAATGAAGAAGTACCTGCAGATACATTACCTGTACGCTGCTTAACTGCATTTGTAGCAACCATACCTGTTCCTGCATCGCCTTCTGGAGGACAGAGTGGGCAACCTGGCTTCAAATGACCAGAGATATCAAGACGTTCTGCACCATGAGGTGTAAGGCAACCAGCATCTGCACCTGCACAGATACACTTAGGAAGGATGTCTTCGAGCTTCCAGTCGTAACCCTTTGGAGCAACGAGATCGTTGAATTTCTTCACCATATCTGCGTTGTAGTTCTTTGTCTCTGGGTCAACTGGAATCATACCGGAAGCATCACCTACGCCGAGAACCTTCTCGCCTGTGAGACGCCAGTGGATGTAACCTGCAAGAGTTGTGAGGTATGTGATTTCCTTAACATGTTCGTCACCGTTGAGAATGCACTGATAGAGATGTGAGATTGACCAACGGAGAGGAATATTGTAGTTGAAGAGCTTAGAGAGAGCTGCTGCAGCTGCACCTGTGTTTGTATTACGCCAAGTGCGGAAAGGAACGAGAATCTTCTCATCCTTGCCGAATGCCATGTAACCGTGCATCATAGCAGAGATACCGATAGCTGCAAGCTGTTCAATCTCACAGTCATATTCAGCTACGACGTTCTTGCGGAGGTCTGCATAGCAATCCTGAAGACCGTACCAGATGCGATCGATGTTGTATGTCCAAAGACCATCAACGAGCTGGTTTTCCCATTCGTGACTACCTTGAGCAATTGGCTTGTTCTCCTGGTCGATGAGAACTGCCTTTATACGGGTAGAGCCGAACTCGATACCGAGTATTGCCTTACCTGCTTCTATTGTTTGTTTTGCTGTCATTGTGTTGAGTTAATTTATAATTTAAAGTAACGCTTTATTTAGCATGTAATAAACCTCGTTGTTACGGAGATCCTGCTTGAAGCCAGCAATTGTAGTCTGCTTGTTGATTTCGAGGATTTCGATACCGAGCATTTCTGCGAAGTCTTCCCAATATTCTTCAGTGATATCATAGCCGAAAGCACTGTGGTGAGTACCACCAGCGAGGATCCAAGCGCCTGCACCGATTTCGAATGTCGGCTGAGGAACCCAGAGAGCTGAAGCTACAGGAAGCTTAGGCATTGGCTTTGGTTCGATGCATTCAACCTGCTGAGTGATGATACGGAAGCGGTTGCCGAGATCGATGATTGTAGCCTTGACACCTTCGCCTGTCTTAGATGTGAAGACGAGACGAGCTGTCTGCTGCTTGCGGATACCGATACCGAGGAAGTGAACCTCGAGAGTTGGCTTGTTGGTAGCGATGAGAGGAGTAACCGCGAGCATGTGGCTCTGGAGGATTGAAGTCTGTCCTTCTGCAAAATTGAGAGTATAATCCTCGAGGAACGATACACCGTTCTTGTTGCCCTGATTCATCACCCAGATTGTACGATAGAGACAAGCTGTCTTCCAGTCGCCTTCTGCACCGAAACCGATACCTTCTGCCATCAAGCGCTGTGAAGCGAGACCTGGAATCTGGTCGAAACCGCAGAAGTTAGGATCGTTGATATCTGCATCTCCGAGGTCGTCGAAGTTTGTAGTGAATGCAGTTGCACCCTCATCCTTCAATACGGCACGGATAGCGAGCTCTGCCTTTGCAGCATTGCGCACCTTCTCCCAATATACTTCTTCGCCCGATTCGTCGATCTTGATTGTGTATTCCTTCTTGTAAGTCTCAACGAGAGCATCAACCTCAGCGTCTGTGACCTTCTTGAAGTAATCCATCAAAGAAGAAACCGGATAGTAGTCAACATGATAACCGAAGCGCTGTTCGAATTCAACGCGGTCGCCGTCAGTTACGGCTACGTTGTTCATGTTCATGCCGAACATCAGGCAGCGTACGTTGTGTGCATCAGCAACACCTGCAGCAACGCGAGCCCATACAGCAATCTTCTTCTGTACGTCTGCGCTCTTCCAGTAACCAACTACAACCTTGCGAGCAATACGCATACGAGTGCAGATATGACCGAACTCGATATCTCCATGAGCACTCTGGTTGAGGTTCATGAAGTCCATATCCATTGTGTCCCAAGGAATCTCTGCGTTGTACTGTGTGTGGAGGTGGAGAAGAGGTTTCTTCAATGCCTGAAGACCCTTGATCCACATCTTAGCTGGAGAGAATGTGTGCATCCAAGTGATGACACCCACGCACTTTGCATCGTTGTTGGCAGCGAGCATGACAGCCTCTACTTCCTTCGAAGAGTTTGCTGTACCTTTATATACTACTTTAATAGGAATGATGCCGGATTCATTAAGACCTGCTACCATTTCCTGAGAGTGACCGTCAACGATCTTGACTGTCTCTCCACCGTAGAGCAACTGAGCACCAGTTACCCACCATAATTCTAGATTTTCGAATGCCATTTCGTGTTCGTGTATAAGATTGATTAATTTAGTGCTTCTGACCCTTCTGTCCGTAGTAAGCATTAGGACCGTGCTTACGGTTGTAGTGCTTCTCGACGAGGAGAGGGTTCATTGTTGTGAGTGGGTTGACGCTGAATGAGATGAATGCCATCTTTGCAACCTGCTCCATAACCTTTGCGTTGTACACAGCATTGTCTGGCGATGTACCCCAAGAGAAAGGTCCGTGGTTCTTAACGAGAACTGCAGGAGTATGATCTGGATTGATCTTGCGGATGTTGAGTATTTCGTCAACGATCACGTTACCTGTTTCCAGCTCATATTCGCCTTCTACCTCTTCCTTAGTCATGTCGCGGGTACATGGGATTGCCTTGTAGAAGTAATCTGCGTGAGTAGTTCCGATGTTAGGAATGTCCTGACCTGCCTGTGCAAATGCAGTAGCATAAGTTGAGTGAGTGTGAACCACACCCTGAATATTTGGGAATGCGCGATAAAGCACGAGGTGCGTTGGAGTGTCGCTTGAAGGGTTGAGATCACCTTCAACTACCTTACCTGTGTTGAGGTCAACGACTACCATGTCGCTTGCCTTCATGTCATCGTAGCTCACGCCAGATGGCTTGATTACTACGAGGCCTTTTTCGCGATCGATACCTGAGACATTGCCCCAAGTAAAGATTACAAGTCCCTGCTTAACAAGATCCAAGTTTGCCTTGAATACTTTTTCTTTGAGTTCTTCGAGCATAATTAGTCAAAATTAAAAGTTAAAAGTTAAAAGTTAAAAATTAAATGAATTTTCAATGTAGGTTGCTCTTGCTTGTTTTGATTATTGCCACAAGCATGGCAGTTAATTCTCTACACTGATTAATTAAATTGATATAATGTTCATCATTAATGTATTTATTGTCATGAAGTAAATTAAGCCAGTATTGAGTTTCATTTGCTTCTTTTAATGCAACATACATTTTGTTGATGAAATCAGCCGTGCTTTGGGCAAACTGTGCTTCTCTTACTAAAGCTCCAATAGCAGTGCCACTTCTTTCCATTTGGTTGGAGAGGTTGTATTCGTGTTCTGCTTTTAAGGCCTTGTAGCACCTGACAATGTCATTGGCAAAACAATAAGATTTTGTATAGATGGCATTGTCAGTAGCCATACCTATCAATTTTTAATTTTTAACTTTTAATTTTTAATTGAAGTTTTGCTTACCAAAGCAAAACATACAATATCATAGTGATTGTAGCGATGCCGATAGTGCCCCAAGTGTAACCGCGAGTTGTAGCGAAGAGCTTGAGGTCAACTGGCAATGCCTTAGGATCCTGGATCTTGTGCTTTGCATCACTCCAGAGCCAGATACCGTTGCAGCCAACGAGGACGCCGAAGAAGATGAATGCCTGGAATCCGATATCGTTGAGGTATGCTGTCCAAGCTGTACCGTCACCTACGCCGATAACTACGAGTGCCATTACGATCATTGCAATACCTGCACCTCCAAGGATCTTAGCCCACATCAACATAGCGTTCTTGTCCTTTTCAGAGAGTTCAGGAGCGCTGACATACTTCTTGTCGAGGAGAGAAACGATGATGAAGAAGCTGACTACGATGATGAAGATATAACCTGCACGGAACTGGAATGGAACATCACCGAAGCAAACCTTGAAGAGAACTCCAAGAGGAATAGTGATGATAGCTGTCCAAACGGCTGCTGTAGAAGAAGCGCGCTTCCAGAGAAGACCAAGACCGAATACAGTGATGATACCAGGATAGATGAATCCGCTATACTCCTGAATGTACTGGAATGCCTGTGGAATACCACCGAGCAAAGGCTTAACAGTTACGAGAGCGATGATAAGAGCAACTACAGAAGTGAGACGACCAACGTTTACGAGCTTCTTGTCAGCAGCTGTAGGGTTGATGTACTTCTTGTAGATATCCATAGTAAAGAGGGTAGAAGTAGAGTTGAACATTGATGCCAAAGAAGAGATGATGGCAGCAGTGAGAGCAGCAAAGCTAAGACCCTTGATACCTGTTGGAGTAAAGTTGCGGATGAGCCAAGGATAAGCATCATCTGGGATGTTGATCTTACCCTGAAGATTCATGCTAGCGAATGCCTCTGGGTTCTGAGCGATATAGAATGCGCAGATACCAGGAAGAACGACGATGAATGGGATGACAATCTTAAGGAAACCTGCGAAGATGAGACCCTTCTTTGCCTCGTCGATGCTCTTGGCAGCAAGACCCTTCTGGATGATGTACTGGTTGAAGCCCCAGTAACCGAGGTTTGTGAGCCATACACCACCGACAACAGCTGCAATACCAGGAACGTTGGCAAACGCGTCTGCCGAGCTTGACTGCTGGATTACGAGGTGGAAGTGTGTGTCGTGTGAGTAGTTGCCTGTTGTGAGATCAGTGTAGATCTGTCCGAGAGCGCCCATAGCGTCAGTACCGAATACAAGACCCATTTCCTTAAGAGCAACATAAGCTGTGATAAGACCACCACCTACGAGGAATGTAACCTGCATAACGTCTGTCCATGCAACTGAAGCAAGACCACCGTAGATCGAGTAGATACCTGCGATGACGAAGAGGAGGAATACGATAATCATACGGATGCTGATTGTCATACCTGCGATTTCGACAGCAAGGCCCTGAAGACCAAGAATCTGTTCGATAGCCAAAGCGCCGAGCCAAGCTACAGATGTGAGGTTAACGAATACGTAGAGGAAGAGCCAGAGGATAGAGAATGCGAGACCTACACCATCGTTATAGCGTTCGCGAAGGAACTGAGGAATAGTGAAGATCTTACGCTCGAGCATCACTGGAAGGAGGAACTTACCGATCACAACGAGTGTGATGGCAGCCATAACCTCGTAAGCCGAGATTGCGATACCATCGGCAAAGCCTGTACCAGACATACCGATAAACTGTTCTGCCGAAATATTGGCTGCAATCAACGAAGCACCGACAGCCCACCATGTAAGTGTGTTACCTGCAAGGAAGTAGTCGTTCGCGCTTTTCTCCTTACCGTCTTTCGAACGGCTGAGGAACAATCCAAGGCATACAAGCAAGATGATGTATGCTACGAGGATGATAAAGTCAACGGTCTTGAATCCGCTGCTTTGAAGTGCGTTTAAAATATCCATTTCAAGTTAAAAGTTAGAAATTAAAAGTTAAAAATTAAATGATTTTACCAGAGGGTAAAAAGAAAAAACTTAAAATTATTTCTGCTGTCAGATAATTTTTAACTTTTAATTTTTCATTTAGTATATTTAGTCAACCTTAATGTCCTTGTTTACATTCTTGCAGCCGATGAGAGCGTAGTAGAGAATGTAAGCGAGCATAGCAACGATGAACCAGTAAGAAGCAAGGTAGCCAACAGCTGGAACGATGAGCTGCTCCTGGATGAGAGGCATAACACCACCACCAACTACGAGAGTCATGAACATACCTGAAGCCTTAGCTGTATATTTGCCGAGACCTTCTGTTGCGAGGTTGAAGATACCACCCCACATTACTGATGTGCAGAGACCTACGAGGAAGATGAATACACAAGAGAGAGGCACTGTAGCGTTCTCGATTGTGATGAAACCGAGGTTCACGTTGAGGTTGATGCTGATATCACCTGTGCAGATAGCTGCAATGATAAGGATAATACCTACTGCTGAAGCTGTGATAAGCTGTGCACGTGAAGATACCTTGTTTGAGATAGCTGTTGAAACTGTACGGCCAACGAGCATGAGGAGCCAGTAGATAGAAGCAAGAGAACCTGCAACTGCTGCTGCACCTGCCCAGCTTTCACGGCTGATCCACTGGTTCATGATACCAGGAGTTGCGATTTCGATACCTACATAGAAGAAGATAGCAATGAAACCGAGAGCTGCGTGACGGAATGCCCATGGAGAAACCTCATAAGTAACTTCTGAGAGGTTGCCCTGTGGTTCTTCGATCTTGATGAAAGAGATGATGAAGAATGCAGCAAGGAATACTACGATACCTGTGATGATGAGAGGAGCTACATCAGGGAAGCTGTCCTTAGTGAGTGTACCTACGAGAGCACCAGCAAGCAATGGAGTGAGTGTACCAGTCAAAGAGTTGAGGGTACCACCTGCCTGTACGAGCTGATTACCTGTGTTACCACCACCACCGAGAAGGTTGAGCATTGGATTTACTACAGTGTTGAGCATACATACGCAGAAACCGCAGATCAATGCGCCGAGGAGGTAAACATAAATGTTGCTGATTACACCTGAGAGGAGCTGTACGCCGAGACCGATTGCACCTACGATGAGGGCGATGAGAGCAGTCTTCTTATAACCATACTTGATGAGCATGTTACCAGCAGGAATACCCATGAAGAGGTAAGCTGCAAAGTTCATCATGTTACCCATCATACCTGCCCAGTCGTAAGACATACCCCAGATGTTACCGAAAGGAGCGGCCATGTTGGTTACGAAAGCGATCATACCAAAGATACAGAACATGGTGATAATCGCAACCCAGTTACGTTTTTGTTGTGCCATAAGATTTGTGATTTATAATTTATTATTGTTTTTTTATGATAAAATTATTTTACTGAGAAACGGTAAGCTGCGTGGCTGTAGTATTTCTCTCCTGGCTTGAGAACAGGCTGTGCCCATTCTGGCTTGTTAGGAGAGTCTGGATACTTCTGGCTTTCGAGGCATACGCTTACATACTGTGGGTAAACACCACCCTTGTGAGCGATTTCCTGTTCGCCGTCAACACCCTGGAAGTTTCCGGTGTAGCACTGAACACCTGGCTCATTAGTGAACATCTCCATGAAGATACCTGTCTTTGGAGAATAGAGCGAAGCGCAAACCTGAGTGTCGTCACCAGCTGTGTTGAGGCAGAAGTTGTGGTCGATACCGCCACGTGCGTTCTGAACCTGGTCGAAGTCGGCACCGATAGCCTGGCTGATAGCAGTTGGCTGACGGAAATCGAATACAGTGCCTTCTACAGGCTTGATTTCACCTGTTGGGATGTAGAGAGCATCAGAAGGGGTGAAGTTCTCTGCATTGATGTAAAGGAGCATGTCTGTTCCCACAGCATTGAAGTCACCGTTGAGGTTATAGTAGTTGTGGTTTGTCTGGTTGATGATTGTCTCCTTGTCGGTAGTAGCTTCCCAAACCATGTCGAGAGTATTGTCGGCAGTAAGGGTGTAGGTTGTTGTTGCAGTAACAGTGCCAGGGAAACCGTTCTCTCCGTCAGGTGCGACGATAGTAAGCTTGAGAATGGAATCACCGATCTGTTCAGCTGAATAAACCTGATTCATCCAACCTGTTGTTCCGCCGCCATGCAGGCAGTTCGGACCATCGTTCTGCTTGAGCTGGTATTCTTCACCGTTAAGTGTAAACTTGCCACCAGCGATACGGTTAGCGTAACGACCGACAGATGAACCGTAGTCGGTAGGAGAGTTGAGAGTGTCGGCATACTGGGCGATGTTGTCAAAACCAAGAACGACATCAGTAGGTTTGCCGTCGCGATCCGGCACTACGAGCGAAACCACACGTCCGCCATAGTTTGTGATGCACACTTCCATGCCATTGGCATTGGTGAGTGTGTACAAGGCTGTTTGCTTGCCACCTACTTCCGAAACAAAGTTTGCAGGGTCGAGACCCGACTTTGTGAGTTGAGGTGCTGCCTGCTTAGGTTGGCAGCTTGCCATGAAGAGAGTTGCTCCGCAAAGAAGCGCTCCGGCAATGAGATTTGTTTTTTTCATTTCTTTTAAGTATTATGATATGATTGTGTATTGTTTCTCGTGTTAGATGTGCTTAAAATATAAGATGTATTCTTCTTGCAAAGATAAGAAACTCTTGGGACAATCAAAATAAATACGCCAAAAAATGGATAAAAACATTATTTTTGTTGGCAAAGTCTTGTTTTTTCGATAATGTTTGGATATCTTTGCGAGAGAAATAATAAAAAAACTATGTTTGATTTCTTTTTTTGGAGGAAAGAAAGGCTTCCGCTTCCATACAGCCGTGAGATACATTGCCACCTCATTCCTGGGGTTGACGATGGCTCTACGTCTATGGATTTTACAATGAAAGCAATCAAGTTCCTTGAGAAATACGGCGTCGAGAAATTGATTATCACGCCTCACTATACCTATCCGAAATTCATTAACACTCCAGCAAAAATACAGCCTGTATTCGACGCAATCAAGGATCGCGTGGCAAAGGCAGGCCTGGAGATCAAGTGCGAGAATTTCAGTTTCGAGTATCGCGTTGACCGTTCGTTCGAACACATGATCGACGAAGGTCCGCTCGGCTCATTGTCGTGCCAGTTACGCCCGATTAAAGGTAAGTGGATATTGATCGAGAACGCATGGGATACACCATACGCCAGAATGGATGATGTGATCGAGAGACTTAAACAGGAAGGGTATAAGGTGATATTGGCACATCCTGAGCGCTATCGCTATTATGCCGAACGTCCGGGTGAATTCTATTACAGCCTTCGCGAACGAGGCGTGTATTTCCAGTGCAACCTCCTGTCGTTGGCTGGCGCTTATGGTAAGATGGAAAAGGAAGTGGCTCACTGGATGCTCAAGAAAGGCTTCATCCAGTTCCTGGGTTCCGACATCCACAACTCAAGACACCTCGAATGTGTCGAGCGTTATCTCAAGTCGAATGAATATTCGGAAAATTACGATAGATTATCAGATATTATCCTTAACGATGTGATGGGCACTGAAAGATAGGATTAATTGATAATTGATAATTGATAATTAAGCTTCGCGTCTGGCGTTTTGTCTTGCGAAGTTTTTTTATTTTTAAACTTAAAATTCTTCGCTGTCAAAATAATTATGAATTATGAATTAATTATAAATCAAATCCCGAGTATTTTATTTATAATTGGCAGAACGTCGTGTTTCAGGATCTTGTCGTTCAGGCGGTGCTCGCCCTCGAAGACTATGAAGTGATCCTTACCATATACTTTAGTATAATCATCCTGGGTGTGTACAGTCGGATCGTTTCGGCCGAACATGCCCCACACATTCCCTTTATCTTCTGCTGTCAGTCCTTTGAACGATAGCTTCTCTATCTCCTTGAATTCTGCAATCATCTGTTTGTCGACCTTGAACTTGTCGGCACCGTCCTGTCGCTTGTTCTGGAATTCGTAATTACCCAAACCGCGGAAGGTGAGGAGACGAGCCATGTGGAACGAAGGGTTGACCAGTATTCTCTTATATCCACGAAGCTGTTCGGCGTAGAAACCTCCCATCGAAGTGCCGATGATCAGATCCGGCTGTTCCTGTTCGACAAAGCTCTTGAGGAAAGGCAGAGCCTCTGCAGGTGAAGTAGGTACATCTGGCGAGATAACCCTAACATCTTTCTCGTAAAGCAAGTTGCGCATTATTGTTGCAGTACCTGTCGAACCGGCAGAGCCGAAGCCGTGAATATATAATATCTTCTTCATATTTTTTTAAGTTAAGTTTGCAAAGTTTATAATTCTTTATGATTACTCCAAGGGTTTTGACGAGAAAAATTTGAATTATATATATTATTGTGTAATTTTGCTGCCTTATTTAGATAATGTAATCGGCAAATTCACAAAAAACAGTCTTATATGAAAGTCGTAGATTTTTCGAAATCAAACTCGGTAGTAAACAAGTTCGTTGCTGAGATGCGCGATGTCAATGTTCAGAATGACCGTATGCGTTTCCGCGCGAACATCGAGCGTATTGCATCGGTTATGGCCTACGAGATCAGCCGTGAGCTCCATTATGAGTCACAGGATGTCACTACACCATTCGGCGTTGCTGAGGTTCATGTCCCTTGCGAACAGCTTGTTGCAGCCGCAATCCTCCGCGCAGGTCTTCCTATGCAGCAGGGTGTTCTGAATGTCTTCGACGATGCAGAGACAGCTTTCGTGAGTGCATATCGCAAATATGATGCTGATTACAATTTCGACATTCACATCGAGTATATCGCTTCGCCTAACCTCGACGGCAAGACATTGATCCTCTGCGATCCGATGCTGGCTACAGGCGGTTCCATGCAGCTCGCCTACGAGGCACTTCTTGCCAAGGGTACTCCTGAGAAGCTCCATGTGGTATCTGTTATTGCAAGCCGTGAGGCTTTAGGTTATCTTGAAGAGAATCTTCCATCCGACGCTACCGTTTGGGTAGGTGCTGTCGATGAGTTCCTCGATCAGCATAAGTATATCATCCCAGGTCTCGGTGATGCCGGTGACCTCGCTTTCGGTGAGAAAGAGTAAGTTAATTCATAATTCATAATTGATAATTGATAATTTGCTTCGCGACTCGGGTTATGGCTATGGATTTAGCAGATACTCTACTGCTGTCAATAAAATTATGAATTAGTAATTATGAATTATGTATTATTTCTCCAGCTGTCAAGATAATTATCAATTATGAATTATCAATTATGAATTTTTAAAATAAGGTATTGTGAGAAGAGTAATTTCGTTTTTTGACTTTAAGCCGAAATTCTTTACATGTCTAAAGGACTACAACAAGCAGAAGTTCAGCCAGGATCTCTTGGCAGGTCTCATCACTGGTATCGTTGCGCTTCCTTTGGCAATTGCGTTTGGTATTGCGAGCGGTGTCTCGCCAGAAAAAGGTATCATTACTGCTATCGTAGCAGGTTTTATTATTTCAGTATTAGGTGGTTCGAAGGTACAGATCGGCGGTCCTACAGGTGCATTCATCGTGATCATCTATGGCATCGTCACCAATCCTGAATATGGTGTGCCTGGTCTCACCATTGCGACGATTCTTGCCGGTGTTCTGCTCATCCTCATGGGTGTGTTCAAGCTCGGTACGGTCATCAAGTTCATCCCTTATCCTATCATCATCGGCTTTACTGCAGGTATTGCGCTCACCATCTTCACTACACAGATGGGCGATATCTTCGGACTTAAGCAGACAGTGCTCGATGCCGATGGCTGTGCGGTGATCGACGAAGCTACAGGTCGGCATCTTATGGCTCCGCTCAAGACTCCAGGCGATTTTATCGGTAAGTGGATCTGTTATTTCGAGAACATCGAGACATTCAACCTCTGGAACTTCCTCGTTGCCATGTTGAGCATCCTCCTCATCATCTTCTCGCCAAAGGCGTTCAAGAAGGTGCCTGGTCTCAACAAGATTCCTGGATCGCTCTACGGCATCATCTTCGGCACATTGATCGTGCTTGCAATGAAGTATTTCATGGGCATTGAGGGTATCGACACTATCGGCGACCGATTCGAGATCGAGGCAAAGCTCCCTCAGATGGTCGTTCCTGAGATCTCGTACGAGATGGTGCGCAGCCTTATGCCTATCGCATTCACCATCGCCATCCTCGGCGCTATCGAGTCGCTTCTTTCGGCTGCTGTTGCCGACGGTGTGATCGGTGATCGTCATAACTCGAATACCGAGCTCATCGGACAGGGTGTTGCCAACCTCATCACTCCATTGTTCGGCGGTATTCCTGCTACAGGTGCTATTGCGCGTACCATGACCAATATCAACAATGGTGGTCGTACTCCTGTTGCCGGTGTGGTTCATGCCTTCGTGCTTCTGCTCATCCTTCTCGTGCTCATGCCGTTGGCCAACTATATTCCTATGGCGTGTCTCGCAGGCGTGCTTGTCATCGTCTCATACAACATGTCAGGCTGGCGTACAGTACGTGCGCTCATGAAGAATCCTAAGAGCGACGTTGCAGTACTTCTGCTCACATTCTTCCTCACAGTGGTGTTCGACCTCACTGTTGCCATCGAGTTCGGTCTCGTACTCGCATGTCTTCTCCTCCTTCGCCGTATCGCCTCTACAAGCCATGTGTCACTCCTTCATGGAGAGGTTCATGTTGCCGACGACTCGGATATCAAGGTTCATGGCGACGAAGAGCATCTTGTGATTCCTGATGGAGTTCAGATCTATGAGATCGACGGTCCTTTCTTCTTTGGTATTGCCAACAAGTTCGAAGAGCTCGCAAGTCAGCTCGACAGCTTCGAGACACCAAAGGTGCGTATCATCCGTATGCGTAAGGTTCCGTTTGTCGATGCTACAGGTCTTCACAACCTTGAGATGTTTGTCGAGAAGAGTCATGAAGACGGCATAGAGGTAGTCCTTTCGGGCGTTCGTCCTGAGGTGCTTCGTGTCATGCAGCACACCAATGTCTATAAGGTCGTTGGCGAAAAGAATATCTACGATCATATCAACAAGGCACTCGTTCGTGCCGGCGAGGTCGTTAGCAAATGAAAAGTTAAAAATTAAAAGTTAAAAATGCTTTGACGACGTTTGGTTGATAGCGTTTATTTTGCACTTTTATTTTTTAATTTGTTTGCATAGCACTTAATTTTTAACTTTTAACTTTTCATTTTTAATTTGTTTGCAAAGAATGATCCGAGTTGAAGAAGTCAGAGGTCGCAAAGGCCTGAAGAAGTTTGTAGAGTTCCAGATAGATCTCTATAAGGGCAATCCGTACTTTGTGCCGCCTATCGTGAGCATGGAGGTCGATAACTTCGACATCGAGCAGAACCCTTCGATGCAGGTTGGCGATATGATATTCTTCATGGCATACAACGAAGACGAGAAGCCTGTGGGCCGTATTGCTGGTATCATCAACCATCGCTACAACAAGAAGGCTGGCACTCGACTCTGCCGCTTCGGCTATGTCGATTTCATTGACGACAAGGCTGTGAGCAAGGCACTCTTCGATGCTGTGGTCAAGTGGGCTCGTTTCCAGGGTATGACCACCTTGGCTGGTCCGTTGGGCATGACCGACTTCGACAAGGAAGGCGCATTGATCGAAGGCTTCGACCAGAAGCAGACCTTCAACACTATCTACAACCACGCATATTATATCGATCATTTCAAGGCCTATGGTCTTGCGATGGAAGAAGATACCGTCTGGCTCGAATATTTCTTCCCTATGCCCGATAAGCTCGACGAGAAGCATCTTGCCGTTGCCGAGTTTGTCAAGAGTCACTACGGACTCAAGGCGTCGCTGCTCAAGGATACCAAGGACATCAAGAAGAACTATGGCCCGAAGATCTTTGATCTCCTGAACGAGGCTTATGCTCATCTCGACTATGTGTCCGAGCTCGATCGCAGTCAGATCGAATATTTCATCGACTATTGGCTCAAGCTCGTGCCGCTCGACCTTGTGGCTATCGTGACCGACAAGGACGACAATCTTGTCTCGTTCGGCATCACATGCCCATCGTTGGCCGAGGCGCAGCAGAAAGCCAAGGGCAGCCTCTTCCCGTTCGGCTGGTATCACATGCTCAAGGGCTTGTACTTCAAAGGCGGTTCCGACATCTGGGATCTGATGCTCATTGCTGTTAGTCCGAAGTATCAGGGCAAGGGCGTCTCGACGCTGCTCTTCACCACGCTCTTCGGTTCGGGCAAGAAACGCAGGTTCAAGTGGGTTTCGGCCTATCCGCAGCTCGAGAAGAATATCGGCGTACATGCCCACTGGAAGGTGTTCGGAGCTAAGGTGAACCGTCGCAGAGCCACATTCAAGAAATTTATTTGAAAAATCTCCGCGCAAAATTAGGATATCTCGATTTTATTCCCTATTTTTGCGCCATTGCCGAATTAGCTCAGTTGGTAGAGCAACGCATTCGTAACGCGTAGGTCATGGGTTCGAGTCCCACATTCGGCTCAATAGAAAAACGAGGATGCACACGCACCCTCGTTTTTTTGTTTTACTAATGTGGCAGCCGTTAATTTTTAATTTTGCATTTTTAATTTTTAATTCTCAAAAGGAGCAGCTCTGTACACCGAACACTGTTGCGACGGCAGTGAGGATAGTAGTCACGAGCTTAAGCAGCCACCACCACTTGTTGCGCTTATTCGGCTGCATTTCTTCGATTTCATCAAATTCCTGGAAACTCATAGTTTAATTGATAATTAATAATTGATAATTGATAATTTTGTCTCTCAAAGAACTCACAGATTTCACAGATTTTTTGAACGTGAATTAGGAACGAATTAGGAAAAAATTAAATTGACGGAAAGATTATCGCAAGCGATGTTCGAGAAAAGGACGGTAGATTCATGGGAATTGACGTTATAAAAATTCGTTCCCAATTTGTTCCTAATTTGTGTTTGTTAAATAATTTTTCTGTGTATTCTGTGCTTTCTGTGAGAGCCTTACTTACACGTTTTCGTTATCGTTATCGTTATCGTACCGAAGGTTTTCGTTTTCGTCTTCGTCTTCGTCTTCAATCTCCTCGTCATCAAGATTAGTCTTCTTGTACGCCTTAGCCTTGAAGTCTTTCACGAGAAGGTTGAGCTCGTCGATCACATTGCGACACATATCGATCTTCATCATCTCGTCGATGTCCTCGCTTTCAGCATTGGCAGTAGCGGCGAGCTGGTAGGTGATCTGGAGGTAGCAGCGCTCGGCTGTATGACGGCACTCGGCAGTGTCATTGCTCTCGGTCTTTTCCCTGATACGGCTCATATAAGTCTCTTCGTATGAGTCGTTTGCGCTCTCCAGGATGTCAATGTCGCTTGCGATGCCGAGCAGAGTAAACTCGTCGTGAAGATAATTCTTCAGATCCTTGATGAATCCGCGGATCTTGGCAGTCTCAACCTGATTCGGCTCGGTAGTGATGCTGAGCGGATACTGGTTGATGAAATTCGTGTTGATCTTCGCGATGATCTCAGGCGTGATTGCCGCGTTCTGGCTG
>JAZQOF010000015.1:0-16064 GCA_045627785.1 Bacteroidales bacterium | reverse complement strand
GCCTGACGAGACACATCGTGAGGGAATGCCACTCGAATACATCCTATGGAACTCTACCGACGGAGGCAACAACTGGACACAGCTGGCTCGTGGTGAATTCTCTAACATTGTCAACAACCCTATCTGGCAGAAGATCACCTTCGAAGCTCAGGAAGCCAAGCTACTCCGTCTGGACGTGCCTCGTATCACAAGCGGAGAAAGCATTTTCTACGATGATATCGAAGTGATACTAGAATAACGAGGCACTAATACGCAAATAAATATGCATAGGCATTGCCTGCATCTTCATCGTAGCAGGATTGGCTAGCAAGCAATAACACAAAGAAATGAAACGTCAGATTATTACAGTCTTAGCAAGCATATTTTATCTGTTCGCATTTGCTCAGCCACAACTGGAGCATCGCGACAACAGTACTGCAAGAATCATTGCCAATGGGAAACCTATGCTGATGATTGGCGGTGAGTTGGGTAATTCCTCTGCCTCAACACCAGAAGACGTGAAGCGTACTTTCGCACATCTGCACAAGATGGGACTCAACACCGTGCTTGCTCCTGTATCGTGGGAACTGATTGAACCTGAGGAGGGACACTTCGACATGAGCTCGCTTGATGTGATACTCTCAGAAGCACGCCGCAATGAGCTGAAGGTCGTACTGCTGTGGTTTGGAGCATGGAAGAACTCTATGAGCTGCTATGCGCCTGAGTGGTTCAAGCGCGACACTAAGCGTTTCCCTCGCGCTCATGCTTTGGAAGGCAGGCCTGTAGAGGAAGCATCTTCGCTCAGCAAAAATGTATTGGAAGCCGACAAGCGAGCTTTCTGCAAGATTATGGAGCATCTGCGTGATCATGATGCCAACGAACAGACGGTTATCATGGTACAGGTGGAGAACGAGATCGGCATGATCGATGTGCCTCGCGATTATTCGGCAGATGCAACTAAACTCTACCAGAGTGTTGTACCTCAGCAGTTGACCGACTATCTAAAGAAGAATCAGAAGACGCTGCATCCATACTTAAAGGAAAAGCTTCAGACAAACCTCTCAAAGATTTCGAAATCGGACAAGAAAGATGGCACCACATGGACGCAACTCTTTGGCGAAGACATCTATACCGAAGAAATCTTCCAGACATGGACATACGCTACATACGTCGAAGAGATTGCAAAGGCAGGGCGTGCAATATACAATCTGCCAATGTACGTCAACGTGGCCTTGAATAGCCGTGACCGTAAGCCAGGGCAATATCCATCGGGCGGACCTTTGGCACACCTTATTGACCTCTGGCATTGCGGAGCACCATCCATCGACGTGCTTGGTGTTGACATTTACGACAAAGGCATCAAGTCTTGGCTCTCGAAATATCATCTGCCAAACAATCCTCTATTCGTACCTGAGATTCGACTTGAGGATAAAGATGCAATGTATGCGCTCTATGCTTTCGGCCATCATGGAGCGATGGGATTCTGTCCTTTCAGCATCGAGGATTATCCACTCTATTCAAACGCAAAGGATAACGACATGAGTGGCATGGATCTCTCTCAGGATGATCAGCTCAACGCCTTCTCGGCTGGAGGTTCCAACCTCTCCCCACTTGTCGCATCTTATCAACTCATTCGTCAGGCAGAATCATTGATTCTCGACAGGCAAGGAACAAGCGACATGGATGCTGTATTACTTGACAACGAACAACGTGAAGCAGAAATCATAACCACCGATGGCATTCGCCTAACCATCAAGCATAGTTACTCGCTAGGTTGGGAACCTGGGGCCAAGGATGCCGAATGGCCGGAAGCTGCATGTATTATCCTTCGCCTCGGCAAGGAAGATTATCTCGCCATAGGAAGCGGTGTTGTCATTACCTATTCGGATGCGAAAGCAGATACTAATTGGAAAAATGGCAATACAAGAATAGGTCTTGCAAAGTGCGAGTCGGTAAATATTACAGAAGGCAATATGCACGTCAAGCGACATCTTAATGGAGATCAGACACACCAAGGACGCCATGTTCGCATCCCTGTAGGACAATTTGATATCCAGCACTTCAAATTGTATCAGTACAAATAACGAAATAGCTATTATTGAATACTTTAGATAATGAAAAAGAACACAATTATTTTTCTGGGGTTGATGTTCATGGCAAGTAGTGCTAACGCTCAGAAACTCACAGAGACAAATATCAAGGAGATAGTAAAAACCATGACGCTGGAGGAAAAGGCGAAGATGGTAATCGGCTGTTCTTCCAGCGCTTTTACAGGTTACGGAAATTCTACTTTGTATGTTCCTGGAAGTGCGGCCAGTACAGCTATGATTGAACGATTGGGCATTCCTCCAACCGTATTGGCTGACGGTCCTGCAGGCCTGCGAATCAGCCCTACCCGAGAGGGAACCGACCAGACTTACTATTGTACATCCTTCCCTATCGGAACGGCATTGGCATGCAGCTGGAACAGCGAACTGGTGGAGAAAGTGGGTGCAACTATTGGTAATGAAGTGCTGGAATATGGTGTCGATGTGCTGTTAGCTCCGGGACAGAACCTGCAGCGTGACCCATTGTGTGGTCGTAACTTTGAGTACTACAGCGAAGATCCTCTTCTGAGCGGAAAGATCGCAGCAGCTTTCGTCCGCGGAGTACAAAGCCAAAATGTAGGTACAAGTGTCAAGCACTTTGCCGTAAACAATGCTGAAACCAACCGTAAGGATAATGACAGTCGTTTGGATCAGCGTACCCTGCGCGAGTTGTATCTGAAAAGCTTTGAGATTTCCGTTAAGGAGAGTGATCCTTGGACGGTAATGACTGCATACAATGCGATAAACGGACAGCAGAGCATGGAAAGCCGTGAGCTGTTGACCGATATCTTGCGTGACGAATGGGGTTTTAAGGGCTATGTGATGTGCGACTGGGCTTATGCAGGTTTGCGCAAGACTGATAAAGAACTTTGGGCTGGTAACGACTTGCTGACTCCGGGTTCCGACCAACAGTATCAGGAGGTGCTCGATGCCATTAAAAGCGGTAAGCTTAAAGAGAGCGACTTGGATCTGAACATAGAGCGTATCTTGGGTATCGTGGTAAAATCGCCTCGCTTCAAAGGTTATAAGTACAGCGACAAGCCCGACCTGAAGGCTCATGCCGAGGTTGCCCGACAAGCAGCAACTGAGTGCATCGTGCTGCTGGAGAACAAGGACAACACCTTACCTCTGAGAAATATAGGCAAGAAAGTGGGGCTTTTTGGCATTTCTTCATACGACTTCATCGCTGGTGGCACTGGCTCAGGTTCTGTGAACCAAGCTTACACCATCAACCTGGTAGATGGCTTCAAGAATGATGGATACACGGTTAACCAGGAACTGACCACATTCTATCAGGATGCCGTAAAGAAGCAGCTGGAAGTGATTACTATGAAGAATCCTTATGCTTCAAACCTTGGTCGTACCGCATTGCCAGAGGTAACAATCAATGGTAATATGATTGAGCAGAGTGCTAAGGAGGATGATCTGGCTGTGATTACTATCGGCCGTAGTAACGGCGAAGGCTTGGATCGCCATGCTTTTGAAGATTACCAGCTTACCTTAGTAGAGAGAACCATGCTCTTGCAGGTTTCAAGTGCATTTCACAAACAGGGCAAGAAGGTGATTGTGATCCTGAATATCAGTGGTGCTACCGAACTGGAGCCGCTGAAGGAACTGGCCGATGCCGTAGTTTGCTGTTGGCTTCCAGGTCAGGAAGGCGGCAATACAGTAATGGATGTGCTGAGCGGTCGCCAGAATCCATCGGGAAAATTGAGCATGAGTATTCCTGTGAATTACTTTGACACTAACACCTATGACAACTTTGCTTACGATTATACTGGTCCTGTGGCTATGGGCAAGTACGATATGACTCCTTACCCACAACGCAAGAATGTTCATTATACTGATTACGAAGAAGGTATTTATGTGGGATATCGTTACTATAACACCAAGAACGTAAAGGTAAGTTATCCATTCGGATATGGTTTGAGCTATACCACTTTCAGTTACTCCAATCCAACCGTAAAAGCAGAGAAGGACGGATTTACCGCTACCATCACCGTAAAGAATACCGGTAATGTGGCTGGCAAGGAAGCTGTACAGTTGTATGTAAGTGCTCCTGCCGGAGGTTTGGATAAACCTAATTGTGAGTTGAAGAGCTTTGCAAAGACCAAGGAACTGAAACCTGGAGAGAGCCAGACCCTCACCTTCAAGGTGGATGCTTACAGCTTGGCAAATTTCAATGAGGCTCTTAGCCAATGGGAAACTGCAGCCGGAGAATACAAACTGTTGTTTGCCGCCAACATTGAGGATGTGCGTCAGACGTCAAGCTACACACACAAGAATGCCCAGAGCTGGAAAGTAAGCAATGTGCTGAAGCGTGTGAAATAACTTTCATCCGCCGGTACTTAAATGATCTACAATCTGAGTTTGTATCCTAAGGAGATTGCATGGGTTTCGACACCCTTATACATCTGTTGATATATATAGGCGACATCGATAGAGCAATGTGGTGTGAACTTGATAGAAGTACCGAAAGTGCCACGAACTCGCTCTAACCTATCCGGCTTATGCCTGAGTTCGAACCTAGCAAAAGGTGAAAAACGGGAATCAGGAATAGGATATTCGACATGGAAACGATAACGCATCAGGTTATAGTTCTTGCCAGAATCCTGAGAAAAAGCATTATAACTGTAACAAATATTGACATTGGCACGAAGAGGTCCCATCGTCCAGGAAGGAATGATTGAGATGAACGGACGCCAATCGGTCATCCAAGCGCCATTGGTGCGACTTTGAATACGTATATAGTCAGCACCAGCACTTGCTACAAGCCACTTGGTCAGATTATATCGGCCAGACATATCGATATACCAGAGGTACATACCGGAAGATGTCTTTCCGGTACGTATCTCTGCTTGTCCAGCTACCGTCCAACGGTCAGAGAGTTTTTTACTTGCCGACAAATATACCCATGATGCATATTCTGAATCATCCTGCGCAAACGATGTGAATGGCAGAAGAAAGAGAATAAACATTAAAAGGTATTTACGCATATCGATAAGTACAAATAAAATATAGTGACTAAATTCAGATATCCAATGCTGCGTGATAGCCTTCGTAGATGGCTTTAGTGATATTGGCAGGACGAACACAGTCGCCGACTTCACGAACGTATGGAGCACTCATGCGAAGAGCATCAACATCCTTGCGATTAGCACGTTGACCAACAGCACAGATAACTGTCTTGCCAGGAACGAGAACCTCATTACCCTCCTTATCGCGGCAGATGACGCCCTCTGGAGTAATACGAAGACCTGCATATTCGGTGTGAGCAGTAGTGAATTCAGCAACCTTGCGCATCAGAATCGGACGATTGCGGATGTTGCAATCTGGTGCCAAAGTATCGCGCATCTCCACAAGATGAACCTTCTTGCCTTCCATACCGAGGTGAACAGCGCATTCACAACCTGCCAAACCGCCACCGAGGACGACAACCTCATCGGCAACCTTACCCTTCTCAAGATAATAGTTATTTACAACAACAACATTGTCACCATCAATACCAGGAAGATTTGGAACAAGAGGTGTTGAACCGACAGCAAGAATTACTGCATCTGGTTTCTCTGCCTCAACATATTCTGGAGTAACAACGGTGTTAAGACGGATCTCTACGCCCTCATCAAGACACTGACGTTCGAGCGATGGACCGAGCTGATACATCTCATATTTAAAAGGTATTGCCTGTTCGGATTTCAAGATTCCACCGACGGCATCCGACTTCTCACAAAGAATCACCTTATGGCCACGGAGTGCTGCGGTATGTGCAGCCTTAAGACCTGCCACTCCACCACCTACAACCAGCACTTTCTTGCTGCGTGCAGCTGGTGTGACTTCCATACCTTCAATCTCACGTCCAATTATAGGATTTACAGCACAACGGCGTGTAAAGGTCACAGGACGTTCGGCCATACAAGTATAGCAGCGCAGACAACGCACAATACGGTCATCCTGCTGCGCCATCACCTTCTGTGGGAGGAATGGATCAGCGAGCAACTGACGAGCCATATAAACGACATCGGCCTTACCCGAAGCAATGATCTCCTCCATCTGGGCAGGGTCGCTCAAACCGCCGATTGTTGCAACAGGCTTAGTTACGTGCTTCTTGATTTCTGCAGCCAACCAAACATTGACGCCATGAGGGTCGAACATCGGTGGTGTGGTATTGAAGAAACCGAATTGATAAGAACCGGCAGAGACATGGATCATATCGACCCATGGTTCAATGGCTTGTGCAATCTTAATACCATCTTCAATGCCATAACCGCCATCAAACAGTTCACTACCGCTGATGCGAGCTTCGATTGGAAAGCCAGGACCTACTGCATCGCGTACAGCCTTGAGTACTTCGAGACAGAGACGCATACGATTCTCAAGCGAACCGCCATACTCATCAGTACGATGGTTGAGATATGGAGATAGGAATTGATGAATGAGCCAACCATGTCCGCAGTGCACCATGATCATTTCATAACCTGCACGTTTACAAAGAGCGGCATTTTCGCCATAAGCTTTTACTATATCTGCAATCTGCTCCTTTGAGAGTGCCTTTACGGGACGTCCATCAGGACGAGTGCCTTCGCTTGGTCCCCATTGGCAGAGGCTTGCCTTCTTGCTCTTATCGGCCATATAAGTACCTGCATACTGGCCTGAGTGAGAGAGTTCGATACTTGGCACAGAACCGTGACGACGGATGGCATCGGCGACAAAAACGTGTGCTGGCAGACAACCGACTGTCTCAAGATTGAGATGCAGCATGTGGCTGGCATCTGTCTCAGGATGTACTACAAGTTCGCTGACGGTTACAGAAGCAGCGCCGCCTTTAGCACGAAGTTCGTAGAAGCCTTGGGTACGAGGACCTGGGCAACAGTCAGCGGTGATGTCGGTAGCCCCCATAGGTGCAGAGAAGATACGGTTACGAAAAGTGACACGACCTAAAGTGATAGGGCTGGTCAAATGAGGATATTTATTTGTTTCCATAGTAATTATAAAAAAGTATCACAAATTTATATATTTTTTTATTAAGATACCAAGTGTTTACCCCAAAAAGATAAGTTTTTTTTCGATTTAGCCATTTTTGATACGATTATACTAATAATATGTTATCTTTGTACAATGAATACAAAGAGGAATATCTTATAATAACTATAAATACAATAATATATCTATGAAAAAAAATATTTTTATTAGCATTCTTATGCTTTTGGCATCAACAACAGTTTATGCACAATTCAGTTGGCAAACACCACCTCCTGAAGAACCAGCACCTCTCAAAGGTACAGCAGTGCAGAAGGTTGTGGCTTATACAGCCGTTGACGATTGGGGAACCGTAGTCAAAAAGCTCAAAGTGACCGTCAAAAGTGAGAAATTGCTAAAGAAACTCACAGCAGCCGACTTCGATATCCAGAATAATGCCGTCAATTCATTCTATGACCCATCGGACGGACAGATGGCACATCCATTTGCCGATGATGAGATCAAGATCGAAACCAACGGAAAGACATTGACCATCACAGCAAAGCCTTTCGATGCAGAAGGAGCTCGCACTCCTTGGTTCAAAAAGAATCCATGGAAGGTGGTATGCACCAGCGAGAAACTCAACTTCTCAATGGCAGATGTCAACGAGACTCACACGGAGGTCATTGAAGACTGCATCAAGGGTTCTTTCACTTTCGCAGGCATCACTCGCGAGTATATGCTCTACCTGCCAAAGGATGAGCTGGGAAACACTATTCCCAACGTACCACTCTTTGTATGGCAGATTGGTGGTGGTGAATACAACCAGCCTCTCATGACTGCCGCATTGGCCAATAAGTGTCTTGCATCACTTCCTCAGCATAACCAGAAGTGCGCTACTCTTGTTTTTGCCTTGGCTAACCCGAACTATTCTTATAGTGCATCGGAGCATCCTGATCGAATCGAACTCGTTGACCGTAACAATGCCCTGCAAATGGCATTCATCGATCAGCTGATCAAAGAAGGCAAAGTCGATGGTTCACGTCTTTTCTGTGCCGGTGCATCGAGTGGTGGCGGTTGTACAATGCGCTTCATGATGCAGTTTGCCAACCGTTTCAAAGCAGCCATCCCTATCTGCGCAATGGATCCAATCGTACCGATCCATATGCCTTTGCGCGAGAAACCGGGCACCAACATGGGAGAATTCACCAATCGCGTGGATAGCGTATGGAACAGCGAAGGAGCTGTATATAAGTGGAATGGCACCGACATGGTCCTCTCTCCTATGGACAAAGAAGCTTTTGTCAAATTGCCGATGTACTTCGTTCATGCACAGGATGACAATACTTGTAATGTGCTCAGTTCGTATATCTATCGTGACGCACGTCGTCGTCTCGGTGCCAAAGATGACCAACTCCGTATCTATAGCGATGACGAGATGCGTGAATATGGCTTTGGTGGAATGCTCAGTCACTTCAGCTGGTGCCGTGTACTCAACGACTATGGCAAGGGTGAGCCTATGGATTGGTTGATCAACCAGTTCTGAATTATTAGTCTTTGCACATCAAATGAGAATAAGAGTATCAACTTACGGATATGAATAATACGCCTGAACATAACAAAAATAAGTGTCTTAACTGTGGGACAGAGTTTTCAGGCAAGTTTTGCCCGGAGTGTGGACAATCAGCCGACACCAAACGACTATCGTTCCGTCGAGCAATAACAGAAATTATTCCCGACATATACAATCTTGACAATAAGTTTGTACTGACATGCATCGATCTATTCCGCAAGCCAGGAGATGTGCTGCGAGAAATGTTTGCTTCGTATTTCATGGATTAAAGCCATACTGTTGTCTTTCTATTCGTGGATCCTTTTTGCATTGTTTGTTGCAATCACAGCCTTCATTATCGGTTTTATTGACTCATACATAGGTATCTTCGATTTTATCATCAAGATACTTCCAAATTAAATAAGAAATGAAAAAACTACTAAGAATTGTCATGATTGCCATCCTTGGCATTTCGTTCATTAACACAGTCAAGGCTCAGGAGAAATCAAGCCTTGAAGGCAAGACTATACTATTTGTTTATGGAGGTTGGGATGGACATGATCCAAAACCATGCCATGACCTCCTCAAACCATGGATGGAGTCAGAAGGTGCAAAAGTCATTTCTTCAGACAGCCTTGGAATTTACACAAACAGCACGATAATGGAATCTGTTGACTTGATAGTTCAATGCTGGACAATGGGAACTATAACGAATGAACAGGAACTAGGATTACTCAATGCTATGCGCAATGGAAAGAGCCTTGTCGGATGGCATGGAGGACTAGGAGATTCGTTCCGCAACAACACCGAATATCAGTTTATGGTCGGCGGTCAGTGGGTTGCACATCCAGATAATGTGATCGACTATGATGTAAACATCACCGATCATACAGATCCTGTGACTGCAGGCATCAAGGACTTTCACATGCACTCTGAACAGTATTATGTTCATTATGATCCTAACGTAAAGGTACTTGCCACAACAACCTACAAAGACAACAAGTCAGCTCCTTGGATTAATGGCAGAACTATCCCAGTAGTATGGAAAACAAGCTACGGAAAAGGGAAGGTTTTCTATTCATCGCTTTGTCATGTAGTTTCTGACTTTGAAGTGCCGGAAGCCTTGGAGATTATGAAGAGAGGCATCAGATGGGCTGCAAATGCAGAGTAATCATTTCGTAATTAGCAAAAAAAATGAAATACGCAGTAATCGGCAGTGGCGCTATCGGCTGCTACTATGGTTCAAAGCTCGCAAAGGCTGGTAATGAAGTTCATTTCCTGTTTCATAGCGACTATGAATATGTAAAGAAGAATGGTCTTCAGATCAACTCCTATCTTGGAGATTTTCATCTGGACAATGTGCTTGCTTACAACAAAACAGCGGATATGCCACAGGTAGATGTTGTAATTGTCGGATTGAAGACAGTCAACAATCATCTTCTCCCTACCCTCTTACCTCCACTTCTCACAAAGGACACAATTGTACTGCTCATCCAGAATGGCGTAGGCGTTGAACAGGATGTTCAGCAGATGTTCCCTGACACACAGCTTGCGGCTGGACTTGCCTTTATTGCTTCATCAAAGACAGAACCAGGTGTAGTCAACCACGTGTTCTTTGGCGGTATAAATATCGGCAACTACTCTGTCAAGGACGAGCTAAGGTATTCTGACATGCTGAAAGAGTTTGAATTGGCAGAAATTTCAGTCAACAATGTTGAGTACAATGAAGCCAGATGGAGAAAAGCCGTTTGGAACATGCCATTCAATGGTATGACAGTTGCAAACAATAGCCTCACAAACAATCTCCTTGCCAATCCCGAAACAAAAGATCTGATCTACCGTCAGATGCTGGAGGTTATTCATGCAGCATGGGCATGTGGGGTAACTGCCATCAAAGAGGATTTTGCAGATACGATGATGCAAAGCACACTTGATATGGTTCCGTATGCTCCTTCCATGAAACTTGATTATGACTTCGGCAGAAAAATGGAAATCAAATACCTTTATAGCCGTCCAATAGAAATTGCCAAAGAACATGGATTTGACATGGTGCTCATGAAAGAGCTTGAGGCAAAACTGATGGCATTATCGTAAAATTTCACAATGATACAACAAGTCGAATTTTCAATTTCTGCCAAGCGCAGAGGATTTCATCTCATAACCGGCGAGATTATCAAGAATCTACCTCCTCTTCCAAAGACTGGTCTTTTGAATCTATTTGTTCAGCATACAAGTTGCGCACTATCGATAAATGAGAATGCAGATCCTGATGTTCGAACAGATATGGAACAGATATTCAATAGACTTGTAAAGGAGAATGAACCTTATTATGACCACGTGCTTGAAGGTGCTGACGATATGCCTGCTCATGCAAAAAGTACTCTTTGCGGAGTAAGTATCAGTATTCCAATCACACGAGGTCGTCTAAACTTAGGCATTTGGCAAGGAATATATCTTTGTGAATTCCGCAACTATGGTGGTGAAAGAAATATCGTAGCAACAATAATCGGGGAATAACAAATGGCAAGTACAACAGAATTTATAGAATTTGTCTGCTCTCAGCTGGAAGGAGCTGGAATGGTACGAGCACGGAAGATGTTTGGAGATTACTGCATATACGTGGACGAGAAACCTATCATACTTGCTTGCGATAATATCGTTTACATCAAGAAACATAAGTCGATTGAAGAAATGATGTCGGAAGCAGAGATCGGTTTTCCGTACGATGGTGCCAAGGAACATTATATCCTCGACGTAGAACATAAGGATTACGTTCTGCCTATCGTTAAGGCATTACTTCCTCACATTCCATTGCCGAAACCAAAGAAGAAAAAACAGGAAATATGACTCTACATAAAAAGACATTCCAGGAACTGACAACAGATGAGCTATACGAACTCCTACGAGTACGTAGTGACGTGTTCGTCGTCGAACAGAACTGCGTCTATCAGGATCTGGATTACGATGATCAAAAAGCTATCCATCTTTGGCTGACCGTTGAAGATAAAGTGGTGGCATTGGCTCGTGTTTGTCCAGCCGATACTCACATGAAGGAGATTTCCATCGGAAGAGTAATATCTACGGAACGAGGCAAAGGCTATGGCAAACAGATCATGCTTCATGCCATTGATGCGGCCATAGAACATTTTGATGCAAAGCTCATTGACATTGAGGCTCAGGAATATGCAAAAGGGTTCTATGAAGGCGTTGGATTCAAACAATCATCAGAGAAATTCATGCTCGACGGTATCCCACACATAAAAATGACTTGGAGAAAGAACTAGAATATTGATAGAACATTTTACCCGTTATTAAAAATTATAACAATCATGATAGAACAAATGCTAGAATACAATAAGCAGTTCGTGGAAACGAAGGCTTATGAGAAATACAAGACCAGCAAATACCCTGACAAAAAGATCGCTATAGTAACTTGTATGGACACTCGTCTCGTTGAACTTCTGCCAGCTGCTCTTGGTATAAAGAACGGCGATGTGAAGATTATCAAGAACGCTGGAGGAACGATCACTAATCCATTTGACTCAACAGTTCGTTCGCTGCTTGTTGCTATCTATGAACTTGGTGTAAACGAAGTTATGATCATCGGTCACACAACTTGTGGCGTACAGGGTATGGACAGCCAGGAAATGTTACACCTGATGCGTGAACGTGGTATCGACGAGGAACACATCTCGCTCATGAAGCATTGTGGCATTGACCTTGATTCATGGCTTCATGGTTTTGACGATACTGAAGCCGCAATACTTGAGACCGTCGATCTCGTAAAGAACCATCCTCTCGTGCCTAAGGACGTCGTAGTGCGTGGTTACATCATGGATAGCGAAACTGGAGAGTTAAAAACAATATAAACATTAGATATAATAATGAAGGCAAAACTTATGGGAATAATCTCAATGCTTTGCAGTATGTTTGCTTGCAATGCCCAGACAAATGACTTCAAGAGTCTTTCGGTTGAGGAATACGCAAAGGCTATAGAGGACACAATGGTTGTGCGTCTTGATGTACGTACTCCTGAAGAATACGCCGAAGGTCACATCGAGAAATCGCTCAACATTGATGTTCTCAATTCCAACTTTGAGACAAAGGCTCTTGCTACACTACCAAAGGACAAGACTATAGCTGTGAACTGCCGTAGCGGTAAACGAAGCAAGAATGCAGCAAGAATACTTGTAAAAAATGGCTATAAAGTCATTGAACTTGATTCTGGATACAACGGTTGGATTGGAGAAGGCAAGCCTGTAGTTAAGTAAAACAATTAATTGGACTTCCAAGAATCAGGAAGTCTGATCTACGGTCGTAGATTGGAGTTCCAGAAAGTAAGAATTGTCGTCGTAGAGGTTCTATGACTATTCCCGTCGCCGGGAGTTCCGATCGTATCAGTTTGGCTAGAACTCCCCAAAAGCGGAGAAGTCATATACGAGCGTCGATGTAAAGAATAAGAAATTATGAAACAGACTTTTGATTATCTCGAAAACGTACCCAACATCGCAGCAACGGTTTGCGATAAGGAGGGCATTATACTTTATCAGAACAAACGCGCCATCGACCGAGACGGCGATGTAATTGGCAAGAATCTCTATAATTGTCATGGTGAGAAAGCTGGTGTTATGATTCGCCACATGATAGAGACGGGCGAAAGCAACACCTACCAAATTATCCGTCACGGCAAGCATAAGCTTCTGCATCAAACTCCTTGGTATGATGAAGAAGGCAATGTGGCAGGATTGATAGAACTGGCTATCGACCTACCAGATGAGATGCCTGTTTTTGACAGAGGATAAGAAATGAATGTTGCCATTTATAACGAATAATATGACTGTACCCAATATCGATACGTCAACACGAGAAGAGCGGCTGGATTACATCGAGGGTAAAAGGTCATACATGGATATTACTTTAGAAATAAGAAGGTGAGACAACAGAAGGAACATAAGTTGGCACATGAGGCGATAATGGAACTATCTGATGATCGGTCAGTCAAACTGCGCTGGTCGTGGTAAGAGAATTATAAACAACTAAATACATTATTATGAATATTGGTGATAGAATTCCAAATGTGCTTGGCATTGACCAGCATGGAAATGAGATCAAATCAAGTGATTATCGTGGTCGCAAGATTGTGCTCTACACTTATCCAAAGGCAAACACAAGCGGTTGTACGGCAGAGGCTTGTTCGCTGCAGGCACACAAACAGGAACTGGCAGAACTTGGCTATGAGATTATCGGTGTGAGCAAGGATAAGCAGGAGCTGCAGAAGAAATTTGCAGATGCCCAGGGCTTGGAGTTCCCACTAATTGCAGACACAAGCACAGAACTCCTCCAGTCTCTTGGAGCATGGGGAGAAAAGGTGGCTTGCGGCCGCAGAACCATTGGCACACTTCGCACCACCTATCTCGTCAATGAGGATGGAATCGTAGAGCATATCTTTACTCCAAAGGAGATAAAGACAAAGATTCATGCTGAGCAAATCTTGAAAATAATCAAATAGTAAGCTCAAGAATACAAGGAAGGTGGTAGGAAGTTGGATAAGGAACATGAAAAGTGGCGTACATCAAGAATGGTAAAAAAGTCTCAAAAATTAATAATGAATATGAAGAAAGTAATAGTAATATCTACAAGCCTTCGTAAAGGCTCAAACAGCGACATGCTCGCAGATAAGTTCATCGAGGGCGCAAATGCTGCCGGACACGATGTAGAGAAGATTTCTCTTGTCGGTAAGGAAATGAAATTCTGTATTGGCTGCCTTACTTGTGGATCGACCCACAAATGTTGCATTAAAGATGATGTACCTGCTATCATGGATAAGGTGCTCAATGCAGAAGTGGTAGTTTGGGCAACTCCTATCTATTATTATGAGATGAGCGGACAGATGAAGACACTCATCGATCGCATGAACCCAATGTACTCACAGGATTACAAGTTCCGTGAGGTTTACATGCTCTCGACAGCTGCTGAAGATGAAGAATGGGTACCAAAACGTGCGGAAGCTGGTCTTACAGGTTGGATTGACTGCTATCCTAAGTGCGAACTCAAAGGCACTCTCTTCTGCGGTGGCGTAGATGCTCCTCGTACAATTGAGGGAAATGCCAAGTTGCAGGAAGCTTACGAAATGGGTAAGAACGTATGACGATAGAACAGTTCAGACAACATATGGCAGATGGTCTTCCTGTCGAGAATGGTTCGGAGGCACATCTGCTGATGCATCAGATGTCACAGGAGGCGCTTCGCATCATAGCAGAGATCAACGGTAAGTACCATGAACCTGCCGAATTGCGCAAGCTGCTTGCCGAACTCTGGGGGCATGACGTTCCAGAGAGCATTGGCATGTTCCCTCCTTTCGGTACTGATTGCGGTAAGAATACTTGGGTCGGTGAACGCACGTTCATCAACATGGGTTGTAAGTTCCAAGATCAGGGTGGCATCTTCATCGGTAACGATTGCCTTATTGGACATAATGCCACACTCTGCACTATCAACCACAATCCAGATCCTGAGCATAGAGGAGACATGACCTTCAAGCCTATTCGTATTGAAGATAAGGTTTGGTTGGGTGCAAACGTAACGATTCTGCAAGGTGTAACCATAGGCGAGGGTGCTATTGTTGCAGCTGGAGCCGTAGTGACAAAAGACGTAGCACCAAGAACCATCGTCGGTGGTGTTCCTGCAAAATTCATCAAGAATATTGAGTAACCAGTGTATTATCAAAAAGTAAATATAGAAAAATATGAAGAAGCTCATTATCACTATCATCACATTGCTCATGACTGCCTCATGCGGCAATACCAAGAGCGTCAGCACAAATACAGAAGATGCTGTTAAGGCCGACACTTCGGTAGTGTATTTTATTGAGGAGATCACCCCAGAAAGCCTTGTCAAGGTCTATGAAGCCTTGGGCGTAAAGGCTGAGGGCAACGTCTGTGTCAAGATCAGTACTGGCGAAGCTGGTGGTCACAACTACCTTAAGCCTGAGTTCATCGGTCAACTTGTCAATTCGGTCAATGGTACTATCGTTGAATGTAACACTGCCTACGCTGGCCAGCGTATGAAAACCGAAGACCATCTGAAGGTCATCGAGGATCATGGCTTCACAAAGATTGCAAAGGTGGATATCATGGATGCCGAGGGTGAGTTTGAGATACCTGTAGTTGATGACAAGTGGATCAAGCACGACATCGTAGGTTCGCACATGGCCAACTATGACTTCATGATCAACCTTGCACACTTCAAGGGGCATCAGATGGGTGGCTTTGGCGGTGTGCTGAAGAATGCCTCTATCGGTGTGGCTTCAGCCAACGGCAAGGCTTATATCCATACGGCCGGCAAGGTCTGTGTTGTAGAAGATCTCTGGACAAACCTGCCAGAGGGATGGGACAAGACACCTGAGGGCAATGACCCATTCATCGAGTCGATGGCTTCGGCTGCCCAGGCAGTACACAACTATTTCAAGGAGAAGAACGGCATCGTCTATA